>JAQYCQ010000019.1 GCA_028724585.1 Bacillota bacterium | reverse complement strand
GTAGATCTTCACGGTGCCGAGCGGCTAGAAGCGGCGAAGATAATTTAAGTTCTCAAAACTTAAATTATCAGCGGAGGGGCTGGTCCGCGATCACTGTCTGAGCTAAAACACATCGGTGTTTTAGCGAGTTGCGGAGCGGTTCGCCGCTTCCCGCGAAGGCACCGCACCAAGAGCTCAGGAAGATCACGGTCAGATCCACCGCTGCGCGTCAGACCGTCCCGGGCTCCGCATGCATAGGCGCTCACGCATCGGCAGAACGTCCACCAGGACCTTGTCGGCGCGTCATCCTAATACAGCGATTGGCGAGCCTGACAATAGGATTAAGGCGAAGCCAGAGCTGATATAGGATGTGTGCAAAGCTGGCCCGCGAACGAAAAAGATTAATGTGAGCGGCTAGCCAGCGACTGCAGAGCCGTCGCAGGATCCAGTTCTTTCTTTTTTTCATGTCATCTTATCCAAAGATCTAAAAACCATTTTTTTATTGTTCAAAGAATCGGCATAGTCTCAAAAAACAATTCCCTTATGGTATACTTTTCAATATCCAGAGGCGGGTCCTGCCCACGCTGGATCATCTGTAAATGACGGAAATCTGCCGTACCGCCGCCAGCCGGCACGGGATCTGGAACAGGTTTGGCTGGCTCGTAATATAGAAGGGGAATGATGAAAATGACGAGATTATGTGTACTTTTCGGAGGCCGTTCACCGGAACATGATGTCTCTTGTATGTCAGTAGTGTCCGTTATCGGCGCTATAGACAGGTCAAAATACGAGCTTACGACCATAGGAATAACAAAGGATGGCAGATGGCTGATCTACGACGGACCGGTCGAGAAGATCTCAGACGGCAGCTGGCAGGAATACGCCGAGAAAAAGCTGGCCGAGGAGCCGGAAAAATACGGCTTCAGCGTGCTGGCCGCCAACGGCAGAGGGCTGAAGGACATGACGGACTTCGTGCTCCCTATCGTTCACGGACCTTACTGCGAGGACGGAAAACTGCAGGGACTGCTGGAGATGGCGGACGTGCCTTACGGCGGATGCGGCGTCACTGCCTCTGCTGTGGCTATGGACAAGATAATCGCTAAACAGGTGTTCGAAAGCGCCGGACTGCCTGTTACCAAATACACCTATGTGACTACCGCGGATATTGCTGACGACCTGGATGCCTGCTTAGACCAGATAGAAAAAGCGGTCGGCTATCCTGCTTTCATAAAGCCGGCCAACATGGGCTCCAGCGTCGGCATTTCAAAGGCTTCTGACAGGGATGAGCTCAAAGCCGCTCTCGACCTGGCGTCCAGGCACGACAGGAGGATCCTCTGCGAGGAAGCTGTCGACTGCCGTGAGATAGAAACGGGAGTACTGGGCAATGACGATGTTAAGGTCACGGTTCCCGGCGAGATAGTCGCGACTGAGGATTTCTACGACTACGACAGCAAATATGTGGACGACGGAAAGCCTAAGATGCAGATCCCGGCGAACATTCCGGAAGAAACTTCTGAAAAGCTCAGGGACATAGCGGCGCGCGCCTACAGGGCTATAGACGGCAGCGGCTTCGCCAGATGCGACTTTTTCGTTGACAGAAAGACCGGCAGCATATATATTAACGAGATCAACACACTTCCGGGATTCACCGCCTTCAGCATGTTCCCTCTTCTCTGGGAAGCCGCGGGATCCCCGTACAGCAGTACGATAGAAAGGATAATAGAACTTGGATACGAAAGATATAATGATAAGACTGACAGGACGTCAGATAAATAAAGACAGCGGCATCGACGACGATCAGATAGAATTCGTGACCGAGGCCAAGGCATATAAAAAGGGCGATACGACTTACGTCGTCTACGAAGAAGGCGAAATGTCCGGGCTTAAGAACGTCAAGACGACGCTCCGGATCGGCGATGACGGCGAGATAAGGATGAAACGCTTCGGACACGATGTCATGATGGATACAGTCATGGAGTTCAAGAAGGGCAAAAGATTCAACAGCATCTACCAGACCCCTTACGGATCCTTCGAGATGGAGGTCCTCACAAACAAGGTCGTAAACGACATAGAGCCGGAAAATCTCACAGGCTCGCTGTTTATAGACTACGATATTTCGCTGAAAGGCCTCTCCGAGAGCCGCAGCATGCTGAATATAGAACTGTTCGAACAGCCGGGAGGAGCGGCAGAGGCTGCCCCGCAGACTGCCTGCTAACGCCCGTCCGCTCCGCGGACAAGACGGCGCCGAGGCGCCGGAAAACAGAAAAAGGAAGGTTGATAAATGGGAGACGGATTTCTCAGCCTGAGAAATGTAAGCAAAGGTTTCAATGGCAATGTAATACTTAATGCTCTTAGTCTGGATGTTAAGGAAGGCGAATTCGTCACCCTGCTCGGGCCTTCCGGATGCGGCAAAACTACAACACTCAGACTGATAGGCGGATTTGAGACGCCTGATTCAGGAGACATATTTTTCGAAGGGAAGCGCATAAACGATGTGGCGCCTAATCTGCGCAACATTAATACGGTTTTTCAGAAGTACGCGCTCTTCCCTCATCTCAATGTATTCGACAACATAGCGTTCGGGCTCAAGCTGCGCGGCGTATCGCGCGCCGAACAGAAAAAGCGCGTAGAAGAAATGCTGGAGCTGATCGACCTTAAAGGCTTCAACAACCGTTCTATCGACTCGCTCTCCGGCGGCCAGCAGCAGCGTGTCGCCATAGCCCGCGCTATAGTCGTACATCCTAAAGTCCTGCTGCTCGACGAGCCTCTGGGCGCTCTCGACCTCAAACTCAGAAAAGAGATGCAGATCGAGCTCAAGAAACTGCACGACAGCCTGGGCATCACTTTTATCTACGTTACCCACGACCAGGAGGAAGCCCTCACCATGTCCGACAAGGTCGTCGTCATGAACAAGGGCGAGATACTCCAGCAGGGTACCCCTATCGATATCTACAACGAACCTCAGAACGCTTTCGTGGCTGACTTTATCGGCGAGAGCAACATATTTTCCGGTATCATGAAGCGCGATAAGTACGTGGAATTCTTCGGTACAGCCTACGACTGTGTAGACGTTGGATTCGCCCCTGACGAGCCTGTAGACATAGTCTGGAGGCCGGAGGACCTCGTGCTTTTAAAGGAAGGGGCCCCTTCTTTGCAGAAGGCTGAAAGCCTTCTCCACGGCCGCGTCATCTCATGCCTTTTCAAGGGGATCTACTACGAGATCATGCTCGAGGTGGAAGGAGCCGGCAACTACCAATTCATGGCCAAATCCACCATCCCTACAGAACCGGGAAGCGAGGTCCTCATCGATATAGATCCTGAAAATATCCAGATCATGAAAAAGAGCAATATAGAGACACTCACCATGCAGAAGCACCGCTTCCTGCACGATCCAAACAAGAGCAGGGAGGACGCGCCAGATGAAGACGAATAAAGCGGCGGCATACCCGTATTTACTGTGGCTCATCCTCTTTACAGCCATCCCTATGCTCATTGTTTTCTATTACGCTTTCACAAACGAAGCGGGCCAGTTCACACTTGTGAACTTCAAGGATATGGCGGAATACTCAGTGGTATTCTTCAATTCCTTCAGGCTGGCTGTCATATCGACGGTAGTCTGTCTGATCATCGGCTATCCTATGGCCTACGCCATGTCCAGACTGGGAAAAAAGGGCCGCACTGCCGCTATGATCCTGATCATGGTGCCTATGTGGATGAACTTCCTGCTCAGGACCTACGCCTGGCTCACCATACTGGAAAACAACGGGCTCCTCAATGCTTTCCTATCGGCTGTCCACCTGCCTGAGCTGCACATAATCAACACGCCTGTGGCGGTCGGCATAGGCATGATATATAACTACCTGCCTTTCATGATACTGCCGGTCTACAATTCGCTGGAGCGCATGGACCACAGCCTGATAGAAGCCGCGCGCGACATGGGCTGCAACAGCAGACAGGTCTTCACAAAGGTGATATTCCCTCTCTCGATACCGGGAACTGTATCGGGCATTATCATGGTATTCATACCCGCGGTCAGCACATTCGTAATATCCAAGATACTTGGCGGAGGCGCCAGCATCCTCATCGGTGACCTTATCGAGATGCAGTTCCTCGGCGGCACATACGATGCCAACATGGGCGCGGCTATCTCGCTCGTCATGATGGTCATCATCGCCCTGTTCACCCTGATCACAAACAGGATAGACAGGGACAGCGAAGAAGGGAGCGTGCTCTTGTCATGAAGAAAAAAGGATCTATGCTCTCGAAGGTGTACATGGCCCTGGTATTCATATTCATGTACGCCCCGATCGTGCTGCTGATAATATTCTCTTTCAATAACTCCAAGAGTCGGGCGGTATGGCACGGATTCACCCTCAAGTGGTACCGTTCGCTGATACACAACGACACTATAATACACGCCCTTGAGGTAACTCTGGCAGTCTCCATACTGGCCGCCGTCATAGCGACCATACTGGGCACTCTGGCGGCGCTCGGCATATTCGCCATGAAGCGCAGGCCTCGCCAGCTCATGATGGGTGCCAACAACATCCCTATGATGAACCCGGATATAATCTTCGGCGTATCGCTGATGCTCATGTTCATATTTATGGCGCATTCCATGCACCTGCAGGCCTTCAGGCTGGGATTCCTCACCCTGCTCCTGGCCCATATCACCTTCAACACGCCTTACGTCATCCTGTCCGTCATGCCGAGGCTGAGGCAGATGGACCAGAAGCAGTACGAGGCGGCCAGAGACCTGGGAGCCTCTAATATACAGGCTTTCCGCTATGTAGTCCTGCCTCAGATCAAGTCCGGCATAATCACCGGCCTTATCCTCTCGTTCACAATGTCAATAGACGATGTAGTAGTCAGCTACTTCACCTCAGGCCCGACCACCGAGACACTCGGCGTTATCATATTCGGCATGACCAGAAAGCGTATCAGCCCTGAGATAAACGCCCTCTGTACTATCATGTTCGTTGTAGTCCTCCTGCTCCTGCTTCTGATAAACCTCAGGGAGCTCAGGGACAACGGAGAGGAGTTTGAGCAGTGATAAAAAAGATACTATATTCCGCTGCCTGCGCCCTGCTGGTCATCGTCATGATGGTCGCTGCCGCCGGCTGCGGAACCAGCGATAAAGACGTCATAAACGTATTCAACTGGGGTGAGTATATAGATCCCAGCCTGATACCGGAATTCGAGAAGGAGACCGGTATAAAGGTGAACTACTCCACCACCCCTACCTGCGAGGAGATGTACGCTAAGATGAGGAACGGCGGCGTAAACTACGATATAGTCGTACCGAGCGATTACATGATCTCCCGCATGATAGACGAAGGCATGCTGGCAAAGATAGATTTCGACAAGGTGCCGAATTTCGAGTATGTGGACCAGAGCTTCAGAAACCCTGAATACGACCCGAAAAACGAGTACTCAGTCCCTTACCAGTGGGGAACTGTCGGCGTCGTCTACAACAAAGAAAAAGTCGATGAAAACGAAAAGGACATCGGCTCCTGGGACCTGCTCTGGAATAAAAAGTACAGGAAGCAGATCCTCATGTTCGACAACTCCAGGGACGCTATAGGCATAGCCCTTAAGAAGATGGGCAAGTCATATAACGTCAGCAGCGAAAAGGATATCCGGGCGGCTGCCCAGCTGCTGATAGATGAAAAGCCGCTGGTCCAGGCCTATGTCCAGGACCAGATATTCGACAAGATGGAGGGCGGCGAGGCCGCTATAGCTCCATGCTACGCCGGCGACTATTTCCTTATGGCTGAGGAGCTGGGAGACGAAGGATCCGATATGCTGGGCTTCTATACTCCTAAAGAAGGCAGCAATCTTTACGTGGACGCCATGTGCATCCCTAAGGATACACAGAATAAAGAGGGCGCCGAGAAGTTCATAAACTTCATCTGCGATCCGAAAAACATGGCGGCAAATACAGAGTACATATATTATTCGACCGCCGAATCAGCAGCGCGGGAGATGCTCCCTGATGAGATGAGGAACAGCGATGTCCTCTACCCTTCAGATGAGATCAAGGACAGCTTCGAAACCTACGTCAACCTGCCTGTCAACTGCAGGAGGCTCTATGACAAGCTCTGGATAAAGATCATGAGCGCGTAACAGCACGAAACAGTTAATGAAACAGCAGAACACGAACAAGGGCGCCGGCCCTCCGAAATGGAAGGCCGGCGCCCTTGTTTTATAGCCGCAGAGCGGCCCGGTCAGCGGAGCTGACGCAGGATCCGTTCCTTTGTATTTTATTTGAAGCCTTTATTTTATTTAAAGCTGAGGTTGAGGTACTTGACCGAGGTCTCCTCGGATGTGCCGTTTACCGTCGATGAGCCGCAGACGTTTACTCTGGAAACTATCCTGTAGATACCGTCGGCGGATGAAGCGTCCGAGGTCTGGCCCAGTGTCCAGGCTCCTGCTGTCTGGTCAGATCTGGAGAGATCTTTCCAACTGTCGGTCTCAGGGTCGTACTTAGCGGCTGTTACTGAAACCGCGTTGGTGTTGTTGCGCTCAGCGAGGACCGCCGAAAGGTCTATCACGCTCTTGCCCTTGATCTCTGATACGCTTATCTCGTCCGGATTAGCTGACTGGGCCGATTCGGCTGAATCGAAGATCTTGAGCTCCGCGTCGCTGCCCTGGATGGCTGCCGAGCTGATGTCCGGAGTAAGCCTCTTGAGGACAACGGTGTAGGTCGTATCCGCGTAGTCTCCGTCAGCGCTGGAGAGCTTTATCTCTATAGTGCCCGGATCGCCTGTGCCTGCAGGGATCTGGAAGGATGTTTCGCCCTCCGATTCCGACATGGTTCTCTTATCGGTATTAAGCGATATGGCTGCTGCAGGCGAAGGGATCAGTGTGCTGATCTTTACGCTGACTGTGCGTTCCTTTGTTCCGATGTAGTATACGTTGGAAGCGTCAGCGTTAGTGGACATCTGGCTGTAGCTGATGTCGCTGCCGTCGTCAACACCGACCTTGAGAGAATTGAGCTCAGCCGAAGTGGCCTGCTTAGTCCCGGTAGTAGTGAATCCGGAGATGAAGAGGTCGCTCTTGTTTCCGTACATATCGGTGAGGTCGCCCTGGCCTATGCGTACGTAATATGTGGTGCCGTGAGCAAGTGTGCCCTCAGGGTCTATCGTCACGCCGGCGCCGTTGTTGTTGACTGTTATATTGCAAGGAATGTTCTCTCCAGTGCTGTCGTCCTTCTTGAGGAGTATCAGGGACTGGGCCTGAGTGTCTGTGAGGACAGGCTTGTCTGAGCCTGTAGCGTGTACTGTCGAGCTGAACTTCACTTCGATGTTGTCGCTTACCGATACGTCAGTCGCGTCTGAAACAGGCTTGATGCTGATGGTAAGCGCAGCTGAAGGGTCTATGTTGAGTACAGGCTTGACGGCTACGCTGTCGGCTACGTTGAGAGTTCCCGGCTCGGCCTCATATGTGAGGCTGTCGGCATTGGCGTTTATCGTATCGACCGTGCCCTTGCCGTGCAGCGCCGTGCCTTCGCCGTTTACATCTACCGTACCGGCCTTAGCGCCTTCAGATATCCTGATGTCGCTCCTCTCGGAGTCCTTATCTACCGTTATCTTGCCGGCTGAAAATCCCTTTGAAATGGACGCGTCGCATTTAGAGCCCAGCAGCTCCAGCTTTTCCACGTCAGCCTGGAGGTCCAGGTCTGATTTTCTCTCCATATACACGTTCACGAAACCGCTGCCAAAGCCGCCGCTGCCGGACAGGTTTTCTTCAGCCAGTATCGCGGAATCCGTGATATACGACGATACTACTGTCGATTCGCCCTTAGCCAGGACCCTTACGCTTCCGTCATCTTTGCTCACTGTGATCCTGGAAGCCCTGGAATTGAGGAGCTGTATACCATCACTTGCCGAGCTGCCGCCGCCCTCGATGTTAATGTTGCCCAGGATAACGGAGTTATCGAATTTAGCGTTTCCATCCTTGACACCTGTGCCGACGGAAATCTGATTAGAATAGATCTTATCCTTGATGATAACGCCTGTCTGTACTATGGTCTGATTCTTCTTGATGATAGTTTCGCCCTCGACCATATCGACGATTATCTTGGCCGCCTGAGCCCTGGTCAGGCTGTCATTAGGCATCAGCTTATTATCTGCTCCGTTGATATAGCCCTTGCCGACTATCTTTTTCATAGCCGGAACCGCCCAGTCGCCGACCGATTTGGCGTCCTTGAACTTAGTCAGGTCAGCGTCTGATCCGTAGGCTGGAACTATCCTCGCCATTATAGCCGCGGCTTCCTGGCGGCTTATGGTCTTTGACGGCAGGAAGGTCCCGTCGTCGTAGCCCGAGATAAATGATGCCGCGACACCCTTAGACACGTCGTCATAGAACCAGTCCCCGGTACGGACATCGCTGAAATTCGGTTCCAGCGTGTTGGTGTTTCCAAGAGCCGCGTTGAGCATCCTGGTAAACTCCGCCCTGGTGATGGCTTTGTCAGGCTTAAATGTACCGTCAGTGTAGCCGCTGATGATACCCTGGCTGACTGCCTTCTGGATATAGGCCCTTGCCCAGTGGCTGTAAGGCACATCCTTGAAGGTCGTCGCCGCGTACACCCTGGCCGCTGAACCCGCTCCGCTGCCCGAAAAAGCAGGGAAAGCAGGGACCGCCGCCATAGTTACTGTCATAGCAGCCGCCAGCAGGACCGTTGCCATCCTGTGCGCTTTCTTCTTCATTTTCCTTTCCTCCCTTGATAGAATGTTTACTCCTTAGGGGGCAGAACTACGTGGATGCAGCTCTCCTCGAGCGGAGCCAGCTCTTCGTCGCTGAACTCGCCTGTCATGATGAGGAAACACGTGTCCTCAGGCGCGAAGAGATGCTCGGCGTAATCCCTGAAAGCCTCAGGCTCGAGGGAATCCGCGTTCTCGAGCACTACCGCCGTATCTATCGGCATGATCATCTCCATGACCGATTTTTCCAGGAAACGGTAGGCATCGCGTCCTGCCGGATTTGTGTTCATATACTCCCTGATCTTCGCGTTGTTCTTAACGTTCACGTGCACCATGCTCTCGAAGTTCTTAGCCGCGAACTGCCTGATCACGTTCATCCTGTCCTTCGCTGTGCTCCCCGTAAGGATCAGCGTCTTGTAGTCCTCGAACTGCATTCTCCAGTCGAGGAGCTGAGTCAGTATTCTTTCCATATCAGATGTTTTTCAGATTCTCTTAATTCTCAAAAACTGTAACTTATCTTTATATATATTAAAAGACCAGAGTCCTTCGTGGACTCCGTCCACAGGTCACTCCGTGACGGCTTCGTAGACCGCGTCCGCCAGAGCGGCGAAATCCTCCAGGCTCAGCGTCTCCGCGCGCCTCTTAGGATCTATGCCGGCCTTCTCCAGCACAGACGCCGCCATGCCCTTTTCCAGACCTCTCAGGCCTGTGATGGCGTTGGCCATGGTCTTGCGCCTCTTGCCGAAGCCAGCCTTGACGGTCTCGAACAGCAGAGACTCGCTCTTGACTGTGACCGGCTTTTCGTGCCTCATATCCAGCCTGAGCACGGTGGAATCCACCTTAGGCACCGGTGAGAAGCACTCTTTGGAGACCTCCCTGACAATGCTCGGCACACAGTAGTAGGAGACCGCTACGGTCAGGGCTCCGTAAGTCCGGCTGCCCGGATCCGCCATGATCCTCTCGGCCACTTCCTTCTGCATCATGATGGTGATGGTCTCGGCCGGTATACGGCTCTCAAGCAGCATCATCAGTATAGGCGTGGTTATGTAATACGGCAGATTGCCGACTATGCGCACCTTGCCCTCCGGGCCCGGTATCCCATATTTCTCTATGATCTCGTTGAGATCCGTCTTCATGATATCCGCGTTGACTATCTCTATATTGTCGTAGTCCGCCAGAGTTTCATGGAGCACCGGTATCAGCCTCTTGTCGACTTCTATGGCGACTACCCTGCCGGCGTAGTCGGCGACAGCGGCTGTCAGGACTCCCATGCCCGGGCCGATCTCTATGACCAGGTCCTCCGGGCCT
The DNA here is from genome assembly GCA_028724585.1 of Bacillota bacterium. Lineage (GTDB taxonomy): Bacteria > Bacillota > Clostridia > Peptostreptococcales > Anaerovoracaceae > RUG708. The sequence continues at coordinate 147,024 of JAQYCQ010000019.1, read as the reverse complement.
ATTTTCGAAGCAGCGGCTATGTCGTCGATGACGGAGTCATCGGTGAGGAAGTTCTGCCCCAGGCTCTTTGAATTATGGAAGCCGTATTTTCTTTTTATGCCTGCCTCCCGGGCAGAACGGCTGTTATTTCTCTTCATTTTGTATCTCTGTAAGTGTTTTCTCCAGATCTTCACGCGCTATGCCGTAGCCGTTCAGCCGTTTCAGGAAAGCCGCGGCGTTGCCGTAGCCTATCCCCAGCCTGCGTCCCAGCTTGTCTCTCAGCTCGCGCGAGCCTCTGCCTCCCGACAGTCCGTAATACATCATATCTGAAGAAGTGTATTCCTCCACGAGATCCGAGACCGTCATCCCCGCTGCCGCCAGAGCTTTGGCGATGACATCCGGAGCCGCGTTTTCCACTCCTATGTCGTCCTTTGACGTCGCCTCGCTGCGCGAGATATACGCCTGTCCGGCGTCCGGGAACAGGTCTGTCAGGCGCTTCCTTATGCGCTGTCCCGCCCTGTCCGGATCTGTCAGGATGATTATCCCTCTGGTCTCGTAGGCGTTCCTGATCCTGTCAATGGTATCGCCCGTGATCCCGTATCCATGGGTAGCGATGATATCGGCGTTCACGGCTTTATTGACCGCGTCTATATCATCCCTGCCTTCTACGACTATAACTTCGTTTATGTGCTGTTTCATCTATTATCCTTTCAGCAGCGCTGCCGGGCAGCCGGAACCCACCGGCCTACAGGGCATTGTTGTTAGACTCGTCATAATTCTTGGACGCGTCGGCTTCCTCGTCCTCCATAGTGACGTTGGAGTTCTGCTCTATGGAATCGCCCTTCATTACGTAGACCATATCGCCCTGTTTAGCCATCTTCAGCCAGTTCCTGGCCTGCTGCTCTATATACTCGTCCGAGTCAAGACAGCTGACCTTCTTCTGAAGCTCGGCTTTCTGGAGCTTCAGCTCGGCGACTTCCTTCTCTGCCGCGTGCTCCTCGTGCTTCAGGCGCACAATGCTCCTGGCCGAAAGAGCGCAGACTATGAGGAGCAGGATCAGCAGCACCGTCAGCAGCCTCATCCTGGTAGTCATAGGCTTGCGCTTCGGGACCACGGCATCCTCAGGCGACGGCCTTCTCAGCCTCTCAGGATGCTCAGCCAGCTCGACCTCTTCCATCATCTCTTCTTTAAGGGACTTACGGCCGGTCCTCCTCTGCCTGGCTTCCGCCTTTTTCCTGAGCTCAAGGCGCCTGGCCTCGCGTTCCTTATCTATATCTATGACGCTGCTGTCGCTGTAAAGCACCTCGCGGTCCTTCTGGGACTTCTTTTTTCTTATTTTTACGGTTTTCTTTGTGGTCTTCGCCATTTATCTGCCACCTGGTTTCGTCTTGTCTGTATGCCTGACCGTAGAGAGCATATTCCCTGCCAGCGGGAGCATCACCGTTACGGTCGTGCCGGCGCCTTCCTCACTCTCCATGATTATAGTTCCGTTATGGGCCTCGACTATGTTCTTAGCGATGGAAAGCCCGAGACCCGTGCCGCCCATAGCCCTGGAACGGGCTTTGTCAGCTCTGTAGAACCTCTCGAATATCCTGGAAAGGTCGTCCCGGCTTATGCCTATGCCGTTGTCCTGTATCATAAATCTCGCGGCGTCGCCCTCTCTCGAGGAATCTACTATTATGCGGCCGCCGTCCGGCGTGTATTTTATAGCGTTTGTAAGTATGTTGAGCACTACCTGCTGCATCATATCCCTGTCGGCCATGATGTCTATACGGGTATCTTCATTGAAGACACAGGCTATATCCTGGTCCTTGGCCCTGGCCATCAGCCTTACTTTCTTTACGCATATCTGCAGGAGCGTATTTATGTCTATCTTCTCAAGATTGAGCTTCTGCCTGTGGCTGTCCAGCTTAGACAGCTGCAGCAGGTCTGTTACCAGATGCGACATGCGTTCTGCTTCGTCGTCGATGACCTTGAGGAATGAAGACTCCGTCTGAGGGTCTATATCCCCGCCCATGAGGGTCTCTGTATAGCTCTTTATCGTTGTGATAGGCGTCCTGAGCTCGTGGGATACGTTGGCCACGAAATCCTTCTGCATCCTGTCCAGCTTCTCGCGCTCGGTGATGTCCTGCATGAGCATGATGACACCCCTGTCACTGCCTGTTTCATCCACAATACGGGCGTAACGTATAAAAAGCGACCTGCCGCCGTAGTCATCGACCTCGCTGATGACCTCGTCGGACGTCGTCTTCTTTATACCGTCCATGATATCGTTTTTGCCCAGCCTCGAAAGTATATCGCTGAATGTTATAGTCTCCGCTTCCTCGTCAGTAATGTTCAGGAAGGCTCTCGCCGCGGCATTTATATGTATGATCCTGCCGTCCATATCTACAGCTGCCAGGCCGTCGGCCATATATTTCAGGATAGTCTCCAGCTTGGATTTCTCGTCTGTGATCTCTTCCATCCTGCTCTTGATCTCGAGCCGCATGGTGTTGAAGGACGAAGCCAGCCTTCCTATCTCGCCGTCAGCCGAAACTTCTATATCTTCTGACAGGTCTCCCCCCGCCATTTCTTCAGCTCTGCGCGTCAGCTTGTTGACAGGGCGCGTTATGGTGCCTGTAAATATCAGCGCCAGTATCACGGCCAGGAGCAGAGCTGCCGCCATAGCCTGCAGATAGATCATGAAGGCCTGGTGCAGGGTCTTGGCCGGACTGCTCATATCCGCGCGCAGATAGAGCGTTCCCAGCACAGTTCCGCCGCTGTTCCTGAGCGGAACCGCGTAATCCAGCACAGGTATGCCGCTCTTAAGGTCATGTTTTCTGTAAGCGGAGCTTTCGTCAGTCGCTTTCTTTATGACAGATCCATCGAGGATCTTTTCTGCTGATTTTCCTGTATTGCCAGTGGTAGACGATATTATCGTATTGCCGCTGTCTATTATGTACATGTCGTATTCCGGGCCCAGCTGCCATTCCGACACCGCCTGAGACAGGGCATCGCCGCTTTCTTCCAGGCTCTGGCTGCCGCTGACCGGCAGGGACGACGATACTGCTTCGGCTATATCCCTGCAGTCCTCCACAGACGGTCTGGTCTGGAAGTTCCCGAACTTATATAAGATAAATACACCAGACACAGCCATCGTTACGAAGACTATGACGAAGAACATGAAGACTATCCGCCATTTCATGCTGCGCCCGTTGTTAGTAGATTTTCCCAAAACTTCCCCCTGGCTTTAAGGCTCCCTGAAATAGTAGCCTACGCCTCTCTTAGTCATAATATACTGAGGGCTGCCCGGATCGTCTTCGATCTTTTCGCGCAGCCTGCGCACGGTGACGTCTACTGTACGTATGTCCCCGTAATATTCGTATCCCCATACTTCCTTGAGGAGCTCTTCGCGCTCGAATACCTTGTCGGCGTGGCCGGCCAGGAACCTGAGCAGCTCGAACTCACGGAGCGTTAAGTCTATGAGCTCGCCGTTCTTTTTGACCTCGTAGCGGTTCATGTCGATGACCAGGTTCCCGAACTTCCTGATGCTGGGCTTGGCCGTATCTATCTCAGGCCCCAGCGTAAGGGAAGCGCGCCTGATATTGGCCTTGATCCTCGCTATGAGCTCTCTCATGCCGAAAGGCTTTGTCATATAATCGTCGGCTCCCAGCTCCAGCCCCAGCACCTTGTCCACTTCCTCTTCCTTGGCGGTGAGGATGATGACAGGGACCATGCTCCTCTGCCTGACGCGCCTGCAGACCTCGAAACCGTCCAGCTTAGGGAGCATGACATCGAGCAGCACAAGGTCAGGGTCCTCCTCGGCCTGCTTTTTCAACGCCTCTTCGCCGTCATAAGCCGTGATGACCCCGTAGCCTTCTTTTTCAAGATTGAATTTTATTATATCCGAAATCGGTTTTTCGTCTTCTACAACCAGAATCGTGCTTCTGTTTTCTTGCATTTCATCAATCACCTCAAAATGATCTCTTCAAAAAACAGGTACATTAATTTTACCATAAAAAACAGCTGCTTTCAAACCGCCTGTACCCGTGTTCCGGAACCGTACTTACGACCGCTCCGCAGACGGCAGGCGCGGCGCCCGCTGAAGACCGGCGCCGCGCCTGAAGCTTCCGTTCACATTATATTATCGCACAATACGGCGTAAAAAAAGAGGCTTTCTGCGCTGGCGCGCATATTGCCTCTTTAACGGCCGGAAGGCCGTATATATTTCCTTTCACGCCTCTATTGCTGAACTGCAGCGCGCGGATGCGGCGAAAGACCGCCCTGGGAGTGGATCCTCAGGCAGCTCAGCCTGCCGCTTCTTTGAGCTTGTCGGCGAAGCAGCTGCAGCGCGATCCGTCGTCGAGGACGCCTGTATCTCTGCATTTTCTGCAGTCGTAATGAAGCTCCATATAGTCAGCCGGGTAGCCGTTCTGACCCAGCAGCGAGGTCTTCTCGTTCTGGAGCTCGTCCATCTCCATCCTGAGCGAATCCGCTGTGGCACCGTTCTGTTCCCCGCTCATGCTGAGCTTCATCATGGCTACGGTCGCTTTATGTATGCGGTCGTCTATCTCGCGTACGCGCGGGATCCTGCTGTAGATCTCGCGCCTGTGAGCGTCGCGCGTTTCGGAGTTGCGCCTTCTGGCGTCTTCGTACATGCGCATGACCGCTGATACAGCGTTTCCGGACGAAGTCCGGCTGCCCGCGGAGCGGGCGGAAGCAGCGGATTTATTTTTGTTATCCTTGCCTTCGCCGTTCCAGCTCCGCAGTATGCTGTTGACGTAATTGATGTTTGGATTTGATATGCCGCTCGTGCGGCTGCATGCTTCCAGCACTTTTTCTATGCTGAAGTTCATGTCGTCGAACCAGCTGTCGATCTTGGCCCTTTCGTCCTCGGTCGGATTGCGGGTGAAGCCGAGAGCTTTCATGACGCGCCTGTACTGGTTGTGGCGCTGGTCGTTCTCCGACAGCATGTTTTCCGCTTCCTCGACTGTGCTTATGCCTTCTTCGACCCAGTTCTTAAGTACCGCTGAGACGTAGGCGAACTTGACGTTCTGGCGTCTCCTGGCGCAGTAGTCGTAGGCGAAGCAGACCAGGTCGGCGTTTATGCCGTCCTCGCAGATCCAGGTGATTATCTCGCGTGTCTCTTTGCCGCCGAGCATGCGGCCCGATATGTCCTGGACACGGGTGAGCACCGAGCGTACTGCCTCGCTGTCTTCTCCGTCCGCCAGCATATCAGGTATGTCAGGCGCCTGCTCATCTTCGACCGAATCCGGCGCGAATATCCTCTCTTTGAGGTTGAGGAATTCTACCGTATAGTGGAAGCGGTCGTCCTTTGAGAAATAGTGCTTTTTTATGATGCCGCGTTCTTCCCAGTAGTTCCAGGCGCGGAGCACGTCTTCCTCTGCCATGTGCAGGTGCCTTGCTATCTGTCTGTTGGAAATGTCTTCGTTATCGGCGTACATGAGCGCTGTCAGATAAACCTTTATGAAAGATCCGTCGGCGTCAGGCATGTAGTCCTGTATGAAAATGTTTTCCACCTGGGTGTCCCTCAGGTAAAAATTATTTATCTTCTCACGTCTGAAATTCATGTACAGTCCCCTTTATTAAAGGATGTCCTATTTGAAGAATTCCGCTCTTACCATGGTCTGGGTACGGTCAGGTCCTACTGAAACGATCTTTACAGGAGTTCCTGTGTACTCTTCTATGAATTCGATGTATGCCTTTGCTTCAGCAGGGAGGTCATCGTAATTTTTGCAGTCAGTGAGCGGAGTATGCCATCCCTTGAATTCCTTGTATATAGGCTTGCACTCTTCGAGGTAGTCGAGGTCGGCAGGGAAGCTCTTTACTTCTTCTCCGTTGTGGTCGTAGCCTACGCATACCTTGACAGTCTCGAACTGGTCGAGCACGTCGAGGAGCATGAGGGAAATGCCTGTGAGGCCGTTGATCCTTGCTGAGTACTTGACCTGTACGAGGTCCAGCCATCCGCAGCGGCGAGGCCTGCCTGTGGTTACGCCGTATTCGTGGCCGATCTCCCTGATCTTGTCGCCTGTCTCGTTGTCTTCTTCGGAAACGAAAGGACCTGCGCCTACCCTTGTAGTGTAGGCCTTTACTATGCCGATGACTTCGTCGAGGCAGCGAGGGCTGATGCCCGCGCCGGCAGCGAATCCGCCGGATACAGGGTGGGAGCTGGTTACGTACGGATATGTTCCCAGGTCGAGGTCGAGCATTGCGCCCTGAGCTCCTTCGAACAGAACCTTGTCGCCTCTCTCGAGAGCTTCGTTGAGGATCACTACTGTATCCTTGATGCGCGGAGCGAGTCTCTTCGCGTAATCTGTGTATTCTTCAACTATAGCGTCCTTGTCAAGAGGTTCAGCTCCATAGATCTTTGTTATGAGCTCGTTCTTCTGATCGATCTGCTCAGCCAGCTTTGATCTGAAAAGGTCTATGTTCAGCATGTCGCAGGCGCGGATGCCTGTACGTGACGCTTTGTCAGCGTAGCATGGGCCTATGCCCTTGTTTGTAGTTCCTACCTTCTTCTTGCCCTTTGCCTTTTCAGTGAGGCCGTCCAGTACCTTATGGTAAGGGAATACGATGTGGACTCTGTCGCTGATGTAGATATTATCAGTGTTGATGCCGTCCTTCTCGAGTCCGGCTATCTCTTCATAGAATATCTCAGGATCGAAGACCACGCCGTTTCCTATGATGTTCTTAGCGTTCGGGTTGAGTATTCCGGACGGGATAAGATGAAGAGCGTATTTTTTGCCGTCGATAACGACGGAATGGCCGGCGTTGCTGCCGCCCTGCGCCCTTACTACATAGTCCGCTCTGGTAGCAAGATAATCTATAGCCTTGCCTTTGCCTTCGTCGCCCCACTGGGCTCCAACGACTGCTATTGTTGACATGATAGTGCCTCCTTGTAAATTGTACTTATTTATAACTCGACGGGACTTTTATCCGCGAATTTCGTGTATTTGCCCAGCCATGCCAGGTCCAGGCTGCCCGTAGGGCCGTTCCTCTGCTTGGCGATGATGATCTCGCAAGTGTTCGGCTTTTCAGTCGTCTCCGGATTGTAGTATTCATCGCGGTACAGGAACATGACCACATCGGCGTCCTGCTCGATAGCTCCTGATTCTCTCAGGTCGGACAGCTGAGGCTTATGGTCCTGGCGCTGCTCTACAGCTCGCGAAAGCTGTGAAAGCACGACGACCGGACACTCCATTTCCCTGGCCATCTGCTTTAGCATCCTGGAAAGAGTGCTGACTTCCTGCTGGCGGCCTTCATTGCTTCCTTCTATGCTCATGAGCTGAAGGTAGTCGACGACCACCAGATCAAGGCCTCGCTCGGCCTTGACGCGCCTGCATTTGTTTTTCATCTCGGCTATGGATATGCCGGGAGTGTCATCTATAAAAACGTTTGTGTCGGAGAGCTTGTCGATCGCTATGTTCAGGTCTTCCCAGTCCTCGCGGGAGATATCTCCCGTGCGCAGCCTGGAGAGCTCTATGCAGGATTCCATGCTGAGCATACGCTGGCCCAGCTGCTCCTTTGACATCTCCAGAGAGAAGATCATGACATGCGCGCCGCTCTTGACCGCGGCGTTCTGCGCTATGTTGAGCGCGAAGGCGGTCTTTCCCATACTCGGGCGAGCCGCTACTATGACCAGGTCCGATTTCTGCAGGCCGGATGTCCTGGCGTCCAGATCGACAAAACCTGTGGTCAGGCCGGTAAGAGTGCCGTCCCTGCTGGCCATGGCGTCTATCTCTTCCATGTTAGTCCAGAGGACGTCTTTCAGTGGAGTGTACTCGCGCTTCTGTGAGAATCGCGATATATCGAGTATCTCCTGTTCGGCCTTATCCAGCACAGTTTCGGCGTCAGAGCTGGCCGCGAAGCTCTTATCCATGATATCCGACGATACTCTGATGAGGCTCCTCAGCATGGCCTTTTCACGGATGATAGCCGCGTACGACATTACATTTGCCGTAGACGGTACGCCAGCCGAAAGCGAAGCGATATATGCCGGTCCCCCGACCATCTGCAGCTTCTTTCTCTTCTGCAGCTCGTCTTTTACCGTGATAGAATCGACCGGAGCCGACCTCCGGTTTATATCCCTTACGGCATCGAATATCTCAGCGTGGATCTCGCTGTAGAAATCCTCCGGCTTGAGAGCCTCGAGCACATCAAAAAGGGCGTTCTTGTCTATCATGATCGCCCCCAGCACGCTTTTTTCAGCTTCATCGCTGTGGGGCGGGATCCTTTCCATATTGTCTGCCATACTTCTATGCCCTATTCCGGCTGTTAGATGGTAACGTTGACCTTGATCCTCGCGCTGACGTCAGTAAAAAGCTTGATCTCAGCTTCGTGTACACCTGCTGTCTTGATAGGCTCAGGGATCTTTATCTTTTTCTTGTCTATATCGTAGCCCTTCTGCTCCTTGACAGCGGCAGCGATATCCATATTAGTAACGGCTCCGAAAAGCTTTCCGCCTTCGCCGCCCTTTGATTTAAGGGAGATCTCCTTGCCGTCCAGTTCTGCCTTGATCTTTTCAGCCTCAGCCTTTTCAGCAGCGAGCTCCTCAGCCTTACGGGCTTTCTGGTTCTCGAGGGCCTTGATATTGCCCGCTGTAGCTTCCTTGGCCAGCTTAGCCGGGAGAAGCTTGTTGCGAGCGTAGCCGTCGCTTACCTTGACGATCTCTCCCGCCTTGCCGAGGCTCCTCACATCCTGGAGTAAAATTACTTTCATTTTTCTGCCTCCTGTTCGATTTTCTTTTTATTTTTTATCCTGTTCGATCCTAGGGATCCTTAAAGTATCCCTGAGCTGTTTTACTGGTGATTTAGGCGCTTCTTTTTTCTGGCCGTAGCTTTCCATATATTCGTCTATAGCCTTGACCAGTTCTATCTGCGCGTCGCGGATGCTCTTGTGGAGCTGGGCTCCGGCAGTAGTCAGGTTTCCGCCCCCGCCGAGCTTTTCCAGTATCATCTGGACGTTCACCGCGCCCAGCGACCTGGCGCTGATCCTTACCAGGCCCGTATCTTCAACGCCTATTACGAAAGACGCTTTCATGCCCCTTATGTCGAGGAGGGAGTCAGCCGCCATAGCTATGAGGACAGACACATTGTGCCTCGGCTCGGCCAGATACGATATGGCTATATTGTAAGGCAGCCTTTCTGCCCTGGTGATGATCTCGGCCTTCTTCTGGAAGACTTCCATATCTGTCTGGAAGAACTGCCTTACCACAGCAGGGTCCGCCCCCTGCCTTCTCAGCCAGGAAGCCGCCTCGAATGTGCGCACGCCTGTCTTTACAGAGAAGTTCTTTGTATCGAGGACGATCCCCGCCAGGAGCACCTCCGCCTCGAAGTCACTTATACCCTTTTTCTCTGTCGTCGTATACTGCAGCATCTCTGTCACGAGCTCGCAGGTAGACGACGCGTACGGCTCTATATGCATAAGAACCGCGTTTTTAATTATATCAGGTGAACGCCTGTGATGGTCTATTATAATTGTTTTATTAACAATATCAGCCATTTCCCCGCACTCGGTAAGACTAGGCCTGTGAGTGTCCGCCACTATCATCAGGTCAGAAGGCTCGGCCATGAGCTTAGCCTGCTCGCCGCTGATGAAATGGTAGTCGTTGGTCTCGACCGCCAGCTTGTAAGGCATATCGACCGAATCCCAGGAATTGATGACTATATATACTTCTTTTTCTCTGTCACGCGTCTTCGCGATCCTGGCCAGTCCGATAGCCGCGCCGAAAGCGTCCATATCCGGATTTTTGTGACCCATGATGAATACGCGCCCCGACTGGTCTATGAAGTCGAGCATGGCGATAGCTACGATACGCGATTTGCCCTTATTGCGTTTACCCACTGTCTGCAGCTTGCCGCCGTAGTATTCCAGCGAAGTATCCTTCCTTACTACAGCCTGGTCGCCGCCGCGTCCCAGCGCCAGATCCAGCGCCGCCTGGGCAAATTCGTCTGTCTGGTTGAGGCTCTTTCCTAAAGCTCCCGCTCCGATACTGAGCGATGCCGGTATATCTCCGCCGGTATTGAGAGCCCTTACCTCGTCGAGTATATGGAACTTGTTTATCTCTGTGTTTTCAAGAGCTCTGCGGTCGCAGATGACCGTGTATCTGCTCTTCGATATCCTTATAACGGCCGCCCTGGACTTGACTGCCCATGTCCTGATGATCTTCTCTATCTCTCCGGCCAGGCTCACCTTTATCTCGTCCGGAGCGCTCTCCAGTATATCATCGAGATTATCCACCTTTATATGTACGACACAGCTCTTCTCGTCCTGATATGTTTTCTTTATCTGCTCCAGGTCGGTAACGTCCAGCCAGTGGAACATGCGCACATCGTACTCGTCGTCAGAGCTGTCCCTGTCGTTTTTTCTGGAATCCGGAAGCTGGGCCTCCGAGGTCTGGACCCTGAACGACCTTTTTATAGACGGTATAGTTACGATCCTGTTCATCAGCACATCGTTGCTGAGCCCGAAGAGCTTGATGCCGGTAATATCGCAGATATCCTTGTCCACAGGGCCGTCGTCCTCCGGAAAGAGATTCTCAAACTGCTTATTGCACCATACTATTTTGCCGTCGCTCCCGATCATACAGAGCGGAAACGGATTGTGCAGGACCGACGAAATGATAGATTCGTCCATCTCTCCGGCAAGATCCTCAAAATAGTCGGAAATCAGCGTTTTCTCTTCGTTCCTGACATCCAGGACATTCATTATGACCGCCGCTATGAGCATGACAGCGGCAGGTATCGCGAGAACAGGTTTTATAAATGCGATGATGACCAGCATAGCTGCCATCAAAATGAATAAATATCTCGACCGCGAAAGCGCCGATCGTATCTTAGATTTCTTAGAGTCCATAAACTTCTCCATTTTCCAACCATACATATGACGTATTAGTATATCATATGCAAAATCCTATTTCAACATGGTCAAATTTAAGAAAATGTAAAGCTAATTCCTTCAAGCAATTTCAAATAAAATCAAACCCAATCTATCATTATCATTGTTTAGAAATGTTGAAACTGATAAAATACGAATGAAAATAAATAAAACCTCCGAGACCTCCGGTCACAGTTGCGCCGCCTCCGGCGGCGCGGAAAGCGTAAATATAAAATGAGACCAGACGAAAAACTTACTACTAAAGAAGAATTCTTATCATCCCTGTTTGAAATATGGGATCCGCAGCCGCAGACTGAAATGATCCCCGTAGAAGAGAGCGAAGGCAGGATCCTGGCCGAGGACCAGTTCGCCAGATACGACCTGCCGGTGGTACGCGCGTCCAGATTCGACGGTATCGCTGTAAAATCCGCGGCATTCGCTGACGGCATGCCCGACACATCCAGCTGGAAGCTCGGCGAAGATTTCGTGCGCGCCGATACCGGCGACGATTTCGATGACGCCTACGACGCTGTCATCATGATAGAGCAGGTAAACATACATCCCGATATCGGCGTGGACATACATCTCAGGCCAGATCAGAATATAGAGCCCGGATCCAACGTCAGTCCTAAAGGATCCCAGCTGGCTAAAGGCACCCTCGTCGCACATAAAGGATTCACCCTCAATCCGGTCAGCATCTCCTCGATAATAAGAGGCGGCATAACAGAGATCCCTGTCATCAAAAGGCCGCGCGTCGGATATATACCGACAGGAAGCGAGCTGGTAGCTGCCGGCACGGCACCCGCCCGCGGACAGAACATAAACTCGAACGCGGCTCTGGTTGAGGGACTGATACGGACCTTCGGAGGCGTTCCGACTATCTACGACATAGTGCCTGACGACATGCAGATGCTCTCCGACGCTCTGGATAAAGCTATCCGCGAAAACGATATCGTCCTCATGAGCGGGGGCTCCTCAAAGGGCGAAGAGGATTTCACCACCCGTCTCTTCGAGCAGCACAGCAAGCTCCTCACACACCAGGTAAGATCGGTTCCCGGCCGCCCTATGAGCGTAGCCATCGACGGGGATAAACCGCTGATAAACCTCTCCGGTCCGTCTGCCGCCGCCCTCAACGGCATGCTGTGGTGCGTGAACGCCGTGATCGCCAGATTCATGGGAAGGAAACCCTACAGCTTCCCTAAGGAAAAGGCCATCCTCTCCTCGGATATGAGGGTTCCGGGAAAGATGGAACTCCTACATACGCTTATGCTCCACAGGGCTGAGGACGGCATCCTGCGCGCCGAGGTTGCAGGCAGGTCGCTGGCTGCCAACGGCTTCTATATAACATCGCTCGGCGAAGACCCTAAGTCGGCCGGCGATACTATAGAAGTATCTCTGCTCTGCCCTCCATCCGATTACTGATATCAGCCGAAAAAAGCACACTCCAGCTCTCACTGTCCTGCCAGCCTATTGTCACGGCAGGCAAATGCGAGTAGAATTAATGACACAGAAATCGATTCATATCGAAATCAGATCAAAATATTTCAGGAGGAAAGATATACATGATTTACGTTATCGGCCATAAAAACCCAGATACAGACTCAATCTGCTCCGCTATCGGATACGCGGCCTTCAAGAAGGCACTCACAGGCCAGGATTACAAAGCTGCAAGAGCAGGCGACCTCAACCCTGAGACAGAATTCGTCCTCAAACATGTCGGCCTGGAGACTCCGGAGCTTCTTCCGAGCGCGGCAGGCAAGGACGTTATCCTCGTAGACCACAATGAAGTCGCTCAGGCGACAGACGATATCGCCGACGCCCATATCCTCGAGATCCTCGACCACCACAAGATCGGCGACGTACAGACAAACGAGCCTATCTACTTCAGGGCTATGCCTGTAGGCTGCACAGCTACTATCGTCTATCTCCACTTTAAGGAGAACAACATCGAATTCGATAAGGCTACAGCAGGCGCTCTCTGCTCAGCCATCCTTTCAGATACACTGGCATTCCGTTCACCGACATGTACAGACCTGGACGTAGAAGCCGCAAACGCTTACGCTGAGGCCGCAGGCATCGAAGACATCCAGGCTTACGCAAAGGAAATGTTCAAGGCAGGCAGCGAGCTGGCCGGCAAGTCCCCTAAAGAGATCCTCTACATGGACTTCAAGAAGTTCACAGCAGGAAACACTACTTACGGCGTAGGCCAGGTAACCTCCATGGACGAAGACGAGCTCAGCGAACTCGCTAAGACAATGAACGACTACATCCACGAGTCATTCAGCGAACACGGCTGTGATATGCTCTTCTTCCTGCTCACAAACATCCTCGACGAATCCAGCGAGATGGTATTCGCGGGCGAAGGCGCTGACGAAGTAGTCAAAAAGGCATTCACTTCATCAGAAGAAGGCCGCACATACCTCAAGGGCGTAGTTTCCAGAAAGAAGCAGGTAGTGCCTCCTATCACAGAAGCCCTTTCATAATAAAAGGCAGCCTCACGTGGACTCCGTCCACATGTCCGCGCGGAGCGCGGCAAAACCGAAAAAGAAAATGAAAGCCCATGCGCCTGAGTACTCAGAGCGCGTGGGCTTCTTTTATAGACCTCTATGATTTTATTTATATCGCAGTATCTTTACATGTATCCTGCCTTTTGAAGTCGTCCTGCCTATCTCGCTCAGGACAGCCTTGCCCTTATGGCGGAGCACCAGCCGTGCTCCCTCGTCTATCTGATGGTCAGGCTTGGACATCTCAATACTGTCCACGAAGACCAGGCCGCTCTTTATAGCTTCAACCGCGCTGTTTCTGGAAAGGCCAAAAGCCGCCGACAGGACATTGTCCAGCCTCAGCGATGCCACACTGGCGTCCCTTTCCTCCATCCTCTGCTCCGGCACCCGCAGATCGGATATGTCAGCCTGCTCTATGGAAACGGTGCTCCGCCCGGCGCTGGTCATGTTCATTTCGATGAACTCGGCTATGTCACGGAGCACGACCGCGTCAGCCCCTTCTTCACCGACAAGGATGTCTCCGGTCACCTCGCGCTTGATGCCCAGGCCCATGAGCGCCCCCAGATAGTCCCTGTGAGTCAGCTCCTTTCCACCCCTGCCATGTGTGATGCGGAGGACCGTAAGAGGATCGTCCTCCGCTTCTTCCTTAAAGTACTCTGCCGGATCGTCCTGCTCTATATAATCCGGAAGGAATACCGCTATGACACGCTCGGCATCATCATAGCCGCCGTAAAAGCCGTATTTCCTGAAGCCCGTGCTTCGTATCACCGACTCTGCCAGGCTTCTCTGATGCAGATCCAGGAAATCCGTATGGGTCATCATATACTTGTTTTCGCAGGCACGGATCTGGTCTTCCACCCTGGCGGCGAATATCTTTTCTTCTTTTTTATTATCCATTTGTGTGCTATCCTTTTATTAACATTACTAATCCCTTACCGGAATTCCAATCGCATTCTGATCAGATATTTAGGAGGATCGACAGATATGAGGATATCAATTCTCGGAACAGGAGCCATCGGATCCCTTTTCGCCGCGTCTCTGGCGGCGGATCCGGCGAATGAAGTGCTCTGCGTAACTTATTCCCCGGAGCATTCCGACTGCATCAACGAAAAGGGCATAACCATCCACGAAAAGGACGGTTCGCTGACACACGCTGAAAACCTGCGTGCCGTGACCGATACGTCAGGCGAAAACCCCGCGGAGCTGGTCATCGTTCTCGTCAAGTCATATTCTACACGCGAAGCTGTAAAAAGCCACCCACAGATCTTCGGCCCCGACACCACAGTGCTCACACTCCAGAACGGATATGGAAACCATCTGCCTCTGCTGGAGACAGCAGACGCTTCCCAGATACTCCTGGGAACTACCGCCCACGGCATGAACATCCGCGACGACGGTGAGATCATCCACGCCGGAAGCGGGGTCACGACTATAGGAGCCCTTGAGCCTGACGGCAGCGGGACAGAAGAGCGCCTTAAAAAGACCGCTGAAGTCCTGGACAGAGCCGGATTCCAGACGGTCATATCGGACGATGTTTTTGACGCCATCTTCCGCAAGCTCTTCGTAAACACAGCGATAAACGCGCTCTGCGCGCTCAACGACAAGCCTAATAAATACATAGTCAGCGATCCGCAGATGAACCGGCGCTCGCGCCGCCTTGTCGGCGAAGCCGTCGAGACAGTAAATGCCGGAGGCCGTTCATACGATCCTGATAAGATCATAGAAGACGCCATGCATGTGGCAGAGCTGACCGGTGAAAACATATGCTCCATGTTAGCTGACGTACGCCGGCGCCGCCCTACAGAGATAAGGGCTATAAACGGGGCCATAGTCGCCATGGCGGAGGAAAATGGCATGGACGCTCCGCTCAACCGCGAGATAGTAAATGAGATCGAAGAACGCTTTCCCTTCTGAGCTTCTCTGACAGTTCCCACAGATACGCCCGTGGGGTTTACGTCTCGATTTATAACAGCGTAAAAAAGCCGCTGCGGCTGACACACCGCGGCGGCTTAGTCATTTACCGAGTATCCCGGTCCCGGGCCTTGGCCTAAAGACCTTCTTCTCTCAGTACTCCGTCCCACATGCAGTACCTGCATGAACCCGGGCAGTTCCTCGGGTCGTGGTAAGGATTGTAATAGTTTGGACAGATATTGTTCGACTCCTTAGGAAGTCTGTGGAACTGCGCAAACTTCTTTTTAAGCAATTCGTGTTCTTCTGGCGTTAAATCTTCCAGTCTCATGTAACAGCCTCCTGGTTCCCCTAAATTATATAAAAACGATGATTGACAAAATTAACGAACCTGCGGAAGCAAGCCCCGGCTTCGGGCTGGACGCCTCAGTTTTCGTCCAGCTTGTTTATCGCCTTGAAGTATCTGCCCAGCAGGCCTACATTGGCGAAATAGTATGAAAATCTGTCTTTTTTGTTCACCTGCACAAGGTCCGATTTCTCCAGCCTTTTTATATGCTGGGATATGGTCGCCTGGGAATAGTCGAACTCCGCTACCACATCTTTGTTGCAGACCGGCTTCCTCTCGATATTCCTGTGCATAATGAATCTGAAGATCTTTACGCGCGCCGGATGAGCCAGCGCGTCGGAGACATTCGCGATGAGCAGTATGTCATCCTCCTGCAGATCATCACTTTCTTTACGTAATCTCATAAACAGTTAATGCTCCAAAATAAGCGGCAGCAGGCACACCCCTGATCTCAGAGGAATGCGCAGCACGTTCCCGCCGCTCTAGTACTCGTAATAGTAATAAGGCACGTCGACCTTCTGTATCTCAGGATCGTAGTCGAAATTTCCTACGATATAATCTTCATGGCCTTCTACGTGCTTATAGCCCTTCTCTATGACGAACTTGACCGGAATAGCGATCTCGTAGGCGTCCAGATCATGCTCATCGAGAGCTTCCTGCAGGTAATTCCTCGGAATGATCATTATGATATGTCCCTCTCTGGCGAAGCAGAAATGGAAAGGCTGGAGATCCTCAGGCAGGTCTCCAGGATATTCTTCATCGAGAGTTATAGGCTGCAGGTCGTAAACGCTTCTCCTGATATGCTTGGTTTCTTTAAGTGTTTCGAAATCATACGGCAGATCTTCTTCTCTGAAAGTACTCATATGAATCCCCCTGTATATTGTCTGCTTTTATCTTCTAACGTTATCTTCTATTATATAACAAACTAAAACTAATTTCTACAAAGTTACACGACACATCATTCCGACGGCTGCGCAGTCGCTGGCTCGCCAACCGCTGTATCAGGATGACGCACCGACAGGACGCTCCGCGTAAGATGCTTATTCTTCATCCGACTCGCTTACGCCGTTTTCTTCACTCTCATCGGCCGCTTCTTCTGAATTGTCCGTGTCGTCCGCTTTTTCAGAAGAAGCGGCCGCCTCTTCTGAACTATCCGCCCTGTCCGCGGACTCATCAGCGGCTTCCGCTTTTTCCTTTTCCTGCTTCCTGCGGCGCGCTTCCTCCGCGACTTCTTCAGCAGTCATGCTGTTAGCCCTGAGCTCCCTGCGGATATACTCCTCGAGATCAGCCACCAGCACCGGGCCGCCTTCTTCATCGTCCAGATCATCCAGCTCGTCGCTGGCGCTGCCTGATATAAAAAGCTCATCGCACTTGCTCTTGAAGGATTCGTACTCATCTTCCTCCTGCTCGAGCTGAAGCATGACATCGCTGCCTGGCATAAGGGCCTGGTCTATCAGGTCCGGAACCATGTAGAGCACGCTCCTGTCTATGGAATTTACGACGTAATTTACTATTTTTCTGTTGCTCTTGTTCTGTCTGTATTCGTCGCTGTTTTTGTACTGGTCGAGTATCTGTCTTTCTATCTCAAAGTGGGCATCCGCCGCGAATTCGCTCAGTGTATCGAGGAAATTGTCCAGCCTGCCGGCCCTGGTCAGCCTTTCGAGAAAGGCCGGATTGACCTTTGCCAGACTCATATAAGCCATATCTCTATACATTTCCGCACCCCCTTATCTATATTTTCTACCACCGCGAAGCGGTACGCAATCACAGAAGAGCCATGAAAGCTCCAAGATTGCCTCTTTTGCCTCCTGTCGCCCTGTGTGAGAAGAGCATGTCCGGATCGCAGCAGGTGCATACTCCGGATAAGGTGATATGCTCCGGGAGCACGCCCGCCTCCAGCAGTACTATCTCATTTGTCCTGTTCAGGTCCAGGTGGAATTTGCCGTTATGGTCGTCCCTCAGTATTTCGTCACGGTGTCCGCTGAATTCTTCAGCGAAGATATCCGCCACATCTTTGCTGATCTCGTAGCAGTCTCTGCAGATGCAGGGGCCGACCGCGCAGATCAGGTCCGCCGGATCTGTCCCGAACTCCTTCTCCATGCGCCTGACAGTCACCGCGCCCATGCGTCCCGCTGTGCCCCGCCAGCCGGAATGGCTGAGCCCTATAGCTCTCCTGACCGGGTCAACGAAAAACAGGGGTGTGCAGTCAGCGAAAAAAGCGCTCAGCATCAGCCCCGGTACATCGGTAACGAGACCGTCTATATCTGTGTAATCGCGTTCTCTGGTGAGTCCTTTGCCCGCGTCTTCTTCATAGACCCGGCGGATATTGGTCGTATGTGTCTGGTCGGTAAAGACGAACCTGTCCGGCTCCGTACCCAGAGCCGCGGCTACGCGCCTGAAGTTTTCTGTGACGGCTTCTGGTCTGTCTCCTCTTGTAAAGCTGAGGTTGAGGGACCTGAACATGCCTTCGCTGACTCCGCCTTCCCTGGTCGTAAAGCCGTGCCTGACTATACCTGTTCCGGACAGTGACGGAAAAGTGAGCAGAGGCAGCTCCGTCTCGACTGCCATATTTCCTGTTGTTTTAAGCTTCATATTCCCTTTCTGTCTGCCTTGAACGGCACTTTCTATTTTTGATTGCGATAAAGCATATCATAGATAGTTTGCGTTTTCAACGTTTTACATCGCCTATTTATGATATGTTTCGTGGTGTATTATCTTGAAACAGCGGTAAAGCTGCTCCTGCAGTATGATCCTCATCATCTGGTGAGGGAATGTCATAGGAGAAAAAGAAAGCCTGAAATCGGCCCTGGACAGGACCTCAGGCGAAAGGCCCAGGCTTCCTCCTATTATAAACGCTATATCGCTGACACCGCCTGTCATCAGGCTGTCAAGCCTGGATGCCAGCTTTTCTGAATCGAGCTCTTTTCCTTTTATGTCCAGAGCCACGACGTGCTGCTGTTTTTTTATCGCTTTCAGGATCTCCTGCCCTTCCTTTTCCTTTACCGCATTTTCGTCAGCCTGGGAAGCGTTTTCCGGCAGTCTGGATTCCTTTAACTCTACTATATTAAATCTGCAGTATCGGCCCAGTCTCTTAGCGTATTCAGCGCTGGCGTCACGCCAGTACTTTTCCTTGAGCTTGCCTATACATATTATATCTATGTTCATCTTTTCTCCATTCCCGCGCGCTCCGCGCGCAAAAAAGCGCCGCGCCATATTGTTTTATATGGTACGGCGCCTGTGCGTCTTAAGTCAACTGTCCTGCTGTTTTTAGTTTCCGAATAAGCTTCCGAGCCCGCCGCTGCTGCTCTGTCCGCTCTGTCCGCTCTGTCCGTTCTGTCCGCCGGAAATTCCAGGCAGAGTCTGGCTTCCTGACGATCCGTTCTGGTCTGACTGTCCCTGGCTTTCACTCGACTGGAGCGAAGTCTTGGCATCAGACTCGCTGCCGAGCGTCAGCTTTATCTTCTGGTCCTTTTTATCTCTTTCTACAGTCAGAGTTATCTCTGTTCCAGGGCTGTAGTTTATGAGCTCTGACTTGAGAGCGCTCATGCCGCTGATCTCCTTGTCGTTTATCTTGGTTATGATATCTCCTTCCTTGAGACCTGCTTTTGCTGCCGGCGAATCAGTGAAGATCTGTGCCACATATACACCTGAATCAGCCTTGAAGTTAGTCTGGTAGTTGGCCATTACATCTGAAAGGTCAACACCTGAGATACCGATGTAGGAAGCCTGGTAATCGCCGTTTTCCTTTATCTGCTTGATGATAGGCACGGCTGTATTTATAGGGATGGAGAATCCCAGGCCCTCAGACGATGAGGCCTTGGCTGTATTGATACCGATGACCTTGCCTTCGCTGTCGATGAGCGGACCGCCGCTGTTTCCGGAATTGATGGCCGCGTCTGTCTGGATGAGTCCTTCCATGTTATTTGTAGAGCCCGTAGACTCGTCCTGTGTCGTGATAGTTCTGTTGAGTCCGCTGATGATACCCGATGTCATCGATCTCTCATAATTGAGTCCCAGAGGGTTGCCGACCGCCAGAGCGTAATCGCCGATCTTGACGTCATCGGAATCGCCGAGCTCAGCGGCTGTGAGGCCCGAAGCATCGATCTTGACTATAGCCAGATCCAGGCTGGAATCATTCCAGAGGACTTTTCCACTGTAAGTCTTGCCGTCATAAAGGTCTACGGTAATGGTCTCAGTATCGCCGTCGTTGACCACGTGCGAGTTGGTCAGGATATATCCGTCCTCCGACACGATGATGCCTGTACCTACGCCCTCGACAGTACCGCTCTGCAGGCCGAACAGGGTCTGTGTCTTAGTCTGCGACGTTGTGCTTATACCTACTACGGAAGGCATGATCTTTTCGGCTATCGCCGATGCCGCGTCGAGGCTGGTCACATCTCCCGAGATCTTTACGTTAGTGCTCTTCGAGGAACCGCTTCCCGACGAGGACGACGACATATTGTTGGCCAGCGTGGTACCGCCGAAGCCCGCGCATCCGCAGAGTGCTATCACGAGGACAGCTGCCAGCACTTTCTTGGCCTTTTCTGACAGCTTCTTTTTCTTCTTTGGAGCCTGCGGAGGAACAGCGTTGAACTGTCCGCCGGCGGCGCCGTTGAAACCATTGTTTCCACCGTAATATCCGCCGTACTGTCCGCCCGCGCTGTATCCGTCGTTATAGGCGCCGCCGTACTGGCTGCCGGAGGCATCATTGTAAGCGGAGCTTTCGCGGGACTGGTTATTTTCCTGCCCATAACCGCTGTAGTCATTCGTGCTGTCCGTGTCTGTGTAACTGTTCTGTTCTCCGTAATACTGGTCGCTGGCGTCTGATGAAGTATCGTATGTGTATGTATTGTAACCGCTTCCGCCTGTATCACTGCCGCCTGCTGACGTGCTCCCGCCTACCGAGGTCTTTGTTCCTGCTGCTGTGCTGTAATCTACAGCGGCTTCGCCGGAGCCCGACCTGTTTTCCATGCCGTTCGCGCTGTCCGCGCCGTTCGCACTGCTCTGGTCATTTCCGCCTGCCAGGTTTTCCATGTTGTTCATCTCATCCATAAAATCCACCTTCTTAACTGCTCCTAAACCGTCGCCATTCCGCTGATCTCATCGCGTCTCATGACATCGAGGCTGAAATCGCGTCCCGGATAGAAGTGGTTCTCTTCAAGTATATTCTTGACCGTCTGGAAAGCCAGCCGCGGGAAGTTGTTCTCTCTGCTCAGGTGAGCGAGGTATATCTTCCTGTAGCGTGGATCCTGGGTCATCGTTTCAGCAAGAGTTTCGCCGGCTGTTTCGTTTGACAGATGTCCCCTGTCCCCAAGTATGCGCATTTTGAGGCGGTAAGGGTAGGATCCGGCTTTCAGCATGTTCACCTCGTGGTTTGCTTCCATGACTATGATATCAGCGCCGCGCATTCTGGAGGCGGCTTCGTTGGGAACGAATCCTGTATCGGTCATTATCAGCAGGTTCGATCCCTCTGCCGACACTGAGTAGCACACCGGGTCCGCGGCATCGTGAGAGATCTTTATGGACTGGACTTTCATGTCCCCGACTTCTATCATGTCGCCCGCCTCGAAGCAGTTGAGTCTGGACTGGTCGAAGATGCTGTCCTTTATCTGCTCGCCCGTGCCTTCAGATGTGTAGATCCTCCAGTCCGGATTCTTTTTCGTCAGCACCCTCAGTCCCTTTACGTGGTCAGAGTGCTCGTGGGTGATGAAGACTCCATCTATAGACGATCTGTCAACGCCGATCTTTCCCATGGAATCGTGTATTCTCTTTGTGCTTATTCCCGCGTCGATCAGTATAGCGGTATCGCTGCTTCTCACGAGATAGCAGTTTCCGCTGCTGCCGCTGGCGAATGAACAAACGCTTAATGCCATGCCTGCTCCTGTCTGAATGTAATTCTTCTTACATCCTGTAATTTACAACTCCACTGTGATGAAACAATGAAGCCGCTGTGAAATATTGATATAAGGTCCATAGTGGAACCAAAATTTCTGAACTCTATTATAACCCATTTGAACCTGCAGTAAAGAAAAACAGCGGCCGTAAAAGACCGCTGCTGCACCGGGAGCATCATCCCGCGTTTTTTCTCTTCTGGAGTCTAAAGCTTCTCCAGCCACTCAGTTTTTCTCACCTGCCGTATTGTCCGACGCTATGAAAACTCCGTCAGAAGCCCTGAACCAGAAATCCCTGTCACCCGCTGAAATGTGCCAGGCGGGAACGAGCCTGTCAGCTGACGTCGACTCCGTCGACCTTCCGGAAGCTGCCGCTTCCGGGTCCATGCCATCAGGCACTCTGTAGAGGCAGATCTCTGCCGAACGTATGCTGTCCGTGATCTCCTGCAGATCTGTTTCAGCCGTTCTGCTGTCTAAAGCGGACGCCAGCTCAGAGGCGTTGGCGCTCACTATCTGTGACAGGGGCTGAGCCTGCACCTCTGCCTTTTCCGCCGTCTCGGGAGAAGCCGCGCCCGAGCCCTCGTCCTCCAGCGTCGGCAGATCCCTGAAATAGCCTGTGACCTGTCCGCCTCTCACGCTGACGCTGAGCATGTCGCCTTCATTCTCCGGATAGACCAGCCTCATCCCTTTATAGCTGATCCCGAATTCGAAATCATAGCCTTTATATTTCTTGTCTATTGCTTTCCTGTCGGCCTTTTTAAGGAAGACCTTTACACCGCTGCTGTCGGGAAGTCCGCCGTGTGACTCTATGTATGACGCGGCGATCCTGAGCGATTCGCTGAAGTCCTTTTCTTCGTACCGGTCGCTGTCGAACTGTTCATGGTAATAGACACGCCCGGACTCCGACACAGTCAGCACCTTTTGCATGTATCTGTACCTGTATGAGACATTTCCGTCAGCGCGCCTGGAGATCCTCACAAAATCCGTGCCCTTCGAGAAGAACATCTTTTCCAGCCTGTCGAGCGAGCTTTCATCACTCGCCCTGTATTCAGGAAGGTAAGAGCTGTCCTCCGGTATCTGCAGCTGGACCTGGTCGTCCGGTACGAAACCGGCGCCCTTTCCTGTGTCAGACGAAAGCCTGTAAGCCGTTTCCGTTCCGTCTGAGGTCCCGGCGAGAGCGTCTGCCATAGAGCTCCAGACTCCCGCATCGTTCTCTGACTTGATCCTGTAATATTTCCCTGCCGTGCTGTCCCAGATGTACGCTGAATTCCTGTCGTAGGCCGGTATGACTATGATAGAAGGCCTGACTTTATCGGAACCGCCGGTCTTATCCTCTATCCCGGCACAGCTTTCAAGGTCCTCGAGAGTTATTCTGAAGCTGTATACCGCCGAAGCGGAATTCTCTGAAACAGCCCGGCTGAACTTTGAGGCGTCGGTTTTGGAAAGTCCCGCTGATCCCGAGACCCTGCTCTTGAACTCAGCCATAAAGCTGGCGTAAAGGGTCGGATCAGACACTCCTTGAGCCTGGTATCCGCGCTCAAGCTTACGGTCCGGATCCACCGAGTACATCTGGCCGCTGCCGCTGCTGACTATGATCTTATCCGGCTCCGAAAGATCCATAGCCTCTACTGAAGCTGCAGTACTGCCGCTGTTGACTGACAGGGGCTTCACTCCGTCGAAAAAAGAATAGTTCTGTCCCAGCACATATATGACAACAAGAAAAGATATCAGGACCGCAGCGATCAGAGTATCTTTTATTTTTCCTGCCATTGTATCGCTATATATATCACTAACAAAAAGGCCGCCGGATCCTTGAGTCATCGAATATGAGACTTCCTCCCGCCCAGATGGGCGGATCCCGGCAGCGCATACCTATCGCATATTAAACATATACGTAATAATTATATCTTCTAAATATTACAGTTGTGTTACACCCGGATTACTGTATGTTTACAAATACGATCACGATATGTATTATTTAATGTGCGGCGGGAGCCGGATCATGCTTTCAGGATGTTTCACGCATGAAGTTTAATTAATAAAATGGAGATAAAGCTGCAGGCGCGTTTCTGCCCTGCTCTACAGATAGAAAAAGAGGAAGCGAAAATGGCTAAACTTAAGATATATACCGATGGGGCCTGCTCCAACAATCAGAAACAGGAGAACGCCGGCGGCTGGGGAGCTATACTCGAATGGGGCGGATCTAAAAAAGAGCTCTGCGGCGGCGAGGCCGACACTACCAATAACAAGATGGAGATGACCGCCCTGATCCAGGCTCTGTCATGCCTGAAAAGGACCGGGCTGGAGATAGACGTATTCTCCGACTCCACCTACCTCATGGACTGCTTCAGAAAAAAATGGTACGTAAACTGGCAGAAGAACGGCTGGAAGAACGCTTCTAAAGAACCCGTAAAAAACAAAGAGCTGTGGCAGCAGCTCCTGGCGCTCACTTCACAGCACAGTATAAATTTCTATATAGTCAAAGGGCATGTGGATGTAGATAAGGCCAGCCAGGCTGACCTCAACAAGAGATACAAGAAATTCATCTCCAACAACGGATCGTCTTTTAACTATGAAGACTTTCTCTACGTCACCAGGATGAACAACCGCGCGGACGAGCTGGCTAACATAGGAATGGAGCCCTACAAAAGATAGGCTCCGTGAAACATATACGCGAAACATATAATATAAAATAAAAACGGCCGCGCGATCGGCGGCGGCACATGAAAAAAGGGCGCTGGCGTATCCAGCGCTCTTTTTGGCGTAATGACGCCGCTCCTGTCCGCGGAGCGGTCGCAAGCCGCACACCGCGGTCATGGGCGGACTGATGGACCGGAATCAGGACTGCCGGCCCGGATCAGGGCCGCCGGCATATATCAGAACTGCCGGTCCTGATCAGTAATCCGGCTGGGATTTTTTGCGGTTGGCCTTGCCGGTGATCTCTGTTACGACGAGTTTCATGACGGCGGTGTGCGGCACGGATTTTTCGTTATACACAAAGCCCTCAGGCGGGTCGCATCTTTCCACCAGATTGTCCAGCATGCGCACCTTTTCATTCTCGTCCTCTATGATGTGGATCTCTGCCCTGCCCATAGCTGACTCGAAATTCATGGTGGCATATTTCTTGTCCATTATAAATACCGGACGGTGGCCCGTGTCTATCTCGAAGGAGCATACCGGGTTTCTGCTGATGAGCTCCATTTTGCGGCCGGACTCTGCTCCGTGAACGTAAAACTCCAGCTGTCCGTCTTTATACTGATATCCGTAATTCATGGGAACGATATACGGATAATCGCCGTCCGCCAGGCCCAGCCTGATGACGTCTGATCTATCGATAACCTTCTCTACTATCTCGTCCAGATCGGTTATCTCTCTGTCTTTTCTGCGCATTTTTACCTCCATGTTTCACGTGAAACAACACGATACAGTTTTCGGTTTTATCGCTAATCTTCGCTGATCTCGCTCAGCTTTTTGATGATGCTGTCGAGCTGTTCAGGCGATGAAAAATGTATCTCTATCTTGCCCTTTTTCTTTGATGACGGAAGGCTGACCCTGCCGCCTACGATTTTTGTCAGGCGTTCCTCGGCAGCTTTTATCTCCGGATCACGCGTGCGCCCCTTCTTGGCGCTGCGGCTCTCGTTGTTGCTTATCATTTTTTCGAGCTGTCTCACGGACAGTTTTTTCTCTACACAGAGCCTGGCCAGCCTTAACTGTTCGTCAGTATCGCCGACTCCTGCCAGGGCCCTGGCGTGTCCGCCGGAAAGTTTTCCTTCGGATATGAGCTCCTGAACCTCCTGCGGAAGCTTGAGCAGCCTCATGGAGTTGGTGATGTAAGGCCTGCTCCTTCCTACTGTCTTCGAGATCTCTTCATGAGTCAGTCCGTACATATTCATCATCTCGTGGAAGGCGTTTGCCTCCTCGACCGGGTTCAGGTCTTCTCTCTGCATGTTCTCGATGAGCGCCATGAGCATGTTCTCGCGGTCCGTGAAATCATGCACGATACAAGGCACTTCCTCCAGCCCTGCCATCTTCGACGCCCGCCACCTGCGCTCGCCTGCCACTATCTCATATCTGCTGGCGTGAGGCCTGACTATTATCGGCTGCAGCACTCCGTGCTCCTTTATAGAATCGGCCAGCGCTTTCAGCTTTGCCTCATCAAAACGCTTTCTCGGCTGAGCGGAATTCGGAAAAATATCCGATACGCTTATGAAATTTATCGAATTGTTCTCCCCTTTATTTTCCACTGAGACCTCGTCGTTTATCATAGAGTCCTCAAATAATATGTCGAGGCCGCGGCCCAGACCGCCTCCTTTTTTGCTCCCGGATCTTCCTGCCATCTTTATATCTCCCCAATGTCCTTTATCATTGTTTCACATAGCTGCCGCCCGTACACGCCGGCGGATCGCGTCTGACTATCAGTTTTATCCCTCTGTTATCTATCTATTACCTATCGCCTGCTGCCTTCTTCGCCCGCTTCTTTTCCTGCTTCAGGAATTCGTCAGCGAACTGCATGTAGGCCTTGGCACCCGCCGAACGGGGATCGTACTCCACGATAGGCAGCCCGTAACCCGGAGCTTCCGCCAGCCTGACATTTCTCGGAATGACCGTGCTGTAGACCTTTTCCTTGAAATACTTCTTTACTTCCTCCACCACCTGGATGGAAAGGTTCGTCCTGCCGTCGAACATGCTGAGGATAACGCCCTGTATAGTCAGGCTTCTGTTCATACTCTTCTTGACGAGAGCGATGGTGCTCATCAGCTGGCTCACTCCCTCGAGCGCGTAGAACTCGCACTGGATCGGTATGAGCACGCTGTCCACTGCCGTCAGCGAATTTATCGTGAGCAGTCCCAGCGAAGGCGGACAGTCGACGAAGATGAAATCGTAATCGTCTTTTATCTTGTCGAGAGCTGTCTTAAGGCGCCTGTCGCGTCCCTGCAGCTTTACCATTTCCACTTCCGCTCCGGCCAGCTCCACGCTGGCCGGGATTATATCCATATTATCGATCATGGTATGTTTTACCGCCTGTCGCGGATCGTAATCATCGACCATGAGCACGTCATACATGGTGTCGGAAAGTCCTCTCTTGGAAATGCCAAGTCCGCTGGTCGTATTGCCCTGAGGGTCTATATCCAGGAGCAGTACCTTCTGGCCCTTGAGAGCCAGGCACGCGGCGAGATTTATATTAGTCGTAGTTTTGCCTACGCCGCCCTTCTGATTAAAAATAGCTATTGCTTTACCCAATATTTCACTTCCTGTTCTCAGTTAAATATAAAAGGAAAACCGACCCCGCAAAACGCCCGGCCGCAGCAGCATGTGAATGTATATCAACACCGGGTCCAGAGTCAGTCCGTTCAGAGAAAGCTGCTGATCAAGATTATTATCGCAAATTCAAATATAGTATAACACAAATGTCTGATACAAAAAGAGAAAAACAGCGATAAAGAAAAGTTCTGTAAGCTCGCAATTTCAACGTTTTATATGAGTTTAAAGAAAAATAATGATAAAAAAATCCGCCCCGGCCGCCCTATGCTCCCCGCGGCGGCCGGCTGACGACCGCTCCGCGGACACTTCCGCGCCCCGCCGTTCCGGCACGAAAAAACGCGCCCGTCCCGATCCCGAAAACTGCCGAAACAGCCGGAACCGCAAACGCGCGCCTGCTCCCGGAGGGAGCCTCTGCAAAAGGCTTTCCCCCGAAAGATAGATTACCTTATCTTTATATGTACTTCTCTGAGCTGCTGCTCTGTAACCTCGCCCGGCGAACCGAACATGAGGTCTTCCGCGTTGGAGTTCAGAGGGAATGTGATTACCTCACGGATATTCTCCTCGCCTGTCAGCAGCATTACTATCCTGTCGACTCCCGGAGCCATTCCCGCGTGAGGAGGCGCTCCGTACTGGAAAGCATGGTAGAGAGCTCCGAACTTCTTCTTAACGACCTCTTCATCGTAGCCGGCGATCTCGAAGGCCTTGACCATGATGTCAGGCCTGTGGTTTCTTACAGCTCCTGAAGAGAGCTCATAGCCGTTGCAGACTATATCGTACTGGTAAGCGTAGATATCGAGCGGATCCTTGTTCATGAGCGCGTCCATCTCGCCCTGAGGCATGGAGAACGGGTTATGCGTGAAGTCCAGCTTGCCTGTCTCTTCGTTGATCTCGTACATAGGGAAATCTACTATGTAGCAGAACTCGAATCTGTCTTTATCTATCATGCCGAGGCGGTCAGCGACCTCGTTTCTGATCTGTCCGGCGTACTTCTCTACCATACCCGGCTCGTCGCTGATGAAGTAGAGAACGTCGCCCGGCTGCAGCTCAGCCAGCTTGGCGATCTCGACCTTCTGCTCGTCAGTCATGAACTTGTCTATAGGTCCCTTGTATGTCATATCGTCCTTGACGCTGATATATCCGAGGCCCTTCATGCCTATGCTGAGAGCGTACTTTTCCATGGACTTGAACCATGACTTTGACTGCTTGATAGCGCCAGGAACCCTGATAGCCCTTACGATCCTGCCTCTGAACGGAGCGAAGTCCACCTTGGCGAAGAAGTCGCTCAGGTCGATGATGATCAGAGGGTTTCTGAGATCCGGCTTATCTGAACCGTATTTCAGCATAGCGTCCCTGTAAGTGATCCTCCTGAAAGGCGGCTTAGAAACAGGGAGATCTGAGAAGTGAGTAAATGTATCGTACATTACCTTCTCCGCTACAGCAAATACATCTTCCTGTGTAGCGAAGGCCATCTCGAAGTCCAGCTGGTAGAATTCGCCCGGCGACCTGTCAAGTCTGGCGTCCTCGTCTCTGAAGCAAGGAGCGATCTGGAAGTACCTGTCGAAGCCTGAGGCCATGAGCAGCTGCTTGAACTGCTGAGGAGCCTGAGGAAGGGCGTAGAACTTGCCCTTGTGCTTTCTGCTCGGTACCAGATAGTCTCTGGCGCCTTCAGGCGACGATGCTGCCAGGATAGGAGTCTGGACTTCCAGGAAGCCGAGGTCTTCCATCTTGTGTCTCAGGTACTGGATGACCTTGGATCTGAAGATCATATTGTCCCTTACAGCAGGGTTTCTCAGGTCCAGATACCTGTGCGTGAGCCTTACGTCCTCACGAGTCTCCTTTGATCTTTCAACCTCGAACGGGAGCGAAGACTTGCAAGGGCCGAGTACAGTGACCTTCTCTGCCTTTACTTCTACAAGACCTGTAGCGATGTTAGGGTTGACGGTCTCTTCGTCTCTTCTTATGACATCGCCTTCGACCTCTATTACAGTTTCCTTGCTGATGCCGCTGATCATATCTTCGTTTACGACGATCTGAGTTACGCCGTAGAAATCTCTGAGGTCGAGGAATACTATGCCGCCGTGGTCGCGGACAGTCTGCAGCCATCCGGAAACCTTAACGTGCTCGCCGATGTTCGATTCCCTGAGCTCGCCGCAGGTATGTGTACGGTATCTGTTAGGCTGGAAAGCGATACGGTCTTCACCTTCAGCCTTTTCATCTGAGCCGTCCTGAGCTCTCTGCAGAGCCTTCTCAGCAGCTGTGAGCTGCGGCTGGTAAGTTTCACGTGAAACAGCCTTATCAGCGCTCTCAGCGGCTTTCTGGGCTGCTTCTTCAGCCTTCTGGGCCTTTTTAAGCTTCTCTTCCAGAGCAGCTTTTTCCGGATCGTAAGCAGTTCCATCCAGCTTCTCCTTCAGGAGTCCGTTTACCGCGCGAGGCGATCCTTTGCCTTTGAGTCTCCTCATCACCTGGCCGACCATGAATCCAAAGGCCTTTTTCTTGCCGGACTTGTAGTCAGCTACTGACTGAGGGAATTCAGCGAGTACGTCATCGATGAGGGAACCGATGACCGAGAGATCGTTCTCGATCATAAGGCCGTTTTCCTTGACGTACTGCTCAGGATCTGTGCCGTGGAGATAGAGCTCCTTGACTAAGTCGCGGCCGACGTTCCTGTTGATCTTTTCTTCTGAGACCAGCTCGATGATCTTGGCGAACTTAGCCGGATCGATATCGATATCAGCTGGCTCTCCGCCGGCTTCCTTTATGATGCCGATGAGGTCTACAGTTATGGTGTTGGCTGTGTCGCGGGCGAAACCACAGATGTCGTAAGCCTGGTCGAACAGGTCTGCCAGAGCCTTTTCCGAAGTGATAGTACGTGCTGTTTCAGCAGTGAGCCCAAGATCCTCTGTGTAGCGTCTGCGCTTGTCCTGAGGAAGCTCAGGCATTTCTCCCTGCATCTTCTTGACCCAGAGGTCTGTGATCTTTACAGGCACGAGGTCAGGATCCGGGAAATACCTGTAATCCTGAGCGTTCTCCTTGGAACGCATCACGAAAGTCTCGCTCTTCTCCTCGTCCCATCTGCGTGTTTCCTGGCTGATGGTGCCGCCTGCGTTGAGGATGTCCATCTGGCGCTTAGCTTCGAACTCTATGGCATTCTTTATGGACTTGAGGGAGTTGATGTTCTTCATCTCTGTCCTTGTGCCGAACTTGTCCGAGCCCTTAGGACGTACCGAGAGGTTTACATCGGCTCTCATAGAGCCCTCTTCCATCTTGCAGTCCGATACGTTCATATATACCAGCATCTCACGGATCTTCTCGAGGTACTCTACTACTTCGTCAGCGCTTCTGAAGTCAGGCTCGGAAACTATCTCCAGCAGAGGGACTCCGCATCTGTTGTAGTCGATCATAGTAGCGGCAGCTTCATGAACCAGCTTGCCGGCATCCTCTTCCATGTGGATCTCGTGGAGCCTGATACGCTTTACACCCTCCGGAGCCGGAGTAAGCTTAGTTGATTTTATCTCTGAGTTGCCCGTTCCGTCAGCGGCATAGGCGCCCTTGTCGCGGATCATTCCGTACTCGTCCAGATCCTGTCCCGGAGCCGGATTCTCGATCTCGATGTATCCGTTGAGACAGATAGGATGATACAGCTGCGAGATCTGATAATCCTTAGGAAGGTCAGGATAGAAATAGTTCTTCCTGTCGAACATGTTGGAGTACTGGATATCGCAGTGGAAAGCCAGGCCGGTCTTAATAGCGCGGTCTACAACTCCCTTATTGAGTACCGGAAGGGATCCCGGCATACCCATGCAGACAGGGCATGTATGTGAGTTAGGCTCGCCGCCGAACTCTGTGGAGCATCCGCAGAAGATCTTGGTCTTTGTGGAGAGCTCTACATGGACTTCCAGTCCCATGACTACTTCATATTCCATTATTCTTCCACGCTCCTTTCTTTCTTGAGTACAGGAAGGCTGTCTGCTCCGCCTTTAACGAACACAGCAGGTCTCTGCTTATGGTGATCTGTGAGTTCCTGATAAGCCGATGAAACCTTTATCAGCTTATCCTCCGAGAAGGAATCTCCTATCAGCTGCATGCCGATAGGAAGTCCTTCCGAGCTGAATCCGCAAGGGAGCGAGATAGAAGGAACGCCTGTAAGGTTTATAGATACCGTATAGATATCGGCCATGTACATAGCGACAGGATCGCTGATCTGACCGCCGATCTTGTAAGCCGTAGTCGGGCTGACCGGGCTGACGATCATATCGTACTTCTTGAACGCGTCGTCGAAGGATCTCTTTATGAGTCCCCTTACCTGCAGGGCTTTCTTGTAGTAAGCGTCGAAGTAGCCGGAGCTCAGCACGAAGGAGCCGAGCATGATCCTGCGTTTGACCTCTGTGCCGAAGCCCTCGCTCCTTGATTTATAGTAAGTCTCGATGATATCCTCTGCCTTTTTGGTCCTCAGGCCGTACTTGATGCCGTCATAACGTGACAGGTTGGAGCAGGCCTCCGCGCAGGCGATGATGTAATAAGCCGGAACCGCGTAGTCCAGGTTAGGAAGCTCGAATTCCTCCACTATGGCACCTTCGCTCTCCAGAAGCTTAGCCGCGTCCTTTATAGCCTTGTCGATCTCCGGATCGAGTCCCTTGCCGAAGCAGTTGGACGGAAGGCCGATCTTCATGCCTTTGACAGACGCTGAAGGATCGTCAGGATCAGCGATGGAAGCGCTGAAATCGAACGGACTATCGATGATGGAAGTGCTGTCTCTGTCGTCCTTTCCCGAGATCATCTCGAGTACAGCAGCCGCGTCCTTGACATCGTGAGCGATAGGTCCTATCTGGTCAAGTGACGAAGCGTAGGCCAGAAGGCCGTATCGTGAAACACTGCCGTAGGTCGGCTTTATGCCTGTCAATCCTGTGAAAGCAGCCGGCTGCCTGATGGAACCGCCTGTATCAGAGCCAAGAGCGTAAGGAGCCATACCGGCCGCTACAGCCGCGGCGCTTCCGCCTGAAGAACCGCCCGGAACCCTTGAAGTATCCCAAGGATTGCCGCAGGCTCCGAAGAAGGAAGTCTCCGTCGAGCCGCCCATGGCGAACTCGTCCATATTTGCCTTGCCCAGCATTACAGCGCCGGCTTCCTTTGTCTTCATCACAGCAGTCGCGCTGTAAGGGGGAACGAAGTTGTCCAGGATATGTGAAGCCGCGCTTGTGAGAACGCCCTCTGTGCAGAGATTGTCCTTTACAGCGACAGGCACTCCTGCCAGCCTGCTTCCCTCGAAGCCGCCCTTGTCCAGGATCTCCTGAACCTCATCGGCTCTCGCCAGCGCGTCTTCTTTAGTAACAGTGATATACGCGTTTACTTTTTCGTCTTTTTCTTCTACGGCGTCCAGGTAAGCCTCAGCAGCCTCCCTGACCTTTATCTCGCCGCTCTTTATCTTCTGCCCGAGCTCGAGGGCAGTCAGATCTCTTATTTCCATGTCCTCTCCCTACTCAACAGTCTTAAATACCTTGAAATACGAACCGCGCTTCTCCGGCGCGTTAGCCAGCAGTCTCTCCCTGTCGTCGTGGTTCACGACCTCGTCCTCGCGGAAGCTGTTCACATCCTCGAAAGGATGAGACATCTCCGGCATGCCGGCAGTATCGAGCTCACTGAGCTTGTCTACATAATTGAGGATATCCGTGAGATCGGATTCCATGCTCTTCTTCTCGTCATCGCTGAGGTAGAGCCTTGAAAGATCCCCGAGGTATCCGATCAGATCTTCATTAATCTGCATTGCAATTCCTCCAAATAAAAAATCCCCGCAGCATATACAGCTGCAGGGACGATTAATCACATAACCGCGGTACCACCCGCATTGACGCCGGAGGCGTCCTCTCTCGACACAGTAACGCGCGTCAGACGTGTTCCCCTACCCGCCGCCGAAACGGTTTCGAAGAACAGGCTCTCGGGTGTTATTCACCGGCAGCTGTCCAGACGGCACTTTCAGTCACGATGCCGTTCCCTTTTACTGCGCTTCTCCGGCTACTCCTCCCGGTCATAGCTTTATGATATTAATATGTAAATAACTGCGGAATAAATTACAATCATTGAACATGATTAACTTGTATTATATAAAATCGACAGGTCTAAATCAATGAGAAAAATAAAAAGAGTACAAAAGCGCCTGCCGATACCGTGAGCTCCGCTCACATACCGCTCCGCGGAAGCCACAGACCGGCAAAAGCCTGTGATAAGCTCTGATCTCCATTTTAAGCGATTTTATTTACGTTCTGATAAAGTTGATCGTAAAAAGTAAAAACGGCGCTCTCGCGCCGCCTCAGAGTTTCATATTTTCTGTAAAAATATATATTTATTTGTATTCACTTTTATTCCTGATCCTTGTCTTCATCAACGATTTCCTCTTTCAAGTCATCCGCATCGTCACTGTCAGGATCTTCCTGTGTGACTTCAATCCCTTCAGCGGCTATGGCATTTTCTTCCTGCTCCTCTTCATCATCCGGATCCGGCTCCGTCGGAAGCCCGTCCTTGTCGTACATGCGTCGAAGCATAAAATACGCTGTGAGAGCCGGGAGCACGATGCTGCCAACGATCTGTACGATCATGAGTGAAATGCAGAGTATCCACCTGTGAGTCACATAATGGGATGCCACCAGGAAAAATATTACCGTCACCCCGCCGATGCTGAGTCCCGACCCGTACAGCATGTGCGCGTACAGGTTATTTACAAAGTGCCAGGCCTCTTCCGAAGCCGCGGCTCTTTTCGAGTGAAATCTGAGAAACCTTTTTTCTCCATAAGCCGGCTGGTCTTTTATATATCTGCGCCCGCCGACTATCAATACAGCCGGTATGATCAGGCTCAATATCAACTGCAATACTATCATTTTCCTTCCTCCCTGCCATCCCTGTCAGAACTGCTGTCTTCTCCATCTTCGGCTGCGGCAGTTTCACCTTCCTCAGCGGCTTTTTTCCTGGCTCTCTCTTCATCCAGCTCCTTATCGCGCTGCTTAAGCCATTCGTCCCAGTCCAGCCATCCGTCTTCTTTGTCCTTTTCTTTAGCGCCTACCCAGGTGTCCCAGTCTTCCCAGCCATCATCTTCCTCTTCTTTAACATCTATATCATCCGGGAATCTTTCCTCCCCATTTTCGTCATAAAGGAACTTGAGGTTCTTTTCGACATAGCCTCTCGGCAGGAGCACCAGGACTATCTGTACTATGATGAGCGCGACGGTCGCTGCCCAGGCAAAGCCTGCCGGGAACTTTCTCAGTATAGCGTCTACCAGGCCTGTAAAAGCGGCCAGATATATCCCCATAAAGATACATACAACGCTGAAGCTGTGATTAGCGTAATCCCAGGTCCTGCGGCTCTTTTTAGCGTATTCCGTCCTGTAAGCCGGTCTGCTGCTGCCGTACTCGGGCGGGTGCGTAAGGGTCAGTATCCCTCCGAAAATATATATGAAAGGCACTATGAGGCTCACCAGCGCCATTGGAATATTCATACCTTCTACCTCCTGATAACCCATTATATCAGAAGAGCCGCACGCGGCAATCCGTTATTCAGGGCATGGAAAAAGCCGCATCGGAAATGCGGCTTTCAGGAATAGAATTGCTTTGAATGGTCGTTTTGATTTACAGATCGCCCGGCCGGAGCCGAAACCGGCGCCGGCCGAACGGCCCGCAAATGAAATTAAGTATATGTAAAGGAAATACTTACTGGAGATTGACCGCTATGGCTGAGCGGTATGCGGAGCTTCCAGCGCCATGCTGCCCGGACGGCAGCATGGAACGGATTCTCCTTGTGTGTGCATATATTAGTTGTATAACCTTTTGGGCTTTATTATGACTGAACGCTGAACAGCAGGTCGCCGTAGCTTGAGAACGGCCAGTATTCTTTGCATGTCAGTGTTTCGAGCTCGTCTGCTACGAGCCTGAGCTCTGTCATCTTAGGGATGACGCTGTCGTGGAAGTATGAGGCTGATTCTACTGTATCGAAGTCGCCTGCCTTTACTACAGCTTCTTCAAGAAGATCTATCTTCTCGCCGAGTACTTCAGCAAGGTCTGAGATCCTGTTGAGGGTCTTGAGTTCAGCGTTTGCGTTTACTCCCAGATCCTTCTTGGATATGGCAGTCTCAGCGAGGTCTGCGCTGTAAGCGCTTACGGCCGGTGCTATGAACTTGCGGGCCATGTCTATCATTGTCAGAGCTTCGATGTTGATCATCTTAGCGTAATTCTCGAGCTGTACCTCGAATCTCGCGCGAATCTCTGTCTCTGTGAAGATGCCGTGCTTCTTGTAGAGCTCTATGTTCTTTTTATTGCAGGATTCCTTAACGGCATCCGCTGTGCTTGTCAGGTTGAGGAGGCCTCTCTTCTCAGCGATCGCTACCCATTCTTCAGTGTAGTTGTCGCCGTTGTAGATGATCCTCTGGTGTTTTGTAAGGACATCCTTAGTCAGCTTCCTGAGGTCGCCTGCCAGGTCGTTAGTACCCTCGAGCTTGTCAGCGTACTGCTCCAGCGATTCTGCTACGATAGTGTTGAGGACGCAGCATATGTCGCCGATGGACTGCTCTGAACCAGGCATTCTGAATTCGAACTTGTTGCCTGTGAAGGCGAACGGGGAAGTTCTGTTCCTGTCTGTGGAATCCTTCTTGAATGAAGGGAGAACGTGAGCTCCGAGCGCGAACAGGCCGCTCTTGTCCATATGGATCTCTTCGCCTGCGATGATCTTGTCTACTACATAGCCGATCTCGTCGCCGAGGAAGATGGACATGATAGCAGGAGGAGCTTCGTTTCCGCCGAGTCTGTGGTCGTTGCCGGCAGATGCTACAGAGCATCTGAGCAGATCCTGATAATCGTCTACTGCCTGGATGACCGCGATCAGCATGAGCATGAAGATCATGTTCTTCTTAGGGTTGTCGCCCGGATCGAGGAGATTGACCCCTGTATCAGTTGAAATAGACCAGTTTACGTGCTTGCCTGAGCCGTTGACTCCTGCGAAAGGTTTCTCGTGGAGCAGGCATACCATACCGTGTCTGCGGGCGATCTTCCTCATGAATTCCATGCTGAGCTGGTTCTGGTCGAGTGCCACATTTGTCTCTGAATAAATAGGTGCCATCTCGTGCTGAGCCGGTGCCACCTCGTTGTGCTCTGTCTTGGATGGGATGCCCAGCTTCCAGAGCTCTGTGTCCAGGTCTTCCATGAATTCCTTGACCCTCGGGTTGATAGCGCCGAAATAATGGTCATCGAGTTCCTGTCTCTTAGGAGGCTTAGCGCCGAAGAGCGTCCTGCCTGTGTAGATAAGGTCAGGCCTCTTTAAATATGCGTCTTTGTTTACGAGGAAGTATTCCTGTTCAGCTCCTACAGAAGTGATGACTTTCTTTACATCATCCATGCCGAAGATCTTCATGATCCTCATAGCCTGCTTGTTGATCTCGTCCATAGATCTCAGGAGAGGAGTCTTCTGGTCCAGAGCTTCGCCGCCGTAAGCTGCGAAAGCTGTAGGTATGCATAAAGTCTTTTCCTTGATGAAAGCGTATGAAGTCGGATCCCAGTTAGTATAGCCCCTTGCTTCGAAAGTGGCTCTGATGCCGCCTGAAGGGAAGCTGGAGCCGTCCGGCTCGCCTTTGATAAGTTCTTTGCCTGAGAAGTCCATGATGACTGTGCCGTCGCCTACAGGTGAAATGAAGGCATCGTGTTTCTCAGCGTTTACGCCTGACAGAGGCAGGAACCAGTGAGCGAAGTGTGTAGCGCCGTTTTCGATAGCCCAGTTCTTCATCTCCGCGGCGATGACATTCGCCACATCCATAGTCAGTTCCTTGTTAGTCTCGATAGACTCCTTGAGAGCCTTGTAAGTCTGTTTTGGAAGGCGTTCTCTCATGACAGCGTCGTTGAATACCATACTGCCGAAGATCTCATTTACCTTTTCCATAAGTATGCTCCTTTCACAAAGATACATTTAATTTCATTTGAGGCTTATTATCTAAATCCAACTGTCGCCGGCCGGTCAGCCGGGATACAATCCGATTTGATGATCAAAATAAAAAAGCGCCACAGATCGTACGATCTATAGCGCCTTTGCTTTTCACAATGCTTAATATACTATCACTCTAAGCACTTGTCAACATAAAATTCAATTTATGTATACGAAATTTTTATTGTATAAAGGTATTTTACAGTACTGTCGCCGTAAAACATTTGCCAAAATCATTGTTATGACGAAGTAAAACAGCTCACTCTGCGTCCGCTCCGCGGACCCTGCCGCCGGAGGCGGCGTAAACCGCTGATCTTACAGCGACAGCCTTTCCCTGCATAAAGGGAAAAGATACCGGTATTCCGCGTCCAGATCCAGTTCTATATCGGTGAAGATCTGGAATGAGAGCAGTCCCTGATATATCAGCAGATCCAGGCCGTTCATCACCTTCAGGCCTCTTTCTTCCGCCCGCGCAAGGAATTTAGTCCTCCATGGGTTGTAGATGAGGTCAGCGACAAAGGCTTTGGTATCGTCCAGGAAGGAAAGATCGTCGAAATCACCTTTTACGCCTGTCATTCCCAGCGGTGTACAGTTGACGATTAGGTCAGCTTCCGCGGC
Organism: Bacillota bacterium; assembly: GCA_028724585.1. Classification (GTDB taxonomy): domain Bacteria; phylum Bacillota; class Clostridia; order Peptostreptococcales; family Anaerovoracaceae; genus RUG708. Next base: position 109,690 of record JAQYCQ010000019.1, on the reverse strand, counting down.
GCAGGATCTCAGGTTTTCCTGATCTAATTCCTTCGCCCTGGCGCAGTCTATATCCGACGTGAGCTGTTCAGCTTTTGCCAGAGTCCTGTTGAGGACAGTTATAGACGATGCTCCCGCAGAACCGAAAGCGTGCGCCGCGGCGCCTGATGCTCCGCCCGCGCCTATGATCATGACCTTAGCTCCTTTTATCTCGAATTCCCTGTTTTTAAGGGCAGCGAGAAGGCCGGGAGCATCGGTATTGTAGCCGGAGGCTTCGCCGTTTCTGATCTTTACTGTATTTATCGCTCCGCAATAGGCGGCTGCCGGATCCACGTGGTCCACTATGTCCAGAAGATTGATCTTGTGGGGCATTGTGGCATTGAAGCCGCTGAAGCCCAGGTATTTCGCGGCATCTGTGAATCTGCCTGTCTCGTCTCCATGGACAAGCACAGGGATATAGAGCGCGTCATAGCCGTGCTCTTCTATTATCCTGCCGTGCATGAAGGGAGATATGGAATGGTCTATGGGGTCGCCTATCACGGCCATTTTCAAGGTCTTAGTGCTGTATATCATAGCTTCTGCCGTCCCGGTCTTTATTCAGCGTCTTCGGAGCTTCCTGTGCGTTCTTCTCTGTACTTGAGGGCAGCCTTGATAAGTTCTCTGAAGAGCGGATGAGCCTTGTTAGGCCTGCTCTTGAATTCAGGGTGGAACTGTACGCCGATGAAGAATCTCTTGTCAGGGATCTCCATAGCCTCTACCAGTCTGCCGTCAGGTGAAAGTCCCGAGAATACCACGCCTGCGTTCTCGAAACGCTCTCTGTATGAGTTGTTGAACTCGTATCTGTGTCTGTGGCGTTCCTGAACCTCAGTATTAGCCGCGCCGTAAGCGTCGGCCAGCCTTGTGTCCGGCTTGATGTCGCAAGGGTAAGCTCCCAGTCTCATAGTTCCGCCCATCTGGATGTTTCCGCGCTGGTCAGCCATCCAGTGGATGACAGGCGAACCGCATTCAGGAGCGAATTCGCTGGAGTTGGCGTCGGATAAGCCGAGTACGTTCCTGGCGAAATCCACTACAGCCAGCTGCATGCCCAGGCAGATGCCGAGCATAGGGATGTCGTGCTCCCTAGCGTATTTGATAGCTGTGATCTTGCCTTCGATGCCTCTGTCGCCGAATCCGCCCGGTATGAGGATACCGTCGCAGTCTGAGAGCATCTTGTCTACAGTGTCGTTAACGACTTCCTCTGAGTTTATCCAATCTATCTCTACATTCGCGCTGTTTTCCCAGCCGCCGTGCCTGAGGGCTTCGGCTACTGACAGGTAAGCATCATGCAGCTTTACGTATTTTCCTACCAGGCCGATCTTGACCTTCCTGTGGCTGGAATGGATGCGCTTGATCATAGCTTCCCATTCTGACATGTCGCTCTCGCGGTCTTCGAGACCCAGCTCTCTGCAGACTATCTTGGAGAAATTGCTCTCCTCGAGCATCATAGGAGCCTCGTAAAGCACAGGTACTGTGGTGTTGTTGATGACGCAGTCCTCCGGAACGTTGCAGAACAGGGATATCTTGCGGCGGATGCTGTCAGTTACAGGCATGCTGCAGCGTGCCACGATGATGTCAGGAGAAACGCCCATGGAGCGGAGCTCCTTGACCGAGTGCTGGGTCGGCTTTGACTTGAACTCGCCTGATCCCTCGAGATAAGGGATCAGAGTCACGTGGATGAACAGGGTGTTTTCGCTGCCTACTTCCAGAGAAAGCTGACGGATAGCTTCGATGAACGGCTGGCTCTCTATGTCGCCGGTCGTTCCGCCTATCTCTGTGATTACGATATCGGCGTCAGCCTTTTTACCTACTGAGTATATGAAATTCTTTATCTCATTTGTGATGTGAGGGATGACCTGGATAGTTTCTCCCAGGTAGTCGCCTCTGCGCTCCTTATTGAGAACGTTCCAGTATACCTTGCCTGTAGTCAGGTTGGAGTACTTGTTAAGGTTCTCGTCTATGAATCTTTCGTAATGTCCGAGGTCCAGGTCTGTTTCAGCGCCGTCCTCTGTTACGAATACTTCGCCGTGCTGATACGGGCTCATAGTTCCCGGATCGACGTTGATATACGGGTCCAGTTTCTGGGATATCACTTTATATCCCTTAGCTTTGAGCAGCCTGCCCAGCGAAGCGGCCGTTATACCTTTGCCGAGGCCTGATACGACGCCCCCGGTAACGAAGATGTACTTTAAATCTTTCATATTTCTTTCTCCTAGGATAAAGCGCTATACGATAATGTTTCCTTCGAAGATCTGGCGGCAGTCTCCTGTAAGCCTTACTCTGCCGTGCGAGTAGAGGATCTTCAGTTCTCCGCCGATCAGCTGGACAGTGATCTCCTTGTCCTTTTCACAGAAACCGTTCTCAACAGCCGCTACGACTGCAGCGCATGCTCCCGTGCCGCATGCCCATGTTTCACCGTTTCCGCGCTCCCATACTCTCATCTTGATCTTAGTCGGGCTTATGACTTTTACGAATTCTGTATTTGTACGTTCAGGGAACAGCTTGTTGTGCTCGAATACCGGTCCGATCTTAGGAACGTCGATATTGTCCACATTCTTGACGAATACCACGCAGTGAGGGTTGCCTATGCTCACGCATGTGATGTTGTAGTCCCTGCTGCCTATAGTTACCGGCTCGTCTATGACCTTATCGGCCGCGATATTTACCGGAATGAGCTCAGGCTCCAGGCGTACTTCGCCCATGTCTACGCTTGCTGCTACAACTTCGCCGTATCTCTTGATGAGATCTATCTCGAGAAGCTCGTTATCGGCCTCTACTGTTACGGTATCCTTAGGAGCGATACCCGAATCGTGCAGGTATTTTCCTACGCATCTGAGAGCGTTGCCGGAAAGGCCTCCGTCTGTACCGTCTTTATTTATCAGCTCTACGCGCGCGTCAGCTATCTTCGATGGATAGATGAGGCAGATACCGTCTCCGCCGATTCCCAGGTGCCTGTCTGAGAGCATTACCGAGAGTCCTCCCGGATTGTCGATATGCTGGTCGAAGCAGTTGAAGTATATATAGTCGTTGCTGGTTCCGCTCAGCTTCATGAAGTGGAGCTTCTGACGCTCTTCCCTCATGTCGTTGATATTTACGAGCTCAGTGCAGTCCTGTGTAAATCTGGATCTGAGGCTCTTTACGAGAGCGTTGGCGGTATCTATTGAAGTCAGGCACGGAATATCGTGCTCTACTGTCTTTCTTCTGATCCTTACTGAATCCTTTGTAGGGATACGTCCTCTCGAGTCAGTTGAGATAACGTAGTCTACGATGCCTCTCTCTATGACTGTCATGCAATTGTTGTCGGACTCGTGGATCTTGTCTACGTGATGGACTGTCATGCCTTCGCCTTCGATGACCCTGGCTGTTCCTTCTGTAGCGTAGAGGTCGAATCCGAGCTCCGCGAAGCCTCTGGCTATATCGGCGATCTCCGGCTTGTCTCTGTCCCTTACGGTGATGAGTACTCCGCCGTTCCTCTTCATCTTGTAGCCTGCTGCTACGAGACCCTTGTAGAGGGCTTCTTCGAGTGTAGAAGCGATGCCGAGTACTTCTCCTGTGGATTTCATTTCAGGTCCCAGATGAGTATCTACGTTTATCAGCTTCTCAAATGAGAATACCGGAACCTTTACAGCATAGTAAGCGCTCTTTCTGTAGAGGCCTGTGCCGTAGCCCATGTCAGCGAGCTTTTCGCCGAGCATAGCGCGTGTAGCGAGCTCTACCATAGGTACGCCTGTTACCTTGCTGATGTAAGGTACTGTTCTCGATGATCTCGGGTTTACCTCAATGACATAGAGGTCATTGTGGTAGATCAGGTACTGGATGTTTACCAGGCCGAGAGTCTTCATCGAAAGAGCCAGCTTAGCTGACTGGTCTATGATCTTTTCTATAATGTCGTCTGTGATGTTCCATGCAGGATATACAGCGATCGAGTCTCCTGAGTGGATACCTGTCCTCTCGATATGCTCCATGATACCAGGGATCAGGATGTCCTTTCCGTCGCAGATAGCGTCTACCTCGAGCTCTATGCCCTGCAGGTACTTGTCTATGAGGATAGGGTTCTCTATATCCTGCCTGAGGATGATAGCCATGTATTCCTTGATATCGTCATCGTCGAAGGCGATGATCATGTTCTGGCCGCCCAGTACGTAGGAAGGACGCATGAGTACAGGATATCCGATCCTGTTGGCTGCTTCCAGAGCCTCTTCTGTAGTCATTACAGTAAGGCCCTCAGCGCGCTTTATCTGGAGCTCTCCCAGGAGCTCGTCGAATCTCTCTCTGTCCTCTGCCATGTCTATACTGTCGGCAGGTGTTCCGAGTATGCGTACGCCGTGCTCGTTAAGGTGCTTTGTGAGCTTGATGGCAGTTCCGCCGCCGTAAGCTACTACAACAGCATCCGGCTTCTCGGTATTGATGATGTTCATGACGTCTTCATCAGTGAGCGGCTCGAAGTACAGCCTGTCAGCAGTATCGAAGTCAGTGGATACTGTCTCAGGGTTGTTGTTTACTATGACAACCTCGTATCCCGCCTTCTTAAGAGCCCATACGCACTGTACTGACGAATAGTCGAACTCTATACCCTGTCCGATCCTGATAGGGCCTGATCCGAATACGATGATAGTTCCCTTAGGATCATCCTCGCGCTTCTGCTCTCTGATGAAGGACTCAGCTTCATTCTCATCGTCATATGTCGAGTAGAAGTAAGGTGTCTCGGCATCGAACTCCGCGGCGCATGTATCTACCATCTTGTAGACGGCGTGGCGCTTGTTCTGGATAGTCTGGCCTGAAAGGCGCTCTATCTCTGTATCGAGGAAGGACATCTTCTTAGCGTCGAGATAAAGCGTATCGTCCAGCTTCTCGCTGCCAAGACGTTTCTCCATATTTACTATATTTACGATCTTTTCGAGGAACCACTTGTCGATCTTCGTTATATCGTGTATTTCATCTACAGTCGCGATTCCTCTTGAAAGAGCCTGATAGAGCACGAACAGCCTCTCGTCGTCGCATACGCTGATCTTATCGCGGATCTCTTCGTCCGACTTAGCTCTCAGGTGCTCCGCGTCGAGTGTCTTATGGCCGATCTCACAGCCTCTGACAGCTTTCATAAGGGCTTCCTCGAAGGTCTGGCCTATGGCCATTACCTCGCCTGTAGCCTTCATCTGAGTTCCCAGCGTTCTCTTAGCGTATACGAACTTGTCGAACGGCCACTTAGGGAATTTAACGACTACATAGTCGAGAGCAGGCTCGAAGCAGGCGTATGTGTTTCCTGTTACGGCATTCTTGATCTCGTCGAGAGTAAAGCCGATGGCGATCTTAGCTGCCACCTTGGCGATAGGATAACCTGTTGCCTTTGAAGCCAGGGCTGAAGATCTGGAAACTCTAGGGTTTACCTCGATTACAGCGTATTCGAAGCTGTCCGGCTTAAGAGCGAACTGGCAGTTGCAGCCGCCTTCTACCTTCAGCTCTGAAATGATGCTGAGAGCCGCGCTTCTGAGCATCTGGTATTCTTTATCTGAAAGCGTTACACAAGGAGCGATTACGATACTGTCGCCTGTGTGTACTCCTACCGGGTCGAAGTTCTCCATGGAGCAGACTGTGATAACGTTGCCCTTGGAGTCTCTCATTACCTCGAACTCTATCTCTTTCCATCCAGCGATGGACTTCTCTACAAGTACCTGTGTGATAGGTGAAAGCCTGAGGCCGTTAGCAGTGATCTCGCGGAGCTCAGCTTCGTTGTTTACGATGCCGCCGCCTGTGCCTCCGAGCGTAAACGCCGGACGGATGATGATCGGGTAGCCGATCTCATTGGCGAAATCAACAGCCGACTCTACGTCGTTTACTACGATCGAAGGGATGACAGGCTGTCCGATAGCCTCCATAGTATCCTTGAACTGCTGTCTGTCCTCTGCCTTATCGATGGTTTCAGGGTTAGCTCCCAGGAGCATTACTCCCTGCTCCTCGAGAAAGCCTTCCTTGGCCAGCTGCATGGACAGGGTGAGGCCTGTCTGGCCGCCCAGTGTCGACAGGAGTCCGTCAGGCTTTTCTTTCTTTATGATCCTCTTTACGACATCGAGTGTGAGCGGCTCGATGTAGATGGCATCCGCCATCTGGTTATCTGTCATGATAGTGGCAGGGTTGGAGTTTACGAGTACTACCTCGAGACCTTCCTGCTTGAGCGCCCTGCACGCCTGAGTGCCGGCGTAGTCGAATTCCGCTGCCTGTCCGATAACGATAGGTCCGGAACCAATTACCATTACTTTCTTGAGCTTGCTATTTAACGGCATTAACGTCGACCTCCTCCATCAGTTTGATAAAATCTTCGAACAGAAAATCGGAATCGTGCGGTCCGCCTGACGCTTCAGGGTGAAACTGTACTGAGAATACCGGTCTGTCCTTATAATTAACACCTTCGCAGGTGCCGTCATTTGCGTTTGTGTAGCTTTCCTCAGCGAAATCAGGGAGGCTGTCAGCCACTACACAGTAGCCGTGGTTCTGGCTGGTTATGAAGATACGTCCGTCGCTCAGCCTCTTGACCGGGTGGTTGGCTCCTCTGTGGCCGTACTTCATCTTTTCTGTACGTCCGCCTGCCGCGAGCGCCAGCAGCTGGTGTCCCAGGCAGATGCCGAAGATAGGAATGCCGCTCTGATAGAGCTTGGCGATCTCGGCTATGACCTCAACGTTTTCCGAAGGATCTCCAGGACCGTTGGAAAGCATGATGCCGTCCGGCTTCATAGCGATGATCTCGTCAGCCTTTGTGTCGTAAGGAACTACTGTAACATCGCAGCCGTGTCTTGAAAGCTCTCTCGCGATATTGCGCTTAGCGCCCAGATCGAGCAGGACTACCTTCTTAGGAGGCTTGTCGCCCAGCTCCTCAGGCGGCCAGGCGAAATCACACAGGCCCGACCAGTCAGGACGTTCGTCCTTATAGTTGTAATGCTCCTCTTTATCTGTCGAAGTGGATGCCACCGCCTCTACGATTGTGTATTTCTTAAGCTCGGCGACAGCAGCATCGATATCTTCAGGAAGCTCTGAAAGGAGCATGCCGTTCATAACACCGTTCTCCCTTACCATTCTTGTAAGGGCTCTGGTGTCTATTCCGTAGATACCAGGAATATTCTGCTCCCGCAAAAAGGTGTCAAGATCTCCCTGATTTCTGAAATTGGAAGGCTCCTGACACCAGTCTCTTACAATATATCCTTTTACAAAAGACTTTCTGCTCTCAAAGTCCTCTGGAATAACTCCGTAGTTTCCGATCAGAGGGAACGTCTGAATAACGATCTGACCGTAATAGCTTGGATCGGTGAGCGTCTCGAGATAACCGGTCATGGCCGTTGTAAATACGACTTCTCCGGTTATATCGCCCCCGGCACCGAAGGATTTGCCTTCGAAAACTTTTCCGTTTTCAAGCAGCAGATATTTCTTTTTCTCCATCTCTTGCCTCGTCTTTCGTACTCAAAGGGTATAAATTCTTATTATTTATTGTAGTATGTCTTGATGATATTCTGTGCGATATTCCGCCTGGTAGTCCTCAGGTCCATGGCATGCTTCTCAATAAACCTGTGCGCCTGGTCTTCTGTCATGTTCATATCTTTTATGAGCATTGACTTGGCGCGTGCCACCAGCTTGGTCTCTTCCAGAGCAGACTGAAGCCGCCTGTTCTCATCCCTCATCCTGTTCATAAGGACACACAGCGTGAACAGGCTTTCGCACAGTACAGAATATGATTTTTTCTCAACAGGTCTGGCTATAATGATTATACCTTTATTCCGGATATCCTCGCTGACTCTTTTATAAGTCACATCATTCGTCATGAGAAGCACCGGATACATCAGCTTTTCACAAACATATACGCAAAGATCTATCCCCTGCCCATCGTTCAGCGGAGTATTTACTATCATAGCGTCGAATCGGCCCGATTCCATGAGCTGGCTGCCTTCAGCAGCTGTTATCGCGGATTCGACCGAAGCTTCTGTAATGCTCCTGACCAGAGACGCTATCGCCTGTATACTTTTTTCAGAACCTGATACTAAAAGTACATTTTTCATAGTTTTAAGATGTGATCGTTCATGCATCTTTCTTTGATACTACTGTCCGGCAGACACGCGTAAAGGCATACGCAAAGCGCCCCTCCCGAACTTTTTCGTTATATTATACATTAACGCCTGCTCTTTTCATAGTGGAAAAACTGCATTTTTCCACACACAAATGGATGATAATGTGATAAATAATCCACCGGTACCTGTGGATATGTGTATAACTTTTGTGGATAAGTGCATAATATTGTGCATAACTTCTGTGGATAAGTGGATAAGTTATGCACACAAAAATCCTGTTCTGACTTTCTCACCCCTGTAAACCTGTTGAAAAGTGGATAACTTCTGTAGATAAGCTCTGAAAGCCCGTAGTATAATAGAAATGTTCATAAAATATGCGAAATTGTGGATTATCCACAGGAACAGTGGATAAATATATATTATTAAATATCGTTTGAAAAAAGGAGACTTTTAAATGGCACTTGAAGACATTACAAATAAAAACTTCGACGAAGAGATAGTCCTCTCAGTCAATCCGGTTATCATCAATCTCTTTACGCCTATAGTCCAGCAGAGTTTTGAGAACGAAGAGAAGCTCGCGGAGATAGCAGAGGAATACAGTGATGTCGTCAAGATCTGCAGGATGAATCTTGACGAGCAGCCTAAGCTCACCGAGCTCTTCGAAGTCGACAGGCTTCCGCTCATGCTCATGCTCGACGGTGGCATCATAATAAAAAAGATCTATGATACTCCTACCAAGCAGGAGATCATAGACGAGATGGAGCTCGAAAGGATCAGAGAATTCAGAAAAAAAGGCATCTGGTACAAGCCAAAGAGAAACTATATCCCTAATTACATAAGAAACGAACGCTGGTAAAAGCGGAGGTAAAAATGGAAAACATCACAATGTGCGATGTGCTGATCATCGGCAAAGGGCCTGCCGGGATCTCAGCATCTTTATACGCCGTACGCGCCGGGCTCAATGTCATAGTGATCGGCAAGGACAGCGGAGCCCTAGGAAAAGCATCCAGAATAGATAATTACTACGGCTTCGCCGAAGGAGTGGACGCCAAGGAGCTCTTCGAAAACGGGGTCAAGGGCGCCGAAAGGCTCGGGGTCAGAGTGATCACTGACGAGATCTTCGAGATAGAAAACCTCAATGGTCTCTTCCACGTAACAGCATCACACGGCGTCTACGAATCAGCTGCCTGCATCCTGGCTGCCGGCTCCAGCAGAAAGACTCTCCCTATCAAGGGCCTCGATGAATTCGAGGGCAAGGGCGTAAGCTACTGCGCTGTATGCGACGCTTTCTTCTACAAGAATCTCCCGGTCGCGGTCATCGGAAACGGCGAATACGCGGTGAGCGAAGCTAAGCATCTCCAGCCGCTCGCTTCAGAAGTCACGATCCTCACCAACGGCCTCAGCATGACAGCATCTGTACCTGAAGGCATCAAAGTCAACGACAAGCCTATAGCTTCGGTCAGCGGCGGAGATCTTCTCAACCAGGTCGAATTCAAAGACGGGAGCACGCTCAGTGTGGACGGGGTTTTTGTAGCTATCGGTACAGCATCATCCATCGATCTGGCCAGAAAGCTCGGCGTAGTGGATCCGGAAGGAAAGATAGACTTCGATGAAAACATGGCTACGTTCATTCCTGGTTTCTACACAGCAGGTGACTGCAACGGAGGCCTTCTCCAGGTGGCAAAGGCTGTAGGCGAAGGAGCTCTGGCAGGAACAGCAGCTGTTAAGTACGTAAGAAGACTGAAAAATAAATAAAAATACGTCAGTTCCACGTGAAACAAATGTAATATTTACTTTTCGGGAGCACGTGTTGTGAAAGCAGAGAGAGCCCCGGCCTTGCGGCAGGGGCTCTCCAGTATCCTCGTCCGCGGAGCGGACGTAAATTTTTTTTGAAATTTTGAAGTTTCCTGAATTTTCCTGCACCAGTGGCAGATGACTGCGCACGAAAATTTCAGTGCCACATTCAAACGTCTGGGAAGCATTGGCTTCGCCGCAGACTGCTGCCGCGCCGCACGCTCCCCTTTAAAATCTTAATTCAAAATCCATCTCACTGCCTGCGTTGACGCTCAGAGGCGGGAGAATCCTTTCCGCGTACTTGCTAAAATCTGTTTCCGAGACCGAAGTTATCCTTGACTCTCTTTATCGTCTTCTCGGCTATGGCGTTCGCTTTTTCTGCGCCGGCCGCGAGGATCTTAGGAAGCTCGTCGGAGTTCCTGATCTCAGCAAAACGTTCCTGTACAGGAGTGAGGTTTTCTACGAGGACATCGACCAGGTCTTTCTTCAGCGCGCCGTAGCCCTTGCCGTCGTAGTCTTTTACTATCTCATCGACAGGCTTGTTTGTGCAGGCGCTGTAGATGTTGAGCAGATTGGCGATTCCCGGCTGCTTTTCCTGATCGTATCTGATGACACCTTCTGAATCTGTGGTGGCGCGCATGATGGATTTCTTGATCTTGGACGGTGAGTCGAGAAGCTGGATACGGCTGTATTCGTTTTCGGCACTCTTGCTCATCTTGCTGGACGGGTCATCGAGGCTCATTATCCTCGCACCGCTCTTCATGTATCTTCCCTCAGGGATCACGAAAGTATCTTCACCGTATTTGCCGTTTACTCTCTTGGCGAGATCCCTGGTCAGTTCTATGTGCTGTTTCTGGTCGTCGCCTACAGGAACGACCTCAGTGTCGTAAAGCAGAATATCCGCTGCCATGAGAACAGGGTACATGAAAAGTCCGGTCGGCGCGGATTCCTGCATCTTGCTCTTCTGCTTGAACTGGGTCATCCTTGAAAGCTCGCCTGTATATGAGGAGCATGTGAGCATCCATGAGAGCTCGGCGTGGCCCGGTACGTCTGACTGTATGAATACAATAGATTTTTCCGGATCTATGCCGAGAGCCAGATAGAGAGCTGCCACATCCATTATGCTCTTCTTGAGAACCTCAGGATCCTTGGGTACTGTGATGGCATGCATATCAACTATGCAGTATATGCACTCATTGTCTTTCTGAAGATCGACAAACTGTCTGAGCGCGCCGAGATAGTTGCCGAGATGTATATTTCCCGTAGGCTGAATGCCTGAAAATACCCTTTTCATTTTAAGAATTCCTCCTTGAACCTTGCTTTTATCTTTTTCTCTATACGTGACACGGTCATCTGGGAAACACCGAGATTTTCAGCGATCTGCTGCTGAGTCATACCCTCGATAAATCTCATATTGCAGAATTTCTTTTCCTCAGGAGTAAAAGAAGCCATAGTCCTTTTAAGGATATCGGCATTCTCTACCGTGTTGAAGTTCCTGTCTTCTTCGCCCGTATAGCGTTCGAGGAAAGAACCCCCTCCTGAATCACTTCCGTCTTCCTCAAGGCTCTGCTGCAGGGAATACGCGCTGTAAGCCCTGCCCGACTCCATAGCTTCTATGACTGTGTCATCGGAAACTCCAAGCCTTTCGGCGATCTCTGAGATCTTAGGAGATCTCTGAAGTTCTTTTTCCAGCTCCTGCTGAACCTTCGGCAGCTTTACCGAAAGATCCTTCAGGCGGCGGGGAACCTTCATAGACCAGCCTTTATCACGGAAGTATCTCTTTATTTCTCCGAGGATCGTAGGAGTCGCGAACGCCGCGAAATCTACCCCTCTCTCGGGATTATACCTGTCCGCCGCGAGAATGAGCGCCATCGATCCCACCTGATACAGATCATCATAGTCTACACCCTTGTTAAGGTATCTCTTGACGAGAATATCGACAAGATACATGTATTTTTCGACGATCTTGTTTCTGATATCGACATCTTTCGTTTCTATGTACTTTTCAAACAGCTCTTTCTCACCACTGTCAGGTTTTGCCATGTTGAAACTCCGTTTAATTATTCTTGATCATTTTGATCAGTACGTCGCCGCCGCTGCATGAATAGATAGAGACTTCGTCCATAAGGGCACGAAGCATTATCATGCAGATAGACGGGTCGTAGAGTTCAGGAAAGAAGCTGGAAACAGGAAGACAGAAGCAAGGGTGGAAATCTACTTCCTCTTCTTTTTCTCCGTTCCTGATATCGTCTACTACGATCGTCATGCTGTTGTCTTCTATCTCGCACGACACTTCATAGGATGTCGTCATGCCGCTGCAGAAGATGTGTGTGCAGACTTCTGATACAGCGATCGTAATGTCTTCAATGTCATCCACGCTGAAACCCGCGGCAGAAGCAGCTGATGAAACAGCCAGTCTCACCACACCAGTGTACTCGGGTTTAGCAGGTACAGACAGTTTTAGTTTATCTGCCATATATATGTTCCTCCTCAGGATATCTGATATTTCCTGCAAAATATAAAATTAATGATCTCATTGGCGAAACCATTGATTTTATACCCTTTACGTCAAATATCAAACGTCCAGAGACATCTGAACATCAGTACTTCCGTTATCATCCGGATCGTCACCGTCGTCTGAATCGTCTACCGGGATCTTGGCGATGGCGATTATGTTGGAGTCATCTGCCACCTTCATTATCTTGACGCCCTGGGTAGTCCTGCCCAGCCTGTTGACGTCGCCGGCCTTTATCCTGATGATTATACCGTCGGAATTTATGAGCATTACCTCATCATCTTCGTTGACTATCATAGCACCGACAAGAGGGCCTGTCTTATCGAATTTGTTCTTGTCATAAGTCAGTATACCCTTGCCGCCGCGCTTTTGAGACGTGTAATTCCCGACAGGCGTTCTCTTTCCGAAACCGCCGGACGTGACTACGAGGAGCTCTTCGTTATTTTCAGCGAGAACGAGCGAAACGACTTCGTCATCCTCGTCCAGCTGTATAGCCTTGACTCCTCCGGCCATCCTGCCCATAGGCCTTACATCGCCTTCGTTGAAGCAGATGGACTTGCCGTATTTAGTCACGATTATGATCATGTTGTCGCCGGTGGTCTGCTTTACGTCTATCAGCTCGTCGCCTTCTTTAAGCTTGATGGCGAGAAGCCCGTTCTTCCTGTTCTTATCGAACTGCTCCAGAGCGGTCTTCTTGATGATGCCGTTCCTGGTGACAGCTACGAGATACCTGTCTTCGCTGAATTCGTTTACAGGCATTACTGCTGTAACACGTTCGTGCTGCATGAGATTCAGGAAGTTTACTACAGGAGTTCCTCTCGCGGTCCTCTTGCCTTCCGGAATTTCATATGCCTTTATTCTATACACTTTGCCTGTATTCGTAAAGAACAGGAGGTTATCGTGAGTCGACGTTATGATCAGGTCCTTGACGAAATCGTTTTCCCTTGTCGTCAGGCCCGTGATCCCCTTGCCTCCGCGCCTCTGGGTCTTATAGTTGTCCATCGACATGCGCTTTACATATCCCAGATGCGTCAGAGTTACAGCAACCTGTTTTCTCTCGATGAGCGCTTCCTCGTCTATCTCACCCTCTGCCGGAACGATGTCGGTACGTCTTTCGTCGCCGAACTTGTCCCTTATCTCGATGAGCTCATCCCTGATAACGCCCATGAGAACGCTTTCATCGGAAAGGATCTTGTTGAACCAGTCTATCTTCTTCATCAGATCAGCGTATTCAGCTTCGATCTTTTCTCTTTCCAGTCCCTGCAGACGAGCCAACCTCATATCGAGTATAGCCTGAGCCTGTACGTCGGAAAGTGAGAACCTTTCCATCAGCTTTTCTTTGGCATCATTATAGCTGGACCTGATGATCCTGATGACTTCATCGATATTATCGAGAGCTATCAGATAGCCTTCGAGTATATGAGCCCTTTCCTGGGCTTTTTTAAGATCGTATCTGGTCCTTCTCGTCACTACTTCCTTCTGGTGATCGAGATAGTAGGACAGGATCTCGTAGATGTTCAGGATCTTCGGCTCGCCGTTTACCAGCGCTATCATGATTATGCTCTGGTTTTCCTGAAGCTGAGTGTGTTTGAGCAGCCTGTTCAGGGTGATGCGCGGGTTGGCGTCCTTCTTGAGCTCGATAACGATCCTCATACCGTCCCTGTCAGATTCGTCCCTGATATCTGAGATATGATCGATCTTCTTGGTCTTTACCAGCTCCGCGATCTTTTCGATGAGTCTAGCCTTGTTTACCTGATAAGGGATCTCGGTGAAGACTATCTGCATTTTGCCGTGACTTGTCTCCTCGAACTTGTACTTGGACCTTACGGTTACCTTGCCCTGGCCTGTCCTGTAGGCTTCTCTGGCGTCCTTGTATCCGATGATCTCAGCGCCTGTCGGGAAATCCGGAGCCTTGATGATATCGATGATGTCGTCGATAGTGCACTCCTTGTCATCGATCATCTTTATAACGGCATTGATGACATCCGTCAGGTTGTGAGGCGGTATAGACGTAGCCATGCCGACGGCTATACCGTTCGATCCGTTGACCAGCAGGTTAGGGAACCTGGAAGGGAGAACGACCGGTTCTCTTTCATCGCCGTCAAAGTTAGGCTGGAAATCTACAGTGTCCTTGTTTATATCCCTGAGCATCTGCAGAGCCAGAGGTGTCATTCTCGCCTCTGTGTATCGCATAGCGGCAGGGCTGTCGCCGTCGACAGAACCGAAGTTTCCGTGTCCGTCTACCAGCGGGTATCTGATGTTCCATTTCTGGGCCAGCCTTACCATCGCGTCGTAAACCGATGAGTCACCGTGCGGATGGTATTTACCAAGAACGTCACCGACAATACGCGCTGATTTCCTGTGCGGCTTGTCCGGCGTTACTCCCAGCTCCATCATATCGTACAGGATCCTTCTGTGAACAGGCTTAAGGCCGTCTCGTACATCCGGAAGAGCTCGTCCGATGATTACACTCATCGAATAATTGATGTACGAAGTCCTCATGATCTTGTTTATTTCGACATGCTGGGCTTTGGAGTCCTCAATCATATTTTCCATGTATGTATACTCCTTATACTTACGCGGCCTCCGGCCGCAGGGTTGACAATCTTTCTTTTCCTTCCGGCGTTTTATACGTCGAGATTGTCAACGTACCTGGCATTTTCTTCGATGAACTTACGTCTTGGCGGAACTTTGTCACCCATGAGTATTGAGAAAGTCTCGTCCGCCATCTCAAAGTCCTCTATAGTGACCTTGATCAGCGTTCTCGTATTGTAGTCCATTGTTGTTTCCCAGAGCTGCTGGGCATCCATCTCGCCCAGACCTTTGTATCTCTGGATATCGAGCTTTCTATTGTCTCCACCGATCCTGACGAGCAGATCCCTCTGCTCCTCTTCTGAATACGTGTAGTATGTTTCTTTGCCCTTACCTACTTTGTAGAGAGGAGGCTGTGCCACATATACGTATCCCTTCTCTATCAGCGGTCTCATGTATCTGTAGAAGAATGTCAGCATCAGCGTGCAGATGTGAGCTCCGTCGACATCGGCATCTGTCATGATGATTATCTTATGGTATCTGAGCTTAGATTCGTCGAAATCCTTGCCTATGCCGCAGCCGAAAGCTGTGATCATATTCTTGATCTCTTCGGAATTGAGCATTCTGTCGTAGGTTGCCTTCTCAACGTTGAGGATCTTGCCTCGCAGAGGAAGGATAGCCTGCCTCTTTCTGTCCCTGCCTTCCTTGGCGGAACCGCCGGCTGAATCACCCTCGACGATGAAGATTTCTGAGATGGCCGGATCCTTCTCTGAGCAGTCAGCGAGCTTGCCCGGAAGAGTCATGCTGTTCAGGACGCTCTTTCTCCTGGTAAGATCCCTTGCTTTTCTGGCAGCTTCCCTCGCGCGCGCCGCGGCGAGTCCCTTTTCCATTATGAGCTTGGCCTGCTTAGGATTTTCCTCGAAAAATCTGGTGACATTTTCAACGGTGGCACCGTCGACAAAGCCTCTGATCTCACTGTTTCCAAGCTTTGTCTTTGTCTGGCCCTCGAACTGCGGGTCAGTTAGCTTTACCGAGATGATAGCCGTCAGGCCTTCTCTTACGTCATCGCCGGAAAGGGCAGCATCCTTCTCTTTCAGGAACTTGTTCTTTCTGGCGTAATCGTTGAAGGCTCTGGTGAGAGCTGCCTTAAATCCTACGAGATGAGTACCGCCTTCTGTAGTATTGATATTGTTGGCGTATGAAAGTATCGTTTCGCTGTAGCCGTTGGTGTACTGCATAGCTACTTCGCATTCGCAGTTATCTTTAGCCACCTCAAAATATATTATCTCGTCATGTATAGGCGTTTTTTTCTTGTTGCAGAAAGCGACGAATTCTTTTATTCCGCCTTCGTAGTGGAATACCAGCTTTCTATTAGGCTCCACTCTCTCATCTATGAGCGTTATCCTTATGCCCTTGTTCAGGAAAGCGGTTTCCCTGAGACTCTTTTCCAGGACCGAGAAATCGAATACCGTGCTTTCGAAGATCTGGTCATCAGGCTTGAACTTTGTCCATGTTCCGGTAGAATCGGCTTTACCTATCACCGTAAGAGGCGTAAGTGTCTTGCCTCTTGAATATTTCTGGTCGTAGATATTTCCGTTTCTTTTGATCCTGACTTCCATGCTCTCGGAAAGGGCGTTTACTACAGACGCGCCTACACCGTGCAGGCCGCCGGAAACCTTGTATCCGCCGCCGCCAAATTTTCCTCCGGCGTGCAGGACCGTATGTATTACCTCTACCGCAGGGATCCCGAGCTTAGGATGCTTGTCTACAGGCATTCCTCTTCCGTCATCCTCTACGATGATCGAATTGTCTTCTGTTATCGTAACTTCTATATTATGGCAGAATCCGGCAAGTGCTTCGTCTACGCTGTTGTCCACGATTTCATATACGAGATGATGAAGACCCTGTGAACTGGTGGAACCGATGTACATGCCGGGCCTTTTCCTTACAGGTTCAAGTCCTTCGAGTACCTGGATCTGTTCCGCGTTATATTCGTGATTTACTTTTGTATCAGGCAAAACCTTCACTCCTTTTTCATCTTGATAAAGACAAATCTATATTAAAACGTGTCTGAGCCTGGGAATATCACTATTCGTGGATCACTGACCCGTTGTTGATCTTATATACTTCGTAATCAGGTATCCCGTCTATAAGATTTCTGTCTATTTCAGCGGAAGTAATAAATATCTGGGATGTGCTGAACGAGCTGATGAGCTGTTTCTGGCGCGAAAAATCAAGCTCTGAAAGGACGTCGTCCAGAAGGAGCACAGGCGTATCCCCTGTCTCCTGCTTAATGACAGCCGTTTCCGCAAGCTTCAAAGAAAGAGCAGCAGTTCGCTGCTGCCCCTGGGAACCGTATTTTCTGACCATTTTGTCATTTATATAAAGATTCAGATCGTCACGCTGCGGACCTCTGCCGGTGGTCCGCCTCTCTATATCGCTGTCCCTGCTCTCGGCTAAAACGTCTAAAAAGGCAGACTTCTGCCCTTTTCTGTCAGCCGCCTCAGGAATATCAGACTTATACGATACAGAAAGATCTTCCCTGTTTTCAGTCAGATCAGAATGTATTTCGCTGGATATGGCCGAGAGCTTCCTGATAAAAGAAGATCTCGCGGTTATCACATCCGCGCCGTATGATGCCAGCTCTTCGTCGAGAACATCGAGAATGCCCCGGTCGGGAACCGCGTTCTTCAGGAGCGCGTTCCTCTGTTGCAGTACCTTATGGTATTTCATAAGTGACGAGTAATAGACAGGTCTGATCTGTATCAGTTCCCTGTCTATGAACCTCCTTCTGCGCGAAGGGTCATCCTTTACGATCCTCAGATCATCCGGAGAAAAGATTATAACATGTATATGATTCAAAAGCTGTGAAGTTTTTCGGACGGGAACGCCGTCGATCTTTATACTCTTGCCTCCCTTTATGAGCCCGAGCTCCACAGTTATATCGTCTTTTTCATCCATAGCGCGCGCTCTGACAAAGGCCGTCTTTTCCCCGAATCTTATCATGTCCCCGTCGTTTACCTGACGGAAAGATTTTCCGAAGGATGTTATATAAAGCGCTTCAAGAAGGTTGGTCTTCCCCTGGGCGTTTTGTCCCAGAAGAAGATTCACCTTCTCGTGAAATCTTATCTTTTCGTGTTCGTAATTTCTGAAATTTCTGAGTTCTATCTCGCTGAAATACATATCAGGTTACAGTATCCTTACAGGAAGTATCATATATGTGTATCCGCCGTTTTCAGGCTCCATAGTGCATGGGCGCACGTTAGTGTCATATTTGAAAACTATATTTTCAGTATCAATGACCCTTAAGCCCTCGAGCAGATACTGGGAATTAAAGCCGATCTCTATGTCAGCTCCGCTGACGGAGACAGGAATGTTGTCTTCAAGATTTCCCGACTCTGATCTGGCAGTTATCCTCAGGTTGTCATCAGTAAACCTGAGCTTTACAAGGTTGTTCCTTCCGTCTGCCGACATGAGCGAAGCTCTTTCGATACTCTTCCTGAATTCATTTTTGTCGAGAGTGACCTCTGCCTTGAAATTCTTAGGGAGAAGGTTCTCGTAATCAAGATAGTTGCCGTTTATCAGGCTTATTATTATCCTGCTGTTTTCAGTTATGATCTCGGCGTTAGCTCTCTTCTCGTTGTATCCGATAGCTATCTCGTTGTTTTCGAACTCTTCATCGGATATCAGTTTGGTGAGGCTGTTTAAGATCCTCGCTGATATTATGATCTTGGCGTTAGTTTCATTCTGATTGCTGATCTGTGATCTTGCGACTGCCATCCTGAATCCGTCCAGAGATACCATGGTGATGCTGTCGTCTTTTATGTCGAGCAATGATCCGACTATAACTCCTCTGGCCTCTACCTTGCTGGCAGCGAAGTTTGTCTTACTGATCATGTCGATAAATGTGTCTTTGTCTATTCTTAATGTCTTGTCTTCCTCGTATTCTTCGAGTCCCGGATATTCATCGGCGTCGATAGTGGATATCTGGAAGCTGCTGCGTTCGGTCGTTATGAAGGCTGTATTGTTTTCGCCGCATGAAACCGTGATGGTTTCGTCCGGAAGAGTCCTTATTATATCGGCGAAGAGTTTTCCCGGAAGTACAGTCCTGCCAGGCTCGAATTCAGCGGCAGTGATCTTCTCTTCTATTCTCATTTCGCTGTCGGAGCTGGTGAGTTTGACGATGCCCTTTTCGTCCGTTTCGATAAGGATGCCTTTGTAGATATTGAGCGGCGATCTGGAAGGAAGCGCCAGCAGTGTTTTATCGATAGCTCTTGTCAGCTCTGATTTTCTGATTATGAATTTCATATATCGGCTCCTGAAAATCTGCAGATGCGGTTTTTTGCCGCATGAGCAATGTTTTTATTATAAGATTTCTTAGTAGCAGTAGTAGTAGAGCATGTGGATATGTGGAAAACTTGTGTGGATAAAGCAGTTTCAACGAGGTTTTTGGAGCCTTTCTTGTGGATAAGCTGTGAAAAAACCTGTGAATAGCATGTTGACAGTGTGTTGATAACTTTATCCTTGAAATTTCGTTTTTCCTTTCTTTTCAGACGTCCATTATGCTGCTTTTCAGCTTTTCTATGTCTTTTTTTACGTCTTCTTTTGTTTTTATTTCTTTTGCGATCTTTTCGCAGGCGTGGATAACAGTAGTGTGATCCCTGTTTCCGAAGTTTTTGCCTATTTTAGGGAGCGACGTGTCTGTCAGCTCTCTGCAGAGGTACATGGCTATCTGTCTCGGATGCGCTAGATTCTTGGTCCTTTTGGACGAATCCATATCCTGGACGTTTATATTGTAGTAGGCGCATACCGTGTTTTTTATAAGTGGTATGTCGACTGTCCTCTCCTTGGTATTGAAGGATCCTTTGAGGACCTCGCCGGCCATTTTCCTTGTCAACGGCTTGTTGGTGAGTCTGGCGTTGGCGATGACTGTGTTCAGCGCGCCTTCCAGCTCCCTGATATTCGTCGTGATCTTTTCAGCTATAAAGTAGAAGATCTCCAGCATTTCATCATCGACTTCTATATCTTCCATTTCCGCTTTGTTTTTGAGTATGGCTACTCTCGTCTCGAAGTCAGGCGGCTGGATATCTACAGAAAGGCCCCATTCGAACCTGCTTTTCAGTCGCTGGTCTATAGTCGATATATCCTTTGGAGGACGATCGCTGGTGAACACTATCTGCCTGTTTGTTTCATAAAGTGTATTAAATGTATGGAAAAGCTCGGTCTGTGTACTTTCCTTCTTTTCAATGAACTGGATATCGTCGATCATCAGTATGTCTATATTCCTGTATTTTTCGCGGAATTTATCCATTTCGTGATTCTGGAGGGCGTTTACCAGCTCGTTTGTAAATGTTTCAGATGAAAGATACAGCACACGCCTCGACGGATCGTTCTGCTGGACGTAATGTCCTATAGCGTTCATAAGGTGAGTCTTACCGAGCCCTGAATTTCCGTAGATGAACAGGGGGTTGCTGTTTACCGAAGCCGGCCCCTTAGCTACAGCTCTGCAGGCTGCGTATGCCAGCTCATTGTTGCTCCCTACTACGAATGTATCGAAATTGTAGCGCGGATTCAGCGCGTTTTCCTTGAGCTGATACTTTGTATCGGTATCTCCTTCTGTTTCTTCGTTTTCTTCTTCTTCATCGTAGCTCATCTGAGATACGATAATGTCCATATCATATCCGTAAACTTCCAGCACTGCCTGCTTTATGATAGGCATATAGCGGTTTTTAAGTATTCCAATAGAAAGGGAGCTGTTAGTAGTAAGCCTTATCTCCCTGTTTTCCTCATCAGCAGATATAAATCTGAGCGGCCTTATCCATGTGCTGTAGATAGCAGGCATGCTGTCCGCTTTGATCTTCTGGAGCACCAGGTTCCATTTTTCTTTTTCACTCAACTCAAAGGTATTTTCCATCTTGAATCCCTACAATAAAAAAAATCAGGTGCAATAATCTCCGCAGCTCTCTCCGCTGCTGCGGTAGTCAAACTGCATAGCGTTTTTGACTTATGCACCATTTATCCACAACGATTATAGCATTCTCACAGCCCGTATAACAAGCATTTATAGGATTTTGGACTTGCGAGTCCAAAATAATCCACAATTCTGAAAATATCCACAGGATTTTTGTCAACATCGTGTGGATATGTCAAAAATCCTGTCCGGACTGATATTTTACACCGGAAATTTCCCTGCGGGTTGATTTTTTTATCTTTATAAGGGATATTTATTCATTGACACGGATTATCAGCGCAGTTATAATGAACAGGCGATTATACACTGGTTTACGGTAAATCGAAAACACTGCCGCCTGACAGCGCGGAGATTTCAGCGTTTTGTTAAACGCATTCGGGAGGTGTAAATTATGAAACAGACTTATCAGCCTAAGGTAAGACAGAGAAAAAAGGAACATGGCTTCAGAAAGAGAATGAGCACGAAGAACGGACGCAACGTACTCAAAAGAAGAAGACAGAGAGGTAGAAAGTCCCTTTCAGCTTAAGACCGCGTTTAGTGGTCTTTTTTTCATTATCAGATATAGTTAATGATCATTCGGGCCGAACCGTGTTGATTACATCAGGAGACAGCCGCTGCGAACGATCCGGCATAAGGATGTGTTTTGATGCTTAGCAAATATGTACTTAGAAGAGACGAGGATTTCAAAAGGGTATATAAGCGCGGAAAGTCTACGGGGAGCAGGTACGTTGTAGTATTCTGCTGCCGCAACGGACTCGACTACAACAGGGTGGCCTGGTTAGCCAGCCGCAAGGTTGGAAACAGCGTACGCAGAAACAGAGCGAGAAGGCTAATGCGCGAGAGCGTAAGGCAGATCGGTGAACTCGAAACAGGGTATGATATCATTTTTATCGCAAGAAAAACGATCAATGACAGGAAATGCGCGGATGTGAAAAAATCTATCGAAACCGCCTTTAAAAAGTTAAAGATCAGAAAAAAGGTGACTGCAGTTGAAAACCATTAACGATATTCTTTCTATAGTAATAATATCTTTAATAAGAGGTTATCAGATATGTATTTCACCTCTTATGCTGCCGGGCAAATGCAGGTTCATACCTACATGCTCCACATATTTTATACAGGCTGTACAGAAATACGGTCCGTTTAAGGGAAGTGCTCTCGGCATAAGAAGAATTTTAAAATGCCATCCGTTTCATCCGGGAGGATATGACCCGGTACCATGAGGATGGAATGATCCCCTTGAATAATAAAACTTGGAGGATAATTTTTAATGACGAAATTTTTAGCCATTCCGCTTGGCTATGTCCTCAAGGCGCTCTACGGCCTTCTGGGCAATTACGGTCTTACTATCATCATATTTACAGTGATAATAAGACTCATCATACTTCCTCTCTACGCGGCTCAGATGAGAAGCAGCCAGCAGATGATGGAAGTCCAGCCTAAAATTAAGGAAATCCAGACTATGTACGCCGGCAATCCGGAGAAGATGAACGAGGCCATGCAGGATCTTTACGAAAAACACAAGATCCACCCGGCTATGGGATGCCTGCCTCTCCTGATACAGCTCCCTATCATCTGGGGACTTTTCGGACTTCTCAATAACCCGCTCAAGTACATAGGCGAAGACAGCACTATGGTCATGGCGGTCCACCAGTCATTCCTCTGGGTAAAAGACCTCTGCCAGCCGGATCAGATGTATCTGCTCCCGATCATAGCAGGTCTCGCTACGTACATCTCTATGAGATTTACTATGGCGATCAGTGCAAACCCGCAGGCCATGTCCGGCGGAGCAGGCGCGTCCATGAAGGCAATGAGATATTTCATGCCTATAATGATAGGCTGGATGGCCCTTACGCTTCCGTCAGGTGTATCTATCTACTGGATAGTCAGCTATATCTTCCAGATCTTCCAGATCAGGATCACGAGATGGCATGACGCCAGGAGAAAAGAAAGGGAAGCTATCAAGCAGAGAGAAAGCAGAAAGCTTAAGCAGACTCATAAGAGAAAGAAACAGACCACAGTTTAAGCAGCCTGACAGCAGTGAAATTCCTGAACAGCTGCTGATCAGCTGTTTTTAAATGATAATGATGGAGGAATCTTATAAATAATGTCAGATAAGGTTGAAAAATGGGGAGACAGCATAGATGCCGCTGTCGAACTTGCCCTGAAGGACATGAAGCTCACCCGCGACCAGGTAGAAGTCGAGGTGCTGGAGCAGCCTTCTAAGGGATTCTTCGGGATCCACAAGAAGCTGGCAAAGGTTCGCGTTACTAAGAAGCCTGAACCGAAGCCTGTTCCGGAGCCAACTCCTGAACCTGAGGTCAGGGAAACGGAAGAAAAGCGCTTCTCCGGCAGAAAAAATGAAAGGACAGAAAGACCTGAAAAGCCTGCTGTACCTGAAAAAAAGGAAACTGCCGAAAAGAAAGAGCTCAACGTATTCGGAAACAGCACATATGTAGTTCCGGATCCGCGCAACAACGCTTCCGACGATAAAGAAGAACAGGCAGAGGAAAGCAGAAGCTTCAGCGGATCTGGCGAGAGAAGCCAGCAGCGCCGTCAGGACAGAAGAGACCGTGACCGCGAAAACGGCAGACGCCAGGAAAGAAGAAGCCAGAGCAGGAACTGGGACAGAGACGTGGAGGAAATGCACACCAAGTTTACTGTAACAGAAGAAGACACAGACGCTGTACCTGCTGACGACTCTTACGCTGTTGATTTCGTAAGGAAGATCATACAGCAGATGGAGATCAAGGCTGAAGCTCACGGCTCTATGATAGATGACGTTCTCTACATAAATCTCTCAGGAAGCGAAGTCGGCACACTCATAGGAAAGAGAGGACAGACTCTCGATTCTGTGCAGTATCTCGCCAGCATCGTAGAAAACAAGAACTCAGACAAACATATCCGTGTTCTTGTAAACGCAGAGCATTACAGAGAAAAGAGAGAAAAGACTCTTCAGCAGCTCGCTCACAAGGTAGCTGATAAGGCAGTAAAATCTGGCAGAAACCAGAGGCTCGAGCCTATGAACCCTTACGAGCGCAAGGTCATACACTCAGCTCTTCAGTCTGACCCTAGAGTCATGACTAGAAGCGAGGGTGTCGAACCTTCAAGAAGAGTAGTAATAGAATTAAAGAAATAGGATATTTCAAAACGGTCTCCAATCATCATGACAGGAGACCGTTTTTTTGCGGGCGGAGCCCGCGGAGGCTGAGATATGTACGATACTATTGCAGCGGCGGCGACTGCGGCCGGCGAAGCGGGAATAGGGGTCATAAGGATAAGCGGACCTGATTCCTTCAAGATCCTGACAGACGTATTCCGCTATAAATCGGGAAAAAAGCTCACGGATCCTGACCCGCGCAGGATGATATACGGATATATTTCGGACGGCAGCCGGATCATAGACGAGGCTATGGTAGTGTATATGAAGGCGCCTCACACATATACCGGCGAGGACGTCGTGGAGATACAGTGCCACGGGTCTCCGGTTACTCTCAGGCAGATACTTTCCCTCGTGCTGGAACGCGGAGCGGGCCCGGCAGACAGGGGAGAGTTCACCAAGCGCGCTTTCCTTAACGGGAGGATAGACCTCTCCCAGGCAGAGGCGGTCATAGATGTCGTGAGGGCCAGATCACAGGCGGGAAGCGCGGCGGCTGTATCGCAGCTTTCAGGCAGGCTTTCGTCCAGGATAAGCTCCATCAGGCATGAAATGGCGGATCTGGTTTCCGAGATAGCTGTAAGGATAGAGTATCCGGACGAGGATCTGGAGGAGATGGGAAACGGCGATATCATTTCGGCTATAGACAGGATCCACGGAGAAATAAAGGCTATGGCGGATACGGCGTCTACGGGCAGGGTCTTCAGGGACGGCTGCAGGATAGCGCTGGCCGGAAGGCCTAACACCGGAAAATCTTCCTTGATGAACGCGCTTCTCAGGGAGGAACGCGCCATAGTGACTGATATTCCGGGCACGACCAGGGATACGATAGAGGAATACGCGGACCTTGGCGGCATTCCGGTCAAGATCACGGATACGGCCGGCATCAGGGAATCAGGAGACCAGATAGAGCGGATAGGCATAGAGAAGAGCCGCGGCGCCATAGATTCTTCGGATATAGTCATCCTCATGCTGGATTCGTCGGGCGACCTGATGGAAGAAGACCGCGAGGTCATCTCCATGATCGGAGAAAGGCGCTGTATAGCGGTCCTCAACAAATCGGACCTTCCGCGGAAGCTGGACCCGGCGGGGATACTGGCGGAGACAGGGCTTGCGGAAAGCACGCCGGTCGTTGAGATCTCAGCGATAAACGGGGACGGTATAAAGGATCTTATCGAAGAGATAAAAAAGATCGTCTACGGCGGTCAGGTCAGCATGAGTCAGGATATAATGGTGGCGGACGCGCGCCATGAAGAGCTGATGAAGGAATCGATGAAGTCGCTCTCTGACGCGAAAAACATGCTGTCACACGGGGAAGCGCTCGATTTTGCCGAGAGCGATATACGTTCGGCATGGATGACGCTGGGCGAGATAACCGGCGAATCGGTCAATGACGACATAGTGAACGAGATATTTTCGAGATTCTGTCTCGGGAAATAACAGCACAGGTGACTTGGATTATGGATCTTTACGAAATGGGAAATTACGACGTGATCGTCGTTGGAGCCGGGCACGCCGGATGCGAAGCCGCGCTGGCGCCGGCACGCATGGGGCTTAAGACCCTCATGCTCTCTATAACTCTGGAAGCGGTGGCGATGATGCCGTGCAACCCGTCCATAGGCGGCACAGGCAAGGGCCATCTGGTGCGCGAGATAGACGCACTGGGCGGCGAGATGGGAGTAAATATAGACAAGACATTCCTGCAGAGCCGAATGCTCAACACGGCCAAAGGACCTGCGGTACACTCGCTGCGCGCCCAGGCGGACAAACGCCGCTACCATGAAGAAATGAAAAAGACGATAGAGAGGACGCCAAACCTCGACCTTAAACAGGCAGAGGTAGTGGATATCATCGTGGAAGACGGCCGCGTCGGAGGCATTGTGACCAGAACAGGCGCGGTATACCGCTCCAGGACCGTCATCATAGCGACAGGAACCTTCCTGGCCGGCAAGATCTTCATCGGCGAATCTTCTTTCATGTCGGGCCCTAACGGCATGGCTCCTTCGCTGCAGCTTTCGGAAAACCTGAAGAAGCACGGCATACCTCTGCGCCGTTTCAAGACCGGAACTCCGGCAAGGGTAAAGGCTTCGTCCATCGATTACAGCAGGATGCAGGTCCAGCACGGCGACGAGCCGACTGTCCCTTTCTCTTTCATGAACGAAAGCCCGGGAGAAAATCAGATAGACTGCTGGCTCACTTATACCAATGAAAAAACCCATGAAATAATACGCGACAATTTCGAGCGCTCCGCGCTCTTTACAGGCGAGATCGTGGGAACAGGCCCGCGCTACTGCCCGTCTATAGAGACAAAGATAGCCAGATTCCCTGACAGGAAGCGCCATCAGCTCTTCATAGAGCCTGAAGGTCTGAGCACAGAAGAAATGTACATCCAGGGCATGTCGTCAAGCCTTCCCGAGGATGTGCAGCGTGACTTCTACCATTCTATCGCGGGCCTTGAAAAGGCTGAGATCATGAGGCCTGCCTACGCCATAGAATACGACTGCATAAATCCTCTGGACCTTAAAACTTCTCTGGAGAGCAGGATCATAGAAAACCTCTTTTTCGCGGGACAGACCAACGGCAGCTCAGGCTACGAGGAAGCCGCAGCCCAGGGTATAATGGCCGGGATAAACGCAGCTCAGAAGGTAAAGGGGGAGGAGCCTTTCGTCCTCGACCGCTCCGAAGCATATATCGGAGTCCTGATAGATGACCTCGTCACAAAGGGAACCAACGAGCCTTACAGGATGATGACATCGAGAGCCGAATACCGGCTGACCCTCAGACAGGACAACGCCTGCGACAGGCTGACCGAAAAATCATATAAGATAGGTCTGGCTACAGAGGAACGTTACCAGCGCTGGCTGCAGATAAAGAGCGATACCGAAAAAGAGATGAAGAGACTTAAGGATACCAAGATAAAGCCGGAGATCGTAAATCCTTTCCTTGCTTCATTAGGAAGCGCTGAGGTAAACGAAAGCGTGAGTCTGGCCGAGCTGCTCAGGCGTCCAGAGGTCAATTACGATAATCTGGCAGAGATAGATACAGACAGGCCTGACATCTCCTACCACAGCAAGGTCCAGGCAGCTGTCAACATCAAGTACGAGGGCTATATCAAGAAGCAGATGCGCCAGATAGAGAAGTTCAAACGCCTGGAAAACAGGAAGATCCCGGCGGATATAGACTATATGTCGCTGGAAGGCATAAGGAACGAAGCCAAGGAAAAGCTGGAAGCGAGACGCCCTGACTCAGTAGGCCAGGCATCCAGGATATCAGGAGTTTCACCGGCCGACATAAATGTCCTTCTCATCTACCTGGAGAGAATGAAATACGCCGGAAAGTCATCGGAAAACAGCGGAGATAATAGCGATGAATGAGATACTGAGTAAGTACCTGAGCGCGGCGGGACTGGAAGCTTCCGCCGAAAAGCTCGAGAAATACATGGATCTGGTGCTGGAATACAATGAAAAGGTGAATCTCACAGCCATAAAGGACAGGGATGGATTCGCGGTAAAGAATATAATAGACTCACTGTCCGTCAGCTCCGCTGACAGCTACCGTAAGTCCGGCAGGATCATAGACGTCGGGACAGGAGCCGGCCTTCCGGGCATCCCGCTGGCGGTCATCTCCCCGGATAAGGAATTCGTGCTCATGGATTCTCTTGGCAAGCGGGTGAAGATAGTAAACGAGATAGCGGCTGAACTCGGCCTCGGGAACGTGACGGCTGTACACTTCAGGGCAGAGGATATGGCACATGATGAAGAATATCGCGAAAAGTTCGATATGTGCGTATCCAGAGCCGTGTCGCAGCTCAATGTGCTGGCGGAATACTGCCTGCCGTTCGTGAAAAAGGGCGGCTATTTCGTTTCATATAAGGGAGACAGCTTCGCTGAAGAAGCTCACGATGCCGTAAATGCTTTAAAGATCCTGGGCGGAAAACTGGAATCGGTCGATTCCGGCCTGATGAAAAACTACGGCCTCGATCACGCCCTTCTGTTCATAAAAAAAGAAAAGCAGACTCCCTCGAAGTACCCGCGCAAGGCAGGGACTCCGAAGAGGAATCCGCTCAGATAAAGATTATATTGCAAGACCAGAAACCGCTGCATCGCCTGATGCGGCGGTATTTCTATTTTTTGAGGCTTAAAAGCTGCCTGTAGGTTTCCATATCGTCGGCAGTGACCTTCATGCCGCAGGCATGCTCCTTGCCGTTGGAAGTAGTGATCTTGATCTCGATCATAGTACCCTCGTCGACATCCTTGTAGATCTTCTTGAAGAAGTCGATGATCTTCGGGTGCTGATTTTTAAATATACCGGCCCTCTGCTTGAGGCCCATGAGCTGCATTGGATTAAAAGCCATATCAATTTCCCTTTCTTTTTGTTTCACCGGCGCGCAGTGCCGCCCGGCAAAGATTTTCGATCAAATATTACGTTTTAATTATACCCATATGTACCCATATGAGGAGATCAGAAAAGAAAATCTGAAAATTGTGTGCTGCGACGGCTCCGCAGCCGCTGGCTGGCCAATCACTGCATCAGGATGACGCGCAGATAGGATGCTTCGCATACATTAATACAAAATACCTAATTAAGAACAATCTACAGCGAAATACATTCGATATGAGGCTTAACGAATAAATATAAGATGCTATAATAAGCATAGCAATTAAAAGTGTACTAAGGATGTTATGATACCTCATAGATAAAAACAAAGCAGCACAACAAAGCATGAGACCGCGGGGAATGAATCCCTCCCGCGGTCTCATGCTTTTTCTTGCTGCTGCGACGGCTCCGCCGACGGACCCTCCGGGAGTCCGCTTTTTATGAGTATGAAAACAGCCGGAAAGTCTTGCACAACGAAAAACCCCGAAACCGAAGTCTCGGGGTTTAAAATCTGGTACACCATCAGGGGTTCGAACCCTGGACACCCTGATTAAGAGTCAGGTGCTCTCCCAGCTGAGCTAATGGTGCATGTCTTTGTTTTCGTTCGCTTTATCTTTGCGACTTGTTTATAATAGCAAAGGATCTCGATAGTGTCAACACTATTTTAAATATTTTTTAATAATTTTTAAAATTAATCTTATCATCCTCTTTTCCCGCGGTCGAGCCCGGCTGGATCATGCCTAGCAGCGGGCTCGTTTCAGGCGGGCGAGGACATAGTGTTACGGACCGAGCCCGCCGCAGGTGCGCGGAGCGCACGCAAGTATGGGCAAATCTTAATATTTTGTTAAGTTGTCTTGTTTATCGTCAACAAGTATAATATATGTATATCACCAGATAGGTTTAAAAATACAGCGTATTGGGAATAATAGAGCAACTAGGTGTCGTATTTTATGGTTTATCAGGCTGCGCTTGAGCAGCCTTTATCTTTAAACCGGCCCGACGGGCAGGTTCTCCGCGCGAAAAAGATTTTAGGTGATCATACGTAAAAACAGACAGGCGCGGTATAGTTTTTTATTTGTTTTTTTACAATGAAACCTTGAAAGGGGGATACAGTATGGATAATCATAATAGAAGATATTCTATGATCCCGCCTGCGATAGAAAAGATGGCGGACATAGTCCAGAAGGCTGATATCATCGATTCGGAAGAATTTGTAAAAAGAGATGTAAAGAGAGGGCTGAGAGACCTGAACGGACACGGCGTGCTTGCCGGACTTACAAATATATCAGACGTACAGGCTTCAAAGATTGTTGATGGAAAATCCGTGCCTGACTACGGCAGGCTTTATTACAGAGGCTATCTCATAGATGATCTCGTTCACGGACTCATGGAGTCAGACAGGTTCGGTTTTGAGGAGATCGCATATCTGTTGCTGCTGGGTCATCTGCCTGATGA
This sequence comes from Bacillota bacterium, assembly GCA_028724585.1. Classification (GTDB taxonomy): domain Bacteria; phylum Bacillota; class Clostridia; order Peptostreptococcales; family Anaerovoracaceae; genus RUG708. The sequence goes on along the minus strand of JAQYCQ010000019.1, from coordinate 79,826 downwards.
AAAAGAGCTGGGCGAATTCAGCGATCAGCTCATCAGATACCGGAAGCTGCCGTATGGATTTGTGAGAGATATCATAATGAAGGCGCCGAGCACCGATATGATGAACACTCTGTCGAGGAGCGTGCTGGCTCTTTATGCATATGATGAAAAAGCAAATGACACATCAATCCCTAACGTGCTGCGTCAGTGTATGGAGCTGATAAGTGTATTCCCTATGCTGTCTATTTATGGTTATCAGGCATATAAATATTATTATAAGTCGGATGGCCTTTATATCAACAACCCGCTCGACCACGGGAGCATGGCGGAAAACATCCTGGCTCTGCTCAGGCGTGACGGCAGTTATATGGATGTGGAGGCCAGAGCTCTCGATATAGCTCTTATACTGCACATGGATCACGGCGGCGGCAACAACTCAACATTCACGACACATGTTGTGACGTCGAGTATGACAGATACATATTCTGTAATGGCAGCTGCACTTGGCTCGCTCAAGGGACCGCGCCACGGCGGAGCAAATTTAAAAGTCGTGAAGATGTTCGAAGAGATAAAGGAAAATGTGAAGGACTGGAAGGACGAGGATGAGGTAAGTGCATATTTGGAGAAGATCCTGCACGGCGAGGCATTTGACCACAGCGGTCTGATATATGGAGTCGGCCATGCCGTATACTCCAAGTCGGATCCAAGAGCCATGCTGTTCAAATACTTTGTGGAAAAAGTCGCTACAGCCAAAGGCAGGCACGAGGAATACGAGCTGTACGCGTTGGTAGAAAGACTGGCTCCACAGCTTATAGAGCATGAATTCAAAATGTATAAGGGCGTCAGCGTGAATGTCGACTTCTATTCAGGCTTCGCTTATCAGATGATGGATCTGCCTGCTGAGCTCTATACTCCGATATTCGCTATGGCAAGGGTCGTCGGCTGGAGCGCCCACCGTCTTGAGGAACTTGTAAATAACGGCAAGATAATCCGTCCGGCCTACAGTACGGTCGTGGAACCAAGGGAATATGTGCCTCTGGACGAGAGAAAAAAATATAAATCAGAGTAAAAAAACACCTTGCATTGTCTTTCGCCGGTTGGTATAATCAACAAGATTGCACTAAAAAGTGTGACATCCTTACTTCATCACAAAGGTGAAGTCATAAGTCCGTGAGGAGGTGAAAAGACATGACAAATTATGAAGTAATGTACATTCTCGACCCAGTATCAGAGGACGCTGACAAGGAAGCATTTTCTGAAAGAGTACAGGGCGTCATCACAGAGAACGGCGGTGTTGTCGGCAATGTTGACGTATGGGGTATGAGAAAGCTTGCTTATCCGATCCAGAAGAAGAACGAAGGCTACTACACTGTCATCGAATTCCAGGCAGGCCCTGAGCTCCCTAAGGAGCTTGACAGACGTCTCAAGATCGCAGACATCTGCATGAGACACATCATCGTAAACAAGGACGAGAAATAGTTCGTTATATCCTTTAGAACGATGAAAAGGAGTTTGAAATGAACGAAGTCGTACTTATCGGAAGACTCGCAAGAGATCCTGAGATCAGATATACTCAGAGCCAGATGGCTATATGCCATTTCACGCTGGCGGTCGACAGGCCGTATTCGAGAAACAGGCGCGAAGGCGATCAGACAGCTGATTTTATCAGAATAACAGTATTCGACAGACAGGCTGAAAACTGCAGCAAATATCTGACAAAAGGAAGTCAGGCTGCTGTTCAGGGAAGGATCCAGACGGGTTCCTACCAGAACAGAGAAGGACAGACTGTTTATACTACAGACGTAGTCGCTAACAGAGTAGAATTCCTCGGAAGCAGAAATTCAAATCAGGGCGGCGGTTACCAGAACCAGGGCTACAGCCAGAATAATTATGGCGGTCAGGGCAGCTATGGAAACCAGAGCTACGGCGGCCAGAACAATCACGGCGTAAACCAGGGCAGCTTCGGCGGTCAGGGCGGATCCCAGAATTCAGATCCGGCGCCGGCACAGGCACCAGCTGGCGGCAGTCAGCCGGACGATCTGCCAGAAGGCTTCCAGACTATAGATGAGGACGACATTCCATTCTAGGAAAGGAGAAGCGCATCCATGGCAATGGACAGAAAAAGAGGCGGCAGAGGCAGAAGAAAAGTCTGCCAGTTCTGCATGCAGGTTAAGCAGAACGGCGCTGCTGTAATCGACTATAAAGACGTTGATACACTTAAGAAATTCACTACTGACAGAGGCAAGATCCTCCCTAAGAGGATCACAGGCACTTGCGCTATTCATCAGAGAGCCGTAACAAAGGCTATCAAGAGAGCAAGGATCGTAGCCCTCATGCCTTACGTTCAGGACTAATTGAACTTAAGCGCTTACGTGAGCTCCGCTCACAGAAAATGACTACAAAGACCACTTCCATCCGGCAGTGGTCTTTTTTATTGCGCGGCAGCGCTGATGTGGACGGAGTCCACGAAGGCCCGGATCTTATTTATATGATCACAGCCGTTTTGAGCGGTTCTGCAGGGCTTTCTTGCGTTGATATGAGCAAAAAGATGTTATATAATGCTTTATGTATAATTTTATTCTGATAACTCTGACATTTCTGATCGGCGACGTATCAGCTTAGGGGAGAATTTATGAAATGTAAAAATTGCGGCAGAGAGCTCATGCCGGGGGCAAAGAAATGCGTGTACTGCGGGGCCGCAGTTCCTGCGTCTGACAGCCAGGCGGACGATGAGTTCAGGTGGAACGTCCAGGACTTCCCGAAGCCCAGAAAACAGACGAATGTAGATATAGACTGGGGCGGAGAAAAAATAACATATAAGGACTCCGGAAGGACCTATTTCCAGAAAGAAAGCAGATGGAGGGAACCGGAGGAAGCCAGGAGCATGTTCAATTTCGACATGACTCACGAAAATCTCCAGCAGGAAGTCGACAAACAGCTTAATAACATAGCGACGGACGAACCGGCACCGGCAGCCAGGTCGCGCAGGAATGACGATATATTCGTGCTTCCTTCTGATATGCAGATGGAGGACTTCAGCGACCTGTTGAATGATATTGACGACTACAGCGAGCCGGAAGCGGAGAGGCAGCCTGAGCCTGAGGTAAAGGCGGAGCCTGAAAAAGAGAAACGGCCTGAGCCTGAGAGGCCTGTGTATAGAGAAAGCAGGAAGGAGCCTGAAAGACTTGTATGGGATATAAGCAGGCTCAATGACGATGGACCGCGACAGAAAAAGAGCGCGGCTGGGAAAGCGAAGGCTCCGAAGAAAACTGTAAAGGCTGAAAAGCCGGCGGAGAGAAAAGCACATCCTAAGACTCACCGGGAGAGCGGGTTATCAGATACTCTGCGCCGGGAAAAGAAGTCAGGCGGAGCGTCCAGGACACCAGTCAGGGAAAAATACGAGGATTACGATCCTTTCAAGGGTATGGGACCTGTAGATACAGAGTCGATGCCGGATTTCCTTAAGGATATCCGCGGCCTGCGCGATGGGAAGAAGCCTGAAAAGAAGGGCCGCGAGCCGGAGACAGCAAAGAAGCCTGCGGCTGGACCGGAAATCGAAAGAGGATATACAGAAGAAGAAGAGCGCCGCGCCGTAAAGGGATTCCAGAATCTGATAAATGCTGAAAAGACCTTCTCGGATAATATGGAGAAGGCCGCGTACATGTCGGAAGACGAGCTTGAGAAGGTGCGCGAGGCAGATGAAAAGCGCGAGGGGCTCACTGAAAAGGCCAATATCTCATTCAGGACCATAGAGGACGAGTACGAGAGGTTCAGGAAGGCCAGAGAAGAGGAAGAGAGCAGGGAAGAAGCTGAAAAGAAGGCTGAACGCCCGGCAAGGACCATAATCACTTCCGTCGAGCCGGAAAAACCCGCAAAAGAAGAAAAACCCGCGGAGACTGAGAAGTCTGCCGGAACGGGGGAAACTAAAGAAAACGGGGGCGGACAGCTGGATTTCGATCTGCCGTCGGAGCCTGTCGATTCTTTAAGGCATACTATCCCGAGAAGGCATAAAAAGAAGGTCGAAGATAATCCGCGTGAGGTAAATATAAAGATCAACGAGCCTTCGGGCACCAAATATACAGTTAAGACTCAGGAAATAGATCTTGTAAAGCTTCAGGGCGACAAGATCAAGACACAGCCTGTCGATCTCAGCAAGATCAATCAGGGACCTAAGAGTGTCCAGGTACAGGTAGAGGTCAGCAGCAGCCAGTCAAGCAGCTCCGTGGAGGTCACAAGACGCCACGACGGCGCTACTGTAGTCAAGACTCTCGAAAACGGCACTGAAAATGAGCATGAGTATGTTCCTGAAAATGCCCGCGAGGATGAGCATGAGAAGGACTCGTTCTGGGAGAAGAAATCCGATTCTTCCAACAGAATGACCATAACTGATATCTTCGGGCCTGAGGCCAAGGATTTCCGTGATAAATGGGAAGAAGAGGAGAATACACAGGATGCGGACGATGACGAAGATTCGATGATCCTCGACATTTCTCCTGAAGATATAGCTCTCACAAAGGACCAGACACAGGCTATAGAGACTGTCGCTCCGCCTGATGACTTTTCCAGGACGCTCGATCTGGGAAAAGTCGTATCGCAGATAGACGATGAAACCGATGCGGCAGATGATGCTGAAGAAGCTGAAAGCCCTGAGATCACAACGAATACGACAGCCTTCGATATAGCCGGCGTGCTTCTTCCGGACGAAGAAAAAGCTGAAAGCGCAGACGCGGAAAAGGAAGAAACAGAATCGGCGGGTGAAGCAGGAGTGGATGCTGAACCGGATGCTGAGGCCGCTGCTGCAGAAGCCGGTGAGGAAGAGCCTGCAGAGGCTGATGAAGCTGCTGAAGAGGCAGATGGATCCGGAGAAGTAAAGCTTTCTGATCTGGCAGCAGATCTGGACAGGTCGCTTGCCGAGGCTGCCGCAAGGGAAGCAGAAGAAGCTGCTAAGGAAGCTGAAAGGGTTGAAAATCTCGCGGCTCCGGCACCCGAAGAACAGGAAGAGACTGAAACTGAAAAAGAAACATCGCTTAATGACGATGAATCTGGAGCTTCCGCTGAGCCTGTCAAAGAATATGAGGATCTGACGACATTTATACCTGTCAATGAAATAAAGAAAAAAGCGGCTGAAGAAGAAAACTCAGAAGCCGAGGAGGAAGCAGCGGATAACGCAGAGGCAGCGGATGTCTCAGAAACAGCGGATGCCGCAGAATCTGAAAACTCTGAGGCCGAGGCAGCAGCTGAAGAAAGCTCTGAAAGCGGCTCTGATGAAGAGAAAGCAGAGCCTGAGGATCCTGCTGAAAAGCTTTCATTTGCCTACAGGATAAAAGACGAAGCCTCAAAGCAGGAAGAGATAGAAGAAGAGCCTGAAGAGAAGCACCAGAGCTTAGGCGAAAGATTAGCTTCTATCCGCGACAGCTTCAAAGCGGGAAAAGATAATGAAAGTGAAGAGCAGGCGGAGCAGGATCCTGCCCGTACTGTAATAGAGAAGAACGTTAGCAAGGCGGAGCCGGAGAAGAAACCTCTGGCGTCAAGGATCATGCAGATCGTGATAGTAGTTCTCATCATCGCCATAGCTATCGAATTCCTGATCATAGGAATAAAACTTTTCGCCCCTGATTCCCAGGGAGCTCTCCTGATCAGCAGAATGGAGAAATCCATCTCAGGAGAGGCATACGGCTCGTATCAGGCGCTGGAAGAGAGTCTGGGAGTAAACCTGAACCTTCCGGCAGCGGATGACGCGGGCACGGTGATCAGCAGATAGCTGAATAAGGAGGAAACTATGGAAAAGAAGAAGATGACCCGCGGGAAACGCAACGTGATCATCGGAATCATCATAGCGGTCGTCCTGATAATGGTCTTTTTCAATGCCATCGTGACGTTCATCACCGATTACTGGTGGTTTAAGGATCTGGGATATACACAGGTATTTCTGAAGAAATTCTTCACGGAGCTGGGTATAGCGATACCGTCCTTCCTTGTTGTAACGGTGCTCATGTCGCTGTATATGAGGGGCCTTAAGAGATCGTACTCAAAGAAGGTCGATTATGACGAGGAAGAAGGGATGTCCGACCTTAAGATCAAGCGGATATCTATAGGAGTCAGCGTGCTCATAGGCCTTATCGTCTCATATATGATGACGACTACCCTGTGGAAACAGCTGCTTTACGCGACTCACAGCACAAAGTTCGGCAAGGCTGATCCTGTCTTCAACCTGGATATATCATTCTATGTGTTTAAGCTGGCCTTCCTTAAAAGCATCCTGTCCATCTCATATTCGGTGGTCGTGATCTTCGTGCTCGTCACGATGTTCTACTACATGTTCCTGATGGCGGTGCGCCGGCCTAAGTCCTACGCTTCCGCGCAGCAGGATGTTTACGAGGCGGAGAATATCAGGGTTTCGCCTTTTAAGATGCTGAACAACAGGCGCTCTACAGGCGCCGACAGCCCGGCCATGCTCCTTAAGATAGCGCAGAACCAGCTTCTCATACTGGCTGTAGTGTTCTTCGCGCTCATAGCCTGCTCGTTTGCGATGAAGCAGATGGATCTGCTTTATACAGATTCGGGCACCGTATTCGGAGCCGGCTTCAAGTCCAGCCTGATAAATATGAACATCTACAGGATAGAGGCAGTTCTGGCTATAGTCGCGGCTGTCCTCACCGTAAGGTTCACAAAGAAAAAGAAATACAGAAAACTCCTCTATATGCCGGTCATCATGATCGTTGTCGCTATGGTCGGCGGAGTGATCGGCGCGGCGGTACAGTCTCTGATCGTTTCCCCTAACGAGCTCAACAGAGAGAAACCTTATCTGGAGTACAATGTCAAGTACACTCAGGAAGCCTACGACCTTTCCAAGGTCAAGACAGAGAAGTTCGACGCCAACGGAACTCTGACCGGTGAAAACATAAAGAACAATCAGCCGACTATCTCTAACATCAGGATCAACGATTTCGAGCCGTCCAAGCAGTTCTACAACCAGACACAGTCTATAAGGACGTATTACTCCTTCAACGATGTCGACGTCGACAGGTACGATATCGATGATATGTACACGCAGACCTTCCTGTCTGCCAGAGAGATGAACAGCGATAACCTCGAGGACGGAGTCTCCTGGCTCTCGAAGCATCTCAAATACACTCACGGCTACGGACTCACCCTTTCCAGGGTAGACGCCATAACCGATTCCGGACAGCCGGATATGATAATCGACAATATCCCGCCTGAATCAGATTCGAAGAGCTTAAAGATAACACGCCCTGAGATCTACTACGGCGAGATGACCAACGATTACGCGATCACAAATACCAATGAAAAAGAATTCGACTACCCGAGCGGAGACGACAACAAGTATTCCGTTTACAAGGGCAGCCACGGCATCAAGCTGACGCCGGTAAAGCGCCTGCTTTACGCTATAAACCAGAAGAACATCAGGATACTTGTATCGTCCAATATCACAAGCAAGTCAAAGCTTCTCTATGTCAGGAATGTCGAGGACAGAGTAAAGAAGATCGCTCCTTTCCTCCAGTTCGACTCGGATCCTTACATCACGATCTCAGATTCCGGTAAGCTTTACTGGATCATAGACGCGTACACGATGACAAGGTATTATCCGTACTCTGAGACGACTCAGCTTAAGGACGGTTCATCTATCAACTACATGAGGAATCCTGTAAAGGTAACCGTGGACGCCTATGACGGCTCCGTAAACTTCTACAAGGTCGACGACGAGCCTATAGCGGATACGATTTCAAAGATATATCCTAACCTGCTGAAGGACATATCCGAGATGCCTGACGGTCTTGAAAAACACATCAGGTACTCGAACACCCTCTTCGACGTACAGGCGAAGATCTACCAGCGTTATCACATGTCTGATATAAGTGTCTTCTATCAGAATGAGGACAAATGGTCCATAGCTACTAACATTTACGGCCAGAAGGAAGTGGACATGACTCCGAACTACTTCATCATGGATCTGCCTGGACAGGACAAGGAAGAGTTCATAAGCTCCATCCCGTTCACGCCTTCAGGCAAAAAGAACATGACAGGCCTTATGGTCGCCCGGTGCGACGAGGGCCATTACGGCGAGCTGGTGCTCTACAAGCTGCCTAAGGACAAGGTAGTTTACGGCCCTATGCAGATAGAGTCCCAGATAGACCAGAATACCGAGATCTCCAAGGAGTTCTCTCTCTGGAACTCATCCGGCTCGACATATACAAGAGGCGACATGTTCGTGATCCCGATAGACGACTCTCTGCTCTATGTAGAGCCTGTATACCTGGAATCCTCGACGGATACCAGCCTGCCTGAGGTCAAGCGCGTAATAATCGCTTACCACGACAGGATAGCTTACGGATCTACTCTGGCGGAGTCACTGAGAAGTCTCTTTGACCTGGGAGCGGATTACGAAGTCGACGCGGGAACGTCAGCAGGCACGGGAACCAGCGGCGCTGGCGGCAGCTCCGCTGCCAATGTCGGCGGAGCCGACGAAAACGCGGGCTCAGGCGCGGGAGCGGGCGCTTCCATTCCTGACCTGGTATCGAAGGCAAGCAAGGCTTACGATAACGCTCAGGCCGCTATGAAGGAAGGAGACTGGGCTAAGTACGGCCAGTACCAGGAAGAGCTCAAGAGCTATCTCGACCAGCTCGATGCCGCGTCAGGATCGTCAGGATCTGCTTCAGTTGAAGCGGCTTCAGGTGACCAGGCGGCCGGCACGGACGATAGCGGTTCAAACAATGCAGACAACGCGGACAAGACCGCGCAGAATTAAATATTTATAGATTTGGAGGATCAAATAATGCTTGATATCAAAAGAATCCGCGAGGACTTCGATGGAGTTAAGAAAGCGGTCATGTCCCGCGGCAAAGGTGATTACGACATCGACAGGACCATCGAGCTCGATGACAAGAGAAGGGAACTCCTCGCTGAGGTAGAGGCTCTCAAGGCTAAGCAGAACAAGGAATCCAAGAGGATCCCTCAGATGAAGAAGGCCGGCGAAGATACGACTGAGCTCATGGCTGATCTTAAGAGCCTGTCTGATCAGATCAGCGGTCTCGACGAGCAGGTAAAGGCTGTTAAGGACGAGCTGAGAGATGTTCTCCTCAGGATCCCTAACACTCCGAGCGCTACTACTCCTATCGGCAAGGACGAGACTGAGAACGTAGAGCAGAGAAAGTGGGGAGAGCCTACAAAGTTCGACTTCGAGCCTAAGGCACACTGGGATATCGGAACTGATCTCGACATCCTGGATTTCGACAGGGCAGCTAAGCTCTCCGGCGCCAGATTTACAGTATATAAAGGCAAGGGCGCGCGTCTCGAGCGTTCCCTCATAAACTTCATGCTCAACACTCATACTGAAGAGCAGGGCTATACAGAAGTATTCCCGCCGTTCCTGGTAGGAAAGAAAGCCATGACAGGCACAGGCCAGCTCCCGAAGTTCATAGATGATATGTTCTATGTACAGGATAAGGACGAGTTCCTGATCCCTACAGCTGAGGTTCCTCTTACTAACCTCAGGTCAGACGAGATCATAGACGGAAGCGAGCTCCCTCTTTACTACACTGCCTATACTGCATGCTTCAGGAAGGAAGCTGGTTCAGCCGGCAGGGATACGAGAGGCATCATCAGGCAGCACCAGTTCAACAAGGTTGAGATGGTCAAGATCGTTAAGCCTGAAGATTCATGGGACGAGCTCGACAAGCTGACTGACAATGCCGAGGATATCCTGAGAAAGCTGGGTCTCCCTTACAGAGTCATCGCTCTCTGCACAGGCGACACAGGCTTCAGCGCAGCCAAGACTTTCGACGTAGAAGTATGGATGCCGAGCTACAACAGGTACGTAGAGATCTCCAGCTGCAGCAACACTGAGGATTTCCAGGCAAGGCGCGCCAACATCAGGTTCAGAAGGGACCCTAAGTCAAAGCCTGAGTATGTACATACACTGAATGGTTCAGGACTGGCTGTAGGCAGATGCCTGGCAGCGATCCTGGAGAACTACCAGAACGCGGACGGTACTGTTACTGTTCCTGAGGTTCTCAGGCCTTACATGGGCTGCGACGTTATCGAAGGTAAATAGCCGTGAACAAGATGCCGGCTGTTCTGCAGGAAGGTACCGTCGTAGAGCTTCGAAAGAAGCATCCATGCGGCGGTAAGAACTTCGAGATCGTCAGGCTCGGTATGGATATAAAGCTGAGATGCCTTACTTGCGGCTCCCAGATAAGGCTGCCGAGGAACAAGCTTGAAAAGATGATCTCAAAGGTTATAAACAGTTGACAAATGTCCTGTGCGTGGTTATAATGCATGCATAAAAGGCAAATCACCAAATGCATAGACGGAGTTATTGATAGTCTTTGTACAGCGTTTCAGAGAGTCGGCGGGTGCTGCGAGTCGATACGCTGCGGGCGGTCAAGTCTCACTCCCGAGCAGCATTCCCTAAAGTGTAAGCGTGTAAGGAATGCCGGAAGGTTCCGTTATCACGACCGGAAGCTTGACAGAGCTTTGCGAGAGACCGTATCTTTACGGTAATCAGGGTGGTACCGCGGTAATACAAGAATTATCGTCCCTGAAGTCACCAGCGTGGCTTCAGGGACTTTTGTTTTTTTGGTGTCCCGGATAGCACGCTATCAAGCGAAGCAGATATGTACTGGGAGGTACGACAATGAAACAGATTAAGATTTTTGATACTACATTACGCGACGGAGAACAGTCACCAGGCTGCAGCATGAACTCAAAGGAAAAGCTGGAGATGGCCAAGCAGCTCGACAAGCTGGGCATAGATGTCATGGAAGCGGGATTTGCCGCTTCATCTCCTGGAGACTTCAATTCTGTAAAAGAGATAGCTGAGGCCATGAAGGACTGCACAGTAGCTTCGCTGGCAAGAGCCGTCGCGGGCGATATAGATAAAGCCGGAGAAGCCGTTAAAGGCGCTGTTTCTCCGAGGATCCACACATTCATAGCCACTTCGCCTATACACATGAAATACAAGCTCCTGATGGAGCCTGACGCTGTCGTAGAGGCTGCTGTAGGCGCTGTAAAGAGAGCTAAGAAGTTCGTATCCGATGTAGAGTTCTCAGCAGAGGACGCGACAAGGAGCGATACAGATTTCCTGGCGAGGATCATTGATGCTGTCATCAAGGCCGGCGCGACTACGATCAACCTGCCTGATACTGTAGGCTACGCTGCTCCTGACGAGTACTACAACTTCCTGATGGAGGTAAGGAAAAAATGCCCGGCCCTGGACGATGTAGTCCTCTCGGTACACTGCCATAACGATCTGGGCCTGGCTGTAGCAAACTCACTGGCAGCGGTAAAGGCCGGAGCGGGACAGATGGAATGCACGATAAATGGAATCGGCGAGCGCGCCGGAAACGCCGCTCTGGAAGAGATCGTAATGGCCCTCAAGACAAGGAAAGACATCTTCGATGCCGATACCAATATCACAACTACGGAGATCATGCGTACTTCCAAGATGCTGACAAGGATCACCGGCGTGAAGGTACAGCCTAACAAGGCCATCGTCGGCGAGAACGCCTTCGCTCATGAAGCGGGCATCCACCAGGACGGCATGCTGAAGAACAAGGCGACTTACGAGATCATCAGCCCTGAATCCATCGGCATCACAGAGAAGAACCTGGTACTGGGCAAGCACTCAGGCAGAGCTGCCCTCAAGGCACGCATCGAAGAGCTGGGCTACAATATCTCGGACGAAGAACTGAATGTGGCATTTAAGAAGTTCAAGGATATAGCCGACAAGAAAAAGAAAGTATACGACAGCGATATCGAAGCTATCGTCACTAAGGAAACTGTCAAGATCCCTAAGGTATACGAGCTCTTCCGTTTCGTTTCCAACAGCGGAAATACCATCACGACGACCACTGCCGTATGCTTAAAGAAGAACGGCAAGGAGATCGAAAGGATCGGTACAGGAGACGGCCCTATCGACGCTGCTTTCGACGCCATGGGCAAGATCGTAGGCAAGGAACTCAATATAGAAGACTACAGGCTGCAGTCCATCACACAGGGTGGAGACGCCCTGGGCGACGCTACTGTAATCCTCAGCGACCCTGAGTTCGAAGGAAGGAAAAAGCCTAGAGTACAGGGCAGAGGTCTCAGCACAGACGTTATAGAAGCCAGCCTGACCGCGTATGTAAACGCTGTAAATAAACTCATATACGAAGAGAACCAGAACAAGCCTGCAGCTGCTGCAGAGCAGAACTAAGGAGGAAATTCAAGATGGGAATGACAATGACCCAGAAGATCCTGGCCGCTCACGCCGGCCTCGATCACGTTGAAGCCGGCCAGTTCATAGAAGCGAAACTCGATGCCGTGCTCGCCAACGATATAACAGGTCCGGTAGCGATAAAGAACCTGCCTAAGATGAACGCCGACAAGGTGTTCGACAAGGACAGGGTCTACCTGGTACCGGATCACTTCACACCGAACAAGGACATCAAGGCTGCTGAGCAGTGCAAGGTCGTAAGGGAATTCGCAAGGGCACAGGAGCTCACCAACTACTTCGAGGTAGGCCGCGTGGGCATCGAGCACGCCCTGCTCCCTGAGCAGGGCCTTGTCACCGCAGGTGACTTGGTAATAGGCGCTGATTCCCATACATGTACATACGGAGCTCTGGGAGCTTTCTCAACAGGCATGGGATCTACAGACATAGCCGCCGGCATGGCAAGGGGTATTTCCTGGTTCAAGGTTCCTTCGGCCATTAAATTCGTCCTGACAGGCAAGCCTTCAAAATGGGTGAGCGGCAAGGACGTCATCCTTCACATCATCGGAATGATCGGTGTAGAGGGCGCAAGATACAAGTCTATGGAATTCACGGGCGACGGTCTCAAGAACCTGAGCATGGCGTCAAGGCTCACTATGGCTAACATGGCTATAGAAGCAGGCGCAAAGAACGGCATATTCGAAGTAGACCAGGTAACTCTCGACTATCTGGCTGAAAGAGAAAAGAGAAAGCCTGTAGTATACAAGGCTGACGAAGACGCCGAGTACGATGAGACTTACGTGATCGACCTTTCCGAGATAAAGCCGACAGTATCATTCCCTCACCTTCCTGAGAATACACGCACAGTAGATCAGGCGGGCGAAGTCAGGATCGATCAGGCTGTCATCGGTTCATGCACTAACGGAAACATAGAGGATATGGAAATGGCTGCCGAGATCTTAAAGGACAGGAAGGTCAACGACAACGTGAGATGCATCATCATCCCGGGTACACAGACCGTATACCTGGAATGCATCAAACGCGGCTGGGCAGAGATCTTCATCAAGGCGGGCGCTGTCTTTTCGACACCGACCTGCGGACCTTGCCTGGGCGGACACATGGGAATCCTGGCGGCAGGCGAGCGCGCTGTTTCAACAACTAACAGGAACTTCGTAGGCCGCATGGGCCACGTAGATTCAGAGGTCTACCTGGCAAGCCCGTACGTAGCCGCGGCTTCATCGGTACTCGGCAGGATAGCCGGCCCTGATGAGTTATAAGGAGGAAAGGTCAAATGGGACGCGTATATAAATACGGAGACAACGTAGACACGGATGTAATAATTCCGGCAAGATACCTCAACACTTCCGAGCCTTCAGAGCTTGCGAAGCACTGCATGGAGGACATAGACAGCTCGTTTTCCGGCTCAGTCGAAAACGGCGATTTCATTGTAGCTGACAAGAACTTCGGATGCGGATCATCCAGGGAGCACGCTCCTATCGCCATCAAGGCGGCAGGCGTAAAGTGCGTCATAGCTTCCTCCTTCGCCCGCATCTTCTTCAGAAACTGCATAAACATCGGCCTTCCTATCATGGAATGCCCTGAGGCTGCCGAAAAGATCGAGGCCGGCGACGACATAGACGTGAATTTCGACACAGGAGTGATAACAAACAAAACAAAGGGCGAGACTTACCAGTCTCAGCCGCTGCCTGAGTTCCTGCAGAACCTCATAGCTCAGGACGGGCTCATCAATTACACTAAGAGCAAACTGGCAGAGGAAAACAAATAGTACAAGTCGGAAACAGAGAGGTGCTGAAAAGATGAAATACAATATCGCGGTGATCAAAGGAGACGGAATCGGACCTTCAGTAGTAGACCAGGCAATGCTGGTGCTGGACAAGGTCGGCGAGATATACGGACACGAATTCAATTACACTGAAGTGCTGGCAGGAGGCTGCTCCATCGACGAGTACGGCAAGCCGCTCACACAGGAGACGCTGGATGTCTGCAAGGCAAGCGACGCAGTCCTGCTCGGAGCTGTAGGCGGCCCTAAATGGGACGCTCAGCCGTCTGACAACCGCCCTGAGAGAGCCCTCCTCGGACTCAGAAAAGGACTGGGGCTCTACGCTAACCTGCGCCCGGCAATGATCTTCGACGAGCTGGCTGACGCCTGCCCGCTGAAGTCAGAGCTCGTAGAAGGCGGGATAGACCTGGTCATCTGCAGAGAGTTGATCGGCGGCATCTACTTCGGCGAACGCGGAAGCAGAGAGACTGAAATGGGCCCTGCCGCATACGACATCGAGCAGTATTCAGAAGGCGAGGTAAGAAGAATAGCAAAGATCGCTTTCGACATGGCTATGAAGCGCAATAAGAAAGTAACGTCAGTCGACAAGGCAAACGTACTCGACAGCTCCAGACTCTGGAGACGCGTAGTAGAAGAAGTAGCTAAGGACTACCCTGAAGTAGAGCTCAATCACTTCTATGTAGACAACGCCGCTATGCAGATCGTAAGGAACCCTAAGCAGTTCGACGTCATCCTCACAAGCAACCTCTTCGGCGATATCCTCTCCGACGAAGCCAGCCAGATCACAGGATCCATCGGCATGCTCCCGTCAGCGTCGCTGGGCGAAGGCAGCTTCGGCATGTACGAGCCTATCCACGGAAGCGCTCCTGACATCGCCGGCCAGGATAAGGCAAACCCTATGGCGACTATCCTCTCAGCGGCAATGATGCTCCGCTACACATTCGGCCTCATGAAGGAAGCTGACGCCATAGAAAACGCTGTTAAGCAGGTCCTCAAGGACGGAGTACGCACAGGCGACATCGCCAAGCCGGGTGAAAAGATCTCAGGCACAGTAGAGACAGGACGCCTGATCGCAGAGGCAGTTAAATAGCAGATAAAAGCAAAGATATTGATAATAGCAAAGATTAGGATCGAATCATGAGAGAGCCCGCGTCTGACCCATTGCGGCAGACGTGAGCTCCGCTCACACAGGCGCGCGGCTCAGGGCAAAGAGGCCGCGCGCCGCGGAAACCCGAAAAAGCCGGCGGAAGGAGCAGCGAAATGATGAGACAGATAACAGCAGAAGAAGTGTGGAAGAGGATCCCGGAACGGGTAGAGGACAGCCATAAGGGCACGTACGGCAAGGTGCTCATAACGGCCGGCTCGCGCCAGTACAGAGGCGCGGCGGCACTGTGCACGGAGGGAGCGCTCAGGACGGGCGCCGGCATAGTGACTCTGGCGTCCGTCGAAGAGGTATTCAGCACTGTGCTGCCGCGCATGCCGGAGGCAATATGCCTGCCGTGTGCTCCCTCAGCGGGCGGGAGCATCGCTGCTTCAAACTCATCGGCTATCCTCAAAGAGATCTCGAACGGCTATACGGCACTGCTCATGGGATGCGGCATGACCAACTGCGCGGATACCCGCGACCTGGTACGCTCCCTGGTGCCGGCAGCAGGCTGCAGCGTCGTTCTCGACGCCGACGCTCTCAACGCCTGCGCGGTATCGGGACTTCCAAAGCCGGCATCAGGACGCGGCCTGATCATAACCCCGCATCCGGGAGAGATGGCGAGGCTGACAGGCTTGAGCATTTCGTACATAAAAAAAGAGGCCGCGTCCGCAGCTTCTGATTTTTCAAGAGCTAATGGATGTGTGACTGTTTTGAAACAGCACCGTACCATCGTAGCATCGCCTGACGGCGGCGTCTGGATAAACACATCGGGAAATTCAGGTCTGGCCCGCGGAGGCAGCGGCGATATACTCGCCGGCATGATCGCCTCCCTGCTGGCCCAGGGCCTTTCGCCGGAGGACGCGGCGGTCTGCGCCGTATGGCTTCACGGAAGGGCGGCGGAGGTATGCTCAGAGCACATTAGCGAGACTGCCATGCTCCCGCACGACCTTTTCGGAGCACTCGGCGCGCTGTATCTCGACAGCGGCCGCCGCTAAAGGCGGAGGCGGCCGCTCAGCCGCGCTGCTGCTCTATCTTTTCCGCGAGCTCGTTGAGATATACCCAGCGGTCTGTCTTTTCGTCGAGCTCGCGATTGAGCGCGGAGCGCTCGTCAGTAAGTTCCTGGAGCTTTTTATAATCGCTGGTGCCGGATTCAGCAGCAAGCTGTCTGTCGACATCAGCGATTTTTTCTTCCAGTTCAGCTATATCATCGTCTATAGTTTCGTATTCTTTCTGTTCCATGTAGGTGAACTTCAGCTTTTTCTGGTGCTCACGCTTTACGCTTTTCTTTTCAGCCTTTTTAGCAGGCTTTTCTTCCAGCTCTTTTTTCAGCTCCTCGTATTCCTTCATTTTCATAGTGTCTGTGTATCCGCCGTTGTACATGCGGATGACGCCGTTTCCTTCGAAGGAAAATGTGCGCACGCAGAGTCTGTCCAGGAAGTATCTGTCGTGGGATACGATGATGACTGCTCCGGCGAAGCTGTCCAGATAGTCCTCCAGGACAGTCAGAGTGGAGATATCGAGGTCGTTGGTAGGCTCGTCGAATATGAGGACGTTAGGCGCCTGCATGAGGACTCCGAGCAGGCTGAGGCGGCGTTTTTCGCCTCCGGAAAGCTGGCCTATCCTTACCGAGTGCTTGATGGACGGGAAGAGGAAACGCTCCAGCATCTGTGAGGCTGACATGTAGCCGTCGCTGGTCTTTACATTGTCTGATATGCCTTCCGCGTATTTTATGACTCTCTGGTCTGGATCCAGGTCTTCGCTCTCCTGTGAAAAATAGCCGATCTTTACCGTTTCGCCTATGGTGATGGTACCTGAGTCCGGCTTTATCTGGCCGACTATCATCTTGAGCAGGGTGGATTTTCCGCTGCCGTTGTCGCCGATGATGCCTATGCGGTCGTTCCTGAGCACTGTGTATGAGAAATCGTCTATGAGCTTTCTGTCTTCGTATGATTTGCTCACGTTTTCTATCTCTATGATCTTCTTTCCCAGGCGGCTGCTGGCAGCGTCCATGTTCATTTCGGTCTTGTCTATGATGAGCTTGCTGTCGCGGAGCTCTTCGAAGCGTTCTATGTGGGACTTAGCCTTGGTGGAGCGGGCTCTGGCGCCTCTCCTGATCCATGCCAGCTCCTTTTTATACAGGGTGGCGCGTTTCCTCTCCGAAGCGAGGGCGGATTCCTCGCGGGCTGCTTTAGCTTCCAGATAGTAATCGTAGTTGCCCTCGTAGCTGTAGAGGGAGCCGTTGTCTATCTCTACGATCCTGCGGGTAACGCGGTCCAGGAAATACCTGTCGTGAGTTATCATGAATACCGCGCCTTTGTATGAAGTGAGATAGTCCTCCAGCCAGTCTATGACACCGTTGTCCATGTGGTTGGTAGGCTCGTCGAGTATGATGAGGTCTGCTTCGACGCAGAGCACAGCCGCCAGAGCCACACGCTTCCTCTGCCCGCCGGAAAGGGTTCCCATCTGAGCGTCGAAATCATTTATGCCCAGCTTTGTCATCATGGAGCGGCATATGTAGTCGGGCGTGTTTCCGCCCAGCATCTCCAGGTATCTGGCGGCCTGTTCCGATACGGTAAGCTTTCCCTCGTAGTCCGGATTCTGCGGCAGATATGCTTTCTTTATATTATTGGTGTAGGTGACCTTGCCGGAATCGGGCTCCTCTGCTCCGGCTATGATGCGGAGCAGGGTGGATTTGCCGGTGCCGTTAACACCGATGAGGCCGACCTTTTCACCTTCGTGTATGCTCAGGTTTACGCCGGTGAGCAGCGGCTTTTCAGTATAGCTTTTAGATATATTATCAGCGTTTACGAGTATCATCTGAAATTCTCCGTTCTTTCGTGTAGTGAAACAGATAAAGAATATCAGAAAAAGGGTCCCCATTCAAATTATTTGAGGTTGTATTGGCTGCAATAAGTGATTATGCATGCCGCATCGGGTATAATAAACAATAATGTGAGTTCGATCTATGGTTTGGATCCAGGAGGTGCAGCGGATGGCTGACGAAAAAGTTACAAATATTGATGACGCTAGAAAGAAAAAGGAACAGGAAAATAAAGGCGATTATGCTGAGCAGAAGGTCGAAAATACGACCATCGACGGCATGGCTGTAAGGACATATACGCTTCTCGACCAGGATGACAGCCTTTTCAGGGTGCTTTCTGAGGACGAGATCGCGAAGAAAGAGGCAGAATACCAGAAGAAGCAGATGGAGGAGGCCGACCGCCAGTTCGACGAGCGCGAGCGCAGGATGAACGCCCAGATCTCGGGTGAAATGGACGACTCGGGCTTCGATGCCGGAGCTGTAAAGGCAGAAGGCGCTGCCGACAGGGTGCGCCTGGATCCTGAGCAGGTCGAGGAACGCCTGAAGACGATAAAGAAGGACGACAGGATAGTCTGCATCGGCGACAGTATAGTCTACGGATATGAAGTAGAGGGTACTCTTACATGGATAGGAAGGCTGCGCCGCGAGGAGGAGATAAACCTGCTTAACGTAGGCCTGAACGGCGATACTACCGAAGGCATGTTCGACCGCTTCAAGGAGCACGTAGTCGATATAGAAGCCAAGGCTGTAGTGATCCTGGGCGGCGGAAACGATATCATCGGCGGAACTCCTCTGGAGTTCGTCACCAACAACTACGCTATGATGTGCCAGATGGCTATGAACTACGGCATAGTCCCTATTGTCGGCATAGCTCCGGAGCCGGATCACAAGCGTGTCCCTAAGGAATGGAAGACCATGATCGACTACGACGCTAACGTCAAGAACCTGCAGATCTACAAGGAATGGCTGCTGGCCTTCGCGGAAGCCAACCATATGCCGGTCATCGACTTCGATACAGGCATGAAGAGCCGTCTCAAAGCCGGCTACAGCAGATTCTTCATGGACGGAGCTCATCCTAATCCTGCCGGCCACAAGATCATGGCGGCTATCGCCAAGGAAGCCTTCCAGGAGATGGGCATACTTCCGGTAGAAAAACCGCCTGTCGACGACAGATTCGCCCTGTAAAAAGGAGCGGCAGAGGAAGATAATATATACAGACTGCGGGCGGCATTTCCCCGGAGGGAGGTGCCGCTGACTTTTTCAGAAACGGAGGAAAAGCAGATGTATGAGGAACTTAAAAAGATCATAGATGAGAGTGAAAATATAGTATTTTTCGGAGGAGCCGGAGTTTCCACAGAGAGCGGAGTGCCTGATTTCAGGTCGGAGAACGGTCTCTGGAACGCCAAGACCAAGTTCAACGCTGCTCCTGAGGAGATCATCAGCCATACTTTCTTTATGAACAGGCCTGACGATTTCTACGAGTACTATATCGAAAACCTTATCTTCACGGACGTCAAGCCTAATGCCACTCATTACGCTCTGGCGGAGCTGGAGAAGCAGGGCAAGCTCAAGGCGATAGTTACCCAGAACATAGACGGCCTTCACCAGGCTGCCGGGAGCAAAGAAGTTTACGAGATCCACGGAACAGTAGCCAGGCTTCACTGCATGAAGTGCGGAAAGGAATTTGACCTCGATTATATGCTGGACGAGTCCCACTGGAAGCCGGGCACAAAGACTCCTATTTGCGACGAGTGCGGCGGCCTCTTAAAGCCGGACGTGGTCCTTTACGAAGAGCCTCTCGACGAGAATCTGATGCTCAAGTCCATCCACGCCATATCACAGGCAGATACCCTTATCATAGGCGGAACCTCCCTCGTGGTATATCCGGCGGCAGGCTTCGTCGACTACTTCAACGGAAAGCATCTTGTCCTCATAAACAAGCAGGAGACCAGCTTCGATTCGAGAGCGGACCTCGTCATCCACGATTCGCTCGGCAAGGTATTTTCATCGGTAGTGCCGGGCATAGAATACAAGCCTATACCAGTTAAATTAAAGAACCAGGAGTAGTAACCAGTAAATGAACATATTAGTATCTAACGACGACGGCATAAACGCAGACGGCATAAGGGTGCTGATCAAAGCGCTCTCCGGAGTAGAAAACGCGAACATATACGTATGTGCGCCAGACGGCCAGCGCAGCGCCAGCGGCCACAGCATCACCATGAGCGGCGGCCCTATATTCGTAACTGAAAACGAGGTCCCGGGGACCGAGTGGGCCCAGTCCCTGTCCGGCACACCGGCTGACTGCGTGAAATCAGGCATAAAAAGGCTTAAGCGCGAAAAGGGGATAGACATAGACGTCGTATTTTCCGGAATAAACCATGGAAGCAATATCGGAACTGATGTATTCTATTCCGGCACCGTATCCGCAGCCGTAGAAGGCGTGCTCAACGGCGTACCGGCAGTAGCGGTATCAGTCGGCACCCACCATCCGACCATGGAGCAGCTGGAAAACTGTACGACCATCATTCAGGACGTGTGCAGAAACGTGCTCCCTAAGATCGGAAACGGCACGGTGATAAACATCAATTTCCCTGACCTTCCGCCTTCGGAGCTTAAAGGAGTGAAGTTCTGTCGCATGGGTCCGAGAGAATACGATGAGAAATTCGACATAGAGACCAACCCCGCCGGCAGGAAATACTATTGGTATACCGGAAAGCTCGTCCATTACGATGAACTTCCGGGCGATCCTGATGTTATAGCTTATCAGGATGGCTATGTCGTTGTGACCCCGATCCAGCTGGACATGACAGACTACAAGCTCATGGAAGCCATGAAAGACTGGGGCATAAAGGCATAACCTTTAAAAAGGCAGAATCAGAAAGGAAAAGCAAGTCATTTTATGCATTTCTTCAGCAATGAAATAACGTTGGACAAAAAAGAGGAGCTTGGAAATTTCCTTAACAGGTATCCTCACGAGACCTCCGGTCTCACATTCACATCTTTGTACATGTGGAGAAAGTCGAATCAATTTACTTATGAGATCATAGACGATTTCCTTTGCGTGGCAGCGCGTTCAAACTTTGAGGGCTTCGAGGAGGAGCCCTTTGTATTTCCCCTGCTGCCGCTGAACGGCGAGTGCGACGCGGCTAAGATGAAGGACGCTATGGGCGTCATATTCGACAGGTTCAGGGAGCTGGGCAAGCCTTACGTCATGCGCCTCATACCGTCGCATATGATAAAGCACTACCAGGAGCTCATGCCGGGAAAATTCCTCTTCCTCGAGGACAGGGCCAATCACGACTATGTATATAAAGTCGATGACCTGGCTAACCTGAGCGGACGCAGGTTCCACGGCAAAAAGAATCATGTCAATAAGTTTAATAAAGAGCTGGAAGGCCGTTATGAAGTCATCCCTATGTCCGCGGATCTGGCGGACGAGGCTATAGAGCTGCTCACATATATAGACGGCAAGAAGGACGTGGAAGGCTTCGAAGCGTCCATGCTGGGTGAGGAGGCTATGATCCTCAAGGATACCCTGCCTCATTTTGACGAGCTCGGCATGGAGGGAGCGGCCATAAGGATAGACGGAAAGCTGGAAGCTTACGCCTTCGGCGGCCCTCTGGGCGATAATACCATCGTGGAGCATATAGAGAAGGGCAATATAGACTATCCGGGTATCTACCAGAAGATAAACCAGGAATTCTGTAAGGCGGTACAGGGCAAGTACGAGTTTGTAAACCGCGAGGAGGATATGGGTCTTGAAGGACTGAGAAAGGCCAAGACATCATATAAGCCGTGCCGCATGATCGAGAAGAGCATAGCCATGCTGGCTGACGATAAAGAAGCGATAGCGAGATACAGCGACCTTGGCTGAGAAACAGGCGGGAGCGTTTGCTATGACTATTGAAGAAGCGAAAGAAATAAAAAAACAATTCGACCAGGACCAGACGCCTTCGGAGGAAGATAAATTCATATATACTGAAGCTATGGACTTCCTGATCAGCGAGACCAGCGATCCCTATTACATGATGGAGCTGGGCGGATGGTACTATGAGCAGAAGGATTTCAGGCTGGCCAAGAAGTACTATGAGATGGCAGCGGCCCTGGACGATCCCAATGCTTATCTATGTCTGGGATATATCTGGTATTACGGCAGGACAGGCGAGCCTGACTACAAGCAGGCCTTCGAGTGTTATTCGAAGGCAGCGGAGCGGGGCAGCATCGTCGCTGAGTACAAGCTGGCCGACATGTATAAGAACGGCTACTATGTCAAAAAGGACTACGAAAAGTATAAGGAGATCATAGAAAAGCTGTATGAAGATGTCCGCGAGGCAAAGTACCTGAGTGAGCCTTTACCGGAGATCTTCACCCGTCTGGCAGCTATACGCGCCGGAGAGGGCAGGAAAGCCGAGGCGGCTCAGCT
Source organism: Bacillota bacterium (assembly GCA_028724585.1). GTDB lineage: Bacteria > Bacillota > Clostridia > Peptostreptococcales > Anaerovoracaceae > RUG708. The sequence continues at coordinate 57,441 of JAQYCQ010000019.1, read as the reverse complement.
CTACCTGCAGGCGGAGGATTTCCTGGCGCAGAGGATCAGATACAATCCTTTCTTCGGCAATCTCAGCATCATGAAGTACCTGATAGAGGATCTGTATAAGCTGCTGGATTTCGACTGGTACGACATTAATTTCTACGATCTTTACTACGCTCTGCAGAGCCCGGTCAAGGTCACTTACGAGTACACCGCCGATGACGGGAGCACGCGCGATGTGACGGTGGCATCTAAATATGAGGACGGCGGCGCGGTCGTGGAATTCGAAGGAAAATGGTTCCGGAGCATCGACGATTTCTTCGCCAAAGCCGAGATAGACGGCCATCGCGTGACCGAGGTCTACGACCGCTTCTACATGATAGACCAGGAGGATAACTATGAATGATATCCAGAAGGATCAGTCGGCGGAGCAGGAAAAGGAGCGGTTGTACAGTCAGTATGAGAAGCTCATCATCCGCCGCGACCAGCTCAAAAAAGAGGCAGGCATCAGCGAAGCCCTGTACTATCACGAGTTCGGACCTCTTATGACCGATCTTTTCCATAAAAAGCTGGAATGCATCCAGTGGAAAAAGATCATATCCTACTGTCAGGCGGTGGCCAATACCGGTAAACGCGTTAACGAAGGCGAGCTGGAGACATATATCTCCAACAGCATGATGGAGTACAGGGACCAGCTCAGGGAACTGATCCGCAGGCGCGACCAGACGAAAAAGCTCGAGGAGTCGCCGCTCTTCGCGGTCGAAAAAGCAAAGCGCATATACAGGGATATCGCCAAGCTGATCCACCCCGACATGCATCCGGACCTGGCCGGTAATCCTTATTTTACAGAGCTCTGGACCAAAGCGGCTGAGGCCTACCACAGGAACGACGTCCACGGGCTTGAAGAGGTGAAACTGCTTTCCCACACCGCGCTGGTCCGCCTGGGAAAGAACGGCGCTATGCCGCGTCTGCCGGACATAGAAGAGCGTATCAAAAGCGTAAGGGATCAGATAAACAGGATAAGGTCCACGGACCCCTACCTTTTCAAGTTCCTTCTGGACGATCCGGAGGCAGTAAAGGACAGGAAAAAAGACCTGAACAGCGAGCTGGGAGAATATACCGACTACGGTCTGACTCTGGAAAGTGTCCTGACGAAGATGATGGGAAAGGAGTTCACAGACGCATGGAAAAGAAAGATGCAAATGGAATAGTCCCGCAGAAGCCGGACGGCCTGGTTAAAGTGATCTCGGATCAGAACCAGCTGGGCGATCTGATCAAGCCTCTGGTGCGCGACATCCATCTCTTCGATTCCTTCGTAGCGGGCACCACCCATCTGGAGGACCCGGAGGTCCTGAAGGATATAGAGCCGGGCGAGAAGCTGACCCTCCGCCGCGAGGAAAATAAATTCGATGACAACGCCATACTGATATTGAAAAAAGACGGCAGGAAGCTGGGCTACGTTCCGGAAAAAGACAATATAGTGTTCGCGCGCCTGATGGACGCCGGAAAGCTGCTGGAAGCCCGCATATCGGACATAGAAAAGAAAGGTTCCTTCACCAGGATCTCTATCGGCATATACATGATAGATTTTTAGGGGATGGAATCCGAAAGGAGAGATTAATATGAAAAAAGCAAAAAGATCGATCCGCGCCGCGCTGGCCGTGGCTGTAGCTCTCGCCATGCTGATGAGCCTGATGCCTATGGCTTTCGCAGGCGAGCTCAGGAGCGACGGCTATTATTACTTCACTGACCGCGATGGAACAGAGCTTAAAGCTCCCCAGAACGCTTTCGCGACAAGCGTAATAGACTACCAGCCGGGTGATCCGTGGACGAGCGTCGAGCTCAACAAGGATCCTAAATACGCGCTGGGACTCCCTTATGACGACGAGGATATAAGCTATACGCTCGGAGTCGGCGGCAATATAACGCTGGGCTTCGATATAGGCATATACGATGGACCGGGTCTGGACGTCTACGTATTTGAGGTAGGCGGCGCCGTAGAAGCGACAGAAGTGGAAGTCAGCAACGACCTCAGGACCTGGTACGATATCGGAACAGCCAAAGGCAAGACCGCCGGTCTGGATCTGAAGGGCAAAGTGCCTGAAAACGCCAGATTCCGTTATATACGTCTCACAGATCTCAAGTCATCGCCGAGCGGCAGATGGCCGGGCGCTGATATCCAGGGAGTTTCCGGCCTCAATATAACGACAGCGAGCGACTGGTCGCTCAAAGAGATAGATCCTGAGATAATCCCTGATAACCTTCCGGACGACTGGACACAGCCGATCACGAGGGAAGAGTTCGCGGCGGTCAGCGTCAAGGCTTATGAGAAGCTTTCCGGCACAAAGGCTATCCCGGATGTGACTGATCCGTTCACAGACTGCAAAGATCCGGAAGTGCTCAAGGCATACAATGTAGGCATAACAGCGGGCACATCCGACACGACATTCTCGCCTTATCTCCTGCTCAACAGAGAGCAGGCCGCTTCCATGCTCACACGGGTATTTAAACGCGTCAGCATGAACGGCTGGACACTTAAGAATGATGCCGCTTATCCTCTTCACTATACTATGCCGGCTCCGTTCAGGGACGACGCGCAGATCTCAGGCTGGGCGCGCGACAGCGTATACTTCATGGCGGCAAACAACATCATAGTCGGCAACGAAAACCATTACTTCATGCCGCGCAATGTGACATCCGCCCAGGAAGCGGACCATTATGCCAATGCCACTATCGAACAGGCTCTGGCTATAGCTTCCCGCATGGTCAACAATCTTGGATAAGTAATTTCCGACGGCTCCGCAGTCGCTGTATTAGGATGACGCGCCGACAGCGCGCTGACGCGGTAAACATAAGGGACGGCTTCCAGTGAAGCTGTCCCTGTTATTTTTGCGCAGTATGCCTGCCGCAGACACCTGCGCGCGGAGCGCGCGTAAGTTGTTTCATTTCTTTCTATATTTTGTGCCTCTTCCTCTGCCGACTATATCCGCAAAGCCATCGGATACGAGAGATTTTAAAACTGCCGTTGATTTAGATCTGCTGAATCCGGTGTGCTCAATAACGTCTTTGGTTGCGATTTCACTGCCATCCTTCATCATTTCGTAAACTATTTGCTGATCAGCAGAAAGTTTCTCATTTACTATATCAGGAAGGACAACTCTGATCGAATTTTCATTAATATCAAATACAGGTTTGCGCGAGCTGTTTTTATATGATTCAAGTATTCTGAGAACACCCGTACCAAAATGTTCAATGTAATGCATCCTGAAGAATACACCGCCGAGGATTGGATTTCTGAGGATAGAGACCTTGCTTTGAAGGTAGTCTTCTTTGGTCACTCCATTAGGCAGCCCACCGGGAGAAATCATCTCTATACGGTCAGGGAACATAATTATACGGATATTAGCTGGTATATTCCAGTTTCTATGTATCAGAGCGTTAGCGCATGCTTCACGGAAGGCGGTTTCCGGAATTTTTTCAATACTGCGTCGTTTTATACCGTCTATTACCTCATACTGATAATACTGGCGGTACATTTCTATTGTCAGGTCATACTGGTCCAAAACTGAGATTCCTGAAAAGGTGCGTCGGTCAAGAATATAGCTGATGTTTTCCTCTGTCCGGGCGATATCGATACCTGGAAAATCATTTTTATCTGCCAGCAGAGAAGCGGCATTATTGAATTTACGGTCTTTTGAGAACAGGCCAAGTGTTCTTAAGATATCTGTGGAAAAATTTTCAATGCCGACGTTTTCTTTAAGTTTTTTCTCTAAGGATGAAAATTTAAGTTCTTGAGTATGCGAGGGGAGTTCATCAAATGTAAGGTTTTCACCTTCTAATATGAGGCTGGTCAGATCCAGCCGGTCAGCTTCGACCGTTGAGGAATCATTTCGTTTATATGCCTTTGCTTTATAAAGATATGGTTTGTGTATTCCTTCGCTTACAGTAAGAGTTATAACTTGTTTATCTTCATCTATCTGAAGAGTAAAATCAGGCTTTGGCGAAATGCTGTCATTGATTTTGTTTTCTATATCGAGACATGCTTTTACAGGGTCATCTATACCGACAGCTGATCCCTGGTCATCGACTCCAAAAATTATTCTTCCTGTGCCGTAATTGGCGTAAGCGCTTACTGTTTTCAGGAATGAATTACTTATTTTCTCTTTATATTCAAGTGTTCGTGTTTCTCTCATGGTCAGTCCTTTTTGCAGATATGCATTATTTATGATTGCTGCTTAATCGATTATAATGTATTTTATGATTATTTTAAACCGCAAAAAAACGCATAAAGCTTTATGATTGTTTTTGTGACCGACAATAAATCAATAACGTTGAATTTTCGACGGCGCGCTGACGCGGTAAAATTGATTTTACTAGTGTTGAATTTCGCGTGCCGATGACGTATCATGTATACAGCCTGAGAGACAGGCTGTTAAACATTAAAAGGAGGATTAGACATGCTTGACGAAAAATTAGTAAAGATGCTCAGTGATCAGGAAAACTACGAACTGTATTCCGCATATATCTACCTTGGAATCGCGAACTATTTCGCAGATAAGAACCTCAATGGATTCGCTAACTGGTTCACTATCCAGACTCAGGAAGAGCGCGACCACGCTATGCTCTTCAACCAGTATCTGCTCAACAACGGCGAATTCCCTAAGCTCGGCGCTGTAGACACCTACGACAACAATTACCCTGACTTCAGGTCACCGCTGGAGACAGCCGCTGCCCACGAGAGAAAGGTAACCGCAAGGATAAACGATCTCTATGCTGAAGCTTTCAAGCTCCACGATTTCCGCACAATGCAGTTCCTCGACTGGTTCGTTAAGGAACAGGGCGAAGAAGAGCAGAACGTAGACGACCTCGTAAACCGCTACGACCTCTTCGGCACAGACGCCAAGGCTCTCTATATGCTCGACCAGGAGCTCGCCGCAAGAGTTTACTCAGCTCCGTCACTGGTCCTGTAAAGGAAATTTAATAGCAGCACTGGCATTTCGTCAGCTCCGCTGACACTGCGCCCGGAGGGCGCGAAAATTACAATAGAAAACGCTGAAAAACAAAAGGACCTGCCTAGGCAGGTTCTTTTTGTATTACAGATAATCAATCGATTGAAGCCGGATATTTCACAGGATATCTGGCTTTAATATATTCCTTGAAGTCCAGTGCAGCCGGCGATGCATCTCTGCGCCATGCTATTATAGACGCGGACTGCTCCGGCAGCAGGAACATCTTCATAGAGTCGGAGCACCAGTCGTAGTCTATGGAATCACCGACAAAAATATGATTCCCGAGTCTGAGATTGAAAAACAGCGAGCGCACAGTGCTGTAGCTGTAGGACACATCGGGCACTAAGCCGTATTTGTGAAACAGCGCACTGAGCCAGGAGGAGTAGGTTTCCGACTGCAGGCCGATCAGGCTTTCTCCTGACAGGTCGCGCAGATCCAGAGCATTTCTGCCGAAGAGATGGTTTCTGCGCGGTACAAATACAGCAGCGCTGGTAGTGAAGGCCTTTTCCCATTCAGTAAGCTTTTCGTCCAGGTATGCCACATCTGTGTACCAGGTCTGGATCACATCCAGAGTGCCGTAGTTCAGCAGCTGGATAAGCCGGTGCATATCGTTTTTTTCAACATGCACATGACAGCCGGGATGAGATGAAATGAATCCGGAAATTGTGCTTCCCATCAGAGCGTCCATGCGCTCCGAACAGTCTACAAAGCCGAACACGACGCGGGATTCGCGGTTCTGCTGGATGAGAGAAGCTTTTTCAATGCTTCTCTGCATGGAGCCCAGCAGCAGAGACCAGTCTTCAGCCAGAGAGACGGCGGCTTCTGTCGGTAAAGGCTCCCGCGAACGCTTTGTGAAAAGCTTTATGCCCAGCGTGTTTTCCAGGGACTGTATGGTCTTGCTTATCATGGAGGGCGTGAAATTCATGATTTCCGCTACTTTTGTGTAATTTTTGACTTCAACTGCGGTTATGAATATCCGCATCTGCTGAACGGTTATAGAAGAAAAATCTGCATTATAGTCCATAATTTTCACCATTCCAATCTGGAAAAGACTGTTCCATTTCGTCATGTTCTATATGTTAAAAAAATAACTATAATTAAGTTACAGATAAGCTTATCCGTGACATCGATGTATTTTAGCATGGCTGAAATTGAAACTTCAAGGAGGAATAACGATGAAAACGGACAAGAGAGTAGACGTTCTGTCAAACTTCATATTCAGTATGATCATAGCACTGGTACTCACAGCACTGGCGGAGCTCATAAATGCGGGAGGCCTGATCTGGCCGGCTATCGCCATATATACGCTGTTCAGCGGCATACTCGGGCTGCTGATCGTCCTGTATCTGCCTTTCAGAAAGTGGGGCTTCACGGTGGCATCGAAGCATGCTGAGATGGGCAGCACAAAATTCAGAGTCATCATGTCAGGTATAACGGCATTTCCTTTTGCCACGATGATGGCGCTGATAATGAGCTTTATAGGGACAGTGCTTGTAGGCCATCTGCCGGCAGCTATCTGGGGACTCAGTTTTGTAAGAGTCTGGGGCCTCTTTGTAGCAGTGGCGTGGCTGGGAGTATTTTTCCTCATACCGCCGCTCATTAAGCTGTCATGCAGAATACTGAGAGTTCCGGAGGAGCAGAACTGATGGCGGCTGAAAATACGTCAGAATCCTTTATTGAAGATGAAGCAGATGAGAATTTCGTAATGCAGCTGAATGACATCGAATGCACAGAATGGATAAGCTTTCGCAGATGAAACGGATATGTGCACTCGCGTGCACGACCCGGCCTGGGGCCGGTGAAGCGGGCGCGGACGGAGGATCAGTATTCATTTGTATTATTCTGTAATTAATTTATTAACGAAGAGCTTCAGCGGGTAAAATACTACATAGACGTGATAATACAATCTATGTGATTGAAATATTTGATTGTACATGTTAACATTATGTATATCAATAAACGTAAATGTGAATCAAATTACATAAGATGAACAGATGGTATATGATTCAAAATCTATGAGATAAGGAGGTCAGCGTATGAAAGACGTTGTAATCGTAAGCGGTGTCAGAACTCCGATCGGAAAATTCGGCAGAAGCCTCAACGGTATCGGTTCAGCAAAACTGGGCGAGATCGTTATGAAGGAAGCCGTAAACAGAGCGGGTATTGATCCTGAAATCATCGACGAAGTCGTTATGGGCTGCGTGCTGCAGGCAGGTCTGGGACAGAACGTTGCCAGACAGAGCATGATATATGCAGGTATTCCGGAGGAGATTCCTGCTATGACGATAAACAAGATGTGCGGATCAGGCATGAGAAGCGTAATGCTGGCTGCACAGGAGATAAAAGCCGGAGACGCTGACGTCATATTGGCAGGCGGTGTGGAAAACATGTCCAATGCACCGTTCATCTCAAGCAAGATCAGATTCGGAGCAACCATGGGCGATTTCCCTCTTGAGGATGAAATGCTTAAGGACGGACTTACTGATACATTCTCAGGCAAGCACATGGGTCTGACTGCTGAGAAGGTCGCTGAGCAGTGGGGCATATCCCGTGAAGATCAGGATGCATTTGCCATAGAATCCGAGCACAGGGCTCAGAAGGCTGTAGAGTCAGGCAGATTCAAGGATGAGATCGTTCCGGTAGGCATCCCTCAGAGAGACGGCTCAGTAAAGGAATTCGATACAGACGAGCATCCTTGGTTCAACTGCATAGAGGAACTTTATCCGAAGCAGACTCCTGCCTTCAAAAAAGACGGATCGGTCACTTCGTTCAACGCATCTGGACTTAATGACGGAGCTGCCGCTCTCGTTGTAATGTCTGCAGAAAAAGCCGAGGAGCTGGGTCTTAAGCCGCTGGCCAAGATAAAGTCATATGCTACTGCAGGTGTTGATCCTTCCATCATGGGCATAGGTCCTGTACCGGCAACAAAGAAAGCTCTCGAGAAGGCAGGCCTGACAGTTGAGGATATAGATCTGGTAGAGGCAAACGAAGCATTTGCGGCTACTTCGCTGGCAGTTGCAAAGGATCTGCATTTTGATCCTGAGAAGGTAAATGTAAACGGCGGAGCTATCGCACTCGGACATCCTATCGGAGCATCAGGTGCCCGTATCCTGGTATCTCTCATGTACGAGATGCAGAAGAGAGAGGCTAAGTTCGGACTGGCTACTATGTGCATAGGCGGCGGCATGGGCATATCCATGATCATAGAGAGACCAGAAGACTAATATAAGACAGCAGTAAGATCAGTAAATACAGAGGTTCTTGGAAACTGATTTTCAGTTGGGAGCACCGGTTTTTTGAGAGCCGGTGCTCTTTTTGCGTTTACATGGGCAGCGGTTCGTGTAAAATGTATAGGACACGGGAGGTAACTTTCTTTGGAATCAGCAGCGTTAAAGACATATGCAAAGATAAACCTTGCCCTGGACGTCACAGGTCTCAGGGATGACGGCTACCATCTTGTCAGGATGGTTATGCAGTCTGTCGATCTCTACGACGAGATGCGCGTCAGGCTGGTGGACAGCCTTATCCAGCCCGAGCCTGTAGCGCTGAAATGCGACAAGTATTATGTGCCGAGGGACGAGCGAAACACAGCCTTCAAGGCGGCTCAGGCTGTAATGAAAGCAGTGCCGGGTCCTTTCGGCGGCGTCAGCGTGCGCATAGATATCAAGAAGAACATACCTGTCTCAGCCGGACTGGCGGGCGGCAGCTCAAACGCGGCCGGCGTCATAGTCGGACTCAACAGCCTGCTCGGCCTGGGCATGTCGCTAGAGGAGATGTGCGATATCGGCACGTCTATCGGGACTGACATACCTTTCTGCATCATGACTCTGGCGGCGGATCCCAGATGGAACATCAGGGGCGGTGCCACATGCGCGCTGGCGGAGGGCATAGGCGAAAAGCTGACGCCTGTCAGGCCGGTAAATATGTGGGCTGTTCTGGTAAAGCCGCGCCTCAGCGTTTCTACGCCGGCGGTCTATAAGGCGCTGGATAAGATCAGCGGCTACAGCCATCCGGATGTGGACAGCGTCCTCAACGGCCTGTCGGAGGGCAATCTCCAGCTGGTCCAGAAGGGCATGGGAAACGTGCTCGAGAACGTAACGCTGAAGGAGTATCCGGAGGTCGCGGAGATCAAAGAACTCATGCTTAAGTATAACGACAGCATGACGCTCATGAGCGGCAGCGGCCCTACGGTCTACTCGCTGTTCGGCAGCAAGCGCAAAGCAGTGGCTGCCTATACTCAGCTCCGTAAGGAGCTGGCTGAAAGCGGAGCTTTCGTGTACATGGCCGAGACACTTTAGTTCTTAAGTTTCCGGCCGGAAAAGTTATGGTATATGAACATATCGACATTTGAAAGGAGGTGAAAAACATGGCAACATACCTTATAGACTACGAAAACGTCAACAAGGACGGGCTCAACGGAGTTTCCAAGCTGACCGAACAGGACAGGGTCATCATATTCTACAGCGAGCGCGCCGACAGGATGACATTCGGGCTTCACAGGCGGCTGAACGAGACGAAGGCTGTTATAGAGTACAAAAAGGTAGATGTGGGAGGACATAACGCCCTGGATTTTCAGCTGGCTACATATCTTGGCTTCCTCATCGCTTCCGACAGTACCGAGCAGTACTGCGTCGTCAGCAACGACAGAGGCTTCGAATTCCTTACCGGTTTCTGGCGCAAGCCGCAGTACAATGTGTGCCTGGCCCGCGAGATCGCCAACAGCCCTCAGGCGGAGGAGCGCAGGGAAGAGCGCCGTCAGGCCAGAAAGCAGAAGAAAGCAGCTGAGGCAGCTGAAAAGAGCCGCGAAGACGCGCGCGGAACAGAAGATCCCGGCGAGGATATCAAGCCGCTCGAGAAGCCGTCAGAAGCCGCTCAGGCTGACGCGGGAAAGGATGACGGGGTTTCCTTAGCTGATGTGGCGGAATCATTCGCGGATAATCTCATGAACTATATCCAGAATGGGCCGGCTGCCGGAAATGACGTGAAAAACGTCGGAAAAACAGACGAAGAAGCCGGGTCTTACGAAGCAGAAAAGCAGAATAGCGTAAACGCTGATGACCGGGAAAAGTTCGACGCGGCATTCAGAGCCGATGAGGAAGAAGAAAAGAACAGCGGAAGCAGGTTCTGGTTCAGGAACGGCAGCGGGAGAAATGATTACGCTGAACGTGTCAATGCCGGTGAAGAAAAGTCCGAAGAAAAGTCTGAAGAAGAGATCCAGCCGGAAGAGCCTGTTCAGGAGAGCTTTGTGAAGGAGGCTCAGCAGGAGCCGGAAAAGCCGGAAAACAGTGAGTCCGAGGCAGAAGAAAAAACTGCGGAAGATCCGCAGAGGGATGCTGCGCAGACTGATGAGGCTGTTACTGAAGAAACGGATGAAGGATCCGGAAAAGAGACTTCAGAAAGCAAAAAGAGGAATTCCCAGCACAGGCACAGCGGAAGGAGACGCGGCAGCCGCGGCTCAGCCAGTAAAAAAGCTCTCAGCCCCGAACAGGAGCAGCGTATCATCGACGTCAAGGCTTTTGTAAACGAGTCTAAGATAACCGGTGAAGCCCTTACAGAGAGCGACTACGGACAGATCGCTTCGTTCATTGGCAAATACAAGACGAAACAGGGAGTCAACAACGCCCTTGTGAGAAGCTTCGGAAACCAGAGAGCGGGTGAGATCTACCAGATGATAAAGCCTATGCTCAAGGATAAGAAGGGCAGGAACGGTCAGTAGTTACCCGGAGCTTTTCTGAGACTGCTGTAGGTGCCCGGAGCCAGGTCGTAAAGGCTGTCTATATATGTGCCGGAGAAGATCTGAGCTGGAGTGCCGATATTGTCGATCTTCTGGTCTTTTATACAGATGATCAGGTCTGAGATGCGCTCAGCGAGGAAGAGCTCGTGCAGGCTCATGATGACTGTGGTGCCCCTTTCCTCGGAGAGGCGGCGCAGGGTATCGAGCAGCTCCAGCTGATACCTTATGTCCAGATAGGACGTAGGTTCGTCCAGGACGAGTATATCCGATTCCTGTGCCTCGGCCCGGGCCAGCATCACACGCTGCTTCTGGCCGTCGCTCAGGGTCATGAAATCCCTGTCTGCCAGTTCCGTTATCCCCGAGGCCTCCATAGTCCTTTCAACGGCAGCCCGGTCTTCATCCGACAGGATACCGAGCGAGTCAGTATATGGGTAGCGGCCGGTCTCGACCACATCGCGGCAGGTCATCATATCGGTCTTAACTCGTTCCGTGAGCAGCACGGCGATGGTCCTGGCCAGCTCCTTCCTGCTCATTTCCGATGTCCTGCGGCCGCCGATATACACGGCGCCGCTTACAGGCGGCAGCTGGCCGGTTATGGTCTTCAGAACAGTTGACTTACCGGCTCCGTTAGGGCCGATCAGGGTCAGTATCCGGCCCCGTTCCAGTTTTATATTTATGTCTTTTATGAGCGGGCTTCCGCCATATCCGGCGGCCAGCCCGCTTGTTTCAAAATACGCTCTTTCGGACATTTTTTATTTCCTCTGTACATCGCCAAATGGCGATTGGCGATATCTGATATTCAACTTTTCCGCAGGAACTTCTCCGCGGAGCGGTGCTGCAGCTGCCGCGGTCTCTACTTTTCGGACGGGCGGCGGAGCATTACCGCTATTACTATAGGAGCTCCGAATACGGCCGTTACGGTGCTTATGCTCATCTCGGCCGGAGCGAACATAGTGCGGGCCAGAAGGTCGCAGAACAGGCAGAATATGCTGCCTCCCAGGAAGCAGGCCGGGATCATCACCAGGGGCTTCGAGGTGCGGAACATAAAGCGGATGATCTGGGGGACTGCTATACCCACGAAGGAGACCGGCCCTGCGAAAGCTGTCACACAGGCGGACAGCAGTGAGCTGATGAGTACAAGAGCAGCCCTGAACAGCTTGATATTTACGCCCATGCTCTCGGCATATGACTCGCCCAGTAGATAGGCTGAGATCGGCTTTGAGAGCAGGAAAGCGGCAATAGAAGCGGCGGCTGTGACTGCTGCCATGACCGCGGCGTTTTCCATAGTAGTTCCGCTGAAGCTGCCCTGTGACCAGTTATGCAGGTTCACGATGTCGCTGTCGTCGGCAAAGGTCACGATGAACTCAGTTGCCGCGTTGCAGATATAGCCGATCATGACGCCGCAGATGACCAGCATGGACATGCGTTTTATGCGGCGGCTGGCCAGCATTACGAAGAACATGGAGACCAATGAGCCTATGAAAGCGGCTATTATCATTTCAGCGGAGTTCATGACCAGCGAACGGCTCATCAGGATGACCATGGATACAGCGACTGTGAGCTTGGCTCCGGACGAGATGCCCAGCACGAAAGGCCCGGCCAGGGGATTGTGGAAAAATGTCTGGAGCAGATATCCCGACAGGGCCAGGGCTCCGCCCAGAATGAATGCCGCGAGAGCCCGCGGCAGCCTGAGCTCCAGGATTATGCTGCGGGTTGTTCTGTCGCCGCTGCCTTCGAAAAGTATGTCCCTGAGTTCCGTCAGCGAGATGTTTACGCTTCCTATACAGATATTAGCCGCAAAAAATACGGCAAGCAGCGCAGCCAGGATGATCAGGCACGCTGTCCATCTTCTTTTCCTGTGCTTTGCGCTGCTTTCCAAATTTCCGCCTCCGCGTTGTTATTTCAATCTCTTAAAGTATGTGAGCTTTTTATCCGATACCTTCTGGTCAGTTATGATGCTGTGGAAATCGGAGGTTATGGTCCCGGCTTCCATGGATGACTGGTACATGTCGCGCGACGTACACCAGACGTTTCCTTCCTTAACGGCCTTGAAATTCTTTAGTGACGGCGCTTTCTTCAACAGATCGTCTATCGACGATATCTGTCCTTCTATAGCGCTGTTGTAGATGAGAATATCGGCTTTATGGGCGCGCTTGTAGAATTCCTCCATCTGCATGGTCGTCGTAGAAGTGAGCTTGCCGTCTGTAAGGTCGTCAGGCAGGTATCTGCCGCCGGCGAAGCTTATCATGGCCGGAACGTAGTCGCTTGTCTTCCTGACGCTGGCAGCGCCGTTGGAATTTATAGAGAAATACGCGACAGTAGGGCCGTCTTTTCCTGAGCTTTTGGAAACAGAGGATTCGAACTGTTTTTTCTGGCTTTGGTAAGCTTTCTCCGCTTCCTTTTCGTGACCTGTTATGACTCCGTAGACCTTTATCCATTCTGTGCGGCCCAGAGGGCTGGATTCGTAGCTGGAATGGTCTACAAGAACCGGTATGCCTGTTTCCATGAGCTTTTCACGCACGTCAGGAGAGTGAAGGATCATGGTGCTCTCTATAGCCAGGCTGCACTGGCCGTCCAGGAGCTGTTCGTAGTCCGGGATATTATATTTGCCGGCGTATTTCAGCTTTCCAGCCTTCATGGCGGCAGCCGCTTCGGGGATATACCATTTATCCTCTGATTCTCCGCTGAAATCTATGGAATCCACAGCGTTCATCTTGACGAACATGTCCATAACGGCTGAGGCCGCAAGGTAGGTGTGCTCGGCCGGCTGATGCAGAGGGACTATGTCCTTGTCCAGGTCAGGCGGCTCTGAGGCTCCCTCAGGGACGACAAGATATCTTGAGCCGTCCGTGATGTTTATGAGGGTATAGCCGTTCTCATACCTGTAGATACTGAAGTGTTTGGCGTAGTCAAGCTTGTCTTCGCTCTGGAATGAGAGCGCGGAGCTGATCTTTTTGTCAGTTGACAGGCTGCCGTCTGTTTTTGTCTGTTCGGCGCGGGTCTGAGTGCTGGCGTTTTCCGCCGCAGGCGTACTGCCGGCGGAGCCGGCGCCGGCCGCTGAGCCGCAGGCGCTGAGGACCATAGCCATTACGAGGATCAGCGCGGTCAGCGGATACAGTGCTTTATTTTTTCTTTTTTTCATCAGTGAAGCTTGCTCTTCTTCCTTGAGACTTTCTTCTTAGGTGTGTCTTCTTCCTGAACAGCCATGCGTTCTTTTTTGTGGAGTCTGCGCCTTCCGTTCAGGAATCCGAATCCGATCGCGGCGACGACGAGAAGTACGAGTATGATGGCCTCCGTTTTCACTGACAGACCCTTTCTTTTGGCTGTGTCTGACTTGAAATTGAGGGTGTACTGTATTTCGTGAGGCTGGCTCATGGCGGTAGTGTCAGCGATGACCTCCATTCCGCCGTCGAACTTTGTGATAGGGATCTTGAACTGGGAGTTGCCGTCCGAGTTCACAGGCTCGTATTTGACATTGTCTATGACCATGTAGTCGTAGTTAGGGCTGCTCCACTCTATCGTGGCAGTCGGGAATCCGCTGGAGATCTTCATCTCGGCCGGAGATTTGACAGAGGCTCTTCCGCTTCCGCCCTTGAGTTCTACTTCGATAGTGTATTTGCCGTCTCCCAGCTTGGTGGAACCGTACTTGATCTGTGACTTGTCGGCGTCTTTTTCGTCGATGTACTTCTTCTTGTCGGTCTTGCTGCTGTCCTGTGACTTGTCGTCGGAAGCCGCGGCGTTTTCCTTTGACGCGGCGAGAACGCTGGCGTCTACAGCGCCGTCAGGCAGGGACGAAGCCTGGAATACCAGCGTGCGGGGATACCATTTCTGCCTCTTCTTGCTGAAAGCGGCGCAGTCGGTTTCCTTGTCCAGCGATTCCACAGGAACAGTATAGGTATATTTGCCGTCTGAACCTTCGGTATAGCCTATGAAGTCGGAGTCAGAAGCCTTTGCGGCCTCCTCTGCCGTGCCCATGTAGAGCTTTTCATAGCCTGTGCCGCCCAGAGTCATGTCGGCGGTCATCTTACCGTCTTTTACATGGAGCTTGCATGCTGTGATATTGAACATCGAGGAGCTGGACTGGACGGTTATGTCGTAATCGCCCTCTTTTATCTGGTCCGCTGATACCGGAGTAAGATCCTCAGTATCGATCTCCTGAGCGGGTGCCATCTCGGATGATGAAGCCACCTGGCCGTCGTCTGTCTTGACTTCTACGGCACTGCCGACCGCGGGGAACGCCATTAAAAGTGTGAGCGCGAGAAGCGCTGTTATGATGATATTTGTCTTTCTTTTCATAATCCCTCCTGAGAAAGGCTGTGCCGTGCCGGCGGCAGCCGCAGTGGAACCGGGCTGCCGCCTGTCCGCGGAGCGGACGGAGGCTCTGGTCTTTATGCCTTATTTATTAAGGCTGTCGATCGAAGCCTGGACGTGCTGGATGTAGATCTGCTGGATGTCCTTGTTGGATCCGAGACCCTGGATGACAGTTTCCACATCGTAGCCGGCATCCTTGAACTTGCTCTTCCATGAATCTTTGTCGTTGCCTGCCATGTCATTGTTGGCGTGGTCTCCTGCTACTACCATGAGCGGCTGGAGTACGACTTTCTTGTATGTGCCCTTCTGGCCGATGGCGCTGATCAGGTCGTCTACGCTCGGAGTCGCTTCGACTGTTCCGATATAGTAGTTTTCGAATCCGTCAGCAGTGAGCTTCTGCTGGAGCTTAGTGTAGTCGGCGTTGGATTCGGCGTCAGTTCCGTGTCCCATGAAGCAGATAGCGGTCTGGCCATCGTCCTTGTCCTTAGTAGAAGCTGTGATGGCTTTTACAACGCCCTCATAGTCGCTGTCGCTTGTGAGCAGCGGGTCGCCGAGGACCAGGTTCTCGAACTTGTCTGTGTAGTTGTTGAGCTCGTTTGAGAGGTCGGTGTATTCATGGCCGTTCATGAGATGGGTAGGCTGGACCACCAGAGTCTTGACTCCTGCCTCTACCGCTCTGTCGAGAGCCTGCTGTACGTTGTCGATCTTGAGGCCGTCGCGCTTAGCCAGCTTGTCGATGATGATCTGGGAAGTGAAGGCCCTCTGGACCGAATAGTCAGGATAAGCCTTGGCTATAGCTTCCTCAACGGCACCTATGGTCTGGGACCTGCTGTCGTTGTAGCTGGTTCCGAAGCTTACAACCAGTATCTCTTTGTCCTTGTCGATCTTGGTCGAGCTGTTGAGCTCGTCAGAAGCTGTCGAAGCCGAGGCTTTTTCAACCGAGCTTCCCGCGGCCGATGATGACGAGCCTGTGCTGCTGCTTCCACAGCCAGTGAGCATAACTACGCCTACGCATAAAGCGAGGGCGAGAACAAATAATTTTTTCTTCATGGTTTTACCTCCTAAAACAAAAGCCCGCTGTAAAGGCACAGCGGGTGAGAAAGGACGCAAAAACTCTTCCGGCGTCAGCCGGCTAAACAGAATTTGCGTACAGCCAGTTACTCGTGGCCTGAGACCCCTGATGAGGTCTCCGTACAGTGTCCGGCAGGTCTCCTGACTTGCAGATCAGAGCGCCTCCGATGTCTTCCCAGTCTCCCAGTGACTTTGTATCTTCGGCTGTCGTGCTTACAGTGACGAGTTCGCACAGGACTTGCACCTGTTTCCCTTTTCACCGGACCCGGGCCCTAAAGGGCTGTCCGGCACCTGACACTAACTATGATTATCTCATGAGAGCATGTACTGTGTCAATCAGCGGCACGCCCTCCCCCGAGCCTGTTCCCCAGACCCTTATGACGGTTTATTCTTGAGCAGCGAGTACTTGATGATCTGGTCCGCCGGCTGTCCCGACTGTTCCCATTCCTTAAAGATCTCGGTAAGGCGGCTCTTCGTTACGACCGACATGAATTCCTTGCCGCACTTCATGCATTTGACGGCAGGAACCTCGCCGATGACCAGGCGTCCTCTCGGTGTGTTGATAGGGATGCTCACTTTGGTCTCCTTGAGATCTCCGCTTCCACAGTTCTGACACTTCATAGAAATTTTCCTTTCTTTGATAAATATGATGATAGATGATACAAATGCTGGAACGAATGCTGTAAAGCCCCTTCCGGCGGCTCCGCCAGCTGCCTTTTAAGGATGGCAGACTCCGCACGGATCGTAGCCCTGAGCGATCAGCTCGTCGCGCGATTCAGTAACTACCTTCTTGTTTTCTTCATTCATTAAGCTGATCGTCCTGCAGCCTGGAGCGTGGAACTTTCCTGTGTTAATGTTGATAACATATTCCGCCGCCGGTGACGACGGCTCCGCCGACTGGGCGGCGCCTTCAGAGGCGCCGGAGCCCGCCGCGCTGCCTGCCGCAACGGAAGCAGCGCCTACAGCTGAAGAGGAAGAAACTGCTGCTCCGCTTCCGTTATCCGCGGAAGCGCTCTTGGTGTCGGAAGCGGTGGTCTGTTCACTTGCGGCGCCTGAGCTGTCTCCTGACTCGTGGCTGTCGCCTGTGGCATAGTCTATAGTGATCCCCGGCTGGACGTTGTAGCAGAAGACGTTGAAGAGAACGCCGGCGCCTTTATCCTCGACAGATTCGGCTTCCATGTGTACTCCGTCAGCCAGCAGGTTGTCACCGGTAAATACCGGTGTCACGCGGTAGAGGACGTGGTTGCCGGTTTCTTTTACGTAGTCGGCTACTAAGTTTTCGAACGGGAGCATGCCTTCTATATTGAGATAGCGTGTTCCGGTTATGAGGTTCTTTTTGTTGGCGTTTTCGGCTGTAAGCTGGTAGCCGATCAGGTGGCACCTGTTATACAGGTATTTGCCGTCGACGGAATCGTACTTGACGGTGTGCCATCCGGTAGGCTTTACCATGCCTATGCTCCCGCGTTTATCGTCCGGCATGAGGTCTTTGCCGACCGAAGCGACACAGACTCCGCATCTGCCCAGCGAATCCAGGTCGCTGTACTGTTCGTAGGACTGCGTGGTGAGATCAGCAGCCGAGAAATCCGGCTGGTTGTCGTTGACAGCTACATAAGGGTCTCCGCTGTAAGCGGGTATATCTGACATAGAGATGGACGAGTTCCCGGAAGCTGCCTGAGCGGGAACGCTTCTTTCCGTCTGCTCTTCCGGTTCTGCCGAAGTCTCTGCCTGCTCTGTCTGGCTGCTGGATGACTGGCTGCCCGCGGTGTCAGCTACAGACGCGGTCTGGCCGGAGCCGCAGCCGGAAAAGGCCATACATACGGTGAGCAGCAGGGCGAGAAGGATCGCGCTGCTGCCTGTTTTTCTGGTATTTTTCATCGTTTTCCTCCTATATGAAAATAATTATATTATTTTTACATATGCTTTTCAATCAGGACAGCTATGTAAAGCGGAGGCGGCATTACGTCGGGCGCCCGCGGCCGGAAGCTGGCCGGGCCGCGGTATGTCAGCGGAGCTGTCGGGAGACTCTTGACTGTTGAATTGAAAAAAAGCTTCCGTTCTGCTATAATCCTCATATCATGCGCCCGTAGCTCAGTTGGATAGAGTGTCGGATTCCGATTCCGAAGGCCAGGCGTTCGAATCGCCCCGGGCGTACCAGTTTTATCAGCCGCTTTCCGCTTTGCGCGGGGAGCGGTTTTTTAGCGCCGCCAGGGCGGCTTCTGGGCCGCGCGGCGCCGCTGACTTCTGGCAGCGGCCTTGTCCGCGGAGCGGACGGAGATGAGGAATCCGATTGGATATTGCTTGTAAAGGCGATTCAAGGGTATAATAATTTCTATAGAAAGTAAGGACCGTTATCATTGACAGAATATATAAGGAGAAGAAAATGGTTAAAAGCTACGAGCCTAAGGTCGATCCGAATACTGGTAAAAGATATGTAGAGCTTACAGAGGAAGACGGCTGCAAGTATGTCGACAATCTTCCGGATTTCGCTGACGAAGCGGCTGAAAAGGCGTATTACGCCGGACTCGAGAAGGACGGATACCTGGATATCGAGACTGCCGAAAAGCTGAGAGCTGAGGAAGAGGCTCAGAAGGGCGACGCGCCTAACTAGACCGAAGGTTCATACAAGTCAGGAAGAGGGGAAGATAAATGGCAGAGAGATTGGGAGAAAGAGCGCTGGTGCTCCTGAGCGGCGGGCTTGACAGCACTACCTGTCTGGCGCTGGCGGTAGATAAATACGGAAGTGAAGGGGTGACCGCGCTTTCTGTTTATTACGGGCAGAAGCATGACAAGGAGGTCGAGGCGTCCGACAAAGTGGCGGAGCACTATGGAGTCGAGCATATCTCTCTTGATCTGACGCCTATCTTCCAGTACAGCGACAGCTCTCTGCTCAAGGGCTCGGACAATGAGATCCCGGAGGAAGCCTACAGCGAGCAGCTGAAGAAGACTGGAGGGGGTCCGGTCAGCACATATGTGCCTTTCAGGAACGGGCTTTTCCTTTCATCGGCGGCGAGCATAGCGCTTTCTAAGGACTGCGGCGTGATATATTACGGTATCCACGCTGACGACGCGGCCGGCAATGCCTATCCTGACTGCAGCGTCGGATTCAACAGAGCCATGAACGACGCGATATATATCGGAAGCGGAAACGCTCTGCGTCTGGAAGCTCCTTTCGTGGAGATGACAAAGGCTCAGGTCGTCGCCAAAGGCCTGGAGCTCGGCGCTCCATATAAATACACATGGAGCTGCTACGAGGGCGGAGATGTACCGTGCGGAAGATGCGCGACCTGTATAGACAGGGCGAAGGCGTTCGAGCTCAACGGCGCGGCAGATCCGGCGATCACCTATTACGCGGAGCTGGCGGAGAAGAAGCTGAGATAGAGCGCTGTTCCGGTTTTCAATGACATTCGGATTCATATCCCTTCAGGGAGACAGGTTTAAGCCTGTTTCTTCTGAAGGGATTTTTTTATTGTCCTGCCCGCTTTATGGTACCGCCGCAACAAGTAAATATGGTGGCGGGTACAAATCATAAGGGTAATGATTCGCTCAATATTGATTAGAAAATTGCAATTACATATAATTGTTTCAGTATATTTTTCTTGATTTGTATTATCAGCGCTTTAATTTAAACGCGTTCGTTATTTATATGAGTTTTTGAGGTACTACCGTGAATATTTTGGCAGTGGGCGGGATCAGTGACATGTTTCAGCCTTTTTCTTTTCCTGACGGAATAAGCTGTTTCAACGTGGACAGCTGCGAGGAAGCTCTGAAGGCCGTCCGTTATTATCTCGGCCGTTTCGATATAGTCATAGTCAGGAGCGGATCATCCGGATCAGATGATGAAGATGAACTGGAGGCTTTGACGGATATTTTTAAGATAGATCCGCTGATACTGCTGGCTGTCTGCTCCAGAGAAAAATATATTTCTCTGTCTGCCTTTTCGCTTCCGGTATTCTTTACTTTTCAGGCTCCGGCCGATGGGAATACATTTTCAAAGATGATAGCAAGGGCAGAACAGATCACGGCTTCTATCCAGGGTAAGATCCCGCTCCGCATACAGGTCACCCGCAAAAGAAAGAGAAGGTTTCTTTTCCTGGATGACATATATTATGTGAAAAAGGCCAGATACGGCCTCACTGTGGTCACAGCCCGCGGAGAATTCCGTTACAGGGATCGTATGGAAAAATTCATGGATAATGTCGGCGGGCGCTTTCTGCGCTGCCATAACAGTTTCAGTGCCAACCTGGATCATGTATCCGGGATGGAAAGCAGTTTCTTACTTCTTTATAACGGTATAAAAATACCGATCAGCAGGTCTTACCGCAAATCGGTCAGGGACTATTTCAGGAAAAACAGTTTTTTGCGTTCTGAATTGTAAAATTAGCCAAAAAAATATTGTGCGTACTGGCAATATGATGTAAAATATCTTCCGCATGTGAAAAAACACATGCGCATTTCACACGTTCCCGCACCTGACGGATGGTGCCCTGTATCATCGGGCTGCCGGCGGGATAGACCGGGACGGAGGCATAAAACCAGGAGGAAATATCATGTCAGTAGTTACAATGAAACAGTTACTTGAAGCAGGCGTACATTTCGGACACCAGACTAGAAGATGGAACCCTAAGATGGCTCCTTACATCTTCACTGAGAGAAACGGCATCTATATCATCGACCTTCAGAAGACAGTAAAGAAGATCGACGAAGCTTACGAATTCCTCATGAAGACTGCTGCAGCAGGCGGCAAGATCCTTTTCGTAGGTACTAAGAAGCAGGCACAGGCAGCTATCAAGGAAGAAGCTGAAAGATGCGGAATGTACTACGTAAACGAGAGATGGCTCGGCGGTATGCTCACAAACTATAAGACTATCGCTACAAGAATCAAGAAGCTCAATGATATAAAGACTATGGAAGAGGACGGCACTTTCGAAGCACTCCCTAAGAAGGAAGTCCTCAAGCTCAAGGGCCTCGAAGAAAAGCTCGAGAAGTTCCTCGGCGGAATCAAGGAAATGGGCGGCATGCCTGACGCTATGTTCGTAGTAGACCCTAAGAAGGAAAAGATCGCTGTAAAGGAAGCAGGAATCCTCGGAATCCCTGTTGTCGGCATTGTCGACACAAACTGCGATCCTGACGAGATCGATTACGTTATTCCTGCAAATGACGACGCTATCAGAGCCGTAAGACTCATCACCGGCAAGATGGCAGACGCTGTCATCGAAGGCAAGCAGGGCGAAGCTCTGGCAGAAGAAGCTGAAGCAGACGCGGAAGCAGCTGAGGCAGAGAGCCAGGAGACTGCGGCTGACGCAGAGGCAGCAAAGGTAGAGGAATAATACATTACTAAATTTCCACCACAGGAGGTATATTCATGGCAGTAACAGCAGCTTTAATCAAAGAACTCCGCGACAAGACCGGCGCAGGCATGATGGACTGCAAAAAGGCTCTTACTGAAACTGACGGAGATATCGATAAGGCTATCGACGTTCTCAGAGAGAATGGTAAATCAAAGGCTGTAAAGAAGGCAGACCGTATCGCGGCTATGGGTCTCGCTGACTACGCTTTCAGCGATGACGCTAAAGAAGCAGCTATCGTGGAAGTTAACTCAGAGACAGACTTCGTAGCTAAGAACCCGGATTTCCAGGCATATGTTCAGCAGGTAGCAGCTACAGCTCTTAAGAGCGACGCGGCTGATATGGACGCTTTCATGGCTGACAAGTTCGATGACAACAATACAGTACAGGAAGCTCTTACTGAGAAGATCGCTACTATCGGCGAGAAGCTCAGCATCCGCAGATTCCAGAAGATCGCTGTTCCTGGAACAGTAAACGTAGGCTACAAGCACAACGGCGGCACTATCGCTGTTATCATCACTCTTAAGACAGACGCTTCAGCTGAAGAAGTGAACACTGTCGGCAAGGACGTTGCTATGCAGGTAGCTTCAATGAGCCCTAAGTACGTAAGCGAAGACGAGGTAGATCAGGAATACATCGCTTCTGAGACTGAGATCCTCAGACAGCAGGCTCTCAACGAAGGCAAGCCGGCTGACATCGTAGAGAAGATGATCAAGGGCAGACTCAAGAAGGAACTCAAGGAAGTTTGCCTGCTCGACCAGAAGTTCGTAAAGGACAACGAGCTTACAGTTGCTCAGTACGTTCAGAACGCTGCTAAGGAACTCGGCAAGGACATCGCTGTAGTAGGCATGGTTCGTTACGAAGTAGGCGAAGGTATCGAAAAGAGACAGGAAAACTTCGCTGAAGAAGTTGCTAAGCAGATGGGCAACTAAGTCCGCGAAGGCTTAAAGAAAAGACAGGATCCCTGGCACATATGTGTCAGGGATTTTTTGCTAATCGGAAAACGGAGAAATGATATGACAGATTCAATGCTAAACTCCGCGGAGGGCGCCCACGCCGCCCGCGAACAGAAGGGCATAGTATGGGTGCTTTACCCGGACATACTCAGGGTGTTCGCGATATGGATGGTAATACTCCTGCATGTGACGGCGCCCTTCATGACTGACGCGGCGCGTTATGGGACAGTGGCCTGGAAGTTCTGTATAGTCCTGGCGCCTGTGGTCAGGACAGGCGTGCCGCTCTTTTTTATGCTGAGCGGCTTCCTGCTCCTGCGTATGCCGCAGACCAGGGACATAAAGCAGTTTTATAAGACCAGCCTGACGCGGCTGATACTGCCGCTGCTGACCTGGAACGTCGTATATTTCATATGGCATATCTATAACGAAGGCCAGGAAGCGTCCGTCGGCGCCTTCGTCAAACAGCTGCTCTTCACCGGGACCGCCTACCATATGTGGTTCATGTATTCTATGATAGCTATATATCTCATAGCGCCTTTCCTGGCAATAATGACAGAAAAATGCAGCTCCAGGGCGCTCGCCCTCCTGGTCCTGATCGTATTCTTTTTCTCGACAGTACGCCACATGGTCAATGACTCGGCGGGCCTGTACATAGACGGCAACATGTCGCTGGACGAGCTGCACGTCGGCTTTTTCCTGCTGGGATACATTCTGGGAACGGTCGACTTCAGCAGGGCACAGAGATGGATCATATATCTTCTGGGGATAGCAGGCTTTATATGCGGTATAGCCGGCAATCTGGCGGCCTCGGGCCCAGGCAGCATAAAGCTCCCTATGAACGAAGGATATATGTGGATCAATTACGCGACAGCTTCCGCGGTATTTGTCCTCGCCAGATATCTTTTCAGTGAAGACAGCCGGGCAGCAAAAAGCAGCCGTTTCAGAAATACCGCCCGCAGACTTTCTTCTGTAACTTTTGGAGTTTACTGGATTCACGTGCTGTTTCTAGATATAATATCTAAGAATATACTTTATCCCGAAAATCCTGTTACTGTCAGCATTATCTGCATATTCCTGCTCACAGCGGCGCTTTCCTACGCGGCAGCTTTCCTGATGAGCCATACAGGCAGGTTAAAGCGCTTCCTGATGTGATAAAGAAGCGGACGCGCCTTGTCGAGCTTCCGCCGGAGGCGCATGCGGGCGGAGCCCGCGCGGGATCCGGGATCGTTTACATAAATCCTGAATGATAGGAGAGAGAATCATGGTTGACTTTCATTTACATTCCACATTTTCAGACGGACTGATGCTGCCTGACAATGTCATAAGGAAAGCGATAGACTCAGGCCTCGCGGCTGTCGCCCTGACGGACCATAACTATGTCAGTGACTATGTGGGAGAGCTTCGTGAGCGCTACGGCACTCAGATCCAGATAGTTAACGGCATAGAGCTGTCGACGGAGTACGTGCGTTCCGACGGCGACAAGACTGAGGTCCACATCGTAGGGGTCGGCTTCAAGGACGAGCTGCTGAGGCCGATCGTTAAGAGGAACAGGCCGGACAGACGCGCATACATAAACGCCATACGCGATAAGCTGGACAAGGAGTGCGGCATATCTATCCCTACCTATGACGAGTTTAAGAAGCTTTATCCTAAGAGTTTTCACTTAGGGCGTACTCATATCGCCGACTATATGCTCAGGCATAAGATAACTACGACCTTCGACGAGGGCTTCGACAAGTATATCGGTTCCTACGGACAGCGCAGGGCTTACGTCAATTCCCTGAACTACCTTAACTTCATCCCGCTCGAGGAAGGCGTCGAGGCGATAAAACAGGCAGGAGGCATACCTGTGCTCGCCCATCTCTTCTCCTACAATTTCTCGTCAAGGGAGAACATGCGCCTGATCCAGATATTCCGGGAGCATGCCGGCGCGGACGCCGCGCTGGAGGTATTCTACGGACGCTATTCCAGAGGAAGGCAGCGTGTGCTGCGCGCTATCGCCGACGAATGGGGCCTTCTCTATTCCTCCGGCAGCGATTTCCACGCCAGGACCGATACCGACCAGCTTATGGCTCCGTCCCATCTGGACGGGATAGATCCGTATAAGCATGTAGCCGGCCGCCTCATAGCGAGAAGACAGCTGAGAGGCTGGTGCTGACGGCCCGGACCGCTCCGCGGGGAAAAAAGACAGATCGCCGATCGCAGATAGACGATGATAAAAAGCATAAAAAAGGGGAGTACCGCTGATCGGACACGGTGCTCCCCTTTTTCTCTGCGCGCTCCGCGCGCGTGGCGGCCGGAGGCCGCGTGAGCTTAGTATTTTTCTGTCTCAGCGACGCAGTTGTTCTTGATCTCGCCTACGAGTGACTGCAGGGCGTCTATCACGTGAGGACGGATATCACCGCCTACGAGGACCAGCATTATATTGTCGCCGATGTTGAGGTTTCCTTCATTGAGCCACACGCGGATGTAGTGGATGCCGGGGAGCTTAGTCGCTTCAGCCATGGCCTTTTCGACCTTTTCCCTGTCGTAAGAGAAATCCATGCCTTCTACAGGAGCGGATTCCTCACCCTGGCGGACCTGCTTTTTAGCGGTCCTGCGGACTACTCCGTTATGGAAGAGGTACATGCCGCACTGGTCAGCGGAGCTGTCGGCCTTCGCTTCCGCGAGCAGGCTGTCAAGGGACGGTGTCTTTAATTCTGTGGACGGTGTGAATACGCAGGCGCAGCTGCAGTCTGTGTTTTTCTCGTTCTCCATGTCTCAATCTCTCCTTATCCTATTCTGAAACAGCTTTTAATATTAGATCAGCAGAGCCGTCGATGCCGTATCTGCTGGACCTGACGGTAAGATCATAGTTCCCGGCGCTGGCCCATTCTGTACCTGTGAAGTAGGAACAGTGGTTTTTGCGCTGGCGGTTTATGCGCCTGATCTTTTTGACCGCGTTCTCCCGGGAGATGCTGTCGCGTTCCATGACGCGGTCCGCCTCCCATGAAATGTCGGCCGTGACGAAAACATTAAAGAGGTTGGTCCTGCCGCGGAGGATATAGTTGGCCAGCCTGCCTACGATGACGCAGGGCTCCTGGTCAGCCAGCTTTTCTATGAGGGCGCATTCTTCTTTAAAAAGGCGGTCGACCGGTGAATTTTCATCGGACGCGTAATTTACATACTGGTCGTAGATGCCGAACAGGATCTTGTTTCCCGATCCGCCCAGCTTCTGCTCGTATTCCTCGACGAATTTCTGGGAGAAGCCGCTCTGGCGGGCCAGCATCTCGATCATATCAGTATCGTAGTACTTCATTCCCAGCTTTTCCGCGATGATCTTTCCTATATCTCGTCCGCCGCTGCCGAACTCTCTGGAGATCGTGATGACATCCGGCCTGCCCGAAGGAACTGCTGCTGGTATCGCCAGGATCTCTTTTTTAGCGGAATTCCTCCTCGACAGGTATCTGTCTATAGGAGCGGCTACGGTGCAGCCGAGGATTATGAGGACAGTTCCTATGACAGCGTTGACGGTGATAGGCTCGCTGAGGACTATAGCGGCGCCGATGAGGGCTACTACAGGCTTGATGAAGAAGGCTATGGAAGCGTTAGACGGTCCTGAGAGTTCGATAGCTTTCATATAGCACATGTAGCCTATGCCGGTGACGACAACACCCGCGTACAGCATAGGCCATACAGTGTGGGCGTTGATGCCGCTGATGATCGGCTCGTGCCTGATCAGGTTGAAGACCAGGAGCACCATTGAACCGATGAGGAAGCTGAACGAGTTCTCTATCATGCCGCCCAGGCGTTCCATGCGGATCTTGCCCAGAGTCGTGTAGAAAGCGAAGCTGACAGCTGCCGCGAGCACGATGAGCAGGCCGGTCTGTCCGCCCCCGTGCAGGAATGAAGCCGGGTTGGCTACTATGATGAGCCCCAGCACGCTCAGCACCAGAGTGATGGCCTTCTGCCTGTTGAAATAATCGTGGACGATGAAATGCGAGAATATCATCGTGAATATAGGGTTGGATGACATCACTATAGCCGCCAGCCCCGCGTTGCTCATCTGTACGCCTACCTGGAACAGTATCATGCTGAAGCAGATATTGATGACGCCGAGCATCAGAAGATACAGGAAGTCCGTTTTGTTAAGCTTAAGCTCCCTGCGGCGCACTTCCCTGAGCGCGAACGGGAGCAGCATGAGCCCGCCTATCATGAACCGGAGAAAGGTCAGCTGGAACGAAGAAAAAGCTCCGCCCGCGATCTTTAACGATATCTCCATAGTTCCGAAGGCCAGGGCCGTGATCAATATACATATAGAACCTGTCCTTGATTTCATATCTTAACTTTCCTTTCCGAAACAATACGTGCAATCGGCTGAAAAAACAGCCTTAAGTATTATACTCTCCCCTAAAAAAATGTAAATCATTCTTATTGAAATACAATATTTGAACATAAAGCTGCAGAAAACGACCATAAAACAACAGACTTTTACATAATAAGAAAATAATGTTGACTACGGCAGCCCGGGATTGTAAAATCATATTGCGGACCGCATAAAGTAAATTCGAATGAGTTATCAATTGAAGATCGTCTTAGCAGGCGATCACAGGGGAGTTAAAATGAAAAACGAAGAAACTGAAGATAAAAAGTCTCGCAGAGGCCGTAGAAAAGCTTACATTTTTGACGATTCCTGCGCTATCTGCGGCAGCAGGCATATAGAGAGCGGGCGTATTTTCCACGGTCACTGCGTCTGCGAGGAATGCCTCGAATACATAACGAAGCTGCCTGCCGATGATACTGACGACGGCTCCGCCGACAAGACCGCTTAACGCGGCCGTATGCCATGGCATATGTTGAAATATGATCGATCCTGCGGGGACCCCTCATCCAGGGGTCCCTTTTCGTACGCGGAGCGTTCGAGGGATATCTCTCTTTTCTTGTATACATAGTACAATTTTAGTATAATTAGCGGTATAATAATTCTAATATTCTGTACTTGCGTAAAGTGCATAGAGAGGTGTGAATATATTGCTGAATATAAATATGCAGGAGCATAAGCCGCTGAGAGAACTGGTATACGAAGAGCTCCGCATGCTGATAATGACAGGGCAGATAAAGCCCGGAACGAGAATGATGGAGATAGATCTGGCTGAAAGCATGGGAGTGAGCCGTACTCCGGTCAGGGAAGCTATCAGGCAGCTTGAGAAGGATAATCTGGTCACGATCGAGCCTAGAAGAGGCGCTTACGTTTCCGATATCTCCGCTAAGGACATGGAGGATATGCTGTTCGTCAGGGAGCCGCTGGAAGGCCTGGCTACATTCCTTGCTGCCCAGAACATGACCGATGAAGAGCTGGACGAGCTGGCCAGGGTAAATACGAAATACGAGGAAGCCTATAATAAGGGTGAGACTGAAGCCCTCATACAGCTGGACACTCATTTCCATAATCTGATCACGGACGGAAGCAGAAACAAGTACCTGATCAATATCCTCAAGGACCTTCAGGAACAGGTGCTGCGTTTCCGCTATATTTACTTCAAGTCTATCAGAAGAGCCGCGGAGGTTATCGACGAGCACAGGCTCATCCTCAATAATATGATGGCGAGAAATCAGGAAGCAGCACAGAAATACTCTATAGACCATATCATCAAGCTGAGAGCGTCTATCATGAGAGAAGAGGATTTTCACGGACAGAGCGAGCGCGGAGAAGAATAACTGCGGCGGGGAGGTATCCTTATGGAAGACAGATCATTCGACATAGGCCCTATAAGGCCGCCGAGTGAGGCGAACAGCCTCCTGCTCCAGGTGACCAGCGGCTGCACATGGAATAAATGTAAATTCTGCACGGTCTACCGCGGACAGCAGTTCCATATAATAAAACCGGATCAGATAAAACACAATATCGACAACATGGCTTATTTCCGCGATCTGATCTACAGCTGCGCCGGATCCGACGGCTTCGTGGACCGTGAAAAACTCATACCTCATCTTGAACTGATGAACGGCGATGAGCTTCAGTGTTTCTACATGATATATAACTGGCTCGGTCACGGCGGCAGGAACGTATTCCTGCAGGACGGCAACTCTATCGCCCTTACGCCGGAAAAGCTGGCTGACGTCCTGTCTTATCTCAGGGAGAAATTCCCGTCGATAGAACGGATAACTACTTACGGCAGGGCGGGGACTCTCGCGCGTTATACGGTGGACCAGCTCAGGCTGCTCAGGGAGAGCGGCCTCGACAGGATCCATACCGGGTTCGAGAGCGGCTCTGATAATGTGCTGAAGATGATAAACAAGGGCCTGACCCAGGCTCAGCAGATAGAAGCCGGCAGAAAGACTATGGAAGCCGGGATAGAGCTCTCGGTATATTTCATGCCGGGAATAGGCGGAAAAAAGTACAGCGCCGAGAATGCCGAACAGATGGCTTATGTAGTCAATCAGATAAACCCGGATTTCGTGCGCATAAGGACCTTCGTCCTCAAGCTGGAGTCAGAGATGTACGATATGCTGCTCAAGGGCGAATGGGAAGAATGCAGCGATATAGAAAAGCTGCGTGAGATCAGGGATCTTGTAGCCGGCATTACAGGTCCCGACGTCACCATCGTCAGCGACCATATAACCAATCTCATCGGGTCCATAACCGGCAGGATAGGGACCGATAAAGACTTTATGCTGGAGCTGGCTGACCAGGTGCTGAACCTTCCTAAGCTGGAGCAGCGTACCTACCAGCTGGCCAGGCGCCACGGGGTGGTGGAGAACTATGCCCAGTTCCTCGAGCTCCCTGAGAACCGCAGGGCGCAGATGGAGAAACGCGCGGGAGAGTACGAGAGCGACGAGCTTTTCGAAAACCATCTCAACGAGATCCTCCGCATGTATGTATAGCTGAGGAAATTTTCCAATATATACATAAGGTCCGGTATAACTGTTTTATTTTGTGATATAATTAGCAAAGATATTAATTTCGGCACGGGTTATGCTTAATCATATGGAAAAGTGCCAATAATATGTATATAGGACAAAATAAAATCGGAGGGATAAGATAATGAAAAAATTAGGAGTAAAGACAGGAAGATACGCTAACACAGAGCTTTATACACCAGATCCTATCGACGATAAGGGCACAGGCACTATCAAGATCGACGGCCTCAGATACGGCTGGGAGCAGGGTTTCCAGTTCTATAAGCTGGACGTTCCTAAGAGCTGGATCAATCCTACCGGTGAATACGAAAAATATGTCAAGCTTCTCTGCACACCCGAAGCGCGCATGACTGACTGGGATGAGATCGAGAAATACTTCTATGAGTGCGTACCTGTAGAAGGCGAAGATGAAGAAGCTCTCGCTGAAAAGATCATAGCTCTCTATTGATCATCAGACTTAAAAAATCGGATATAAAAATAAAAACGGTATGACCCGGGTCCGGGTCATACCGTTTTTATTTTCCCGCGCCTGGGCGCGCTCCGCGCGCGTCCGCGGCCTATTTTATATTTTTCGCGGCTGCGATAAGCTCGAGACGTTCCAGATGCTCCTTGTCGAAGTTGTATTTCTTTCCGCAGAACTGGCAGACTATCTCAGCCTGTCCGTCCTCTTCTATGATCTGGTGGATCTCCTTTACGCCCAGGCTTATGATACCCTGCTCGAACCTTCCGACAGAGCATCCGCACTTCCATTCGAAGTCGTGGAAATCCAGGGGCCTTACCGAAAATTCATCCGGCATGCCGAGGAAGGCCCTCTCAAGGAATTCTGTGAGGACAGTCTGGTCGTCGCGGCTGCCATCCCCTTCTACTGCTTTTGTCAGTTCAGAGATCTTCGGCATTTTAGGCAGCCATTCTTCCAGAGCCTTTACAGCTTCCTCAGAAGCGTCAGGCAGGAGCTGTACTATGATGCCGCCGGCAGCCTCTACCTCGCCGTTCTCGTCCAGCTTGACGCCCAGCGATACGACTGTCTTTACCTGCTCAGACTGGTAGAGGTAGGAAGCTATATCCTCGGCGATCTCGCCGCTGTAGAGAGGGACCTTGCCGACATAAGGATCCTTGGAACCGACCATGTCCCTTATGCATGTAAGGGTACCGTTTCCGAGAGCTCCGCTCACATCGAGGGATCCGTCCTCCCTGGCAGGCATTTCTACCAGCGGGTGTACTATGTAGCCTTTTACGTGTCCGGTGCTGTCAGCTGTGCAGAGGACCTGCTCAGCCGGGCCGTCGCCCTTGAACTGCATGGTGATCTTCATGCCGGGCTCGCGGAGCATCAGTCCCATGAGGCCTGTGCCGGTGAGCGCTCTGCCGAGCAGATGTGTCGCCAGAGGCGACGTCTGGTGAAGTTTTTTCGCTTCTTTTACGATATCGGTCGATATTCCCATATATACACGGAAAGATCCGCTGTTGTCTATGCCTGTGACAGCTCTGCTGTTTGCCATTGAGATTCCCCCTTGTTCTTTCTCATCGATCTGAATTGTTTAAACTATTTACTTACGCCGGCCGGAAGAGCGGACCGGCATGATCTGTTATCATCATCAGCCATAATTATATAACCGTAATCGGCGCCGGTATTCACAGTTTTTTAATAACTTTAGAGTTCAAGCCCGCCTGCGGTCAATGTATAATATAGTATATTACAAGGTCGGTGTCCTGTCTTAATTACAGAATTTTTGGAAAAAACGCCGCTGGGCAGCGGGTATAGTCTCAGCGCGTACCGGATCAGGGGCACTGCAGGCAGAGGAGGTCGAAGACATTGAAAAAGAAGATTGACGTTCCGTATAACATCTATATAATCCAGGAAAAAGTACCGGAAGCAGTTAAGAACTCCGGAGTATATATAAAGGAAATGTCTGCTGACGCGGCAGATATGATAAAGAAAAAAGCAGGAAAGCATGGGAAAAAGCCGCTGTTTAACAAGAAAACCAGGGGCTTGGGGAATATAGATCTTCCGGAGCTTAAAGAGCTCCGCGATATAGACTTTATAGAGACCGGCAGGAAGGCAGGCTCTAAGATCAGCGGCGGCATCCAGGACGGAGTATACACTGTCAGGGATAATGTGGCATCCAGGATAGGAAGCATAAGCGGATCGAAGGCGAAAGCGGAAGAAGAGAAAAAGCGCGCGGCAGCAGCTGCCGCGGGAGCGGTCCTGGGAACAGCAGCGGCGGTTTCAGCTCTGTTCATAACCAGGCATATAAACCTGACTAAGAACCTGAGAGATCTCTGGGACGGCACGGCCAGCATGTACAGCCTGAAGTACGCCGCCAACCACAAGACCTTCCTCAGCCTTATGGATATGATAAGGGACGAGCTCGACCCGTCTATGAGGGTGCTCCATATAGCATGCGGCCCGGGAGACATAGCCCGGAGCACGGCAGACGTGTGCGGCCCGGTGGTGGCATGCGATTTTTCAGAGAACATGATCCTCAAGGCCCGCAGGAAGGGAACGCCGGAGAATCTCATGTGGGATATCCAGGAGCCCGAGTGCCTGACCTATCCGGATGAGAGCTTCGACGCGGTCATCATAGCCAATGCCCTTAACATTCTCGAAAATCCAGAGCTGGTGCTGGAGCAGGCAGCGAGGGTCCTCAAGCCGGGCGGTGTGCTCATAGCTCCTAACTATGTGAGGAACGGGGGAGTCATCGAAGACGCGGCGCATCTTGTAAAGAGCTTTATGGGACGTCCTGACGCCGTGGAATGGACCTTCGACGAGTATAAGAGTTTCATAAGCCTCAACGGCTGGAACATACTCAGGGAAGATATCATACCGGGAAGGGACGCGGAGGCCTTTATCGTAGCCTCTAAAAACGCTTAATCTCCGGTGATCATAATATCGTTTATTCTTTAACAGACAGACAGGCCGTCCTTTGGGACGGCTTGTATTATATAATGCGACAACTTGAAGATATTGTACCAGAAACAGAACATGGACAAAATAATTCTATTGACAAGAGAAACTTTTCATGTAAAATCACATTGTTGACAATCTCCTTATTGAGAGAGACCGAGGGATCAGGCCCAGAGAAGTCCGGCAACCTCCGCGTTCTGCACAGGCGTGGAAGGTGCTAATTCCTGCAGATATTTTTATCTGAAAGATGAGGTGGAGTTCCGACATTGTTGATAACGCGGCCTCTTCCATCAGGGAAGAGGTTTTTTTATACATGTCGGCAGATCTCAGGATCAATATTTATTGTGTGTATGTATATAGAGGAGTAAGAAAAAATGAGAAAACTGTTTTCATCGGAATCTGTTACGGAAGGTCATCCTGACAAGATCTGTGACCAGATTTCAGATGCCATTTTAGACGCGATCATCGCGCAGGACCCTGAAGGTCGTGTAGCGGCAGAAACTACAGTGACTACAGGTATGGTAATGATCATGGGCGAGATAACTACTACAGCTAAAGTAGATATCCCGGCTATAGCGAGAGGCGTTATAAACGATATCGGCTATACATCCAGCGATCTGGGATTTGACGGAAATACATGCGCTGTCCTCACAGCGCTCGATAAACAGTCTCCTGATATCGCCATGGGCGTAGACCAGGCTCTCGAGTACAAGACTGGCGAGTTAAACGACCAGATCGAGGCTATCGGCGCCGGCGATCAGGGCATCATCTTCGGCTATGCCTGCAACGAGACTCCGGAGCTCATGCCTGCGGCTATCACCTTCGCCCACAAGCTCGCTCGCAGACTCACTGCTGTACGTAAGGACAGGACTATCCCTTACCTCAGACCGGACGGCAAGACTCAGGTAACTGTAGAATACGGCGACGACGGCAAGATCAAGAGGATAGACACAGTTCTCGTATCCACTCAGCACGATCCTGACGCTACTCTCGAGCAGATCAGGAAAGACATGATCCAGTACGTCATCAAGCCGGTCCTTCCAGCTGAACTTCTTGATGACGAAACCAAGTATCTGGTCAACCCTACAGGCAGATTCGTTATCGGCGGACCTCACGGCGACTCAGGACTTACAGGCCGTAAGCTCATCGTAGATACTTACGGCGGCTACGCGCGCCACGGCGGCGGCGCTTTCTCCGGCAAGGATCCTACAAAGGTAGACCGTTCAGCGGCTTACGCTGCAAGATATGTAGCTAAGAACGTAGTAGCCGCGGGCCTGGCTGACAAGTGCGAGATCCAGCTCGCTTACGCTATCGGCGTAGCCAGACCGGTATCCATCATGATAGATACATTCGGCACAGGCAAGATTTCCGACGAGGAGATCATCAGACGCATCGAAGAAAACTTCGACCTCAGACCTGCCGGTATCATCCGCATGCTCGACCTCAGAAGACCTATCTACAGAAAGGTAGCAGCCTACGGCCACTTCGGACGCACAGATGTCGGAGTTCCTTGGGAGAAGACAGACAAGGCAGAGGCTCTGAGAAAGTAATAAAGCCCGCGCCTGCGTCAGCTCCGCTGACAGGAAAGCTCCGCGCGATCGCGGGAACATAACGCAGACTGAAATTGAAACGATATAAATAAATAAAAACGAGCAGGAAAACGTTCGGAGCGTTTTCCTGCTCGTTTGTTTTTTATATCAGTATTCCGTGTCAGCCCATGAGCCGGAAGTTTGGATTAGACGAGGAGTGAAGGACATCGTCGAAGTCCTCAGGCTGGACTGTTATGATCACTTCCGCCGCTGTGCCGGCCGCCCCGTTTACCGAGTAGGCGGCCGCCATGCCGCCGGAGGCGGCGTCGGAAGGGCTGATCCTGTAGGCGGACAGCTTTCCGTCATTCATTCCTACTCTGTAAAATACCGCGTTGGAGCTTATTTTTACTGTGCCGCTGCTGCTGCCGCTGTAGCTGAGTGAATTTTTGCTTATAGAATTTATCCTGCTGAAGGCTGTCATCCCGGAGGAACTGTCAGAAGGAGTCAGCATTCCGTATGTACCGCTGTAGTCTGATGTGACCTTGAGGGCGCTGGTCGCGCGTCCGTTGTTCACGACCACGCGGATCAGGCCGGAGGCTGGTGTCATGCCGCTGAAAAGGTAAGGAAGCGACGGATCCGGGACAATGTCGTAGGATCTGTCACCGAGGAGCAGACGCGCTATCACGCAGCTGTTTCCCGTGCTGTCGCTGTCGGCTCGCGTTTCTGTTACGATACCGTAGGCTACGCCTGTCATATTGCGGTCAGCGAAATAATCTTCTGTCGGGTCATCGGCAGATATGCTGTTGTATTCAGATCCGCTGGCTATCATTATGGCTGTGTTTCCGCGGTTGGCGTTTTTTGAATTGCTGTCCCCTATATAAACTCCGGAGAGCTTGTCGAGCATGCCGTCAGCCCTCGCGACGTCTATCCAGCCTGTAGGCCATGAGAGGATCTGCCCGTTGTTGAGCCCGCGCGCCCTTACGATCATACATATCAGTTCGTTATATGTGACTTTATTGTCCGGCTTGAACGATCCGTCAGGGTATCCTGACACTATGCCGACTGCGGCGCAGTAGCTGATATATTTGTAACCCCAGTAGGATGGATCCCTGAGATCCGTAAAATGATGGCCTGTATAAGGCGAAACGCTGTCATCGCAGTAGGCTTTGTACATGAGCGTACATGCTTCAGCTCTGGTCAGCGTATTGTAGGGGCCGTATGTCCCGTCTTCGTATCCGTTTATTATCCCCGCCTCGGCCAGTTCCGAGACTGCCTTGTAGAACGGAGTACCATATACATCGCTAAATGACGATACGTAAGGCTTCACTGTGTTTTCTCCGGCGTATGAAGCCCGGTCCGGAGCGGCAGCAGGTACCAGGAGGACCAGTGCCGCGAGCACTATGGCCGTCAGCCGGCCTGCTCTCTTGATTAAATCCTTCATGAGTGCACTTTCCGTTTTCTATTTGAATGGTGATCAGAAAAAATACTGTGTCCGCGCGGTGTTTTTAGAAAAAAATCGTAGAGCCTTATCTGCGCGGAGACTGAAAATTCCTACATATAATGTTATCATATGAATCAGAGCATATCAAATGAATAGAAGATTTAGTAATTATATAAACAGATAATTGACTTGAAAATAATTGCTATAACATATATAATGTCGTTGTAGATTTTTCCTGATGCAGACACGACAGGAGGTAGGCATTATGGCATTTGTACTGACAGAAAAAAAGGACCATTACGCGATATTGACGCTGAACAGACCAGAAGCGTTGAACGCGCTTAATACAGAGGTCCTTGCTGAAATGAGCCAGGCTTTCGATGAACTCCAGAGGGACGATGAAGTAAGGGTCATCGTGATAACCGGAGCAGGACGAGCTTTTGCGGCAGGCGCAGACATCGGAGAGATGGCAGACCTTAATATGATAGAGGGAAGAAAATTCGGCAATGTCGGCCAGAAGCTGTACAGAACGATCGAAAAATCTGAAAAGCCTACTATAGCCGCCGTCAACGGATATGCCCTTGGCGGAGGACTTGAGCTTGCCATGTGCTGCGATATCAGGATCGCATCCGAGAAGGCTGTTTTTGGGCAGCCGGAAACAGGACTCGGCATCACTCCCGGATTTTCCGGAACTCAGAGGCTCACGGCTATTGTCGGTAAGGGCAGAGCGGCAGAAATGATTCTCACTGCGGAGAACATCAAAGCCTGGAAAGCCCTCAGATATGGACTGGTAAACAAAGTAGTAGGGCCTGACGAACTGATGCCCGCAGCCGAAAAAATGGCTGCAAAGATAGCGTCCAACGCGCCGCTGGCCGTCAAATGGGCTAACTCGGCTATCAAGCGCGGCCAGGAAGTAGATATCGAATCAGGTATAGCGATAGAAGCGGACCTGTTCGCAATGTGCTTCGGCACCAAGGACCAGAAAGAAGGAATGGCCGCTTTTCTCGAGAGGAGAAAAGCTGAATTTAAAGGAGAATAGATAAGTATTATATAAAAATCCGCTCTGGCACATGCGGAGGAAAAGGAGGGACTATGGAGTTCAAGAAGATTGGCATTTTAGGCGCTTCAACAATGGGAGCAGGTCTGGTACAGCATATCGCCAACTGCGGCTACGAAGTCGTTTTCAGGGCAAGGAAACAGACTTCTATCGACAGCGCGATCCAGCACATTACAGGCCAGTATGATTTTATGATCAGCAGAGGCTGGCTCGCACCTGAGAAGAAGGAAGAGAACCTGGCCAGGATCAAGGGCACTACTGACATCGAGGCTCTTGCTGACGCCGACTTCATCATCGAAGCCGCCAGCGAGAACATGGATATCAAAAAGGACATTTTCAGACAGCTGGACAAGATCTGCCGTCCGGAGGTCATCCTCTCGTCAAACACATCATCCCTTTCTATCACCGAGATCGCGTCCGTTACATCGAGACCGGGCCGCGTAGTAGGCATGCACTTCTTCAATCCTGCTCCGGTAATGAAGCTGGTAGAGGTAGTTCCGGGATACAATACTTCAGACGAGACCATCGATGTGGTTAAAAAGGTTGCGACTGAACTTCAGAAGACACCTATCGTCGTAAACGAAGCTCCTGGATTCGTAGTAAACAGGATGCTCGTCCCTATGATCAACGAATGCGTAGGCGTTCTCGCTGAGAATATCGCGTCTGCAGAGGACATCGACAGGGCTATGCAGCTGGGAGCCAACCACCCTATGGGACCTCTGGCACTGGCTGACCTGATCGGACTTGACGTATGCCTCTCTATCATGGAAGTTCTCCACAAAGAGCTGGGCGAAGACAAGTACAGGCCTCATCCGCTCCTCAGAAAGATGGTAAGAGCAGGAAAGCTCGGCCAGAAGACAGGCGAAGGCTTCTACAAGTACAACAATAAATAAAGATTGATATCTGCGTCAGCTCCGCTGACAGCATGAAACTTCAAAATGCGGGTTTTGCCTCTGCCGGGTACGGCATCCGGCGGGCGGAGCCCGCGTCTTTTTTATTTCCTGATATTTTTCCATTTGCCTTTATATATAAATCCTTATTAAAGCAAGATAAAAGGCTCTTAAAAAAGTATTAATCTTATAATATTAATCTTTTGACAGCAGAAGTTTTAGAGTATAATAAACAAATGCATTGAATGGTTTTTAATAACTCATTTTTTAGTTCAGCTGTAAAGGGGTATTTGCGTGATTTTTTCAATGCAGCTGGACTGATCGAAGGATTTAGATGATGAAAGCAAGAACATTTTTGAAACTTTTCCTGACTTTCCTGGTGATATTCACTCTTATCGGAATCCCTGTAATGAAGATAGTGTCTAATATCAATATTTTTAAATCGGATGATACCGGCGACAGCTCCGCTGACAGCGTGGGCGTGCTCGTGGACAACGAAGGGCAGTTTTACGAAAAATATTCGGATGTCAACAGGATCAATCTGCTGATGCTGGGCGTCAACGACGGTATGACTGATACTATGATGCTGTTCAGCTGGGATATGGACAACGATAAAGTCGACGTTATCTCGGTACCGAGAGATACTTATTATCACAGAAAAGGGTTCGATAAAGCAGCGGAGAAAAAGATCAATTCTATATATTCGGGCGAAGGGATAAAACCGACGGCAGAAGCGGTCAGCGACGTGCTCTTCGGCATCCCTGTAAACTATTACGCTATCATCGACTACAACGCGGTCAAGAAGATCGTAGACGGAGTCGGCGGCGTTCCGATCGATGTAAAGCAGGACATGCATTATGAAGACCCTTATGACGATCCTCCGCTTGTCATAGATATAAAGAAGGGTAAACAGACCCTTGACGGCAAGCACGCTGTCCAGTACCTGAGATACAGGCACGGCTACTATAACGGTGATCTCGGTCGAGTGGAAGCCCAGCAGCAGTTTATGAAATCACTGTATAAGCAGTGTATCAAGCACGGGGTGCTTTCTTCCGCTAAGCTCATCACGGAAAACGTAAAATCGGATCTTACTCTCGGAGCGGTCAGCAAATACGCGCTTTCGGCTATGAACCTCGAGGAAGATTCTATACATACATATACCGTGCCGGGCGAGGGCAAATATATAAACTCGGTATCGTATTTTATCCAGGATAAAGACGCTACTAAGGACATGCTCAGGCAGATATACAGCGGCAAGGTTCCGGACGAGGAAGAAGCAAGCTCATCATCGGATGAAACGTAATATCCGGATAGATCCGGCTCACGTTCGGAAAGTTCCAGGCCGCGGTCAGGAGGATACAGTTCACGTTCAGGCTGATCCGCCACATGACGGTTATAACTGTTGAGTATAGCGATATAAGTCTGATATAATAAATTAGATATATATATAATAAAAGATTTTTTCTGTTGGCGGATTTTACTGCCATGTAATCATTCGGAGGCACAACACAATGTCAGAAGAGCAGACAAAGACAGAAGCTCAGAAAATCAATGCATCTCATGTTGTAATGAACAGAAGTCTCGGTCTCGAGCTCGCCAGAGTTACAGAGAACGCGGCTCTCGATTCAGCTAAGTGGCTGGGACGCGGAAATAAAAACGCTGCGGACCAGGCTGCCGTAACAGGTATGCGTATGATGTTCGACACAGTCAATATCGACGGCGTAGTAGTTATAGGCGAGGGAGAAAAGGACGAAGCCCCTATGCTCTACATCGGTGAGCAGATAGGAAAAGGCGGAGAGCATGCCGCTTCTGTAGATATCGCTGTAGACCCTCTCGACGGAACGACTTCGACAGCCAAGGGCCGCGCGAATGCGATCTCTGTCATCGCCGTAGCTCCAAGAGGCTGCCTCTACGCTACAAGAAACTATTACATGGAAAAGATCGCTGTAGGCCCTAAGGCTAAAGGCGTTATCGATATAGAGAAGCCTCTCGAAGAGAACCTCGTAAATGTAGCGAAGGCTCTCGACAAGGATATAGAGGATCTTACAGTCACTGTCCTCGAAAGAGACAGGCATAAGCACATCATCGAGCAGTGCAGGGAGCTCGGCTGCCGCATCAAGATGTTCTCTGACGGCGACGTAGCGGCTGCTATCGCTACATGCTTCGATGACAGCGGCGTAGATGTTCTTACAGGCATCGGCGGATGCCCTGAAGGAGTGCTCGCTGCAGCGGCTCTCAAATGCCTGGGCGGCGAGATCCAGGGAAGGCTTTACGCTCGTACTCCTGAAGAGATCAACAGGGCTCATAGCGACCCTCACTACTTCGATGTCCTCACTACAGACGACCTCGCTAAGGGCGATGACGTTCTCTTTATAGCTACAGGCGTTTCAGACGGCGATCTGCTCAAGGGCGTACGCTTCATGGGCAATAACAAAGCCTCTACAGAGACTGTAGTTATGCGTTCGACATCAGGAACTATCAGGTTTATCAAGGCCATTCATGACATGAACAAGAAGCCGGCTTACGGCAGAGTTATAGAATAGTTTTTATCGCGGGCGACACAGCTAAAACGGTTGATCTCTTGTGCCGCCCTTTTTTTCAAGAGGGAAAAATGATAAATATCGATTTGGATTCTCTAAAATCCATGAAAGTAGCGGAATTGAGAGATATTGCCGCTAAGATTGGCATAGAAAATCCGGAGACGATCCATAAGGTGGAGCTCAGAGAGGTGATTTCCCAAAAAGTTAAGGAAAACGCCGCCGAGCAGGAGAAAAACAGTCACGGGTCAGGTCATGACCACCGCGAAAAATCGGAAAATGACGGCGTCTCCGATGAAAAAATTTCAGATCTTCATACCGAAAAACACAAACATCACGAAAACGGATCCGAGCATCAGGAAAAATCACACAGTTATTCAGACAATACTCATGAAGAGCATGATTACAGGCATTCTGAGCCGGGAAACGGACAGAAACATGAGTATCGCAGGCCGCCGCACGGCAGCTTCACAGGTCATCACCGCTCACAGTCCCCGAAAAACGAGGAAAACAGTGAGGAATCCAGAAACCACAGAGAAAACAAAGAAAAAAACCAGAAACAGGAGAGAAAATACAGTGAGGAGGAACGTCCTCAGGTAGAAGGCATTCTCGATATTGCTGACGGAGGATTCGGATTTTTAAGATTCCGCAATTTCCTGACAAGCGACAAGGATGTTTACGTATCTCAGACTCAGATAAGACGTTTTAATCTTAAGACTGGCGACAGGATCAAGGGAATTTCCAGAAAACCTAACGAGGGAGAAAAATTCGGAGCGCTCCTTTATGTAAATACAGTAAACGGAGATGAACCGGGTGTTTCTATGCGCAGGCCTAATTTTGAAGACCTGACACCTGTTTTTCCATATGAAAGGATAAAGCTGGAGGGAGAAGGCACAGGCAGGGATCTGTCCATGCGTCTTATAGACCTTTTCGCGCCTATAGGCAAAGGCCAGAGAGGCCTCATAGTAGCGCCTCCAAAAACAGGCAAAACAGTTCTCCTTAAAAAGATCGCGTGCAGTATAGAGGAAAAGTATCCGGATATGCACGTAATGGTCCTTCTTATAGACGAACGTCCTGAAGAAGTTACGGACATGCAGCGTTCTATCAAGGGCGAAGTAATTTATTCTACATTCGACGAACAGGCTGAGCATCACGTAAAAGTAGCGGAAATGGTCATCGCTCATGCGCAGCGTCTTGCGGAACATAAAAAAGATGTTATAATCCTGCTCGACAGTATCACCAGGCTTGCCAGAGCATACAACATGGTAGTACCGGCTTCCGGAAAAACGCTTTCCGGAGGAATCGATCCGGGCGCTCTCCACAAACCCAAGAAATTTTTCGGATCAGCCAGAAAACTTGAAGAAGGCGGCAGTATCACCATACTTGCGACTGCTCTCATAGAGACAGGAAGCAGGATGGACGATGTTATATTCGAGGAGTTTAAGGGTACAGGAAATATGGAGCTTCACCTCGACAGAAAACTTTCAGAGAGGCGCATATTCCCGGCCATCAATATCAACAAGTCGGGAACCAGGCGCGAAGACCTGCTGCTCTCGAAGCCGGAGCTCGACGCTATGTATAAGATAAGGCGTGCTCTTTCGAGCCAGAGTCCTGCCGAAGTGACGGAAAAGATAATCGACAATATAACGCATACCAGGAACAACAGTGATTTTGTCGAGATAATAAACAGGACCAGAGTTCTTGGATAGACGACAACGGGGGATAAAATATTGGATTTCAGCAAAATTTTCATAAAAGACTGCAATCCTACAAAGATGGGAGGCCAGGCGGTGATGGAAGGCATCATGATGAGAGGTGCCGACCGCACGGCTATAGCCGTACGCCGCGCTGACGGGACGATCAATGTAAAGGAAACGCCGGTCAAACCACATGGGAAGTGGATGAAATGGCCGATAATCAGGGGTGTAGTATCATTCGTCGATTCGCTGGTGACAGGGACCAGAACGCTGATGTATTCAGCGGAAGTGCTGGAGGAATCGATGCCGGAGGACGAAATAGAAGAGCCGGGGAAGCTTGAGACCTGGCTTACGGAAAAATTCGGTTCCAAGGCGGTATTCAACCTTATGCTTTATATTTCAGTGGTCATATCTCTGGTAGTTTCTATCGGAGTATTCGTAATGCTGCCGACCTGGGGAGTAGGACTTCTGGGAAAAGTCATATCGAGTACTATAGCGCTGAACCTGATAGAAGGAGTGATCAGGATACTGATGTTCATCCTGTACATAGCCGCTATAGCACAGATGAAAGATATAAAAAGGGTGTTCGAGTATCACGGAGCTGAACATCAGACCATACACTGCTATGAGAACGGGCTGGAGCTGAAGCCCGAAAACTGCAGCAGATTCGAGACGCTTCATCCGAGATGCGGTACGAGCTTTCTCATGTTCGTTATGATCATCAGCCTTCTTCTCTTTTCTCTGCTGGGATGGCCAAATCTTGCTATGAGAATGGTGTCAAGGCTGCTGCTCATCCCGGTAGTAGCGGGCCTTTCCTATGAAGTGCTCCGCTGGGCGGGAAGAAGCGACTCTATGATAGTGAGAGTGCTCAGCATTCCGGGGCTTCTCATGCAGAGGCTGACGACAAACGTGCCTGACGAGTCAGAGCTCCAGGTCGCTATAGTCGCGGTCAAGGCCTGCCTGGCAGACAGGCCTGCGGCTGACCGTGTTTACGATGTCGATTCAGAAGGCAACCTGATCAACAGAGAAGAAAA
Source organism: Bacillota bacterium (assembly GCA_028724585.1). Classification (GTDB taxonomy): domain Bacteria; phylum Bacillota; class Clostridia; order Peptostreptococcales; family Anaerovoracaceae; genus RUG708. Next base: position 15,055 of record JAQYCQ010000019.1, on the reverse strand, counting down.
CGCTGAAGCCGATGCCGGGGATGAAACTGAAGCAGATGGACTGGAGAAGGCTGCTGAATGACCGCACAGGGCACCGCATATACATTATGAAAAAATAAATCTTACTTTAGACGGCCGGATGCTCCGGCCGTAATTATATTGATTCGGATAAAATATACGCTATGGTAACATCTTTTGGAGAAATTTTAAAAATCGGGATAAACAGGCTGGAAGCGGAGAATAATCCGGACGCCAGACTTGACGCTGAGCTGCTCCTGCTCCACGCGGTCGGAGAACCGCGTTCCTTCCTGTATGTTCACAGGAACGACGCCTGCGACGATTATACTGCTGATCATTACTTTAATATGATAGACCGCAGGGCGGAAGGCGAACCTCTGCAGTACATAACCGGCTCACAGGAATTCATGGGACTGGATTTCGAGGTCAACGAGTCTGTTCTCATACCGAGACAGGATACTGAGACCCTGGTCGAATACGCGCTGGCGAGAGCGGCGACTATGAAAAACAGTATCAGCATCATGGATATGTGCTGCGGCTCGGGGGCGATAGCGGTATCTATGGCTAAAAACCTGCCGAAAGCTAAGGTGACGGCCTGCGACATAAGTGAGGACGCGCTGCAGGTGGCACAGAGAAACGCCTCTAAGAACGGCGTTGAAAAGCGTGTAAGCTTTGAGCAGACAAATATGTTCACCAGGATAAAACGCGGCAGAGAAGCGCCTCTCAAAGGCAGGTTCGACATGATACTCAGCAATCCTCCATACATACCGAGCGGGGATATCCCCGGACTGCAGCGTGAAATAGCGGAGCACGAACCAATGAAAGCGCTTGACGGAGGCGATGACGGTCTGGATTTCTACAGGATCCTGGCTGAGCACTCCTGGGAGCATATGTCTAAAAAAGGCCTTCTTATCATGGAAATAGGATTTGATCAGGCGGACGCGGTAAAAGCTCTGCTCGACGAGGCAGGGTATTACGAAAATATAGAGATACACAAGGATCTTGCCGGCAAAGACAGGGTCGTTTCCTGCTCTCTGACAGGCAAAAAATAAAAGTTGCATTATAATTTGATTTGTGCTACGATAACAAGGCTATTTAAAGATTTGAAACGTGAGTTTAACAAACACTGCACGCGAAGAGAGGTGAAAAATATGAAACAGGGAATTCATCCAAACTATGTTACATGCAAGGTTACATGTACTTGCGGAAACACATTCGAAACAAAGTCAACAGTACCGGAAATGAAGATTGATATTTGTTCAGCATGTCATCCTTTCTATACTGGTCAGCAGAAGTTTATAAACAGAGGCGGCCGTGTAGAGAAGTTCAAGAAAAAGTTCAACATGGAATAGCGATAGAGGGAAACCGGGATTTTTTAATTCCGGTTTTTTTCTTATACCCTCAATACCGCGCAGTTCAGATCCGCCCGATGTTTGCCGGCGGAGCCGGCGTGGTATAATAAACAGCAGATTACATTTTATATTTGAAATTACAAAGATCGCAGTCCGGAATCCTCAGCAGAAACCGGATCCACTTGCGTTTTTTTCGCGTGCAAAGACATTTTAGGAGCATGAAAACATATGTATGATAAACTCGATTTTATACAGAATAAATATGAGGAACTCAGCCTTAAGGTAGCTGATCCGGCTGTCATCTCAAACCAGTCGGTGTGGCAGGGCTACGCAAAGGAACTGGGCGAAATGGAGCCTATAGTTCATAAGTATGCTGAGTACAAGAAGGTAGTTGAGAGCATAGCCGAGGACAAAGAGATCCTTAGCGACAGCAGCTCCGACGAAGAGATGAGAGAGCTGGCCAAGATGGAGCTCTCTGAATCAGAAGAACAGGAAAAGATCCTCAACGATGAGCTTAAGAAGCTGCTCATCCCTAAGGACCCTAATGACCAGAAAAACGTAGTCCTCGAGATCAGGGCAGGCACAGGCGGCGAGGAAGCCGCCCTGTTCGGCTCGGACCTCATGAGGATGTATATCCGCTACGCTGAGCGCAGAGGCTGGAAGACAGAGATCATCGATACAAACGAGACAGGCATGGGCGGCATCAAGGAAGCCGTTATCATGATCAAGGGTAAAGGCGCTTATTCAAGGCTTAAGTACGAGAGCGGCGTCCACAGAGTACAGCGTGTCCCTGAGACAGAGTCCAGCGGCAGGATACATACGTCCGCTGCTACAGTCGCGGTTCTCCCTGAAGTAGACGACGTAGAAGTAGACCTCGATCCTAACGACGTACGTGTAGACGTATACAGGGCTTCAGGAAACGGCGGTCAGTGCGTAAATACGACAGACTCGGCTGTAAGGCTGACCCATATCCCTACAGGAATCGTAGTAACATGCCAGGACGAGAAGTCCCAGATCAAGAACAAAGATAAGGCCTTCAAGGTACTTAGAGCAAGGCTTTACGACATGAAGATGCAGGAGCAGCACGACGATCTCGCTGAGGAGAGAAAGAGCCAGATCGGAAGCGGCGACAGGAGCGAACGTATCAGGACATACAACTTCCCTCAGGGAAGAGTATCCGACCATCGTATCGGACTCACTATCTATAAACTCGATAACTTCCTCGACGGAGATATCGACGAGATCGTAGACGCCCTGATCACATCCGACCAGGCAGAAAAAATGAAAAACTTCGGCTGACGCGCGCGCTCTGCGCGCATCGTCCGCGCAGCGGACGGCCGACTGCATAAATGCATATATTTTTTGTTTAGCTGATTACGGAGAAGAACAATGGAAACTAAAATTTACAAGATCACTGATCCGGAAAAGGATCGCGACAAGATCGCTGAAGCTGCTGAAGTTCTTAAAAACGGAGGACTGGTAGCGTTCCCGACAGATACCGTATACGCTGTCGGCGCCATCATTTCAAATAACGATGCTGTAAAGAAACTTTTCGAAGTAAAGAACAGGCCTGAAGATAATCCAATAGGAGTCCTCGTTGCCCGCGATCTCGACATGCATCTTGTAGCTGACGTTACCGCGCCTAACACACAGATCGCCAGCGATTTCATAGAGAAATTCTGGCCGGGCCCTCTGACTCTTGTAATGCCTTGCCTGGAGTTCCGTGTACCTCTTGCGGCTGTCGCGGGCGGAAACACCATCGGCGTACGCCAGCCGGACAATGCTATAGCGAAAGCTCTCATCAACGAATGCGAAGAGCCTCTGGCAGCGCCGAGCGCCAACATCTCCGGACATCCAAGCCCTACTACAGGCCAGCACGTTATCGACGACCTCAACGGCAAGATAGATATGATCCTGGTCGGCGAAGACTGCCCTGTAGGCATCGAGTCGACTATCCTTGACCTTTCCCACGATCATCCTGTCATCCTCAGACAGGGCGCGGTCTCTAAGGAAGAGCTCCAGACAGTAAGCCCGAGGAAGATCCTTGAGGTCCCCCAGCAGGACTCACCGCAGACGGGAGCTGCGATGGGGGAGAAGTAATATCTCCCGGACATAAATACAAACACTACCAGCCCAATGCCAGGATGGTCCTCTATGAGGGAGCTCCCGAAGACGTGACCGCGGCTGTAGAAAAAGCGGCGGAGAAAGAACGTGCACAGGGCAGAAAAACAGGTATAATAGATTTTAATGGCGACACGAGGGAAGCGGCGAAGCTGTTTTTCGCGCGTCTACGCGACCTCGACAAGCAGGGTGTGGACTTGATCCTGTGTGCCGGAGTTCCTGAAGAGGGACTCGGCGTGCCTGTCATGGATAGGATGCGCAAGGCTGCTGGAGAAAATATTGTGTGTGTATCAAAAGGAGAATAATATGATCGCATTAGCGAGTGATCATGCAGGTTTTGAACTTAAGGAGATCCTCAAAAAACATCTCATCGAAAACAATTATGACATCATGGATTACGGCACAAGCTCGACAGCTTCTGTAGATTACCCGATCTACGCTAAGAAAGCTGCCAAGGCTGTAGCTGACGGACAGTGCGAGAGAGGCATAGTATGCTGCGGCACGGGTATCGGAGTATCTATCACTGCCAATAAGGTAAAAGGCATCAGATGCGCGCTGATCCACGACGAATATACTGCTGAAATGTGCAAAAAGCACAACAACGCGAATATGATCGCTATAGGCGCGCGTGTAGTAGACCCTGAGCTGGCAGTTAAGTTGGTGGATATCTGGCTCAACACCCAGTTCGAAGAGGGCAGGCATCAGCGCAGAATCGATGAGATCGAAGACGATCTTGACTGATACAGACTACTTTGATTGGAGTAAAATAAATGAAGATTTACGACGAATTAATCGCCAGAGGGCTGATAGCCCAGGTCACAGACGAGGATGAGATCAGGGAGCTCGTTGATAACGGCAAAGCTGTTTTCTATATCGGCTTCGACCCGACCGCGGACAGCCTTCATGTAGGACACTTCATGGCACTCTGCCTTATGAAGCGCCTTCAGGCAGCGGGCAACAGACCTATCGCGCTCGTAGGCGGCGGCACAGGCATGATCGGCGACCCTTCCGGCCGTACAGACATGCGTAAGATGATGACCGTCGAGACTATCGACCACAACTGCGAGTGTTTCAAAAAGCAGATGAGCCGTTTCATAGATTTCGGCGAAGACAAGGCTATAATGGTCAACAACGCTGACTGGCTGAGAGACCTCAACTACATAGATTTCCTCAGGGAGATCGGCTCGCAGTTCTCTGTAAACCACATGCTGGCTGCCGAGTGCTACAAGTCCCGTATGGAGCGCGGCCTGAGCTTCCTGGAGTTCAACTACATGATCATGCAGGGCTACGATTTCTACAGGCTCTATCAGGATTACGGCTGCAATATGGAATTCGGCGGCAACGACCAGTGGTCAAACATGCTGGCCGGCACAGAGCTCATCAGGAAAAAGCTTGGCAAAGACGCTTACGCCCTCACTATAAACCTCCTGCTCAACTCAGAAGGCAAAAAGATGGGCAAGACCGGCAAGGGCGCTGTATGGCTCGACCCTGACAAGACATCCCCTTACGAGTTCTACCAGTACTGGAGAAATGTCGACGATAAGGATGTAGTACGTTTCCTGCGCATGCTCACATTTATCCCTCTCGAAGAGATAAACAAGATGGAAGAATGGGAAGGAAGCCAGCTCAACACAGCAAAGGAACTCCTGGCAAGCGAGCTCACAAAGCTGGTTCACGGCGAAGAAGAGGAGAAAAAGGCTGAGTCAGCCGCAAAGTCTCTCTTTATGGGCGGCGGCGATTCCTCCAACGTCCCTTCGACAGAAATGCCGGCGGCCGATTTCGAAGGCGAAGGCAAGGGCCTGGTAAGCCTCCTCAAGGAAGTAGGCCTTGTTTCGTCCAACAGCGAAGGCTTCAGGACCATCGAGCAGGGCGGCATCTCCCTCAACGGCGACAAGGTCACTGACAAGAAGATGAGCGTCACAGCTGACAATTTCAAAGACGGCGAGCTCCTCATCCGCAAGGGCAAGAAGAAGTTCCACAAGATCATCGTTAAATAACGATATAAAATATTAAGAAAAAACAGGATTCCGCGTCAGCTCCGCTGACATTATCACTCCGTGACAGCTGTGTCCGCGGCTCTGCCGCGAGGCACTCGTATGCGGAGCGTTCGAAAATCCGGCAGAATGATCTTTCTCGAAAATATTTAACAGATTTTGAACATAAAGCGCAGAATTTTATTGACAATGCCTTTTTATATATGTATAATCTCGGTATTGTGCAGTGAAATGCTGCGCTTTTTTGTGCGCGGAGCGCACGCTGTAAAAAGAGTAATCGGCTCATGGAAGCGTTTACTATACGGTGCAGGCTGGGAAGGACCGGCCGTGGCCGGACAGTTTTTTTATTATTGTGGTCGAAAACGATAGTTTTACTATCTCAGTAGGCCGGGAGGTTTTTAATGAGTTCATCTTATATCGCAAAGCCTCAGGATATCGAGAGAAAATGGTATGTTCTCGATGCCGAGGGCAAGACTCTTGGCAGACTCGCCTCAGAAGCGGCAGCTATCCTCAGAGGTAAGAAGAAGCCTATCTACACACCTCACGTTGATACGGGCGATTACGTGATCATCATCAACGCTGAAAAGGTTGAAGTTACAGGCAAGAAGAGAAAAGAAAAGATCTACAAGAGACATACAGGCTATCCAGGCGGACTTCGCGAGCTCACATTCGAGAAGCTGCAGGAAAAAGATCCTGAAGAAATCATCAGACACGCTGTTAAGGGCATGATGCCTAACGGCAAGCTCGGCAGACAGATGTACAAGAAGCTCAAGGTTTATGCGGGCCCTGAGCACAAGCATGCTGCACAGAAGCCGGAAATCTGGGAATTCTAAGAAGGGAGGAGTATAAACAATGGCCAAGACAGAATATATCGGAACAGGCAGAAGAAAAGAAGCCGTAGCCAGAGTAAGACTCATCCCTGGTACAGGCAAGATCACTGTAAATAAGAAGGATCTCGACGAGTACTTCCCTCTTGAGAACCTCAAGAGAGAGGTTAAGCGTCCTTTCGAGGTTACTGGAAACGAAGGCAAGTTCGATGTCATCGCTCTCGTTAACGGCGGCGGCACAACAGGCCAGGCAGGCGCTCTCCGTCACGGAGTTTCAAGAGCTCTGCTCCAGGCTGATCCAGAGAACAGACCTGCGCTCAAGGCTGCTGGATTCCTCACAAGAGATTCAAGAATGAAGGAAAGAAAGAAGTACGGTCTCAAAAAGGCAAGAAGAGCTTCACAGTTCTCAAAGAGATAATCACGGATCGTATTTATACTTTGCGGATCAGGCCGCTGCGTTCAGTCGCAGCGGTCTTTTGCTGTTTTTAGGCAGATTCTGATCTTTGCCGGCTCAGGACCGGGTGGCTTTTGCTCTGACACTCGGATGAAAAAACACTTTATATAGGGAATACGGTAAATTGTCTTTTTTGTATTCAATTAAGGACATTGGATGCAAGCCGGAGTATAATTAATTATCTCAAAACGGCAGATCGCAAAAAACCGGTCGCATGCCGTTGATGTTAAGGCGCATTATATTGATTTGGGCGGCATCGGGCCGCCGCGGAAAGGATAAGCATGAATATCGAAGAAGCAAAGCAGAAGTTTTCTACTCTCGTTGAAGCTCAGCTCAAACGTATCGAAGCGCTTAAGGCAGAGGGCGATTTCGTTGACTACAAGAATAAAGACCATATAATCATCGGCGTGTGCGGAGGCGACGGGATAGGACCTTCTATCACATATCAGGCTGAAAGGATCCTCAAGTACCTGCTCAAGGACGACATCGAGAGCGGACGTATCGAGATCAGGGATATAGAAGGCCTCACCATCGAGCGCAGGGCAGCCGAGATGGCAGCGGTTCCTCCTGCTGTAATGGAAGAGCTCAAGAAGTGCGACGTCATCCTTAAAGGACCGACTACAACTCCTAGAAAGGGAGACGAGTGGCCTAACGTAGAGTCGGCTAACGTAGCTATCAGAAAGGCTCTCGACCTGTTCGCCAATGTTCGTCCTGTAAAGATCCCTGAGCTGGGTATCGACTGGATGTTCTACAGAGAAAATACAGAGGGCGGCTACGCTGTAGGTAAAGAAGGCGTGACTATCGATGACGATCTCTGCATCGACTTTACTGTAGCTACACAGCCTGGCTGCGACAGGATCATCAGGGCCGCTTTTGAGAATGCAAAGGCAAACGGCAGAACACGTGTAACAGCAGTCACAAAGGCGAACATCATCAAGACTACTGACGGAAGATTCCTCGATACTTTCTACAAGATCGCGGAAGAATATCCTGATATCCAGGCTGACGACTGGTATATCGATATCATGACAGCTAAGCTCCTCGACGAAGCCCGCAGGAGAGACTTCCAGGTTGTCGTTCTCCCTAACCTCTACGGCGACATCATCACAGATGAAGCTGCTGAGATCCAGGGCGGAGTAGGCACAGCCGGAAGCGCAAACATCGGCAAGAAGTACGCTATGTTCGAAGCTATTCACGGTTCCGCTCCTAGAATGGTCAAGGAAGGCCGCGAGATCTATGCTGACCCTAGCTCCATTATCAAGGCTGCGGCTATGCTCCTCAGCCATATCGGCTATCAGGATAAGGCTGAGAAGCTGGAGAAGGCTCTCTACATCTGCTCTACAGAAGAAAAGAAGGTCGTTCTCACAGGCCGCGACACAGGTTCCACGAGCGAAGAGTATGCCGATTACATCATGGATACCGTATCCAGACTGTAAATTAATTTACGTATAGGCGAATTCTATATAACTCAATAAAGCATTGACATATCTTTTTTGAGAACTATAATATTTACATAGGCGCAACAAAGGGCGGCAGCTTGTAAAAAGCCGGCGCCCTTTTAATACGCGGTTTCACTTTAACACATAACCGTATAACCGCGAAAAAGCCAAGTTTGTAAAATATTTTTTGGAGGGAAGAAACATGAAAAAACAGGCAAAGATCGTTGCTGGCGTTCTGGTAGCAGCAATGGCTATGTTCACATTCGCTGGATGCGGATCATCAAGCTCAGGCTCAGGCTCAGCAGCGGGCGGAAGCGCTGAATCTTCAGCTGCTGCCGCTAATTCAGGCAAAGTATATAATATCGGTATCGTACAGCAGCTGGAGCACCCGGCTCTGGACGCAGCTACTGAGGGCTTCGAAGAAGCTGTTAAGGAAAAGCTGGGCAAGGACAATGTAAAGTTCGACCTCGAGAACGCTCAGGGCGAGCAGGCTAACTTAGGAACTATCACATCAGGCTTCGTTACTGACGGTGTTGACCTGATCATGGCTAACGCTACAGGATCACTGCAGGCAGCAGCATCCGCTACAAGCGATATTCCTATCGTAGGAACTTCAGTAACAGATTACGCGACTGCCCTCGACATCAAGGACTGGACGGGAAAGACAGGAAAGAACATCACAGGTACTTCAGACCTGGCTCCTCTCGACCAGCAGGCAGCTATGATCAAGGAGATCGCTCCTGAGGCTAAGCAGGTAGGACTCCTCTACTGCTCAGCAGAGCCTAACTCAAAGTACCAGATAGAAAATATCAGCAAGGAACTCGACAAGCTCGGCATGAAGTACAAGGAATACTCAGCAGCTGATTCAAACGAGATCCAGTCTGTAACTACAAAGGCTGCAGGCGAGTGCGATGTGGTCTACATCCCTACAGACAATACTATGGCTTCTAACACTGAGATCATCAACAACGTTCTCCAGCCGGCCAAGATCCCTGTAGTATGCGGAGAAGAAGGCATCTGCAAGGGCTGCGGAGATGTAACTCTTTCTATCAACTATCACGACATCGGATACGCTGCAGGCGAACAGGCTGCTGATATCCTCTTAAACGGCACTGATCCTGGAACTATCGAGATCGGCATTGCCAAGGACGTAACAAAGCTCTACAATCCTTCAATTACAAAGGCTAAGGGCACAAAGATCCCTGACGGCTACGAAGCTATCAAAGACGACGACAAATAAAATTGACAGATAAAAACTGTAAATTATATGGCTAAAGGCGTATAATACCGCTGTAAAGCGCAGAAGACGGCAGCCTCCGCTGCCGTCCTTTTGCGTAACCGAATAATTATTTTTTTGAGATTTTGGAGGAAAAAATGCTTGATATCATGGCCCTTTTTAGGGCGATGCCGGCGTCAGTGGCCCAGGGTGTCATCTGGGGCATAATGGCTATCGGCGTTTACATCACGTTTAAGATCCTGGATTTTGCCGACCTGACAGTCGACGGCTCACTCGCGCTCGGCGGATCTGTTGCTGTAATGCTCATACTCCATGGAATGCCTCCTGGAGTCGTCCTTGTATTTTCAACGCTTGCCGGACTGGCAGCAGGACTGGCTACAGGTATCCTGAACACCATACTCGGCATACCGGACATACTAGCCGGAATACTGACCCAGATAGCCTTGTATTCTATAAACATGAACGTCATGGGCAAATCGAACGCCGCCGTCAGTATAGATAACTACAAGCTGGTAGTATCGCTCAGACACATAAACCAGTCCATCGCCGTAGCTCTCATCTTCCTTGCAGCTATCATCGTGATCCTTTACTGGTATTTCGGAACCGAACACGGAATGACCATAAGAGCAACAGGCTGTAATGAAGCCATGGCAAGAGCTCAGGGCATCAACACAAACAGCGCCAAGATCGTAGGCCTTGCCCTTTCCAACGCGCTGGTAGGCCTCTCAGGCGGTCTCATCGCGCAGTATCAGGGCAACTCTGACGTAAACATGGGCCGAGGCGCCATCGTAATAGGCCTGGCTGCTGTAATAATCGGAGACGTCATCGGAGAAGCCCTGTTAGGCAAACACCTGAACTTCGCCGGCAGGCTCACCTTCGCGGCAATAGGCGCCGTGATCTACTATCTGGTAATTACCTTCGTCCTCTGGCTGGGATTCCCGTCACAGGACATGAAGCTCTTCTCAGCTATCGTAGTAGCTATCTTCCTCGCGGTTCCTTATCTGCGCGGAAAGTCAGTATCTTCGTTCAAGAAGGCCGCTAAGAAAGGAGCAGAAGAGTAATGCTGGAAATAAAGAATATTTACAAGACATTCAATAAAGGCACCATCAACGAGAAGAAAGCTCTTAACGGGGTTTCGCTCACGCTCGAAGACGGCGACTTCTGCACAGTCATCGGCGGAAACGGCGCCGGCAAATCGACCATGCTGAATGCCGTAGCAGGCGTATGGCCTGTAGATTCCGGAAGGATAGTACTGGACGGGATAGATATCACAGGTCTTCCTGAGCACAAGAGGGCGCCTTATCTGGGCAGAGTCTTCCAGGATCCTATGACAGGCACAGCCGCTACCATGCAGATAGACGAGAACCTGGCTCTCGCTATGCGCAGAGGCTCACGCAGAGGTCTCAGATGGGGCATCACTAAGGAAGAAAGAAAGAAATACGCGGAAGCCCTCAAGGAATTCGACCTTGGCCTCGAAAACCGCCTTGAGACAAAGGTAGGCACTCTTTCCGGTGGACAGCGCCAGGCCCTTACTCTGCTCATGGCTACTATGAAGAAGCCTAAGCTCCTTCTTCTCGACGAGCATACCGCCGCGCTGGACCCTAAGACCGCTAAGACAGTTCTCGACCTGTCTGACAAGATCATAGCAGAGTCGAAGCTGACGGCTATGATGGTAACTCATAACATGAGGGACGCTATCGCGCACGGCAACCGCCTGATCATGATGAACGAAGGAAAGATCATACTCGACATCAAGGGCGAGGAGAAGAAAAAACTCACCGTTGAGGATCTGCTCCAGAAATTCGAAGAGATCAGCGGCGAAGAGTTCTCAAACGACAAGGCACTGCTTTCAAACAATTAGGATTTCTCCTCCAAAAACGAGAATACAGTTTTTATGCTCCGGCTACGGCTGGAGCATTTTTTTATACACGGCAGAGAGGGACAGACGGAGCCTTTTTGTGCGCGGAGCGCTCGGAAGAGCGGGAGGCAGAGGTCGTTTTCCCTGTATTTTCAACCGCAGCGTGCCCGCGGAGCAGCACTGTTGATATTTTCCTACTGAAACGATAGAAAATAGTTGCTATAAAAATTATTGACACGCTCATATTTTTAATTGACATATGCCCATAACGGTGGTTAAATAAAGTCAGCGAATAAAACTCGGAATAAACTTGGCGGCGGCGTTAAGAGCTCGGCAAAAGTATGGGGAGCATTTTAAGATTTGCAGTTCATACCCGCGCGGCAGCCTTACAGGGAGGAAAAGACTATGGAAAACAGAAGAGTGCTTAGAGGCGTAAGAACAGACCATCATACGGTTATTTCGACAGGCGCGGACTACATGCCTAAGGTCCATGACCCTAACGATCCTATCTGCCAGAAATGTACGATTGGATCATGCAAGCATACCTGCCTGAGAAATACGGCTGAAAACAATCAGAACCGTACTGACTGGAACTGGGGAGAAGCCACGACGATGAGCGCTAACGCTGTAAACATCGCACACCCGCCTGTAGACCTCGACGACGAGGACGGCTGGTGGTAGAGACCGTCAGGTTCCGCCTGAATAGAATATAAATATATTAATATTAACGAAAATGAAGCAGAACAGCAGGCGCGTCGGAAACGAGACACCTGCTGTTTTATTTTTTGACGGCTCTGCAGTCGCTGGCTAGCCAATCGCTGTATTAGGATGACGTGCAGCCGCTGGCTGGCCGCTCACCGATGACGCGCCGACATGATCCTCCGGATAAACTGGACATTTTTCAGATACTGGTGTCAGCGCTCTTGATTATATAGCCTTTGCGGCATATGATTGTGTGGACGGCCTTGACTCGAACGCTTTAAAGTGTGCCTGTACGACAGGGAGCAGCGCGGCTTAAATGCGCCAAGACTTAAAGGCCGGGAAAAAGGCGGGACAGCCTGCCAGAATAAAGTTCGGAAAGCAAGAGAGGGTATACGAAATGAGAATTTTTATCGACACAGCAAACGTTGACGAGATCAGAGAAGCAGCTTCCTGGGGCATTCTCGACGGAGTGACTACCAACCCGAGCCTCATAGCGAAGGAAGGCAGGGATTTCAAGACTGTCGTAAAGGAGATAACAGAGATCGTAGACGGACCGATCAGTGCCGAAGTAATGTCAGAAGACGCTGAAGGAATGATCGCGGAAGCTCGTGAACTCGCTAAGATCCATAAAAACATTACGATCAAGATCCCTATGACGGAAGAGGGACTTAAAGCTGTAGCGGTCCTTTCCGCTGAAAATATAAAGACGAATGTTACTCTGATCTTTTCTGCCAACCAGGCTCTCCTGGCAGCAAGGGCAGGCGCCACATTCGTAAGCCCGTTCGTAGGCCGCCTCGACGATATAGGTATGGACGGCGTTAAGGTCGTCGCTGATATAGCTGAGATCTTCGCTATCTATGGGATCCCTACAGAGATCATAGCAGCCAGCATCAGACATCCTATGCATGTCCTCCAGTGCGCTAAGACAGGCGCTGATATCGCTACGATCCCTTACGACGTGCTGAAGAAGATGTTCAAGCATCCGCTTACCGATAACGGTATAGAACGTTTCAAGAAGGACTGGGAGAACGCCGTAAAATAGCTCGGAATGTGGTCATGCTTCGCAGAGAGATCAGTGTAAAGCAGGCTTAAGTAATAAAATCGGGACTTTTTAAAAAAAGTGCTTGCAATACTCTGAAAAAGCTGTATAATAGTAATTGTTGTCACGGAAATTCCGGATGCCAGAGAGCTTACGAAGCATTGGTATCACTGGAATTAAGGAGATATCGCTTAACAGCTTCTTTAAAAACTTTTAAAAAGATTTTAAAAAATTGTTGACATCTTCTGAATCTGATGGTAATATAAACAAGCTGTCACACAGAGACAGCGATGATCTTTGAAAACTTCATAGTACAGAGATTTTGTAAATGTACAGATCTCTCATCACAATATATTGTCAAGATCTATTGTGAGGGAACCAAGTACAATTCTCAAATATACAAAGTAATTCAAGCGCAACGCGTTTGTAATGAGTCAATCAAGATACTGAATGGTCTTCGGACTGTTTAATATACCATTTTATTTAAGAGTTTGATCCTGGCTCAGGATGAACGCTGGCGGCGTGCCTAACACATGCAAGTCGAGCGAGAAATCCTGAATTGATTTTTCGGATGATATTCAGGATGGAAAGCGGCGGACGGGTGAGTAACGCGTAGGTAACCTGCCCTGTACAAAGGGATAGCCACTGGAAACGGTGATTAATACCTTATGATGCCTCTTTATCACATGGTTCGGAGGTTAAAGATTTATCGGTACAGGATGGACCTGCGTCTGATTAGCTTGTTGGTGGGGTAACGGCTCACCAAGGCAACGATCAGTAGCCGACCTGAGAGGGTGATCGGCCACATTGGAACTGAGACACGGTCCAAACTCCTACGGGAGGCAGCAGTGGGGAATATTGCACAATGGAGGAAACTCTGATGCAGCAACGCCGCGTGAACGATGAAGGCTCTTGGGTCGTAAAGTTCTGTTCTGAGGGAAGAAGAAAGTGACGGTACCTCAGGAGAAAGCCCCGGCTAACTACGTGCCAGCAGCCGCGGTAATACGTAGGGGGCGAGCGTTGTCCGGAATTACTGGGCGTAAAGAGTACGTAGGCGGTCATGCAAGCGCATGGTGAAAGGCATAGGCTCAACCAATGTCAGCCGTGCGAACTGCATAACTTGAGTGCGGGAGAGGAAAGCGGAATTCCTGGTGTAGCGGTGAAATGCGTAGATATCAGGAGGAACACCGGTGGCGAAGGCGGCTTTCTGGACCGTAACTGACGCTGAGGTACGAAAGCGTGGGGAGCAAACAGGATTAGATACCCTGGTAGTCCACGCCGTAAACGATGAGTATTAGGTGTCGGGTCCGCAGGGATTCGGTGCCGCAGTTAACGCACTAAATACTCCGCCTGGGGAGTACGCACGCAAGTGTGAAACTCAAAGGAATTGACGGGGACCCGCACAAGCAGCGGAGCATGTGGTTTAATTCGAAGCAACGCGAAGAACCTTACCAGGACTTGACATCCCCCTGAAAGGCCGGGTAATGCCGGCCCCTCTTCGGACAGGGGAGACAGGTGGTGCATGGTTGTCGTCAGCTCGTGTCGTGAGATGTTGGGTTAAGTCCCGCAACGAGCGCAACCCCTGTCATCAGTTACTAACATTAAGTTGAGGACTCTGATGAGACTGCCGGGGATAACTCGGAGGAAGGTGGGGATGACGTCAAATCATCATGCCCCTTATGTTCTGGGCTACACACGTGCTACAATGGCCGGTACAGAGAGCAGCAATACCGCGAGGTGGAGCAAAACTCCAAAACCGGTCCCAGTTCGGACTGCAGGCTGAAACCCGCCTGCACGAAGCCGGAGTTGCTAGTAATCGCGGATCAGAATGCCGCGGTGAATGCGTTCCCGGGTCTTGTACACACCGCCCGTCACACCATGGAAGTTGGGGGTGCCCGAAGTCGGTTAGTAAATCTACTGCCTAAGGCAAAACCAATGACTGGGGTGAAGTCGTAACAAGGTAGCCGTATCGGAAGGTGCGGCTGGATCACCTCCTTTCTAAGGAGAGCAAAGTCTTTGTACTATGATTGTTTTA
>JAQYCQ010000018.1 GCA_028724585.1 Bacillota bacterium | reverse complement strand
TGCCGAGCGGCTAGAAGCGGCGAAGATAATTTAAGTTCTCAAAACTTAAATTATCAGCGGAGGGGCTGGTCCGCGATCACTGTCTGAGCTAAAACACATCGGTGTTTTAGCGAGTTGCGCAGCGGTTCGCCGCTTCCCGCGAAGACACCGCACCAGGAAATCATGAAGATCACGGTCAGATCCACCGCTGCGCGTCAGACCGCCCCGGAATCGCGGCGCAACGCGTCATACAGATCCACAGCGTAAGCCATGTCCGCGAAGCGGTCGTAAGATGCTGTACAGTTTGCGGCTGCATGTGCTGTGATACAGAATTATTTGCGCCTTCGTGCTTTCATAACACAAATTTTAACGTTCCGTTAACAGATGCATTGAATATATTTAATAAGCACGGCGTATATTTTTACCCGAAAATCATTATATCTATGCTGCATACACAGCGGAAAACTAAGGAGAGTATTGTAAGATGAAAACATCTGAACACAGTAAGGTGTGGAAGGGCGCCACAGCGGCTGTACTGTCAGCGGCCATGGTACTGACTTTCATTCCATCTGCATCCTTCGCGGAAACGACTCCGGCAGACCAGAACAGCACTCCGGCTGCTACAGAGACCCAGACCGCGGCAAAGACCATCAAAGATGTTACACTCGGTGTCGGCGATAACGACAGCATGCGTTATCTCACCTGGGAATCAAACTCAGGCGCTGACGAGAGCGTAAGGTACATCGAAGCTTCAAAACTCAAAGACGAAAACGGAACGAAGGCTATCCCTGCTGACGGCGCCACAGTCGTAAAGGCAGACAAGAGAGCCGATTCCACAGGCCAGAACAAGGACGGTTCTGAGAGCGTCTACGGAAAAGACGGATTCAGCAACTATCACGCAAAGATCGAAGGCCTTAAGGAAAATACAGAATACGCTTACCAGATCGGATCAGACGCGAACTGGTCACAGATCTACTACACAACTACACAGGCTAAGGCCAGCGACAAGAAGTTCTCCTTCGTATTTGCCGGCGACCCTCAGATAGGCGCAAGCAAGGGCCATCAGGTAGACAAGGATACCGAAGGCTGGAAGAGGACTATGGATGACGTAGACAGCTGGTTCGGAAAGGACGTTGAATTCCTCTACAGCGCAGGCGACCAGATCAACAACTACGATCCTGAAGAGGACGAGTATGAGGGATACTTCGCTCCTAAGACAACGACTTCGCTTCCTATGGCTGTTAACGTAGGAAACCACGATAACGGCAACATGAAGATCAGTGCTTACAGCGACCACTACACTGTTCCTTCGACAGTAGATTCCAACACAACTACCATCGGCGATCAGTCAGGCGACTACTGGTTCGAGTATGACGGAGCTCTCTTCATCTCCCTCAACTCCAACAGCATGAGCACAGCTGCCCACAAGGCATATATCGAAAAGGCGATCAAGGACTATACAGCTCAGTATGGCCAGCCTACATGGAAGATCGTTACTTTCCATCATTCGGTATACTCGACAGCAACTCATACAACTGATAAGGATATCCTCCAGAGAAGAGAGGAACTGCCTAAGGTATTAAGTGAAGAAGGCATCGACGCTGTTCTCATGGGCCATGACCATGTTTACACAAGAACATATATGATGCAGGGTACAACTCCTGTAACCGACAAGGCAAGATATACTGCTGAGAACGGTGACGACTACGGCAGCATCAGCAACCCTCAGAAGGGCGAAGTCCTCTACGTAACAGCTAACTCGGCTTCAGGCTCCAAGTTCTACACTATGAAGGATATGGAATTCCCGTTCGCTGCTGTTAAGAACCAGGAAAACATCCCTAACATCACTAAGGTAGACATCACAGACGGCAGCTTCAAGGTTACAACTTACAGGACCGGCGAAGGCAATACTGTAAAGGATGTCGTAGATACATTCACTATCAACAAGACAGTCCGCAAGGACGTTAACCTCGGCGTAGGCGCTTCAGACGCTGACCGCGCGGTAACATGGGAATCAAACTCCAACAAGGACGAGAGCGTAAGGGTCATCGAGGCTTCAAAGCTGACTGACAACAACGGTGTCAAGGCATTCCCTGCTGACGGCGCTACAGTAGTCAAGGCTGTCAAGCAGGCTGACTCCACAGGCCAGAACAAGGACGGCTCAGACAGCGCTTACGGAAAAGAC
The DNA here is from genome assembly GCA_028724585.1 of Bacillota bacterium. Classification (GTDB taxonomy): domain Bacteria; phylum Bacillota; class Clostridia; order Peptostreptococcales; family Anaerovoracaceae; genus RUG708. Next base: position 35,921 of record JAQYCQ010000018.1, on the reverse strand, counting down.
GGATTCAGCAACTATCACGCAAGACTCAACGGCGTATTCAAGGATAACACAGAGTACGCTTACCAGCTGGGAACTGACGGAGACTGGTCACAGATCTACTACACAACTACTCAGCAGAAGACAGGCGACAAGAGCTTCTCATTCGTATTCGCCGGCGACCCTCAGATCGGCGCGAGCAAGGGCCACAAGGTAGCAAGCGATACAGAAGGCTGGAAGAGGACTATGGACGATGTCAACAGCTGGTTCGGTAAAGAAATAGAATTCATCTACAGCGCGGGCGACCAGATAAACAACTACGATCCTGAAGAGGATGAGTATGAAGGTTACTTCGGTACAAGCACAATGACTTCCCTCCCTATGGCAGTCAACGTAGGAAACCACGACAACGGCAACATGAAGATCAACGCTTTCAGCGACCACTACACAGTTCCTGAAAACACTGATTCAGCTACACAGACTATCGGCGACCAGTCAGGCGACTACTGGTTCGAGTATGACGGAGCTCTCCTGATCTCCCTCAACTCCAACAGCATGAGCACAGCAGCCCACAAGGCATTCATGGAAAAGGCTATCAAGGACTTCACAGCCAAGTACGGAGAGCCTGCATGGAAGATCGTAACATTCCACCACTCGGTATACTCGACAGCAACCCATACATCTGACGAGGACATCCTCCAGAGAAGAGAGCAGCTGCCTCCAGTATTCAGCGAACTCGGAATCGACGTTGTACTCATGGGACACGACCACGTTTACACAAGATCATACATGATGCAGGGTACAACTCCTGTAACTGACAAGTCAAGATACACTGCGGTAAACGGCGACGATTACGGCAGCATCAGCAACCCACAGAAGGGCGAAGTCCTCTACGTAACAGCTAACTCGGCTTCAGGCTCCAAGTTCTACACTATGAAGGATATGGAATTCCCGTTCGCAGCTGTTAAGAATCAGGAAAACATCCCTAACATCACTAAGGTAGATGTAAAGGACGGCAGCTTCACAGTAACTACTTACAGAACAGGCAAGGACAACACAGTAAAGGATGTAGTAGATACATTCACTATCAACAAGAACGGCGAAAGCGCTGAGCTCCCGTTCAAGGACGTACAGGCAAATGACTGGTTCTACAACGCAGTCAAGACTGTATTCCAGAACAAGCTCATGAACGGCACAAGCGCTGACACATTCGAGCCGAACACAACTCTCAACAGAGCTATGTTCGCCACTATCCTCTACAACATGGAAGGCAAGCCTGCAGCAGACAAGTCCGCAGGATTCACAGATGTGGCAGACGGTCAGTGGTACACAAACGCGGTAAACTGGGCAGCAGCAAACAAGGTAGTCGCAGGCACAGGCGATAATAAGTTCTCACCTGACCAGAGCATCACCCGTGAACAGATGGCAGCAATGCTCTACAGATACGCGCAGTACAAGAATACAGCCGGCAATGCCAAGGGCGACCTCAGCGCATTCAAGGATGCGGCAAGCGTATCAAGCTGGGCTAAGGACGCTGTTGAGTGGGCTGTAGGAAACAAGATCATCAACGGCATGGGCGACGGACAGCTCAATCCGCAGGGTACTGCGACAAGAGCAGAAGCAGCTCAGATCGTTTCGGTCTACAGCAGATAATCAAACTGAAATGAACAGCGCCGCGGCAGGCAGTAGCGTTTACGACCGCTCACGCGGACAGCGCGCTGAAGCGCGGCAGACCTGAAAAAGCAAAACAGTACAGCGGGCACCAGAGCGGCTGAAAGAGCCGCCTGAGCAGCCCGACCCGAAATATAAGAATATCCGAACGACGGGCGGGGCCGGAATCCTTTGTGATCCGGCACCCGCTTTTTTTTCGGGCTCCGCCGGAGGCGGATGTGAGCGGAGCTCACGAAGGATTTTACTTATTATTTGTCTACGGCAGGATTCTTTACCGTATCTTAACAAAAAGGCGCGGAGCACCTAACAAAAAAAGTATATATTGCATAAAGCAGATCCGGGAGGTTCTTTTTTTTCGTGGAGATTTTGTTCAGCCTCGCGCATGCGGGTGTAAGAAAGAGAAAGAGGAAGAGTGAGAGGATGGAAGAAAATTCGAACAGGATAAGGCAGATAGTCATCGTGGCTGTGACCATGGCCGCGGTCATCCTGCTGTCATTCGCCATGTACAAGGCGAACCCGATAGATTTCAACATGTACGACAGCTCCAGCCAGAAGTACTGCAAGGGAGTCGTCACTAAGGTCAACGATGAAGACCTGAACGACGCCGAGAACATGCCGGGCTGGAAGACCGGAAACCAGAACGTGACCGTCAAGATCAGGAACGGAGAATTTAAAGGAAAGGAAGTCACCTTCGACAACAACCTCAGTTCTACACATTCAGTGCTGGTCAAGAAAGGCACCCACGTGATAGTCAATGTAGACGCTCCGGAGGGCATTGAGCCGTATTTCACGATCTACCAGTACGACAGGACGACCGGGATCATAGGCGTCATGCTGATCTTCCTGGCTCTCATGGCCCTGGTCGGAAGATGGAAAGGAGTGAGAGCGGCTCTGGGCCTCCTGTCGGCAGCCATCCTCATCGCTTTTGTGCTCATACCTGCGATATATAACGGAAAGCCGCCGGTGCTGATGACTCTGCTCGTCTGCGCGCTGATAACGATAGTGTCGCTCATGTTCCTGAACGGGCCTAACCCCAAGACATTCGCGGCGACGCTTTCGACTATCATCGGCCTGAGCCTGTCGGCCGCCTTCTACGGGATATTCTCGCTGGTGCTCCACATGACCGGCTATAATACGCCCGAGGCGGAGGACCTGCAGATGATCTCCAGCGCCACGGATCTTTCGATAAAGTCTATCATGTTCTGCGGCATACTGATATCTTCTCTGGGAGCGCTGATGGATATAGCCATGGATATAGTGTCGCCTCTCTACGAGATGAAGAAGCATAAGCCGGAGATCACTTTGAGAGAGATGTTCAATTCCGGCATGTCCATGGGCAGGGATATGATAGGGACCCTCTGCCAGACCCTGATACTGGCCTTCGCGGGAAGCTCCCTGGCGACCCTGCTGGTCGTAGTCTCATACGGCACCCAGTTCTACCAGTTCATCTGTTCGGACATGATGATGGTCGAGCTCCTGCAGTCCATGACCGGCTCAGCGGCGGTAGTCATAGCTGTCCCTGTTTCGGCGCTGCTCAGCTGCCTGTTCTTCGGAAGGAACTCTAAAGCGGAGACGGTGCCGGCTTCAGGAAACGCTAAGGGCGTAAAGAAAAAGTCCGCGAAAAAGAAATAGCAGCCATTCAGCAAAATTCATATGATCAATACCAGAAAACGCTTCAAGCCGCGCATGGCCTGAAGCGTTTTGCCTTTATGTTATGAAATTTGAGTCCTCCGACTGCTCTGCGGACGATACCCCGGAATCGCGGCATAACGCGTCATACAGACCCGCAGCGTAAGCAATGTCCGCGCGAGCGGACGTAAGTTTTACTGTTCCGATATGGAATCGATTATACCCTGGGCTACGCCGGCGTTTGTACCAGCATCGTTTTTAGGCGATGAGACGTCTATATGAACGATACCGGCCTTGGTTTCGTAGCAGAAGCACCAGAGATAGACATCGACACCGCCGGCGGTGGACGAGATCTCGAAATAGTAGCCGCTCCTGCCGTTTATCTTCTTGAGATCAGGCGAGACTACCACGGTCTGTTCCTCTGAGTTGTCGCTCTTCTGGCCTATGGACTGTATATAGTTGTTTACGTATTTTTTCAGCGAGCTCTCTTCGTCGGTGTTAGGGTCGAGGGAAAGCTGCATGTACATGCTGCCGTCCTTGCTCTGGGCTGCCAGGACACCGTACTGGGAAGAGACTTTTGTGGTCTGCCAGGTCATGGGGACACTGACGGCGTAATGCCCGTCCTCGGACTCTATCTGGCGGCCTACCTGTGTGAAGTCGCTGTCCAGCTGATTGTATAATATGATGCCGCCGGCTCCGAAGACCACGAGCAGCACTATGATGATGATCATAAATTTTTTTCTGGTCATGTTAACGCTCTTTTCTGGTTGATAGCATATCAAATAATTATAGCATATCGGGGAAAGAGGCGGGCGGGAAAAAGCTTCTAAATGACATTTCTGTTACAGATGTATACAGGAGGTAGACCGTGTGAGGCTTTTATGGTAAAATACACTATCACAAGGGGAGGAATATACCAATGCACATTTTAAAAAAGAGCAGAGTCCTTCTGCTCGTTCTGATCATGGCAGCGGCAGTTTTCGCGCTTCTCGGCGTCCAGTCTTACGCCGGGACTACACCCAGCATCTATGTAAATGACAAGCAGATCGAAACGGATGTAGATCCGTTCATCGCTAACGACAGAGTGCTCGTACCTGTAGCGACTATCGTCAACTATCTTGGCGGAAGCTCTGAGTATGAGAACTCCACAGGAAAAGTCACACTTACTTACGGTGACAAAGTTATCATTCTCAGGCTGGGCTCTGTCAAGGCTTCTATCAATGGAAAAGATATTACTCTGGATGTCGCTCCGAGAGTTATTCAGGTAGCTGACGGCAGCGGCGGCAGGACAATGGTCCCGCTGAGGTTCATCAGTGAGACCTTTGGCTTTGATGTCGGCTGGGACGGAAAGACAACATCTGTCTACATCTCGTCTAAAGAAGCTCCGGTTCCTGATAATGGAGACCAGAACCCGGAACAGAGTATGACAACTGTTAAATCTGTAAAACTCATGGCTAACCAGAGCCGCGGCGGAAAGAATTACACTTATGTAACTATCGACGCCGACAGCTCACTTAAGGCCGCCCTCGAGAATTCGGAGTGGCTGGACAGCCCTGACAGGTTCTTCATGGACTTTAAAGAAGCTAAACTCGCTGACAGCGTAGCGGCTTCACAGACACAGAATGTAACCACATCATATGTTACAGGAGTGAGGACAGGCGAGCCTTTCGACAATACTGCCAGAATTGTGGTAGATATGTACGCAGTGCAGCAGCCTGACATCTCCTATTCGGCGGACGGCAAAGAAGTTACTCTCGCATTCGAGGAGAACAGGCCGGCTGTCGTAACTCCGGGAGGAAACAGCACACATCAGACATGGACTAAGGGCGACCATGATACCACTACGGTACAGGGAACCAGGAAGTACGATACCATCGACTCCTACCATCCTTGGTCCGACGGCAAGCTGGTAGTATGCATAGACCCGGGACACGGAAAGACAACAAGCGGCAAGAGATCTCCAGACGAGACTCTGATGGAATGGGAGTTCAACAGGAGTGTAGCCTACAAGCTCAAGGACATACTCGAGGCCAACGGCATCCAGTGCGTCATGACTGTATCGTATGACGACAAGACTGACCCGTCCCTGAAGTCAAGAGTCGCTGTTGCCAACGCTGACAATGACGTGGACCTGTTCGTCAGCATACACGCCAACGCCTATACCGATGGATGGACTACAGCCAACGGCTGGGAGGTTTATTCGTATAAGACGGGCGGTGTTTCAGAGCTGGCGGCTAAGTTCGTTGAGAAAGCTACTATGGCGGCCCAGGACGTTATGAGAGACAGGGGCGCTAAGACAGCCAACTTCTACGTGATCAAAAACACAGAGATGCCTGGCATCCTGATAGAGCACGGTTTCTATACTAATAAAAACGAGGTAAAGTACCTCAAATCCGACAGCTTCAGAAACGAGCTCGCACAGGCGGACGCTACAGGCATAATAAACTTCTTCAATTCGTTTAAATAAGCAGAGCTTTTTGGACAGCAGTACGAGATGGCATCTAGACGCAGAAAGAGAAACGGCAGAAAAAACATTCAGGAAAAACTGACAGCATATAACGAAAACATGTACCCTATAGGCGATTTCTCGCGCTCCCACGTTCACCGCGCCGGCATGTGGCACAAGGTTGCCCAGTGCTGGATCATCGGGGTGAGCCAGGGTAACGTAAGAGTCTACCTGCAGAGGAGATCCTACGAAAAAAAGAGCAATCCGGGGAAATACGACATTTCTTCGGGAGGGCATGTTTCGGCAGGGGAGAGGCCTGCCCAGTCCATGGTGCGCGAGCTCCGCGAGGAGACCGGCATCATCATGAGGACTAAGGACCTGATCCCTGTGGGCGCGACTCCGGAGATATCCGGAAGGGATCATGAAATGGCTTATGAGTACGTCAGCTTCCAGAACGATCCGCCTTTCAGGCCCGGCGAAGAGGTCATATATATGGTCTCGGCCGACCTTGAGGACTACTACCATCTGTGCAGGGGCGACGTCGACAGCATCGATGTCATACCGGCCATCAGGACCGGCCCTATGCTGAGAGAAAAGTTCACTGTCGAACGTAAAGATTTCTGTTTCCACGACAGCTTCGTCTTTATGATCTATCCGTTCGTGAAGGATTATGTGAAGCCGTATGTGGAGATGTACAAAAACGACAGCGAAGAAGAAAAATAACAAGGACAGTAAAAAGGGGACACGGCCAAGGCCGGGCCCCCTTTTTACTGTCTTCGCGCGCTCCGCGCGCAGGCGGCATAACGCGTTTTGCAGCAGGAAAGCAGTTAAGGCAGAATGACGCGCCGGAAGCGGGCCCGAGTGTATCGTTTTACAGGAGATTGAGTGATGCGGAGTCCGGGGCGGTCTGGCGCGCAGCGGTGGATCTGACCGTGATCTTCCTGATCTCCTGGTGCGGTGTCTTCGCGGGAAGCGGCGAACCGCTCCGCAACTCGCGAAAACACCGATGTGTTTTCGCTCAGACAGTGATCGCGGACCAGCCCCTCCGCTGAGAATTTAAGTTTTGAGAACTTAAATTCTCTTCGCCGCTTCATGCCGCTCGGCACCGTGAAGATCTACGATCATCTCCAATGCTGCTGCGTCAGACTGCCTCAGAACTCCGCTTCCGTTTTACACAGTTTACGCCGTAAAGCTCAGGCCGGCATAACGCGTCATACAGATTCGCATCGTCAGCGCAGCTGTCGTAATTGCGGCTCCTCATTTATACGAATTATGTTATACTGTCACTGATACTGTTTTTCAGTATTCGTTCAGGAGGACTATTAAAATGAGAAGTATAATCTGGCTGATCAGGACCGTGATCTATCTTCTGGCAGCCGAACCCGACAAGCGCAGGATCCATAAGCTGATCGCGAAGGGTGATACGCTGACGGCTAAGCTCTTCACTTATTCGAGAGTGCGCCACTGGGCCCTGGCAATGCTCAGGTTCGCGGGAGTCACCGTAGAGGTGCATGGCCTGGAGAATATCCCCAAGGGACCGGTGCTCTACGTGCCTAACCACCAGAGTGACTGGGACATAATGATAATGGAATCCTATATAGGGCCGTGCGGGATACTGGCCAAGAAGGAACTGAGCAACATCCCGATCGTCAGCGAATGGATGAGGCTGCTGGGCGCCATCTTCATAGACAGGGAGAACGCCAGGGAGTCAGTCAAGGCTCTCATGGCTGCGGAAAAGACTATAAAGTCCGGCGAAGATTTCGTCATCTTCCCGGAAGGGACCCGCAGCAGAGGCGAGGAGATGGGCGAGTTCAAGAGCGGCGCCTTCAGGGTAGCTTTCAAGACTAAGTGCCCGATAGTGCCGGTGTCTATAGACGGTTCATATAAGATAATGGAAGCTAACAACGGCAAGTGGATAAAGCCGGGACACGTTATCATGACGGTCCTGCCGCCGATAGAGACTAAAGATCTGGACAAGTCGGCGGAAAAGACTATTGGAAACGAAATACGCGCGCAGATACTGGAAGCCCGCATGGCCTCCAGGAAAGCGGCTGAAGCAGAAAAGGAAAAGAAGGCAGACAGATGATAAAGATCGGATATCAGGGAATCGAAGGAGCGAACGCCGAGCAGGCAGCGCATGACCTGGCGGCAAAGGTAGGACTGGAGGATGTGGAATATGTGCCTCTGGTAGACTCTGGACACGTGATCGGAGCGCTCACTTCCAGAGAGATAAATTACGGAGTATGCGCCATCTACAACAGTGTAGCCGGTATAGTCCAGGAGACAGTAGCGGCTACGAACGGCGTCGAGCTCTATATCAAGGCTGACACTACGCTTAACATCCACCACTGCCTCTTTAAGAAGAGCCCGGACGTTCCGGACAGCAGCCTGACCGGGGTGGCATCCCATATACTGGCCATCAAGCAGTGCGAGGAGCACCTGCGCGAGCTATATCCGCAGCTGGCTCACATCGAGGTCGAGGACACGGGTAAAGCGGCCAAAGACCTGGCGGACGGGACTCTTTCCGAGACGACAGCGGTCCTCTGCCGTAAGAACGCCGGAGAGCTCTTCGGTCTGACTCTCATGAACGAGAATATAGAGGACTTCCCGGACAACAGGACCCATTTCTGTCTCTTCCAGCTCAAGCCTTCCACGCACGAGCTGCCTCTGGGACTGGGCATGGGTGAAGACGAGTGATGACAGGATATAAAAAATAAAGATAAAGAGCGGAGCCGGAAGCATACGGCTTCGCTCTTTTTACGTCAGCTCTGCAGACGATGCCAGGCTGCTCACCGAAGCTGGTGCGTTCGCAGGCCGGAGGCCTCTCTGTGCGCGGAGCGCACGGGAGCACGTAAGAGCAATGTTGGAGTGCTAATTTGATATTTTTGATGTATACTTATGATGAAATAGTGTGTAAAAAGGAGAAAAGAGTTTAATGAATACGTGGACAACTATACTTAACGCCTTCAGCAACGAGACCTTCGGTTCGCTTCTGAGAGCGGCGGCTATATTTGTCATAGGCCTGGTCGCCATCAAGATCATACTGGCGGCGACAAGGCATGTGCTTAAGAGATCCACACTGGACGGGGTGCTGTATTCCTTTATCATCAACTGCATAAAGGTCGTCTGCGTTATAGTGCTCGTCATCACGGTGCTGGGTTATATAGGTGTACCTACATCGACGTTCGTGACAGTGATCGCGGCGGCCGGAGCGGCTATAGCCCTAGCGGTGCAGGACAGCCTGAGCAATTTCGCGGCAGGGATCCTCATACTTATCAACAAGCCCTTTTCCCAGGGCGATCTCATCGAATGCAATGGGACCAGCGGCAAGGTCCAGAAGATAGACCTGCTCTACTCGACCCTTAAGACATTCGACAACAAGATCATAAGCATGCCCAACTCGGTGATAGCCGGCAACACGGTGACAAATTACTCGGGAGCGGACAAGCGGAGGATCGACATCAAGGCAGGTGTCGGCTACGACAGCGACATCGATCATGTAAAAAGCGTGATAAAGGAAGTGCTGGATTCGTCGGATTACTTTGATAAGGAGCCGGCGCCGATCATCGGTGTGGCCGAGCTGGCTGACAGCTCAGTGAACATCGACGTAATGGTCTGGTGCGACACATCGCTTTATTACGATGCAAAATATTATCTTTTAGAGAACCTGAAAAAGGCATTTGACCGGGAGAGCATAGACATTCCTTATCCTCAGCTGGTCGTACATACCGGAGAATAACAGGAAAACGGAAATGCCCGATAAACAGGATAAAGCAGGAGGTACAAACAAGTGCTTAAAGGAAAAAGTGTGCTTGAGCCGATGGATCTGACAGTGGAAGAAATGGAAGATCTCTTTGAGACAGCTGATGATATCATCGCTGACCCTGAAAAGTACGCGCATATCGCGGACGGAAAGATAATGGGAACTCTCTTCTACGAGCCGAGTACCCGCACAAGGCTGAGCTTCACGTCTGCTATGCTGAGGCTGGGCGGAAGCGTCATGGGATTCTCAGACGCCGCTTCGTCATCGGTATCCAAGGGCGAGAGCATCGCGGATACCATCAGGACAGTAGGCTGCTTCGCCGACGTTATCGTAATGAGGCACCCTAAAGAGGGCGCGCCTAGAGTAGCGGCAGAGCATTCCTACGTACCGGTCATCAACGCGGGCGACGGCGGACACCAGCATCCGAGCCAGACCCTCACAGACCTCATGACCATCAGAGAATACAAAGGAAGGCTGAACAACCTGACTATAGGGCTCTGTGGAGACCTCATGTTCGGCAGGACTGTCCACTCGCTCATCAAGGCCCTCTCCCGCTGTGAGAACATCACCCTGAAGCTGATCTCGCCTGAGGAGCTGGTGGTCCCTCCATACATCAGGAAGAGCATAATAGAAAAGAACGGCATGCAGTATGAGGAGGTCCGCCATATGGAAGACGTGCTTCCGGAGCTGGACGTTCTGTATATGACCAGAGTACAGAAGGAACGTTTCTTCAACGAGGACGATTACGTAAGGCTGAAGGATTCCTTCATCCTCGACGGCAACAAGATGAAGCTGGCCAAGGACGACATGATCATCATGCATCCGCTGCCTAGAGTCAATGAGATAGCGACAGAGGTCGACGAAGACCCGAGAGCCCATTACTTCGATCAGGTAAGGCTGGGCATGTACGTTAGAATGGCCCTCGTAATGAAGATACTGGGACTGGAGGCATAAATATGGTAATAGACAGCATTAAGAACGGGATCGTTATAGACCACATCAAAGCCGGATTAGGCATGAAGCTCATGAGCTACCTCAACTTCGACAATGAGAACGACACAGTAGCAATCATCATGAACGCTCCCAGCAAAAAACGCGGCAAAAAGGACATCATCAAGATAGAGAACGTCAACAGCAGGGCTGTGGATATGGATGTCGTAGGCATGATAGACCAGGATGCCACTGTAAACATCATAGAGAACGAGGAGATAAAGGCCAAGCTCAAGCCGACTCTCCCTAAGCGCGTGGAGGATGTCATCAAATGCAAGAACCCTCGCTGCGTAACCTCGTCGGAGAGGGGCCTCAAGCATATATTCGTGCTCAACGACGCTGAACGCAAAGAGTACAGATGCATCTACTGCGATGAAATAGTTTCTATGGACAACGAATAGGAGCGGATCATGAGAATGCTCATCACTGGAGGCAGGGTGATAGATCCTGCTTCTGATATCGACCGCTCCGCGGACATAGTTGTAGACGCCGGCAGGATAGTGTCGGTGAACGAACCGGGACAGACACCGGTCGGCAGCTTCGACAGGGTAATAGACGCCGGCGGCTGCTGGGTCGTTCCGGGACTCATAGACATGCACGTCCACTTCAGGGATCCGGGCCAGGAATACAAAGAAGATATTTTTACAGGCTGCGAGTCGGCAGCGGCAGGCGGTTTTACGGCTGTCTGCTGCATGCCGAACACCATGCCGGTCATAGATACGCCTGAAAAGATAAAATATGTGCTCCAGAAAGCGGGAAACGCCAATGGAGTCAGAGTACTGCAGACCGGCGCTATCACAGTAGGCCAGCGAGGCAAAGAACTTACGGACTTCGCGGCTCTGAAAAAGGCCGGGGCTGCCGCGGTCACAGAGGACGGCCATTCGGTATCGAGTGTAAAGCTCATGCGCGAGGCTCTGAGAAAGGCAGCCGCTCTTGGCCTTCCGGTGCTGGACCACACTGAACAGCCGGAGATCAGGGACGCGGGCTGCGTCCACAGGGGAACGGCGGCAGGCCTCACCGGGCTGCCGGGCATTCCTGAGGAAGCGGAGTCTATGATCGCTATACGTGATATGCTGCTTGCCGAGGAGACAGGCGGAGCCATCCATCTGCAGCACATCAGTACCTCGGAGAGCCTGGAGCTTATCCGCATGGCAAAGAAGCGGGGCATAAAAGCCACGGCTGAAACAGCGCCTCATTATTTCACCCTTACTGACGAGGATATCATCGTCGGCGGCAACAGCAAGGGCAACTACCACAGGTGCAAGTCTCCAAAGGGCGCGACAGTAGACACCCACAGGAAGATGAACCCTCCTCTCAGGAGCGCGAGAGACCGCCAGGCTGTCATCGACGCTCTCATGGACGGCACTCTGGACGCCATAGCTACAGACCACGCCCCTCACAGCATAGAGGAAAAATCGAGAGAATTTATAAAGGCGCCTTTTGGAGTTATAGGACTCGAGACCAGCTTTGCCATGAGCAACAAGGTACTTGTACATGACAACGGCATGAGCCCGTCCCGTCTCATAGAACTTATGAGCGCGAATCCGGCCAAGATACTGGGCTGCGGCGGCGGTACGCTCGCGCCGGGAACGCGCGCGGATATAGCGGTGCTGGATCCGGACGAAGTCTGGACCGTACCGGCGTCAGGCTTCCGCTCTAAGTCCGAGAACACGCCTTTCGCGGGAGCGGAGGTCCGCGGAGCGGTCGTAATGACTATTGCCGGCGGAAATGTCATATTCGAAAGATAATTAATACATTCGCATATATTAGCTGATAAATACAGCAGACGCAGGAAAATGATTGATAAACTTATTGAAGATATTTTAGAGAAGAAAAATCCTTCGGTGGTGGGGCTGGACCCGACACCGGAGATAATGCCTGATTTTCTGAAGGCCAAGTATTTCGAACGCATGGGAATGAGCGCGGCTGCTTACGCCGGCATGTTCCTGGAGTTCAACAGGGCAGTGATAGACGCTGTCTATGAGATAGTGCCGGCAGTAAAGCCTCAGATCGCTATGTACGAGCGCTTTGGCATACCGGGCCTGCAGGCTTACAACGCCACCTGCGAGTACGCTCAGGGCAGAGGGCTCACAGTCATCGGCGACATAAAAAGAGGGGATATCTCCTCGACAGCCCTAGCTTACGCGGCGCATCTGGGCGGCGTAATCATAAACGGCGAGCATCAGGATACATGGTCAGAAGACGCTGTTACCGTAAATCCTTATCTGGGTACGGACGGCATAAAGCCCTTCCTGAACCAGTGCGACGCATATAAAAAAGGCATTTTCATACTGGTAAGGACCAGCAATCCCAGCAGTGCCGAGATCCAGGAGCAGGAGCTTGCCGATGGCAGGCGTCTCTTCGAGGCGGTGGGCGACCTCACTGAAAAGTGGGGCGAATACCTGATCGGCGGGCACGGCTACAGCGAAGTAGGAGCAGTTGTCGGCGCTACTCACAGAGAGCAGGGAGAGCTGCTCAGGAAACGCATGCCGCACACATTCTTCCTGGTTCCGGGATACGGAGCGCAGGGCGGCAAGGCTGATGACGTGGCAGGTTTCTTCGATGAAAAAGGGCTTGGAGCCATAATCAGCAGCTCCAGAGGAATAACAGCAGCATATAAAAAAGATCCTAAATACGGTGAAAAAGATTACGCGCAGGCTGCTGCCGACGCGGCTGTGAGGATGAGAGAAGACCTGGCTGCCGCGCTCAATAGAAAAGGAATAACATATTAGCGGTCTGACGGGAGGTTTGATTTGGCAAAGAAGATTCTAGAGGCGGAGGTGCTCTCCAACGAGGAGATCTCTCCGGGCATTTTCCGCATGAGCATGTACGTACCCGAGGCGGCTGCGGAAGCCGCGGCAGGGCAGTTCGTAAACATATATCCGGCTGACAAAAGCCTGATACTTCCGCGCCCGTTCGGCATCTGCGACGCGAATTCGTCAGAGGGCACGGTCGATATCGTATATCAGGTAGTCGGCCAGGGTACAGAAGAGATGTCTCAGGCGGAGAGAGGAACCCTCTACCGGATCGCGGGACCTCTCGGCAACGGCTTCGACCTGTCGGTTTTCGACGACAGTGTCTCAGGCGCAGGGGCATCCGGACGTTCAGCTGTCATCATCGGCGGCGGCGTCGGATGCTCTCCGCTGCTCTTCCTGGCTAAGACGCTCAGGAAGATGGGCGTGAACGCTACGGCGGTCCTTGGCTTCAGGAAAGACAAGTTCCTGGTCGAGGATTTCAGGGACGCAGACTGCAGGGTGCTGGTGACTACGGACGAGCCAGACGAGAGCTCTTTCCTCGGTACAGTAGTGGACTGCATGAGGGTCACTGAACTGGAAGGCGATGAATATTTTGCCTGCGGACCGGGACCTATGCTCAAGGCAGTGGGAAGATATATCAAAGACCGTTCAGACGACAGCCATCTGCAGGTTTCCATGGAAGAACGCATGGGCTGCGGTTACGGAGTCTGCATGGGCTGCAGCATCGATGTGAAAGAGCCGGATGAAAACGGCAATATCATAAAGACACATAGAAGGGTCTGCTGTGACGGACCTGTTTTCAGAGGAAGCGAGGTGATCTGGCATGACTGAGCTCGATAAAAAAGCGCAGGACCTGGGCGTAGATCTCAGGGTAGAAATAGCGGGAGTGGAGCTTTCCAACCCCATCATGCCGGCATCCGGAACATTCTCGCCGTGGGAAAGCTCTGAGTTTTACGACCTGAACGAGCTGGGAGCAGCCGTTACGAAGGGTATCTCAGCAGTTCCATGGGATGGCAACCCTCTGCCGCGTATCGCCGAGACCTACGGCGGCATGCTGAACTCGGTGGGCCTCGAGAACAAAGGCACAGACTGGTATAAAGCTGAGCTGCTTCCTTATCTGAGCAGTTTCGACACTAAGATAATAACTAACCTGGCGGGGCACAGCGTGGACGAATACGTCAGCGCGGCAGAGGCCCTGAGCGGGCGAGATGAGATAGACATGTTCGAGCTCAATATTTCCTGCCCGAACGTGAGCCAGGGCGGCATAGCCTTTGGAACAGATCCGGAACTAGCCGCTAAAGTGACAAGAGAAGTAAAAAAAGTAATAGACAAGCCGCTGATAGTAAAGCTGACACCGAACGTGACGGACATAACGGTGATAGCACAGGCGGTAGAAGACGCCGGCGCGGATGCCGTTTCGCTCATAAACACACTGTTCGGAATGGCCATAGACCTGAAACGCAGACGCCCAGTACTGGCAAATATAAAAGGCGGATTCTCAGGCCCGGCAGTCAAGCCTATAGCCCTGCGCATGGTATGGGAGACAGCAAAAGCAGTAGACGTCCCGGTCATAGGCCTGGGCGGAATAACAAAAGGCACAGATGTGGTAGAATTCCTCGCCGCAGGCGCGTCAGCAGTCGGCATAGGCACAGCCTCGCTGATGGACCCGACAGCGATGGTCAGGATAAAATCAGAGCTCATCGACTACATGCACGATAACAATTTCGCGACCATATCAGGACTTAAAGAAGCATTCGACTTCTAAGCAGCCGCAGCAGCGGAGCTGTCGGTTGTCGTTTTGCGCCAGGCTTTAGTGATGTGGACATGTGGCGAAAAACGATACTGCCAGATCCGCATATTGGAGGAATCAGAAAAATGGGATATAAAGAAGACTTTATCAAATTCATGGTATCAGCAGGCGTACTCACATTCGGCGACTTCGTCACAAAGAGCGGCCGCAACACACCATACTTCGTAAACACAGGCAACTACCACACGGGCGAACAAGCCTCAAAGCTCGGCAGATACTACGCCGAATGCATAACAGAACATATCAAGAACGGCGACATCAGCGGCCAGCCCGACGTATTATTCGGACCGGCATATAAAGGCATCCCCCTCTGCGTCAACACAGCAGCAGCACTCTACGAAAACTACAGCATGAACGTCGGCTACTGCTTCAACCGCAAAGAAAAGAAAGATCACGGCGAAGGCGGCATCATGGTAGGCCAGAAGCTCAAAGACGGCGACAGAGTCATCATCACAGAAGACGTGATAACAGCGGGAACAGCAGTCCGCGAAACCCTGCCTATACTCATGGGCGCAGCCGATGTAAAAGTAGAAGCTCTCATAGTTTCCGTAGACCGCATGGAACGCGGCCAGGGAGAAAAGACAGCCATCAAAGAGATAGAAGAAGAATTCGGGATCAAGACATACCCGATCGTCACAGTCCGCGAAGTCATAGACACCCTGTACAATGTACCGGTAAACGGCAAAGTAGTGATAGACGACGCGACAAAAGAGGCTATGGAAAACTATATGGCCAAGTATTGTGTAATGGAGTAGCTCATCATGCCATTTCTGCCAGTAACAGCTGAAGAAGTAAAGGAACGCGGCTGGGAAAGCCCGGACTTCGTGCTCGTGACCGGCGACGCTTACGTGGACCATTCGTCCTTCGGAACAGCGATAATAGCCAGAGTACTGGAATCGCTGGGCTACAAGGTCGCTATCCTGCCGCAGCCTGACTGGAGGGACTGCGAGGACTTCAAGCGCTTCGGAAAGCCGCGGCTGGCTTTTCTCGTCAATTCGGGCAACGTAGATTCCATGGTAAACCACTATTCGGTGTTCAAGCACAGACGCCGGACAGATGCCTATTCGCCGGGCGGAGAAGCCGGCCACAGGCCTGACCGCGCGGTCATCGTATACTGCAACAGGATCAGGGAAGCCTACGGAAAAGAAGTCCCGGTCATTATCGGCGGCATAGAGGCCAGCCTCAGGCGCCTGGGCCACTACGACTACTGGGACGACAAGGTCAGGAATTCCATCCTGATAGATTCCCAGGCAGACCTGCTCATATACGGGATGGGCGAGCACGCCATAGCAGAAATAGCTGAGGCCCTGTCATCCGGTCTGGACGTTAATGACATTACCTGGATAAAAGGCACAGTCTACAGGGACAGCAGCGGAAGCTTCGAGGAAGACAACGCCTGGGACGACAGGCTGATCATACTTCCGTCATTCGCCGAGATAAAAGCGTCTAAAGAAAAGTACGCCGAGTCCTTCCTGACCCAGTACAGGAATACAGACTGCGTGACCGGCAAAAGACTGGCCGAGTACTATGGAAAAGGCGTTTACGTCGTTCAGAATCCGCCGGCGGATCCATTGACCCAGCAGGAGCTTGACGATGTCTACGAGCTGCCTTACATGAGGACCTACCATCCTATGTACGAGGAAAAAGGCGGCATCCCGGCCATACGCGAGGTCAAGTTCAGCCTGACCTCAGTAAGGGGCTGCTACGGCGGCTGCAGCTTCTGCGCCCTGACCTACCATCAGGGACGCCGGGTACAGGCCCGCAGCAAAGAATCCCTGATACGCGAGGCGAAGATCCTCATAGCCGATCCTGATTTCAAGGGCTACATCCACGACGTGGGCGGCCCGACCGCCAATTTCAGGCAGAGGGCCTGCGAAAAACAGCTGACCCACGGCGTCTGCACCCACAGGGACTGCTTATATCCAAAGCCCTGCCCTAATCTGGAAGTAGACCACAGCGAGTTCATAGATCTGCTGCGGGAGCTCAGGAGCCTGCCGGGCGTAAAGAAAGTATTCATCCGCTCCGGCATAAGGTTCGATTATCTGATGGCCGATAAAAACGGCGGCGCGTTCATGGAAGAGTTGTGTAAATATCACGTCAGCGGCGAGCTGAAGGTGGCGCCGGAGCACATATCCGACAACGTGCTGCGCCGCATGCACAAGCCTCCTAAAAGAGTTTTCGAGCGCTTCTGCAAGGAGTTCGAGGCCGAAAATAAACGTATAAACAAAAAACAGTATATAATCCCGTATTTCATATCCTCCCATCCGGGCGCCACTCTCGAAGACGCCTGCGAGCTGTCGGTCTACCTGAACGAACACGGCTTCGTGCCGGACCAGGTCCAGGATTTCTATCCGACACCCGCCACCCTTTCCACCTGCATGTACTACACGGGCATAGACCCTATAGCGGGCGAGAAGGTCTACACAGCCCACGATCCGGAGGAAAAGCGCATGCAGAGGGCAATGCTCCACTTCAACAAGCCGGAGAACGCTGACCTGGTGCGAAAGGCTCTTCATAAGATCCACAGGGAAGACCTTATAGGATACGGAAGAAAATATCTAGTAAAACCCGAGAGCTCCGCTCACAGGGAAGGCGGACGCGGCCGGCGCTCCAGCGCGGGCGGAGCCCGCGGAAAGCGCAGGAACAGATGAGTTTGATCAGAAAGCTGCCCGGCATTCTGGACAGGGCAGAGGAACAGTATATAAGGATGATGGCGGAAAATATGCCTGTCCACGCTGAGACGATGATGAAAGCCGAAGGCAGAGAAGGCGGGACTTTCCTGCTGGGAGACAATGCCGTTATACTGGCTGACGGGCTCATCACAGGCAATTTCAGTGACAAGTTTGATCTCATATACTGCGATCCTCCTTTTTTTACTGAAGGAGACAAGGGGGCGCGCATCCCTGTAAAGTCGGATGTCCTGCCGGACATAAAGGAGATACGCCTGCGCGCCTATCATGACCGCTGGAAGAACGGCATGGACGACTACCTGGAGCAGCTGGCCCTCAGGCTCAAGCTGATGAAGGACGCGCTCAAGGATACGGGCGTGATCTGCGTCCATCTGGACTGGCACGCTTCCCACGCTGTCAAGCTATTCATGGACGAGATCTTCGGCCCTAAAAATTTCATAAACGAGATCATATGGATGTACAAGTCGGGAGGCGCGGCCAAGCGGCATCTGTCCAGAAAACACGACAGCATCCTGGTCTATTCCAAGACATCGGATTACAAGTTCCATCCGGGCAGGGAAAAATCGTATAACAGAGGATTTAAACCTTACAGGTTTAAGGGCGTAAAAGAATACAAGGACGACATAGGCTGGTATACTCTTGTCAACCAGAAGGACGTCTGGCAGATAGACATGGTGGGCAGGAGCTCGGCTGAGCGGCTCAACTACGCGACGCAGAAGCCTGAAGCCCTGCTGGACAGGATCATAGAGCTGACTACTGACGAGGGCGATCTCTGCGGCGATTTCTACTGCGGATCCGGCACGCTGGCGGCTTCGGCCGAAAGGCTGGGACGCCGCTTCGTATGCGCCGACGTAAGCGGGCTGGCGGCGGCCAACGCCCTCAAGCGTCCCCTGCAGGCCGGCTACGGCTTCGACGTCCGCGTGAGTGGTCCTATGCCCGACATCGGTTCCTGCAGGGTAACTGCCCACAGGGAGGGCGTATATGTCAGTCTGGATTCATTTGAGGCTGACGGTGCCGCTGTCCCTCTGCGCTATATTGAAAAAGTAGAGAGACTCAGGGATAAGGATCCTTTTGCGCTCCTGGATTACTGGTGCGCCGGCAGGCGCTCTGAAGACGGAGTCTTCGTCATCATCAAGCCTGTTTTCAGGGATAAAAGGGGAGAGCTTCCGCTTACAGAGACTGTTATGGAGGAGTGCGACGCGGTCATGGCCGTAGACATATTCGGGCGCGTTTCCGTGTGCTCTTTGCGCTGAACTGGTGTTGATGATAAAATAAAAAGATACATGTTATGGCTTTGTGAGGTTTAATTCTATGAAAGATATCATTCTGCCGGATTACATACTTGATATTATGGGGCGTTTAAAAAAGGCCGGGAGCGCGGCCTACATCGTAGGCGGAGCGGTCAGAGACTCTCTCGAGGGTATCATTCCCGACGATTATGATATGTGTACTCCTTCGCTCCCGGAGGAGACCGAGCAGATCCTGTCGGGGATGAAGATCATCGAGACAGGCCTTAAGCATGGCACGGTCACCGTGATAACCGAGGGGCACGAGGTGGAGATCACCACTTTCAGGTCTGACGGCGCTTACAGCGACGGCAGGCATCCTGACGAGGTCACATTCGTAAAGAAGCTGGAAGAAGACCTGGCCCGCCGTGATTTTACCGTTAACGCTATGGCTTATTCGCCGGATACGGGGCTGGTAGATGTTTTCAAAGGTCAGCGTGACCTGGAGGACGGGATCCTGCGCAGCGTCGGGGATCCTGTAAAGCGTTTTTCGGAGGACGGCCTGCGCATAATGAGAGCGCTGCGTTTTATGTCGGTCAAAGGCTATCAGCCTGACCAGACTACGGACGAGGCTATCAGGCGGTGCAGGCAGATGCTGGATAAGGTAGCCTATGAGCGGATAGACGCGGAGCTGCTGAAGTTCCTGGCGGGCGAGCGCGCGGCAAAGCTGCTGGACAGCTACAGGAACATCTTCGCGGAGATAATCCCGGAGATCAGACCTATGTTCGGCTTCGACCAGAAAAGTCCTTATCATAACAGAGATGTCTGGCACCATACTCTGGCGGCTCTGGACGCCATAAGGCCGGACCCGGTCCTCAGGCTGACCATGCTGCTGCATGATATGGCTAAGCCTGTAGTCTATACAGAAGACGAGACCGGCAGGGGCCACTTCAAAGGGCATCAGGCAAAAGGAGCCGAGATGGCGGGAGAGATCCTGCGCAGGATGAAATTCTCTAAGGAGATCATCAATACGGTGACTGAGCTCATAAAAGACCATGACATGAAGCTGCAGCCGGTAAAGCCGCTGGTCAGAGGGGCTCTTGTGAAGCTGGGGCCCGAAAGGCTGAGCATGCTGCTTGAGATACAGGAGGCCGACTCCGCCGGCAAGAGGGAGAAATACACTGCCGCTACTAAAGAACGCGTAGCTCAGGTGCGCAGTATGGTCAAAGAGATAATAGCTGACGGCGACTGCATATCCCTTAAGGGACTGGCTGTCAACGGCGATGACCTTAAAGCTGCCGGAGTGACCGACGGAAAGATGATAGGAAAGGCCCTTTCGGACCTTCTGGAAGAAGTTATAAACGACAGGCTGCCTAACGAGAGGCAGGCACTGCTCAGGGCTGCCGAAAAATACAGAGGCTGAGCTCTGAGATATATAGATTGTTTGGAGGCGTGATCTTAAATGGCTGATAATTCGGAAACTTGTCTGATAATAACAGGCGCACCGAGGTGCTTTATTCCGCCCGGCCTTAAAGACGCTGATTTTATAATCGCCTGCGACAGGGGCTATAAACACGCTGTCGATTCGGGAATAGTACCGGATCTGGTCGTCGGGGATTTCGATTCCTATCCCGGTGAGATAGAAGCAGGCATAGAAGTCATCCGCGAAAAACCGGAAAAGGATGATACCGATACCATGATCGCCCTGAGACAGGCGATGATCAACGAGTATCCCAATATAGTGATATGCGGCGCCCTGGGCGGCCGTGTCGACCACGAGATCGCTAATTTCGCTCTCTGCGCCTATGCCGCTGAGAGGGGAGCCAGATGTACTCTGGTAGACGAGCATCACCAGATCTTCGCTATGGAAAACGAGACAGTCAGGGTATCCAGAGGCAGATGGACGAAGATCTCCATCTTTTCTATGGATAGAAGGTCGGAGGGAGTGACCCTGAGAGGACTCAAGTATCCGCTGACTGAGGCCGAGCTTACAAATACATATCCGCTCGGCGTGAGCAACGAATTTGTAATGGAAAAAGCGGAGATAACAGTCAGAAAGGGAATGCTGCTGATAGTACTCAGTGATCTTTCCTTCTGATCTCCCGGAAAGAAAAAATAATGATCGATTTTCATACACATATTCTGCATCACATAGACGATGGCTCCCACAATGTAGAGGAATCCATCGAAATGCTCAGGATGAGCTATGCCCAGGGTATAGATACCGTAGTGCTGACTCCCCATTTCAGGAGAGGCGAAAACAGCATAAGGCCATGGCTGCTGGAGAGGCAGCTGCGCTGCGACCAGATACGAGAGTCCCTGTCCGAGGAGGACAGGAAGCTGATACCGCGCATGATCCTCGGTGCGGAGGTCGAGTTCATGCCCGATATGAACAGATGGGACTACCTGGACAAGCTTACTATAAACGGCACCAACTATATCATGACCGAGATGCCTTTCACTCCCTGGACTGAATCCAACGTAAAGGTAATAGACGATATAGCCCTGAACACGCCGTTCACACCTGTGATACCTCACATAGACAGATATTTTCACACTTTTACACCGACAAAATATATAGAACATTTCTATAAGATGCCGGTGGTCATACAGATGAACGCCATATATATCAACGGCGTTCACAATACGCAGTTTTACAAGCCGCTCATAGAGAGCGGAAAGATCCAGATCCTCGGCTCGGACTGCCACAGCGCCGAATGGCGCCAGCCCGACCTGGGACAGGCCGTAGAGCGCCTGAGGGAAGTCTGCTCCGACGAGATAGTCGGCAGGATAGACGCTTACGGACGCAAAATGCTGGAGAAGGCGGTGTATCTGGACATCTAGCTGCCAGGCACCGATCGAAAGGGGAATTTTTATTTATGGCTGGAAACAGAAAAGACGATAAGGAGAGATCGGCTTACGAAGTCCGAAGAAAAAAGATGATAGGCGCTGTCGCCATCGTGCTGGCGATACTTTTCCTGATCTGGACTATCGCGGGCTCTATGATGTTTTCTTTCGCCGATGAGGCGAAAGCTGTCAGCGGAGCTGACGTAAAGGCGCAGTACGCGGATCCAGGCTCGGTGATGAGAGGGATCTGGGTATCGACAGTCGGATCCATGGACTATCCGCGCGATCCGACGACTTCAGCAGAGTCCCTTAAGGCTCAGGCGGACGCGGTCATAGACGACTGCTACAAGCTGGGAATGAACACCATCTTCCTGCAGGTAAGGCCCGCGGCGGACGCTTTTTATAAATCTTCGTATTACCCGTGGAGCAGATATCTTACGGGCGTTCAGGGGCAGGCTCCGGCCGACGGCTTCGATCCGCTGGCTTACTGGGTCCAGAAGGCTCATGAGAAGGGCATAGAGCTTCACGCCTGGATCAATCCTTACAGGATAACGACTTCGGCCAGCGACTGGGCTAAGCTTTCGGATGACAACCCGGCTAAGGCTGCTTACAGCGATTATGTCATAAGCTGCAGCAATAATTATTACTTCGATCCGGGACAGCCTGCTGTCAGGGACCTGATCACTAACGCGGCCGTGGAGATCGTCAATAATTACGATGTCGACGGCATCCATTTCGACGATTATTTCTACCCGAGCACTTCCTTCAATGATGATGCTTCTTACGCGGCCTACGGCAACGGCATGAACAAGGCTGACTGGCGCAGGGACAATGTCAACAAGCTGGTCAGACAGGTAAATGACGCGGTACATAAAGCAGATCCGCACTGCGTGTTCGGCATCAGCCCTATGGGCATCTGGGCAAATAAAGAAAATAACTCGCTGGGATCCGACACAAGGGGAGGCGAGGCCTATTCAGAAAGGTACGCTGACTCCTACACCTGGATAAAGAACGGCTGGATAGACTATATCGCGCCTCAGATCTACTGGAACATCGGCTACAAGATCGCTGACTACCAGAAGCTGGCCAAATGGTGGTCGGATGTAGTCTCGGGCACCAATGTCAAGCTTTACATAGGAATGGCAGATTACCGCGCTGACGCCGCGTCAGGAGTATGGAAGGGCACCGACGAGCTGACTCGCCAGCTGCAGCTCAATAAATCGCTTCCTGAGGTATCGGGCGAGATCCACTTCAGGTACCAGAGCGTTGCCGGCAATGCCAAGCTCTACCAGCTTTATGAGAATGCCTACGCGTCCAACCGCGTTCCGGCAAATACCGATCCTGCGGGAGTCGAGCCTGTTGATAATACTGATCCATCGGGATTAAACGATATAACCGGCCACTGGGCTGAGAGCTATATAAGGACGCTGGTCTCTGCCGGCATCATCAACGGAATGGGAGACGGTACATTCAGACCAGACAGGAACGTTACGCGTGCTGAGTTCGTAAAGATGCTGGCATCGAGCGCCGGAGTGAAAGATTTTTCAGGCTTTAAGGATGCCGGATTTACTGACGTCAGCTCCGCTGACTGGTTCGACGGCTGTGTAAACTGGGCCGTCGAAGAAGGTGTGGCTAAGGGCACCGACGTGTCGACATTCTCACCTCAGAAGAACATAACGAGAGCAGAGATGGCGGTCATGATCAGCAACTACGCTGAAGCCGCTGGCCTGCAGCTTGGAAATACAGTTTCAGGCGTAGATTTCGCCGATGCTGACGAGATCCCTTCGTGGGCGGAAGCATCTGTAGATAAGGCCGTTCGCGGCGGCGTCATAAGCGGCGTTATAGAAAAAGATAAAAAGGGTAATGAGAAACGATATTTCTACCCTGGAAATAACACGACCAGAGCGCAGGCAGCCAGAGTGATCTGCGCCCTTCTCGAGAAATAGACCTGGACTTTAGTTAAGGAGTTTGAAATGGATCCACTTGTTATAGCTGGAATTATCGGAGTGATACTGGGAGCGGTGCTCGTGGTATTTACCGGGATAAACCGCGCCAAGCTTCCGGGCGGAGCAGCAATCGCGTTTATAGCAGTAGGCGTACTCATAGCTGTTTCCGGACTGTTCGTCACTGTAGGCGCGGGCGGGTTTATAGGCTGATGGATATCATAATAGTAGGCTGCGGAAAGATAGGTTCTACCCTGGCCGAGCAGCTTTCGGCAGAGGAGCACAACATCACTGTCATAGACCTTCAGGAGGAGAGGGTGGCTTCAGTCACGGAGCACTCAGACGTGCTGGGTATAAGGGGCAACGGAGCGACTATACCGGTCCTTAAGCAGGCCGGCGCCGAACATACGGAGCTTCTGATCGCCGTTACCCAGATGGACGAGCTAAACATCCTGTCCTGCATGGTGGGCAGGAAGCTGGGAGTTAAAAATGCCATAGCCAGGGTCCGCAATCCTGAATATGTCGACGTTCTGCCGCTGCTGAAGAGCGATTTCGGGCTGAGCATGTCTATAAATCCGGAAAAGGCCTGCGCGGACGAGATGGTCAGGGTGCTTAAGCTCCCGTCTATGATAAAGGTGGAGACTTTTACAGGCGGCGATATCGACCTGCTGGAGTTCCTGATAGGAGAGAGGAACCGTCTCATAGGCATGCAGCTAAAAAATCTCTGGAAGGTAAATCCCAATATACTGGTCTGCCTGGTAACAAAAAAGAACGGCGACGTGATCATACCGTCCGGCGACTACGTCATAGAAGAAAACGACAGGATCATCATAGCCGGCAGGCGTGCCGAGGAGATGAAATTCCTCACCCAGACCGGGATAAAGACTAACCGGGTCAAAAATATGATCATTGTGGGCGGAGGCCGCATAGGCTTCTATCTGGCCAAGATGATGATAGAGACCGGGGTGCACGTTGAGATCATAGAACGCGACAGAGACAGGTGTATGGAGCTCATAGAAGCTCTGCCTAACGCGGAGATCATCCACGGCGACGGTACTGACCAGCAGCTTCTTATAGAAGAAGGGATTGCCAAGGCAGACGCTTTCGCGTCCCTGACCGGACTTGACGAGGAAAACATCATGCTGAGCCTCTTCGTGCAGTCATCGTCAGAAGCAAAGGTCCTGACGAAGGTCACGCACAATTCTTTTTCGACTGTACTCCGTATGCTTAACATAGGGAGCACATTCTCACCGCGTCTGGTAGCTACTGAGAACATCCTCCAATTCGTAAGGGCCATGAAAAACTCCTCAGATTCTTCAGAGGTGCAGGCTCTTTTCCGCATAGCCGATGATACCGCGGAGGCTGTGGAATTCCTTGTGGGAGAGCATCCGGGCGTGACCGGGAAAAAGCTCAGCGAGCTGAGCATAAGGAATGATGTGATAATCGGAGTTATCAAAAGGCGCGGCAGAGTGCTCATCCCGCGCGGAAACGATATACTCATGCCGGGAGACAGCGTGGTCGTGATAACGACCGGGAAGCTGGATTCTATAAAAGATATAATCAAGTGAGTTAAAGATATGAATTACCGTACAGTATTCCATACAGTAGGGAACATACTGGTCGTAGAGGGCTTTATACTGCTCATGCCGCTCATTCTGGCGGCATTTTTAAGGGAAACTGCCGCTTTAAAGGGATTTGCGGCCGCAGCCGCGGCGGCTCTTATCATCGGCTTTCTCCTGACCAGGATAGACAGGAAAAACGAAGTGCTGCTCATGAGGGACAGCATGGTCATAGTCGGGCTCTCGTGGATAGCTATCTCTCTGACGGGAGCTCTGCCTTATTACGTCAGCGGCGAGATACCGGTATTTGTAGAGGCATTTTTCGAGACTATGTCCGGATTCACGACCACAGGCATTACTGTATTTAACGATGTGGAATCCGTAAGCAGGTCTATACTGTTTTGGAGATCGTTTACTGTATGGCTGGGCGGAATGGGAGTTCTGGTCTTTATGCTGGCTGTTCTTCCACGTAAAGGCGGCAGCGCTGTCAATCTCATGAAAGCAGAGAGCTCCAGCCCTGACTCGGACAAGATAGTGCCCAAGACTCAGATGTCGGCTATAATCCTCTACACGATATATATCATTCTCACCATAATAGATTTCATATTCCTGAAGCTGGGCGGGATGTCCACCTTTGACGCTGTGAATATCACATTCGGGACCGCGGGGACCGGCGGCTTCAACATTCACGACGCGTCCATCGCCTATTATGACAGCGACTATATCTCTATCGTCACTACGGTATTTATGTTTTTATTCGGCGTAAACTACACCCTTTTCTTTCTCATGTTCACCGGCAGGGCCAGGGACGCTTTTAAAAATCCGGAGCTCAAAGCCTACGCAGGCATAACCGTTTTCGCGTCCGTCACCATTGCTTTCAATACCATGACAAAATACGAGAGCTTCGGGAGGGCTCTGATAAATTCTTCATTCGCGGTCACAGCTATGTCATCGAGCACAGGATTTATTCTCGACGACTTCGATGTCTGGCCCAGTTACTCAAAGATACTGCTTCTGGCACTTATGTTCATAGGCGCCTGCTCAGGATCGACGTCATGCGGGATCAAGCTTTCCAGGATGATCATCATGGGTAAGCTCGTAGTAGCGGATGTGAAAAGGCTTCTCAGCCCGCGCTCAGTCAATGTGATCAAATACAACGGGCGTGTGATGAGCACAGAGGCTCTGACCAGCGTATACTCATTTATTGTCATGTATGTGACTGTTTTTGCCGTTTCAGTGCTTCTGGTCTCGATAAACGATCTCGATATGATAACTACTGTATCCGCTGTAGCGGCGGCTTTGAACAATGTGGGATGCGGCTTCAGCCAGGTCGGTCCGTCCGGTTCCTTTTCCGTATTCTCAGGGTTTTCCATGGTGGTGCTGAGCGTGGATATGCTGGCGGGTCGACTGGAGATATTCCCTATATTGATGATGCTGTATCCGCGCACCTGGTACAGGTATTGACGCGTGATTTGACATTGGCAAAAATATATGACAAAATGTCTGCCGTAAAGCAGAAAAGGAGAACATAACATGCTATTCAGCGATATTACTATTCTTGATGAAAATTTTGAGCGCCATGACCATATGTATGTCGGAACTATTGATGACAGCATTGCGTACATCGGCAGCGAACGTCCGCAGATGAACTGCGGCGAGGAATATGACGGCAGAGGAAAGCTACTCATGAGCGCTTTTTATAACGCTCATGCTCACAGTCCTATGATGCTCATGAGAGGCTACGGAGAGAATCTGGCACTTTCAAGCTGGCTCAACGACAGGATATTCCCGTTCGAGGACAAGCTCTACAGCGATGCGGTATATTACGCTACGCTGCTGGCTATGGCAGAATCACTGAGATTCGGTATAGTGTCCACCAGCGACATGTATTATTTCTGCGATGATATGGCAAGAGCCGTTATCGACAGCGGAGCCAAGGCCAATATCTCAAGGAGCATAACCAGCTTCGCTGAGGGTTCGGTAAAGAACAGCGACAGCTACAAGGAGGCGGTCCGCTTCGCGGAGGACTATAACGGCGCGGCAGAAGGAAGGCTGATCGTAGACGCCAGCATCCACGCGGAATATACAAACACAGAAACCAGCATGAGAGAGGTGGCTGAATACGCTAAACAGTACGGCCTCAACATGCACGTCCATATTTCTGAAACAAAGAGCGAGCACGAAGAATGCAAGCAGAGACACGGAGGCAGGACTCCTGTACAGCTCCTTAACGACCTCGGCGCTTTCGATACGAGGACTACTGCTGCCCACTGCGTATGGGTAGAAGAAGGCGACCTTGATATCCTTAAGGAAAAGGGCGTAACTGTAGCGAGCTGTCCTGTCAGCAACCTGAAGCTGGCGAGCGGAGTTGCTGATATTCCGGCTATGCTCTCCAAGGGCATCAATGTCGCTATCGGCACAGACAGCGTTGCCAGCAACAACAGCCTCAACTTCATAGAAGAAATGAAATTCTTCGCTCTCCTCAACAAGGAGAGACACTCAGATCCTACTCTTGTCACTCCGGTAGAAACTCTTAAGGCAGGAACCATCGCCGGAGCGCTTTCTCAGGGCAGGAATAACTGTGGAGCCCTCAAGGCAGGAAACAGGGCTGACCTGATCGTGCTCGACCTTACAGTACCTAACATGAGGCCTATCCACGACCTGGCTACTAACGTCGTATATTCGGCGTCAGGCAGCGATGTGCTCCTTACTATGGCAGATGGAAAGGTACTCTACCGCGACGGCCAGTTCACTACTATCGATGTGGAGAAGGCAGCGGCGGAAACGGAGAATGCCTGCAGAAAGATCATCGCCAGCCTTTAGGCAGTGATCCTGCAGCTGAGATCAAATGGCTAAAAGATCTTTTATGAAAGGCGCCGTCATACTCGGCGCAGCGGGAATAGTCGTTAAGATACTGGGCGCCTTTTTCCGCATACCACTCGCAAATATAATAGGCGACACAGGGATGGGCTACTATCAGACAGCCTACCCGATATATGTGCTGCTCCTGGCTCTCTCTACAGCCGGCATACCTACGGCTATAGCCAGGATGGTATCCGAGAGGACAGCGGCAGGCAACCACAGGGAAGCCTACAGGGTATTCAAGCTCTCGTTCGTGCTCCTGCTGGGCATAGGGATCACGACCTGCCTGATACTTCTGCTGGGAGCGCCCCTTTTCGTGAAATTCTCGACTTACAAGGCGATATACGCCATAAGGGCGATCTCGCCGGCTCTGCTGGTGATCCCCATCATGGCGGCATTCAGGGGCTATACACAGGGTCTTCAGGATATGACCCCGACAGCTGTCTCACAGATAGTGGAGCAGTTCTTCAGAGTACTGACGGGACTGGCCATGGCGGTCATCCTCGTGCCTAAGGGACTGGAATTCGCGGCAGCCGGAGCTTCTTTCGGCGCTACTGCCGGCGGTATCTGCGGTCTCATAGCTATACTGATAATATTTTTCAGGCAGAGGAAGGATATAAAGAGAAAGACCCTGGATACCCCTCCGGACGCGCCTTTTGAAAAATCAGGCACGATAATAAAGAATATAATACTGATAGCCATCCCTATAACCATAGGCGCGGCTATAATGCCGGTTATGAGCAACATAGACCTGGCCATAGTTTCGAACAGGCTTGTCGAGACCGGTTTCTCGCGCGCAGAGGCCAACAGCCTTTACGGTCAGCTGTCCGGCTTCGCGACACCGCTGATAAACTTCCCTCAGGTGCTCACCCAGAGCATAGCCCTGAGCCTGGTGCCTGCCATAGCGGCGGCTCACCAGACCGGCGACAGCGTCGAGCTCAGGCGTAATACCGAACTCGGAATGCGTACAGCAATGATAGTAGGGCTCCCGTGCGCGGCAGGGCTGTTTGTTCTGGCCAAACCGATAATGCTGCTCCTCTATCCGACACAGAAGGAGAGTGCGGTAAGCGCGGCAGGCTGTCTGGCAGTACTGGCTGTAGGAGTGATATTCCTTTCGTCGGTACAGACTCTCACAGGAATACTCCAGGGCGTCGGAAAACAGATGGTCCCGGTCGTAAACCTCTGCATAGGAGCGGTCTTCAAGATCGTAGTCACATATGTGCTCACGGGTATCCCGGCGATAAATGTCAAAGGAGCCGCGGCCGGCACAGTATGTGCCTATCTTGTCGCCTCAGCGCTCAATCTGAGGGCGGCGGCTAAATACACCGGCTCGCGTTTCAGCGTATCGCTGACCTTCCTGAGACCGGGAGCGGCTTCGCTGCTCATGGGAACGGCAGTCTGGCTGGTCTATACGGGACTTCACAATTTCATGGGCAATGCCCTGTCGACCATGATGTCAGTCATCGTCGGAATAGCGGTATACGCGTTCCTGGTATTCGCGCTGCACTGCATAACGGAAGAAGAGCTGCTCATGCTGCCTAAGGGCGCTAGGCTCGCGCGTCTGGCGAGGAAGCTCAAGTTATACTGACATTTCTATATGATCTGTATATCCTGACATCAGGCTTTTTTATGGAAGCAGGCATATCTATGCTTTTTGACTTTTACTATTGCGAAAACGCAGGCTGTTTTCCCGAAAAATACATTGATATCAGTTGCTCGAGCGTTCAAACGATGGTATATTAAAAATGACAGCGGGCTTCATTAAAAACGCGGCGCAAACGCCGTCCTTCAATGCCGGAGGCCTGCTTCAGCCGTATAAAATTTTTGTCGCCCATACGGCGTCATATCAGGATTGATAATTTTTTCGGTATTTCAGAATTAGAGTAATAGAAGGAGGACAACCGTGAATAAATCAGAATTAATCACGAAAGTCGCAGAAAAAACAGGTTTCACAAAGAGAGACTCAGAAGCTGCTGTAAACGCTTTCATCGACAGCATCCAGGAAACTCTCGTAGCTGGTGAAAAGGTTCAGCTCATCGGTTTCGGAACTTTCGAAACTAAGGAAAGAAAAGCAAGACAGGGCAGAAATCCTAGAAAGCCTGAAGAGACGATCGAGATCGCGGCTTCCACAGCTCCTGTATTTAAAGCAGGCAAGGCCCTTAAGGACGCAGTAAACAACAAGTAGCACGTTTTGGTGCCGATACCATAAAATGATCGAATGGGGCCGTCTCTCTGAGGCGGTCCTTTTTAAATGCAGAGGCCGGCTCTGCCGGAGGCACTTGCGCGCGGAGCGCCCGCGGGATACGTTGTTGATGGATAAAATGCTTTTGTTTTAAGGAAAAAGGAAAATGAGAATAGACAAATACCTGAAAAATTCCAGGATAATCAAGCGCAGGACTCTGGCTAAGGATGCCTGCGAACAGGGACGCGTCAGCGTCAACGGGAAACAGGCTAAGCCGGGCACCGAGGTTGAGGCGGGCGATGAGATCCTCGTTGTGTTCGGAAACGGCGAGATGCGTGTCAGGGTACTGGCTACGCCGGAGCATGTGACTAAGGACATGGCGCCGTCCATGTATGAGATAATATAATGAACGTGTATGTATCGGCAGTGGGTAAATGGGTACGCAAGGTTCTGCTGCTCAGTCTGGTCACTGTGATATTCGCCCAGGCCAGCCTGCATATAGTGAACGATATTTTTATAATATCGCTGGGAACCATCTGTCTGCCGGCTTTCGTGTACCTGCTGGATAACCCCTCTATCATAGCGGTTTCGGCGGTATCCGGTGTGCTCATCGTCTGCACCCGTATACTTGCCGCGGTCTTCGGAGGGACTGTGTTCGATATCGCTCTGGTGAACGCGCTCCCGGAAATACTCTTTTATCTGGTTGAGGGACTTCTGCTCTTCATCTTCGACAGACTGAGCAGGCGCACCAGGAAGCTTTATTTTTTCATACCTGGAGTCATGGTTGTGGATTATATATCTAATGCTATGGAACTCTTTTCGCGCATCCAGGAACAGGCGTGGGAGCCTCATTCACAGTACCTGCTGGTCCTGGTCGCTCTCATCAGGGGAACGATACTCCTGATAGTCCTGCTTTCGGTTGACCGCTACAGAATCATGCTCCTGTCCAGGACCCATGCTGAGCGCTATAACAGGCTGATAATGCTTACTTCGAAGCTTAAAGGCGAGCTGGTGTGGATGAATAAGAATATCGTTCGCATCGAGGATACCATGTCTACTGCCTACAGCCTCTATGAGGAGCTCAGTGAATCAGGTCAGGATGATTTCGCTAAGGAATCACTGTCCGTGGCAAAGGATGTACACGAGGTAAAGAAAGAGTACTTGATGATAAGCAGAGGCATAACCGATGCTGTAGAGAGCGAGTCCGAGAATGAAGGGATGCAGCTTTCGGAGCTCTTCATCATGCTCACAGAATCCGTCCGTGATGAGTACAGGGACTCCGGCAAAAATATAATCGTCCTCACTCAGTGCAGGGACAAGCTTTATACAAAAGACCCGTATCTTCTGCTGTCGGTCTTCCACAATCTCATAGCCAATGCTGTGGAGGCGTCCAGGGGCTCGCGCTGTACGGTCATCATCGAGGAGCACAGAGCCGGAGGCGTTTACGTATTCAATGTGAGGGACAACGGTCCGGGAGTGGCGGAGGAATACAGAGACCAGATCTTCGAGCCGCGTTTCTCTACAAAGATAAATTACGACACGGGAGAGATCAGCAGGGGGCTGGGCCTCTGCATCGTAAAGGATATAATCGAGAAGGATCTGGGCGGGGAGATACGCCTTGCCCATCCTACTAAAGGTGCCGAATTCGTTATTTCTGTTCCGGAAGACAAATTACAGGTGATCAAATGACAAAGATATTTCTGCTGGACGACGACAAGTCTGTCCTGAGCGTGCTGAGGATGATCATAGACCAGAAGGATCTGGGCGTAGTCTGCGGTACTGCGGAGTCCGCTGAGGAGGCTCTCGACGAGCTTCAGTACATGGCTCCGGATATAGTGATAACAGACCTTCTTATGCCCGGTACGGACGGTATAGCCTTTGTCAGGAAGGCTAAGAGGCTGCTGAGAGACACATCATTCATCATGCTCTCTCAGGTCATGAATGAAAAGATGATCTCGCGGGCTTATGAGGCCGGTGTGGAGTTTTTTATCAGGAAACCTATAAACAGTATAGAGGTCATAAATGTCGTGCAGAATGTGGCTAAGAAGCAGAATCTGCAGAAGACGGTGAGCTCTATACAGAATATATTCGACAGCGGCAGCGGAGCTGTGCCTGAGCAGGACAGCTTCGAGGTTGAGCGCGAGAGGAACGAAAAGCTGCAGTATATACTGCAAAAGCTGGGAATCACAGGCGAGAAGGGCTGCGATGATATTGTCACAGTAGTAAACTTCTGCTGTCAGCATGAAGAATCCCTGAACGATATGACGCTCAAAGAGATATTCGCCAGATTCACTGATTCCCCTAAATCAATGGAGCAGAGGATCAGGAGGGCGGCCACAGCGGCCCTGTCAAATCTGGCCCATATAGGCTTAAATGATTACGGCGACGAGCTTTTCAGCGAGTTCGCGGGAAACCTGTTCAAGTACGAGCAGGTAAAAAAAGAAATGGATTATATACAGGGCAAATCGGATCAGCGCGGAAATGTGCAGATCAAGCGCTTTATCGCGGCTCTGGTAAATGAATGCAGAAACTAATGGAAAATACGCCAAAAAGACAGAAAACCGCAATCTGTAAGATCACGGTCATTCCTGCCTTGGTTTGGTTTTAGAGTTATGTATTCGATCTGTATGGAAGCAACAAATCTGTGTTATGCCATTATATCTGACTGGTCATAAGAGCTGTTCACTCCGAGAGCTTCCTTGCTCTTTTCCGCGAGGGAAGAAGCCTTTGCGGCGCTCCTTCTGCTTCCGTATTCACGATAAGCAGCGAATCCCATGAGTATGAGTCCTGCGTAACCGCTGAACGGATAGATGATGTTGACCAGCTTCTTGAAGTCTGTAGCGCCGAGTGCCAGGCCGAGAACTGTGAGGCCGAGGGCGATGAGAACGAACTTGAGTGTGCCGTCCTTGGCTACCTGTCTTACGTTGCCCCAGAGCATAGGAACTGTTGTAGTGTAGATGCCGCAGCAGATGGTGATGGAGAATATAACTCCGAGTACCGGGCTGATCCTGTTGGCGAGAGCGAGTGTAGGAACTGACATTGAGAAGAGTTCCTTGATGTTGGCCATGAGGCCGAGGTTCATGGCGAGTACCGCTCCTCCGAAGAGCGCGCCGCCGAGGATTCCGCTGAGCTGGGCTTCTTTAGCGCTGCTGGCGCCCTTGCCGAGACTGCTGGCGAGGATGATAACTACTACCGCGTTGAATGAAGGGTAGAGGATAGATGACCAGAGCCATCCGCCCTGAGTCTTTGTCATATCGAGTGCTGGAATAGCTGCTGCCTGTGCCGGAAGCGCCGCAAAGTTTGCCGCGAAGCTGTAGATGCCGATGCCGACAGCGAATAATATGATGACTACTCCCAGGCTTCCGAGGATATCGGTCAGCTTGGAAAGTCCGAGGATAACTGTAAAGAATGCCAGGCCTGCCATGGCTACGCGTCCTATCATAGGATTTATGCCGAAGTACTCAGCGAGTGTGGCGCCTGCTCCGGCGATCATGATGACGTATACGCCGAAGAGGAAGATCTGGAAGATGTACTCAGCGATCTTGCCGAATCTCTTTCCGAAATAATATGAAATGATATCTGCTGGATTTTCCAGCTGCTGCTCATATCCGTGTTTCATGAACAGGCCTCCGATCCATGCAAAGATGACCGTTGTTACGAGCGTCCCCGCTAAGCTCAGGATTCCCTGGCCTGTGAAGAACTGCATTATTTCCTGTCCTGTAGCGAAACCGGAACCGATGGCACATGCCACGAAAGCGCCGGCGTACTTAATGACGTTGACTGGGTTTACCTTTTCTGTCATAAAAAATCCCTCCTAAAAAATAGATCATTTATCTTAATATCCTGAATTTCAGATTAGAATTTTCTGAAAATCCGCTGCGGAAAGCAGCAACATTAAAAACTTATTAACGACAGGTTTATATTAAGATGCAGGTACGCCGAGGTTTCAGAAAAGAACACAAAATGCAAAAGAATTTTTGTATACAAGGCTGAAAATAACGAAAAAGTGACGAAAAAAGCCGAATTTTAGAGAAATAAATTCGGCTTTTATAAAATATTCTGAATTATTTAAATTATAGTTTCAAAAACCACCGCAAAAAACGCTTTGAAACGTGAAACCACATGAAATCGTACGGATTTTGTCAGATAGTGCGAAAATATGGAATTCTAGTAATAGCTTTATCCCAGAGAATATAGACCAGGAAAGAATATACCGGAATGTTTATAGCGCATTTTATCGCGCGCGCAGGAAGTATAGCGAGGAATCCGCTTCCATACATGATATCCAGCCAGATTGTATCGAGGATCAGGTTGCAGCCTATGCAGACGATGATGCTGGCGAGGACCGCGTACATTATCTTGCGGGGCCTGCGATACATGCAGAGACCATAGATGACGCCGGTGAGGGCGGCAGTGAGCGTGAATCCCGGGAAAAATGCTCCCGAAGGGAAGATCATGATACCCAGCAGGTCTCCGACTGCTCCGCAGACACCTCCCCATACGGGGCCGAAAGCCGCTCCGGCTATAGCTACAGGTATCATTCCGAAACCTATGCGCAGGAACTGCGTATTAATGGAAACAAAACGGGTGAGGATGATGTCCAGCGCGATGAGGAGCGCTATACAGGTGATAGTGGTAAGGTTCTTGAGGCTCTTTGAAGTCATAGACGAGCTCCTTTCTCTTAAAAGCACGAATAACAAAACAGCCAGCATAAAAATAGTTATACTGACTCCTGAAAAGCGCTTCAGGCGCGGCAGGTTGCCGCACCGAGAAAACAGCTTCATGTTATATAGAAAAAACATAAATGATGTGATCTAAATGCAGCAGCGGATGCAATGCCACATCGCAGACGCGTAAAACGCCTTTTCGTCGACAGTCAACATCCCGTACTGCCGCACTCCAGGCCCCGGTTTATCGTGCGTACCGGAAGCCAACGCGTGACATTCACTCTACGATGCCGATTATAACACAGAGATTCAGTATGTAAAGAACCATTTTACCCGTGTACCTGTATAAGAACTATAAGGACGCCCGCTCCGCGGGCAGGATCCTCCGGATAGCCTGGCAGAGGCGCGGCAGGGACGCAGATCTCTGTCCGTTTCGTAATGCTTTCCATATAATATATATATAACAGATCTCATATGGTTTCAGCCACGGACTCCGCACTTATGCGGCAGAAGTGTAAAGTATTTTACATTAGGGGAAAAAGGCGTGAAAAAGTTTTTTCGGAAATTTGTAAAAATGGCTTGCAAAGTTTTCTGAAACCTGTATAATATCGATTGTTGTCACCGCAAACGCCGGTAAGCACAAAGCGTTACGCAAAATGCTCCGGAGGTGAGTTCAGATATTGTTTTTTACAGCTTTATAAAAGACTTTTAAAAAAGATTTTAAAAAGCCGTTGACACTTTCTGAATCAGGTGATAATATAAATGAGCTGTCACACAGAGACAGCGATGATCTTTGAAAACTTCATAGTACAGAGATTTTGTAAATGTACAGATCTCTCATCACAATATATTGTCAAGATCTATTGTGAGGGAACCAAGTACAATTCTCAAATATACAAAGTAA
>JAQYCQ010000017.1 GCA_028724585.1 Bacillota bacterium | reverse complement strand
CGTCCATTCTCCAGCCGCTTGTACAGAAGCAGAAATCCGTCTCCTTCCCAGAACAGACCCTTTATGCGGTCCGCGCGTCTGCCGCAGAAAAGGAACAATGTTCCCTTGTCAAATGGATTCAGATGAAAGTTTTCGGAAACGACACCTGCGAGACCGTCTATTCCGTATCTGAGGTCAGTGTAACCGCAGGCCAGGTAGATACTGCGGCAAGTGTGCGGATTCAGATCATTAAGCATGTGAGATCGCCTCCAGCAGTGCAGTCAGCTGCTTAGGCGGTGCGGTTTCCGAAACTTCGATCATGAATCCGGGAGTACGGATGATAAAGGATGTCCTTCCGGAAGATAGCGGTCCATCACTGCTTTCTGTGGAAGGCAGCAGTTGAACAAACTGTGTGCTGTCATCATCCTCGTGAGATTCGTTCTGTTCATCCATGCAATCTGGCGCCAGCTTACGTATCCTTCTGATATGGTATCTCAGTGTGTTGACACTGATATTGTGCTGCCTGCACCATTCGGTCTGGGTAAGCCCGCTCTCTTTCTGTTTATCGATGATCTCTGCCCAGCGGCTGTCATTTTCCGTTCTTCTTAAGCTGCTCATTTTGTATCCTCCATAGTCATGATCCGGAGAAGGTCGTATTGGCTTCCCCTGATTATTTTATTGGAGTTAGGGCAGCGTTTGAATGTACGTGTTATTTACCGTTTACGCGCGCGGAGCGCGCAGAAGGGCTGCTCCCCGGAATCCCCGAAGGAGCAGCCCCTCTCTTTATCTGCCGCTTATGCGCCAGCATCCTGTCGGCGGAGCCGACGTAAGGCCTCGCTTTAGTTCCGGCATCTGAATGCCTCGAACCCTATGCGTGTATTTACTTTTCCGACGGTCTGCGCCTGCGTCTGAACAACAGATAAGCTGCCGAACCGGCTGCCAGCACCCCGCCTGTTAACAGGAGAGCTAATATACCCTTGCCGCCGGCTGATGGGAGGACGGTGCCGGATGGCTTCTCGGTGTTGGTTACCGTACCGCCGGTGGTGATACTACCATTCGTGTTGGTACCGTCTGAATAGGATGGGGTATATCCGTCTGCTTCCTCTGTCAGAGAATAGGTATACTCATTTCCATTATCATCCTGCTTCGGAAGATCCGTGAACGTAAACTTGTAAACCCCGTACTCTTCAGATGCCGTAAACGTATAAGTTGGTATCTCATCCTTAAGAAGCAAATTGCTCTTTGTTGCAGTAAACGTTCCAGCATCATTCTTATAAATCGTAAACTTGTTGGCAATCTCCGAATCATTTGTCTTTCCGGACAGTGTAACTACAATGTCTTTCTTCCATTCCGATACATCAGAGCCTTCTGAATTCTTCCATTTCTTCGTGAATTCAAAAGAAGTTTTTGGAATATTCTTCTCCCTGTTGGTAACAGTGATCGTACCCTCTTTAATACCGAAGCTGTTATTTTCGGAATAGGTCACATCGTATTTTTTATTTCCGGATACTTCTTCTACATAATAGTAATATTCATTGCCATCCGCATCCTGCTTCGAAAGATCCCGATCCCAGGAATGGCTCCAGTTGTTGGAAGCATTCAGTTCTACCGGTCTTCCGACTCGCTCATCTGATACTTCCTTAAAAGCATCCGGCTTCTCATAAGAGATATTCTGGGAACCGCTGTTATAATCACCATTTCTGGTAATATTGATCAGCATATTGCCGGTCACAGTAACCGGAATCGTTACAGAGCTGAGCGTCTGGTCTTCGGTTATCCTCTTCGAAGTATAATTGTTATTGTTATAGGTAAATGTTACGCCCGGGTTATTCGTTTGAGCCGTGATGTACATCGTACTTCCCGGTTTAACTTCATAGGTTCCCCAGACTTCAGTATTGTTGTCCTTGGATGTCTGGACTTTTACAATACACTTCTCTATCTGCCCGGAATGGCGTCTCAACTGTACTTTTGCAGTCAGATCAGACTTGTCTGTAATCTCCTTTCCGTCTTTATCCAGCCATACCTTATGGACATTGACCGTAACATTCTCATTCGGGACAAAGATCGACCCGTTTCCTACAAGGAATTGAATTTGATTTGGTTCAACATTCAATCCCGGATGATACCATTGGTTTCCACCAGAAGCTGCACCATAAGCATCTCCATCTGTCTGTGACGCCTTTGTCTTCCACATGAAATAGTGGTAATCATTATTTATCTGATACCGGGTATCCGGGTTATTGATCTCCTGAATCCGGTAGAGAACATTCTCAGCTGGGAAATCTGTGATACCGGCATGGCTGTCAAGCTTTACGTTGCCATCCTCACCAGTCTTGATCTGGTCAATTACCTTCTCCCACTGCTTCGTTGTACTGTTGAACTTTTCCAGCTGGAACGTTACATTCGGCAATCCCATGCTGTAGTTATCCTTATCTACCTTCTTTACCGTCAACACTTTCTGGAAAAGATTGGAATAAGAAGAGCTCTTCTCAGTATGTTCCTCATGTTCTATGGAATCCTGTGACCTTCCTGCAATCGATACCTTGTTGGTGAGAGTCGGAGCATTCAACCCCATGTCAACAGAATATTTGTAGGTCAATACGCATGCCAGACCATCCGGTATGGTCATTTTCAGCTGATCGGTTGCATCATCATAGCTGAACGTATAGCGGTCCGCGCTGATCTTGGTTCCCAGATGATGATCCGCTTTCTCATCATACGTATACAGCTGAATTGATGCCGGATCGATGGTTACTTTCGAATCGTTCTGATCCGTCGTCATAGCATCTATCAGATTCAGTGTATCTGACCCGCTTACCAGATCAAGCCCTTGCGGGTTGATGTCAATATAGTAATTGACTGCATTGGTTACCTTTTTCCCATCATCACCGGTATAATCGCTATTGCCATTCTTCAAGAATTCTTGCTCTCCGGTCTTTGTAAGAACTTTCAGGTTATGGTCTACTTCCGTCGTCTGCGTATCATGCAGCTGTCCCCACGTGATTGTATTCTTATAGAGTTTTTTCGTATGGGCTGGGTCATTCCAGTAATCATCATCAATCTTAACAGCATAGTAGATGGCGAGCTTTCCTGTATTTCTTCCTCCATTCTGCCATCCATCAATGATTTTAATTGTCAGAGGAGTCGTACCGTCTTCATTCATATCTCCTAGATTGAATGAATATTTCTTGCCATACTGGCTCAGGTCATAATACTGGGTATTGTTTTCAAAATACTCTATCCGGTTATAGTTGCGGTTATTATTTTTACTGTCCATCCCCGATATAAGAGTTACGCCTGCAGGAAGAGTATCTGTTAAAGTAATATCCCCGCCCTTGCTCCAGTCTGGTGTAATGAATACACGGTAATAGATAATATTGTTTTTCCCACTTTCGTAATTTACCTTGACGCCATTACTCCAGTAGGTGTTTTCCTTACTGTTATCATCTGCCTTACCGGTACCGCTGGACTCTTTATCCATAGAGCCGCTTGGTTTCTTATAATCCCACTGGGAAGAGGTCTCATGGGACGGCATCTTCGCTTTATTGATAAAGTTCCATGTTTCACCCGGGTTGACATCTCCATAATCGGCAATACTCTTATAGCTTAAATGGAAGCCATCTTTCGCATTCTTTGTAGCATTTTTGACGGTATCGGTATCACGAAATTTTACCTTGAATCCGTTGATCTCAGTTGTATCATCCGTTGTGTCAAGAGCCTTGCCGTCCAGGGAATAAAGCCTATAGTCTGTCCCTGCTTCCAACGTATGAGTAGCACCCTTTTCATCGGTATAAGTGATCTGGAGGCTGTCTGACAGCTTCTTTGCTGTAGAGTAATGCTTTCCATCTACAGACTCATCACTGTTCATAGTAACAAATGTATCTGTGTATCCAATTTTAGTCGTATCTACTTCCCCGCTCTTTGGAAGTGCAATCGTAGATTCCCAGGAAAGTTCTTTCTTTGTTCCTCCCAAGTCAGCTGTTCTGCTCAGTTTCTTTTCCAGGTCATAGCTGGTAACCGGTGTAGTCACACCTGTAGAAGCAGTTCCTGTATGGTTCTTATTATCGGTAACCGTGTTCGTTACGGTTGCGGATTTGCCCTCGGCTGGTTTCGGTGCATCCGTGGAATATGTAACCACATAGGTATTGGTTGTACCATTGCTTCCCCCGAACGTAAACGATCCGTCCTCGCCGAATGTCCCCTGCTGAGGGTTGGAGCCATTGGTTGTATAAGTAAAGTTCTTCGGGAGTTCAATCTTCTCCCCATCAGATGTAGTAATAACGTCTTTAATGGATACATCAGATGTCAGTTTCTGCTTATCCGGATTGATTGTAATCGTCCATAACAGCTTAGATGGGTCATTGGGATCCGTCTGCACTGTTTTCTGCAGGAACTGGGATGTGATCTTGACATCATTATCATCCGATTTATTATTTTTCTCATCCTTTGCATTAAATGAGTTATACACATCAGAGTAGCCATCCGCACTGGAAATGTCCGTCCCAACCTTTACTGCGTACTGGATGGTATAATACTCTCCTGCCTTCAATTCCGGAAGGCTGCCGAGGTTATAGGACCCATCGGAATTCTTACTTGGTGTGGATGCGTTTACACGACTTGTATCGCCATTTGCAGAATGCTTGATAATTGTAAACTGTTTTCCGAAGTCGTACTCAGCATCAACACCATTCCCGGACAGCTTATCGCTGAGGGAGATATTTCCTCCCTTTGTTCCCTTCTCAGTAGAAATCTTGACTGTATAATAGATATACTTCGTCCCGTTCTCTTCCACCGGTGTTCCGCTGGTCTTTTCAACGGACATATCATAATCCTTCGGCTTTTCAGATGGCTTTACAGTTATGATATTGTCATCATTGAATTTTACGGTCTTGTTATCATTTTCACTGGTATTCTTTGCAACACCTTCGAACGAGATTTCCCCTTTGAAAGGTTTGGTGGAATCAATGATATCCGGATCTATGGTTACGGTGATTGTGCCATCTGCGGAAATGGAATAGGTACCAGCCGGCTTTCCATCCAGAAATGCTGTACCTGAAGTACCACCTTCCGGGACGAATACATCGGCTCCCTCATATGTCATCATAAGGGTATTATCATCAGACACAAAATCTGCAGGTATATTGAAATCAATGGTGATGCGGCCATAATCATTATTCGTTAAGGTATTGTCCGGGACCGGAACCCATGTTCCCGTTCCATCATCCTTTGTATTTTTTGCGACAGAGATACTGTCTACATATTTGCCAAAATCCTGCGCATCCGTCACCGTAATCTCATACTTCTTCCCATCGTTCATCTCTATGGTAAGCTTCTGAGTGGTCTTGAATGGCTTAAGACTCTTCAGTGTCCAGTCGCTGCCTAAGAGATCCTTCTTTACTGAAACAAGTTCATCGTCATCGAAAGTTACGTTATCTACATCATCAATATCAAAGTCCTCGATCTTCAATTCTTTCATCAGATCAGACAGCTTGATCGAGTCTCCGCCCTTGAGGCTGTAGGTTCCCGCTTCGAGAGCGAAGTCCACCGTATACACCACCCCGTAAACCGAGAAAGATTCAGTTTCAAACTGGACGCTCCTGTCCTCGGGGTCTGTACCTGTGATCTCAGGCAGCTCAAGGGTTGTATCCTCCAGGTCAGCATCCTCTGCTCCTGCCTTTTCAGGCTTAGCGAAGTGAACGGCCTTAAAGCCGCTTTTTGCTTTCTCTATCTTTTTATCGTAGATGATCCTTACATCTACTGGGCCTTCAGGTTCGTATTCATTTCCATCTTTATCAAGCAGACTGATATCGAAGAAACGTCCTTCCAGTTTCTGGCCATCTTTTACTTCTATTCCTTCCCTGGATCTGTTGAGATACTTCTCATGATCAGCCTTGCCAGTGATCTCCTTTACAGATAAGGTAGTCCTTTCCTTAATGCCTGAGTTTTCGTTGTAGATGAGCTGGACTGAATATCCAGCGTCAGCGTCGCGGAATGAGATGACTGGATTAGTCTTAAAGACATCTATCCCGCCCTTCACCTTATCTATGATCTTATCACTCAGAGAAGCGTCTTTCTTCTCTGCTTCCTTATCAGCCTTTTCAGTCTCACCGGCATTCTCTGCCTGCTGGGCATCAGAATCCTGGTTTCCTACCTTCTTATCTGCCTCTGCCGCGTCGCCGCTTTCTGACGCAGCCTGGCTGCTGTCTTTATCCTCTGCCTTACTGTCAGCAGCAGCGCTATCTGACTTTTCTGTATTTTCAACAGCATCCTGCTTATCCGCAGTCTGAGTCTCAGCTGCCTTTCCAGAATCTGCGGCTTCCTTGCTCTGCTCCGGCTCCGTTACAGGAACAGTCACATCATCATTGAAGACAATCTCCGATTCATCCGGTGCCTCTGCCTTCTCGGACTTCTCTGCCTTCCCGGACTTTTCTGTGTCAGCTGTACCTTCGGTATCTTCGCCGTCCTTTACAGTACCTTCTATATTGAAGCTGCCCTTCTGTTCCTTAGATATGTCAGTATCCTTGTTGAGGTCGATAGTTACGCTATCGTCAGTATCGACCTTGTATGTGCCCTTGTTTTCCTGCTTTTCCTCAGCATCCTTTGACGCTACTTCTTCCGGAACGGTCTCCGTTACCTTGCCCGACTGCTCGGTGTCTATATCCAGATGCTCGTCGTCGATATCGTAAACGAGCTTCCTGACGTCATCGATGGTGTTGCCAGGAATAGTATAGGAAACATCAAAAGACGCTTTCTGTCCCGATTCTACAGTATCGGACTCTACCCAATTGCCGTCCTTTTCTACCCTGACATCTACATCGGTGATATAGTCCCTGAGGTCTAGCGCGCCGTCCTCCTTCTGGACAGCGGTTTTTGCGTCCACTGTCTGAGTTGACGTTTTAGGCTCTGTCTTCTGAGCCGCGTCGGCCTCTCCGGCCAGCGATGGTATGCCCGCGGCTATGGTCGAAACAGTAAGTACAGCTGCTGTGATCACAGCTATAGACCGTTTTTTATGCGCAAAGAAACCGGACAGACGCTTTCCCTTATCTGCCCTTTCCTTTTCCTTGATCTTCCTATTCATTTTTATTCCCCCATTTTATATATTGCCGCGCTTCTTACGTGCGGACCCGCAGCCGTCAAATTAAAAATATGCCCAATTAGACGTAATACTCGTAATATTACGCTTCTTTGCGCAAGATCACAAGTATTGCCGAATCCTTCATATTTTTGTCGCAGTGTATCATATTAACTTGACAGACTGCCTATTTCTATTCATTAGTATACATACATTTTACAGCCTTTATCCATGACATTCAATACGTTATGTCAATACCACCCATACTTATCTGCTATATATGTTATTTAATTTCCAGCAGTATCGGAGCATGGTCCTGTCTGGCTCCGGAATCCACCATTTCCGAACGTACTATGCGGTCCTCAATACGGCTGCTGACCAGGAAATAGTCTATCCTCCATCCTGAATTATTTATCTTGCTGGTCTTTACCCTCTGCGCCCACCAGGAGTATGCTCCCCTCACATCTCCATTTATCAGGCGGAAGGAATCGGTGAACCCTCTGTTGAGCAGATTTGTGAAGCCCTCTCTTTCCTCATCGGTAAAACCGGCAGACCTGTGGTTGTTCTCTGGGTGTGCCAGGTCTATCTCCTCGTGTGCCACATTGTAATCGCCGCAGGCGATGACAGGCTTATCTGCGTCCAGACCGGCAAGGTAATCCGCGTATTTCTTGTCCCAGATCTGCCTCTCAGGCAGTCTCTTCAGGCCATCGCCGGCATTAGGCGTATATACCAGATTGAAGTAGAACTCCGGCAGCTCCAGTGTGATCATGCGTCCCTCGTCGTCCATAGTATCCGGAGCACCGATCACCGGAAAATCAGCGCTGACATCCATACCCTTTTTATACAGCGCCATAGTTCCCGCATAGCCTTTTCTCGCCGGCTCGCGGGAGCTGATCCATGCGTTGTCATAGTCAGGGAAATAGCTTTCCAGCGCCGCCGCCTGCTTCTTGTTCATGCCCGCCGCCGGAAGCTTTGTCTCCTGGATGGCTATGATATCCGCGTCCTGCTCCACTATAGTGTCCAGAACCTTCCTGGTGAGCTCAGCCCTGGCGCTTGTCCCCGTCAGCGCGGCATTAAGAGAATCTATATTCCATGAGATGAATTTCATCATATTCCTCCGATTTCTTCATATATATATTAAACAAAGTTATATTCCATTTTGACCTTTATTCTACCATAAATATATAACGCTTTCGACAGCTTCGCTGACATTGCGGCTCCGCCGCCTGATCTGCTGTTTCGCGCGCGGCCGCCAGCCCGGGACGCCGCGCGCAATGAGCGCGGAGCGCTCGCGGGTATGCTATTCTTTTAATGCCTGCCTTGATGGTTGTGATATAATATCTTAGATCAAATCGATAATTTTCATTTTTCATAGATTTCGCGGAGGGACTGAAAGCCTTTCGCGCGGCCGGCCAGCCGGCAGGGGGTAACAGATGGCACAGCCTAGAGAAGATGTCCTGGGTATTTTCAGGCAGGCTC
Organism: Bacillota bacterium; assembly: GCA_028724585.1. Lineage (GTDB taxonomy): Bacteria > Bacillota > Clostridia > Peptostreptococcales > Anaerovoracaceae > RUG708. The sequence continues at coordinate 5,564 of JAQYCQ010000017.1, read as the reverse complement.
ATAATCTGGTGGAGAAATTCGACCGCCAGATGGAGGATCCCGATATGGGATATATCAAAAAGATGCTCTTCGCGCTCGAGGAGCCTTACGGAAAGATGAACAACGAGGACGAGATGTACGACGCGCTCTGCGGTGTCATTTCCGAGCAGGACGCGGAGGTCTGGTTCGCCTTCCCTGATTTCTCGCTCAAGGGAACACCTATAACTGCCGAGGAAGCCGCCGCCAATGTCAGGCCGGAGCTTGGGGCTTCTATCGACAACTCTATAGCTTCGCTCAAAAACGCAAGACTCCTGCTTCAGACCGGGAAGAAGGAAGGAAAGCCGGCATATATGAGGAACTACATGTTCTATCTGGTCCTGGCCTATGTCAACGGGGACGATCCCAAGAGGACGCCTCTGGGAACTGCCCTTCTCAACTGGTGGATCTACACCAACGAAGGCGGGTCGGCGGATTTCCCAACAGGATTCCAGCCTTACCGCATAATTCCTCATGAGGGTACTGTCACAGGCAGGAAGGAAGCCGGCAGGATCCCTATGAACCTCGAGATCCCTGATACGCGCGAGGTGCTCGATATGGACAGGCTGAGCAGGATCCTCAGCGAACGCCGCTCCATCGCTGTGACAAAGTGCATCTGCCGCAACTCCCAGGAGAAAAACGGCACCAGGAAATGTGATTATCCCCTGGAGGTCTGCATAGGATTTGACGCTGTGGCGGACGGCATGATAGCGACCGGCGCCGGAAAGCGCATCACTGCTGAAGAATGCGAGCGCATCGTAAAGACATCCCGCGAAATGGGACTTATGCAGATAATCAGCAATTCGGAGGAACCGCTGGCCATGTGCAACTGCTGCAAATGCTGCTGCGGAGTCGTAAAGTCCATGGCCAGGTTCGAGACCACCGTGGGAACCGTATCCCGCTACATAGCCCAGATGACGGACCCTTCAGAATGCATCAGATGCAAGGCCTGTGTCAAGGTATGTCCTATGGAAACTATCTCCATCAGGGACGGTCACGCCGAGATCTTCGGCGGCAAATGCTTCGGCTGCGGCCTCTGCGTCAGCAAGTGCCCTAAGGGTATCCTCAGGATGGCAGTCCGCGGCGACGCCGTTCAGAGCACCTACAGCAAAGAACCTGAACCAAGACTGTATATATAGAAATACATAAACATATCCTGCGTCAGCTCCGCTGACAAAGGGCTCCGCCCGATACGCTTTACATCCGCCGCGCGAAAACTGTTGCGGCATCGGCACCGGGCGAGTATAATTCAGTAAATGCAAAGAGGCATCGTGAGCTTAAGCTCCGGTGCCTCTTTTTTTCCGCGGCGCTCCCGCGGATTTATCAATATTGCCTTTGACCGTTAAAAGGAGTATTTAAAAATGGGAAACAAAACTAGTGGAAAAAAGCGCCCGGTGATAGGCGTCATGCCGCTCTGGGACGACTACAAGGACAGTATATGGATGCTGCCCGGATATTTCGACGGGCTGACTCAGGCGGGGGCTGTACCTGTCATGCTCCCTCTGAGGATCGACGAAGCGGGATTCTATCAGATAGCCGGCATGTTCGACGGCTTCCTCTTCACGGGCGGCCACGATGTCAGCCCCCTGCTCTACGGAGAAGAGATCACTCCTGCCTGCGGTATCGTCAACATATATCGCGACAGCCTGGAGACTACCGCTTTTGATTACTGTATGGAACACGACGTTCCGGCTCTCGCCATCTGCCGCGGCATACAGATCATGAACGTCTGCCTGGGCGGAACCCTCTATCAGGACCTGCCCAGCCAGAGGCCGGAATCCAGGACGGACCACCATATGCAAAGACCCTACGACCGGGTCCAGCATAAGGTGAGTATCGAAGACGGAACACCGCTCAGAGATCTGCTCGGGGTATCGGAGCTGGGAGTCAACAGCTACCACCATCAGGCAGTAAAGGATCCCGGAAAGGACGCTCAAGTCATGGCCGTTTCCGAGGACAGTCTGGTGGAAGCCCTGCGCGTACCGGACAGGAGCTTCATATGGGCGGTACAGTGGCATCCGGAATTTTCATTTAAGAGCGATGAGAATTCCCGCAGGATCTTTAAGGCCTTCGTGGATGCCGCGGCACGCAGATCATAGCTCGCTGCATGGGCGGCGCCAGGTAAAGGGCCGGACCTCATTTCTGAAGTCCGGCCCTTTTTGCGGTTTATGCGGAGCATCTTTGCGCGCGGAGCGCGCCTGTCGGAACGTCGTCCTGACACAGGAAACCCCGGTTCAGGTTGAAGGAACCGGGGCTTTCTGGTTGGGATAGTAATAAAATGCTTTATGGAAAATTTACTGTTTTTCTTGTTTATTTCTTTTCGCCTTCGCTGTGGTCTACATACTGGAGAGCGTCTATACCCTGCTCACCAGTGCTGACTCTTACGACGTTTTCAACATCAGTGATGAAGATCTTGCCGTCGCCTGCGCCGCCTGTGTAGAGCGCCTGTCTGGCCGCATCGACTACATCCTGTACAGGAACCTTGCCGACTACGATGTCGATCTTGATCTTAGGCAGCAGAGTCGATTCTACTTCCGCGCCTCTGTAGTATGCTCTTCCGCCCTTCTGGACGCCGCATCCTACTACGTCTGTGATCGTCATGCCCTGGATGTCGACAGCCTCGAGTGCCTTCTTGAGAGGTCCGAAGTTCTTCTTGTTGGCGATGATGCTGACGTTCGTCATCTTGCCGCCAGCAGTGCTGCTTTCGCTTTCGATCTCCTTCTTGGCGAGCTTGATGGCCTTGATGGTCTTTTCGCTGACGTTCTCTACAGGAGTATCGTCATATGTTGTCATGCCTTCATAAGCTGAGTGCAGGTCGTGCTCTGTGATATCGAGACCCATGATCTCTTCTTCTGCGCTTACTCTCAGACCCATAGTGTGCTTGATGATCTGGAATACGATAGTCATAGTAACTGCTACCCAGGCGATTACACATACAACTCCGAGGAGCTGGATGAGGAAAGCGTGGATGCCGTGTCCGTAGAACAGACCTTCAGATGTGGAGAAGAGTCCTACGAGCAGAGTTCCGAGTGCTCCGCAGACGCCGTGTACTGAAACAGCACCTACAGGGTCATCTATCTTGAGCTTTGAATCGATGAATGTTACTGCTACTGCAACTACGATGCCGCAGATGAGGCCGATGAAGAATGCGCCTGTCAGGGATACAGCATCGCATCCTGCTGTTACACCTACCAGACCTGCCAGAATACCATTGAGTGTCATGGATACATCAGGCTTGCCATATCTGAACCATGTGTACATCATTGCAGATAATCCGCCTACAGCTGCTGCCATGTTGGTGTTAATAAATATGGAACCCATGGAGATCAGGGTATCATCACCTGTTGCTGAAACTGTGGAACATCCGTTGAATCCGAACCATGCGAACCAGAGGATGAATACGCCCAGCGCGGAGAATGTGAGGTTGTGTCCCGGAATGGCTCTTGCCTTGCCGTTCTTGTCGTACTTACCGATACGAGGTCCGAGTGTCATAGCACCGATCAGGGCTGCAACGCCGCCGACCATGTGAACTGCTGTGGATCCTGCGAAATCGTGGAAGCCGAGCTCTGAAAGCCAGCCGCCGCCCCAGATCCAGTGACCTGAAACAGGATAGATAAATGCTGAGATGATCATACTGTAAACGCAGTATGCAGAGAACTTAGTTCTTTCTGCCATGGCTCCTGAAACGATGGTAGCCGCTGTTCCGCAGAAAGCTGTCTGGAACATTACGTAAGCCCATGACGGATAAGTTCCGCTGTAGTCTCCTGTGATGAAGAAGTCAGGCGATCCGACGAGGCCGCTCAGCGCGTTGGCGCCGAACATGATGCCGAATCCGACTATCCAGTAGACCAGTGTGCCCAGACAGAAATCCATTGTGTTTTTCATTATGATATTGCCGGCGTTCTTAGCTCTCGTCAAACCAACTTCGAGGACCATGAAGCCAGGCTGCATGAAGAATACCAACGCAGCTCCCAGCAATACCCATATAGTATCGACTGATGAATACATTTTCCTTCCAACCTTTCCAATATATCTCGGATCCGGGATCTTAACGGGCTTTCCAAACCCGCGTCAGCTCCGCTGACAAGTTCCTCCGGAACCATGCAGAAAATTAGATATTGATCATTGCTTCCAGTCAGAAGGCCTTCCTTCAGGAGTTTTCCTTCCTTAAAAGGATGCGCGCGGAAAACACCTGCCATAAATACAAGAAGGCGCTGCTGATCAGTTCGATACTGATCAACAGCGCCTTTGCTGTATTTCATGAATGTATAATAGACCCGATAAAATGATCTGTCAATACTTTATCGCGAAAAAGTATACGATTTATTTTTCGTATACGTGCCGTAATAGTTTTTCTAAAAGTATTTAATAGTGGATTTAATCCCGATCAATCCTCGGATTCGTACTCAAATTCGAAATCTTTAATGCGGACCGTATCGCCGTCTTTGAGGCCCAGAGCCTTGAGCTCGTCTATCGCGCCGCGGCTCCTTATATACCTGTAGAGGTATCTGAGCGAGCTGTAATCGTTGAAGTTTGTCGAATCGAAGATCTTGGAAAGCTGCTTTCCTTCCAGCTCAAAGACGCCGTCGTCGGCTATGAAGGCCTTGATATCCCTGTAATCAGGCTCTTCGTCCGGTGTCTTTACTTCGTAAACTATCTCCTGCTCCTCTTCGTCAGGTATCTCCTGCAGCATGTGATAGGCAGCTGTCAGGACTTCCCTGACGCCCATGCCTGTCGCCGCTGACATGAGGAAGAACTTATAGCCCTTGCCCTCTACATAGTTCTTGAACCTGTAGATCTTATCGTCATCAGCGACTATATCCGCTTTATTTCCCGCTACGATCTGAGGCTTACCTATGAGTCTCTCGGAGTACTGGCCGAGCTCGGAGTTTATCTGATCGAAATCCTTTATAGGATCCCTGCCCTCTGATCCTGAAATGTCTACTACGTGGATCAGCACCTTTGTGCGGTCAACGTGCTTGAGGAAGTCCAGGCCGAGACCTGTTCCTTCGTGGGCGCCCTCTACGAGACCCGGGATATCTGCAAGTACGAAATCATGGTCGTAAAGCCTTACCACGCCCAGATTAGGCGTACGGGTAGTAAAGTGATAATTTCCGATCTTAGGCTTAGCGCTGGTCGATACCGACAGGAAAGTCGATTTTCCTACATTAGGGAATCCTACCAGGCCCACGTCAGCTATGAGCTTAAGCTCCAGGATGACGTTCCTCTCGTCGGCTTCTCCGCCCGCTTCAGCGAAATTAGGCGCCTGCCTGACTGAGTTTTTGAAGTGGACATTGCCCTTGCCGCCCTTGCCGCCCTTAGCGGCTACGACTCTGTCGCCGTCCTTCACCAGATCCTTAAGGACAAGGCCAGTCTCTTCGTCTATTACCTGAGTCCCGACAGGAACTTTAATGATCAGATCCTCGCCGTTCTTGCCGAACTTTTTCTTCTTCATGCCGTCTTCGCCCGGCTGAGCGGCATACTTTCTCTTATACCTGAAATCCATCAGAGTGCGCAGTCTCTCGGTTGCCTCAAATACTACGTCCCCG
>JAQYCQ010000016.1 GCA_028724585.1 Bacillota bacterium | reverse complement strand
TGATATTGTGCTGCCTGCACCATTCGATCCGTGTCAGCCCGCTTTCTTTCTGTTTATCGATAATCTCTTCCCAGCGGCTGTCGTTTTCCGGTCTTCTTAAGCTGCTCATTTTGTATCCTCCATAGTCATGATCCGGAGAAGGTCGTATTGGCTTCCCCTGATTATTTTATTGGAATTATGGCAGCGTTTGAATGTACGTGTTATTTACCGTTTACTATCCGGCTCTGCTGCCCCCTGCTATTGTTACAATTTAAAGCGTCATCATGACGGAGAGACAAAAAACGGCGGGCTCTGCAAAATCATGCAGAAACCCGCCTTATTTATTTTTGTCGCCGGCCGAAGGAGAAAAATTGATATTCGAGCCAGCATTGATCTGCATCAGCCCCAGAGATTGAGCGTTATGGTGAACACGATTATCATCACCAGAGCGACGATACCGATTTTTGTGATCTTTTCTTTATATATTAAATAGCCGACTATGGGCGTGACCACCGTGCCCACGGCTCCCCAGGTGGCGTAGCCCACGCTGAGGTCGATATCCGACAGGCAGAGCCCGAACAGGAAATAGCTCATGAAATAGCCGAAGACAGTGATGACAGTCGGCTTGAGGACAGTCCAGCCCTTTGTGGCCGTGGTCATGGAGGCTGAGACCATCTCAAAGGCGATGGAAGCAGCCAGCATCAGATAAGCGGTGACCATCAGTTTCCACCTCCGTTCGAATCGGCAGTGATATCGGCACTTCCGCTGCCGGCAGCATCATCTGACGAGCGATCCGTATCATCCTCCTTAGGCGTGCCGAACAGATTGAGCAGCACGACGCCGGCCGCCATGCCGAATATGGATATCCAGCCGACAGGCGACAAGGGCTGGTCGAAGTAGAATACCCCGATAAATGAAGTCGCTATGGCCCCCACAGATGTCCAGGTGGCGTAGCCGACAGCCAGATTTATGATGTGCAGTATTTTCGAAAACAGACAGAATGCTATCAGGTAGCAGATGATGAGTATGACAGTCAGTTTTATATTCCTGAAGCCGTCGCAGGCCTCGAGGCACGAAGAGCCGATGATCTCCAGAACTATTGAGATTCCAAGGATCACATAGGCCATTGGTTTTGAAACATTAAGCACGGCAGAACTCCTTTCCACATCCATATTTAACAGCTTTACGGTACGTGAATGTCAACAGAAAAAGCGCTCAAACGGCTCGCTCAGCGGCGAAATCTGCGTCGATATTCGCGAAAAGGTCCTGCGGATATCCCGCGCCCGGGCGGCCTCCGGCCGCGAAACAGAGCAAAACCGCGCAAAACTTTGACATAACGTAAAAGTTTTGACAATGCAGCTTACGCCCGCAGGGCGTACCTGCGCGGAGCGCTGCAACGCGGCTGACACGAAGAAGCACTTTATCAGAGCTCTGTTTCGAATTGATGCATCAGCTTGAGATCACTGCTGTCTTCGTCCAGAGGCAGCAGGATATTGGTGACGAATTCGTTTACATCCTGCGTGGAGTAGATGTCCAGCACCCGCCGCTCCAGGCAGTCGCCGCGCAGGCGGAAATTGTGCAGGTCCGCCCAGGCGAGCATCTTTTCGTATGTATCGTTTATGGAGGCCGGGTCGCCGCAGTGATAGGCGCTGATGGCCGAAAAGCCGCCGTACATGGCCGTGTCCGGCATCTGCGGGTCATTCCTGTAAATGATCTGATAAATGGTCTCGCCGCTGACGCAGCGCTCCATGCGGTCGCCGTAGGAATCATAGGCGAACATGAGGGCTCCGCCCACGTCCACCATGGAGCGTCCGTTCTGCTTGGATGCTGTCATGTACTCTATCTCGGATATTAGATCGGCGTCCTTTTCGTCCGCGGAGTGCTCCCGGCGGTATCTGAAGCAGCGCCGCTCGGGAAAATAGATGACTGAGGCGTTGAAAACGCCGCGGTGGCGCAGCACTGCCTTGCCTTCGATTATGATGGAGCACCAGTCCTTCATGCCGGCTAGGCGCTGGTGGTAGTAGTCTATGGTGTCTTCAGTCTTTTTGATGTTCTTTATGAAGCTCTCCTGCAGGGCGTCGGGTCCCTGGCTGCGGCAGAGTTTTATTTCCTCCAGCGAGAAGCCGGCGTCGACCAGATAGCGTACGGCCTGCACGTCGCGCAGGGTCTGCATGGAGTAGTAGCGGTAGCCGGTGCGGCTGTCTATATGGTCGGTGATGATGAGGCCGATCTCTTCGTAGTAGCGCAGCATGCGCGTGGATACGCCGCATATGCGGCCGGCGCGGCCGATGGAGAAAAGTTTCTGTTCTTTCATGGATGTTGACCTTGATGTGATATAAAGATTTAATGTCATGGACATTATACATATGATGATTTTAGCAGAAAAGACCTGGAATGTGCCCTTACAGGCGAAAGTGACTGACAGCCTCTCTGCTTTATTTTTTTATCATCGTGCTTTGTCAGACGCTTTGCTTGCGGCGGCTGCGTCCGTCCGGTTATAATAAATAAAAAAGATTTCAGGAACAGGTGATATAGATGGAAAAGTTCAAGATAACAAAAGAAAACGGCCGCGTGATCCCTTGTATATCGGAGATACCGGAAAACTGCGGCAGGATAGTCATCATGACCCATGGCATGTGCAGCAGCAAGGAGAGCGACAGCGTGGCATTCATCATGAAATACATGCCCCCGAGAGGGATAGGCGTAGTCGCTTATGACCAGCCCGGGCATGGCGAAGAGGAAGCTCGTCAGGAAGAACTGAGGGTCGGGAACTGTCTCGACAGCCTTGCTGCGGTCGAGGAATATGTGCGCGATAAATATCCGGCAGCCGATATCTGCTATTTCGGATCAAGCTACGGCGGCTATATTCTCGGACTTTATCTCAAGCTCAGGGAACATGCCGGCGATAAGGCTTTTATGCGCTGCTCAGCGGTCGTTTTCCCGCAGATGGTATTAGGAGACGTTGACCGGGAACTGGATCCCCACAGCCTGCAGGAGCTCGGCGAGAAGGGATATGTCGACGTCGATCTCGGCATAGGTGAGATAGCCAGATACACGAAGGGTTTCCTGGATGACCTCAGAAAATACGATCTTACTGGCATGTACGATGAGTCCCTGCCTCAGGGCGTGAAGATCCGTTTTGCCCACGGTGAGAAGGATCCTGTAGTCCCGGTAAAGGCGGTAAAAGCCTTTGCTGACAGGCACGGTTATCCTATCACAGTCGTTGCGGACGAAGGTCATACCATCAGCGACTATCCGGATTCGCCAGCGATCGTGGCAGAGAAGGCTTACGAGCTGTTTACGGAAGAATGATGCTGCCGACCGCATTTGCAGCTGGTTTTCAAGCAATTTTATGCGTAATATCGATTGAAAATCGAGTGAAAGGCAAGCGCAAAAACGAGTGAAAAACATTTTCACTTGAATTTACGCTTGCTTTTTTGTATATTAATTTAAATACAATCGCTCACAAGAGGAAATGATTATGCCTGAGAATAAAAGACTTGAATACAAAGAGAAGATCACGAATACATTTTTAAAGACAGTTTCAGCGTTTTCGAATTATGACGGAGGTAAGATCATTTTCGGAATCAGAGATGACGGCAGCATTTCTCCGCTAAGTGACCCTGAAGCTCAGAAACTCGATATTGAAAACAGGATAAATGACAGCATCAGCCCTCAGCCCGATTATTCACTTGAGATCACTGACAATGGCAGGACGATCACTCTTGATGTAAAGCCGGGTCATAGAAAACCATATATGTATAAATCGAAAGCATATAAAAGAAATGATACGGCGACGATCGAGGCAGATCAGCTTGAGCTGACCAGACTGATACTGGAGGGACAGAACATCGGCTACGAGGAATTGCCGGCCCGGAACCAGGATCTGAAATTTTCTGTTCTGGAAAGATCCTTGAAAAAAAAGCCGGGCATACAGTCGCTGACTGAGGATATTCTGAAATCACTGGGACTTTATTCCTCAGAGAACGGATACAATATCGCCGCCGAGATCCTGGCAGATGAAAACAGCTTTGCGGGCATTTCTTCTGTAAAGTTCGGTAAGAATATCAGCACGATAAGAAAAAGAATGACAGCAGAACACAGTTCCGTTATTTCTGAGATCGATGAGGTAACGGCAATGTTTGAGACATTCTACATTTATGAAGAAATTGACGGCATCGTAAGGCAGACGAAGGAGCAGATTCCCAGGGAAGCATTTAGAGAGGCTCTGGCAAATGCCGTGATCCACAGAGCCTGGGATATACCTGCGGAGATCACTGTATTTATGTTTGACGACAGGATCGAGATCACCTCACCGGGAGGACTGGTATCCGGCCTTTCGAAGGATGAATATTTAAGAGGAGGCATTTCCATTCCGAGAAACAGGATCCTGGCAGAAGTATTTCTGCGGATTGGACTTATAGAAAAACTCGGCACCGGTATATTGAGGATCAAAGACTTTTATAGAGAAAATCTCGTAAAGCCGGTATTCGATGTGATGGACAATTCGATAAGGGTCATATTGCCGGTAATCTCAGATTTCTCGTTAAACGAAGATGAAAAAATGATATATTCGCTTTTATCAGGCTCCGGTCCGCTGTCGACAGGTGAAGTGGCCGCGCAGGTTCCATTCGGCAGATCAAAAGTCCTTTCAATATTAAGAGACCTTGTTGAGCGGAACATCATCTCTGTTGAAGGATCGGGAAGGGGAACGAAGTATCATATATAAATATTACGCGGGCTCCGCCCGCAGGGCCTGCCTGCGCGGAGCCGTCGGAAAAGCGGCGGGCACCTAAACCGAATATAAAAAATGATAAATTGTAGCATACGCTACAATTTATTTTTACACATATTATTTCTATACAAATTTTATGCATGACTTGTAGCATGCGCTACACGTTATTTCTCTGCCGAACATCTATCATATAACTGTAAAGAAGATAAATATCCCGGCAGGGCGGCGTCCGGACAACATTCGCCCCGCTGGGTCAGCGCTTTTTATCCATAGCTTTTAAATGCTCCGCATGGGAGATATATGCGGAGATGCCGGTCGGAAGCACCCGGGTTTCCGACGTGCTCATATTGATTCCAGGAGGGAAATATATGGCTTTACCTACATTTGACTATGTGAAGGCAGCAAGTCTGGACGAAGCGTCCGAATTACAGAAAAAGGCCGGAAACACCGCCATGATCATGGCGGGCGGCACTGACATAATCCCTCTCTTAAGAGACCGCAAACGTACAGAACTCAAGACGATCATCGATATCAAAGGCATACCTGGGCTTGACGGTCTCACTTATGAAGAGGGAAAAGGTCTGAAGATAGGCGGGCTCACAAAGCTTTACACCATTCAGAATGACCCTGTAGTAAACGAAAAGAACAAAGCGGTGGCAGACGCGGCGCACTATGTGGCATCTGCTCAGATCAGGAGAAAGGGAACCATGGCCGGCAACATCTGCAACGCGTCTCCTTCAGCTGATACCGCTCCTATACTTATAGCCATGGATGCGTCAGTGAAGATCTACAACAAGGAAACAGGTGAAAGAACTGTTCCTATGGATGATTTCTTCACAGGATTCAAGAAAACCGCAGTCGTACCTGAAAACGGCGATATCCTGACAGAGATAGATATCCCTGATCTGGGACCGGGCGAAGGCTCCGCCTACCTGGATCACTCAGTGAGAAAGGCCATGGATCTGGCAATAGTCGGAGTGGCAGCATGGCTGAAGATGGACGGCCGCAAGGTAGAAGATGTACGCCTGGCTCTGGGCGGCGTAGCCATAACACCTATAAGGGCTCCTAAAGCTGAAGCATTCCTCAAGGGCAAGGAACTCACAGATGATGTGCTGGAGCAGGCAGGCGAGATCGCTTCCGGCGAATGCAGTCCTATCGATGACGTACGTGCGTCGGCAGAGTACAGAACCGATATGATCCGCGTTTATACAAAGCGTGCTGTAAAGAAAGCAGCCGATTCCATAAAGGCCTGAGGAGGAAGACGCAATGAAAAGAGTTATAAAATTCAAATTAAACGGTGAAGAACGGGAAGAACTCGTTCTTGATAACATGACCATGGTCGATTTCCTCAGAAAACAGATGCACCTCACAGGTACAAAAAGAGGATGTGAGGAAGGCGAGTGCGGAGCATGCACTATACTGCTGGACGGCGCTGCCGTCAACTCCTGCATGATGCTGGCTGTAGAAGCTGACGGACATGAGATCACTACTATTGAAGGCATCCGCCGCGGAGGTGAGCTGCATCCTGTACAGAAGGAATTTATAGACAAATGGGCTCTGCAGTGTGGATTCTGTACACCTGGCATGATAATGTCGGCTGTTGCTCTGCTCAATGAGAATCCTCATCCTACTGAGCACGAGATCAGGGATGCCATAGCCGGAAATCTCTGCAGATGCACCGGATATGTAAAGATAATCGAAGCTATAGACGCGGCAGCTAAGGACCTGGCAAAGGAGGTTTCATAATAATGGCAATAAAGCAGCATGATTATTATAAAGACATAGAAAGTGTCTACAAGAAACCGGAAGATTACGAGCTGGCAGGCAAGGGCAATGCATATGTCCGTGTAGATGCCGAGGCAAAGGTCACAGGAAAGGCTGTATATACAGACGACGTGGATCTGCCTGATATGTGGTACTGCAAACTGGTACACAGCCCTTACGCTCACGCCCGTATAAAGTCCATAGACTTCACAGAGGCAAAGAAGGTGCCCGGCGTCAAGGCTTTCCTGACAGGCAAGGACTTCCCGGAAGGCCACAATCTGGGCAACCCGGAAGCATTCAAGGAGCTGGCCGATAAGGAACCTCTCTGCAGGGAAAAGGTCAGGATGATAGGCGACGAAGTCGCTGCTGTATGCGCGACAACAGAGGAAGCGGCAACAGAAGCGGCCCTTAAGGTCAAAGTAGAGTATGAGCCTCTCAAGCCGATACTGGATCCATTTGAAGCAATGCAGCCAGATGCGCTTCCTATCCATTATCCTGATCAGGAAAACCTGTCTATATTCACGGTCATGAATGCAGGCGACCCTGATAAGGCTTTCGCGGAAGCTGATTATACAGACTGCCATTACTACAAGACTCAGCAGATGGTCCACGCGGCACTGGAGCCTCACGGCGCGGTAGCAAAATATGAGAACGGCGAATGGACTATATGGACCACGACTCAGGGCGCTTATGTATCGCGTTACTGGATAGCATGGGGCCTGGGAGTTCCTGAATCACAGGTAAGACTGATAAAGCCTATGGTCGGCGGCGGCTTCGGCGGCAAGCTGGACGTATTTGCGCACGAGCTCTGTCCGTGCAAATTCGCCCAGATGACAGGCCATCCTGTAAAGTGCATACTCAAGCGCGATGAGGTGTTCATGTGCACGCGTACAAGACACCCTATAAGCTTCGAGATCCAGAGTGCCTTTACAAAAGAAGGCAAGATGCTGGCCAAGAGATGCATACACATCCTGGACGGCGGCGCGTACGGCGGATCAGGTATAGCTGCCAATACGCTTTCCCTTATCTGCGCTACATTCCCGTACAAGGTTGAAAATATCGACATGCACGCCCGCAGACCTTACACAAACCACCCTGCGTCAGGCGCCATGAGGGGATATTCAGCCTGCCAGGTGCACTTCGCTCACGAGGTTCATATGGACGAAGTGGCAAACGCGTTAAACATAGACCCGCTGGAGCTGCGCAGAAAGAACGAGATCACACCGTACTATACAGGCCCGACAGGACTGGAGTTCACATCCTGCTGCTTCGACGAATGCCTTACAGCCTGTGCAGACTACATAGACTGGGAGCACAGATTCAGATTCGAAGAGGGCTCCGGTGAAGGCATAGGTCTTTCCGGATCAGGCTTCATGTCCGGTACAGGATTCCCTGTACTCGTTACTCCTCATTACTGCTCTACAGCAGCAATAGTAAGACTCAACAGAGAAGGATACGCCGTTGTATTCAGCGGTGCCAACGATATAGGACAGGGCTGCGATACTGTAATGACAATGATCGTAGCCGAGGAACTCGGTCTGAGAATGGACGAAGTAAAGCTCGTACAGTCTGATACAACGGCAACTCCTTGGGACGCCGGTTCATTCGGATCCAGAGTAACATTCCTGTCAGGAAACGCTACCCGCCACGCTGTCGGCGACGCAAAGTACAAGCTGCTTTCACACTGGGCAGGCGAATGGGGATGCAAGCCTCAGGACATCACCATGAAGGATCACCGCGTATTTATCAAGGGTGACCCTGAACACAACATTTCATACAACGAAGCATGCTTCGGCTATGAAGAGACTAACTTCGGCCGCTGCTGCGCAGGCGTCGGCTCCTTCTGCCACGAAGGCGACAAGGACGTATATGTAAAGAACGTCGGCAACTACGCGACTGCATACTCATTCTCAGCATCTGCCGCAAAGGTAAAGGTAGATATGGAGACAGGACAGGTCGATGTAGAAGACTTCGTATTCGGACACGACTGCGGCCGTCCGCTGAACATCCGCGCCGTAGAAGGCCAGATAGAAGGCTCTGTAGCGATGGGACTGGGATTCAGCTGCTTCGAGGAATGCCTGTATGATGAAAACGGCGTTATCCTCAACCCTGGCTTCCGTGACTACAGATTCCCGACAGCTCTCGATATGCCGCACATGAAGACCATAATCTGCTCAGAACAGGATCCGGAAGGCCCTATGGGAGCAAAGGAAGCCGGAGAAGGTTCAACGGCTCCTGTAGGCTCAGCCATTGCAAACGCGATCATGTACGCTACAGGCATAACGCTGCGCGAACTCCCTATAACTCCTGAGAGACTCTGGAGAATGCTGCGTGAGCACGAAAAGACCGGCAAGTCGGCATTCGGCGCAGAGGATCTGCCTGATAAGTTTGCCAACATGCCGCCTCTGCCTGAGGGCCGCTACTAATACCGGGACCGCAGGGCGGTACAGAACATAACAGAAAAAGAAGATAGTAACCATAAAAGGAAGTGGAGACCGATATGACAGAGAAAGTAAAGCCTGAAGAGCTTGCAGCTGAAATACTTGAACTTTCAGGAAACACTCTGCGCATAAATCTCCGCTTCCTGGAAAAGGCATTCCTTCCTTTCCGGTCCGTGACCGGTGAGGATGTAACGGAGATGACGGCGACGGACGGCACATATCTGTACTATTCGGCGCCGTTCATCATAAGGACATACCAGAAAAACGAAAATCTGGTGACCCGCAATTATCTGCATACGATTTTTCACTGTCTTTACCAGCACATGTTCGTCTCTGCGGATATCGACCGCCAGCTGTGGAATCTCAGCTGTGACATACAGGTAGAATATCAGATATCCCAGCTTGGCATACAGTCCCTTTACGCCGGCAGAGAAGAACAGCAGGCATGGATACTTAAAGAACTGGAAGAGGATCTCCCGGGCATAACAGCCGAGCGGATCTACAGATACTACAAAGACAAAAACCTCCGGCCGGCGGAAATATCGAATCTCAGGCAGGCATTTCTGGCTGATGACCATAACCTCTGGCTTTCATACACAGACGATTCCGAATCTGCTGTCAAAGGAGATATGAAATCTGAGGCAGGCAATGATTCCGAAGAATCGGAAAATGAAATGCAGCAGGATGAGATCAGCGAAGAAATGGAAGAGACCGACGGCTCCGCCGACAATAATGATGACGCAGGCAGCGGAAACAGCAAAAGCAGTTCGGAGAACGGCGATGATCAGAGGAAAAAAGAGAAGGAATCGCTGCCAGCGCCGGATGATGTTAAGCGAAAATGGAAAGAAATAGCGCAGCGAGTGGAAGTGGATCTCACAACATTTAATGAATCATATGGAAGCGGCACAGGCGCCATAATTCAGACGCTGCGCAGAATTAACAGAGAAAGATATGATTACGCGGAATTCCTCAGGAAATTCTCGGCTATGGGAGAAAACGTCGAATTGAACGATGATGAGTTCGATTACATTTTCTATACATATGGCATGCAGCTTTATGACAACATGCCTCTGATAGAACCTCTGGAGTACCGCGAAGTGAAAAAGATCAGGGATTTCGTCATAGCCATAGACACATCTGAGTCTGTTGCAGGCGATCTCGTGCAGATGTTCGTCCAGAAAACCTGGAATATCCTGAAGCAGACGAACAATTTCTTCTCCAGGGTAAACATCCATATAATGGAGTGCAGCGCGAGCGTGACTTCAGATGTGCTCATCACTACTGATGAGGAATTCGAGCAGTATATAAAAAATATGACGCTTCTCGGTTTCGGAGGAACAGATTTCAGGCCCGTTTTCGAGCGTGTGGACGAACTGATCCGTCAGCACGAATTCAGCGATCTGAAAGGCATCATATATTTCACGGATGGTTACGGAACATTTCCGGCTGCCGCTCCTCAGTATGAATCCTGTTTCGTCTTCATAGACGAGGGCAGAGAAATACCTGATGTACCGCCATGGGCAATGAAGCTTGTGCTCGAAGCAAGTGACATAAGGAAAATGTGACAGCTATGGACACGTCTTGTATGGAGATAGAAAACGGAATACTGAAGAAATACACAGGACATGACCTGGAGGTTATCATCCCCGAAGGTGTCACAGAGATAGCTGCAGGCGCGTTCAGAGACGCGGCAGACATGAAGGCCGTAAGGCTGCCGTACTCGCTGAAAACAATCAGAGAAGAGGCATTTCAGTGGTGCCGCAGCCTGGAGTATGTCGCCGGAGGCGACAATGTGACCAGACTGGAGCGGGATGCCTTTCAGGGAACGGCTTTCTATAAATTCTACGATGAGGATGAACTCAACTGGGAAGGTCCGTTCAGATATATAGGAAAGGTTCTGTTTAAGGCAAAACGGACTGTAAGAAAGGCTTTTATCCCGGATGGGACAGTAGCAGTCGCCGCGGATGCATTCACAGAAAGGGTGCTTCTGTCAGAGGTTGAATTCCCGCCTGCACTTGAATATATAGGCTGGCGGGCTTTTTCCGGATGTACGGGACTTTTCCATGTGCATATTCCGGGAACTGTAAAAACTCTGGGCTGGCACTGCTTCAGGGGATGCAGCAGACTTTACGACATTCAGATAGATGAAGGAGTCGAAAACATCGAAATAGGGGCTTTCGCCTCGATGAGAAGTCTGCACAGCATAAGCTTTCCCAGATCGCTGAAGAAGCTGGGCGGCTGGGCCTTCTTTATGACGACAAATATTGAGGATGTGCATTTTGAGGGCAGCCTGGATGAGATAAACGAATGGACATTTTCGGGCTGCTATAATCTGCATCACGTCAACATTCTTGAAGGTGTGAAAAAGATAGGTGTTGAGGCATTTTATGAATGCACAAACCTGCAGGAGCTTTATCTGCCTGAAAGTCTCGAGGTGATAGAAAAGCAGGCCTTTTCGGGGGACAAGTTTTTTGAAGAGCTCCGTCTTCCTCCCAATCTGAAGCACATAGGCGATTCGGCATTCTCCTATTGCTACAGCGTAAAGGAGCTGGATATACCCGGCAGTCTTATACATATCCCTGATCAGGCTTTTCAGGGATGTGAAAAGGTATCACATGCAGTTATCAGGGACGGAATAAAGACCATAGGCAGCTCGGCTTTTGAAATGTTAAGAAATATGGAGAGCATCTCACTGCCGGAGAGTCTTGAAAGCATAGGAGACAGAGCCTTTGCCGGAGACAGGAATCTGAGAAGGGCTGATCTTCCTGATAAGCTCTCATATCTGGGCAGCGAAGCATTCAGAGGCTGCACAGAGCTGGAATATATCAGGATGCCTTCTGATGTGCCTGAAATAGGCGGCGGACTGTTCGACGGATGTCTTAAGCTGGCTGATGATGACGGACTGGTCATGATCAACGGCACACTTTATTCCTATCTGAATCATGACGCTGAAGTTGTGCTTCCAGCGCGGATAAAAAGCATAGCCAGTGGAACATTCCGCGGGAACCCTTTTATTACCAGGATATCAGTCCCCGAGACCGTGAAATCTATCGGCAGTCATGCATTTACAGAGATGCCGGTCCTTAGAAGTCTCGAGCTTCCGGAATCCATAAGCAGCCTGGGGCGGGATCCGCTGGATGGCTGCGAAAATCTCGTATCTCTTACGGCACCTGGAATAGATCCCGGATCACTGATGCAGAATGTCCCGGGCAGCCACACTGCAGGAAGCTTCGCTGTCAGGGAAGATGAGCGGACATATGCCGCGGCACTTATCGGATTCCTGTCTCATGCGGACAGATATAGCGGAAAGATAAAAAGTTCATATGAAGCTGCCGCTGTTTCAGATGCCAGATGGCTGCTGGATATAGCTGTCGAACGTAATCAGCTGCAGGCAGTTTCCTGGTTTACCGAGCACAGGCTCATAGGATCCGCAGATTATGAAGCTGTTCTCGAGCATGCCGAGAAGAAAAAAGCTATGGAGACAGTCTCTCTGCTGCTGCAATACAGAGGCAGAGGCATGGGAGAATACGATGCCATAGATAAATACAGCATATGACCGCGTAAAGATATACGGAGGCACTTATGAACATCGCAGAAGCAAAGCAGCAGATAAAAAATGCGATGACTGCTTATTTTACAAAAGACAAATTCGGAAATTACGTCATACCTGTAGAAAAGCAGAGACCGATATTTCTCCTGGGTCCTCCGGGAGTGGGCAAGACCGCAATCATGGAGCAGACAGCATCGGAAATGGGTGTCGGCCTCGTTTCATACTCAATGACACATCATACCAGGCAGTCTGCCCTGGGCCTTCCTTATATAGTCGATGAGGAATTCGAAGGATATCATTACAGGATGTCCGAGTACACCATGAGCGAGATCATAGGATCTGTCTACAGGCTTATGCGTGAAACAGACGTCCGTGAGGGTATACTTTTCCTGGATGAGATAAACTGCGTATCAGAAACGCTGGCTCCCTCCATGCTGCAGTTCCTGCAGTACAAGGTATTCGGACAGCACCGCGTGCCGGAAGGCTGGATAGTGGTCACTGCCGGCAATCCGCCGGAATACAACAAATCAGTAAGAGATTTCGACGTCGTCACCTGGGACAGACTCAAGCGCATAGATGTGGAACCGGATTTCGACACCTGGAAAAAGTACGCTGCTGAAAAATCCGTACATCCTTCAGTGCTGACTTATCTTGACGCGCGCAGAGCCGATTTCTACAAGATAGAAAGCTCAGTCGACGGCAAGAGGTTCGTAACTCCGAGAGGCTGGGACGACCTTGCAGAGATGATCCGTCTTTACGAAGAGAAGGATATACCTGTAGACATAAAGCTCATAAGCCAGTACCTGCAGGATCCCGGGATAGCTGGAGATTTTGCTATCTACTACGATCTGTTCCGCAAGTACAGAAGTGACTATCAGATAGACAGGATCCTCTCCGGTGAAGCATCGGAGTCCATAATCTACAGAGCCGAAAGAGCCGCGGCTGATGAACGCGCAGCTCTGCTGGGACTGCTGTTCGACAGCCTGCTGCACGGCATAAAAAACGTATGCGCTCACGAGGACAGACTCGATGCGCTCATGCCTGTGCTGAAGCGCCTGAAAACTCAGTTCGCTGAAGATGCCGGCGGAGCCGGCAAAGGCTTTGCTGATCTTATCGCGGCTGAGGAAAATGACATACGCGACAGACTGGCCAAAGGGCGACAGGCGTCGACTCTGTCGACAGAGAAGGAACTTGTCATGCAGGAATGCATAGCAGCTCTTCAGTCGTACAGATCGGGTATAGTCAGGGAAAAGCCGGCGGACGGAGATGCGGCATTTTCAGTCATCAGAGAGATATTCAACGAGGATGTGGCAGCTCTTCGCAGAGAATCATCGCTTTCAGTATCACAGCTGAACAATGTATTTGCTTTCTGCGAGAAGGCATTCAAGGATGACGACGAGATACTCATATTCGTGACAGAGCTTACGTCAGATTATTACACAGCACGCTTCATAGGTCATTACGGATGTGACGGATATTACATGCATTCGAAGAAGCTGGCCTTTGATGAGCGCAAAAAAGATATAGCACAGAAAATAAATGAGATCAGCTGGGAGGTATAGGGCTATGACAGACTCATTCGAAAAATTCAGACAGCAGGACGATGAACGCGTCAACGAGCAGATAGAAAAGTATCTGCCCATGATAGAACTCGAAAGGTCAGCATACATCCAGGCTGAATACGGCCGCCTCATGGCCGTCATGGGCACAGCATATATAGGTGAAGATGGAAATGACGTCATATTTCATGAGCCGGAAGAAGAAGTTCTCAATGCCGAGACTCCGCTGCCCGGAGATCCCTATCAGATAAATCTCGATGAGCTGGTGGAAATGACGGGCTGGCAGAAGAAGATATACAGGCTGGGCACATGGAGCTACACCAGATTCTACAACGCCAGACCGGAGGACAGAGAGAGGCTGAAGCTTCTCAGAAGCATGTGGAACAGGCTTATGGATCACCAGCTATGTACAGATCTGGAAATAAAGGCTCTGGTCTCTGGCCACGATGACTATATAAAGTCAAAGACTTCATACAGCGTAAAGGTCATCATGTAAAAACCGCACAGATCATCAACAGGATACACAGGCAGGAGGAAAATACCATGGGAAAACAGGTATCAGATAAAGACAATTCTATACTGAACGCATCACTTCATATAACACCTGAAGAGTTCGACGAAGCAAAGATGAAGGCATATAAAGACAATTCAGAGAGATATCCTGTTCCGGGCTTTGCCCAGGGCATGGCCCAGCTTGCTGATCTGCAGCAGATCTATGGCCCCGCGGTGCTCTACGATGAAGCTCTGAACATAAAAGTCCCTGAACTTTTCTCCCGCTATCTTCAGGAAAATCATATTAAGATCATGGGAGCTCCAACTGTGGAATCAGTTTCCTACGATGCTGACGGCGGAGTTTCGTTTACCGTAAAAGCTGACAGATTTCCTGACGTCAAGCTCGGACAATACAGAGGCATAAGTGTGCCGTTCGCGCGTGAGGACAAGGCCAACTTCGAGCTTGAAGCCCTGCGCAGGGCATGCGAACAGATAGAAGGATATGTCCCGCGTCACATGGTGGATCAGAAGCTTGATCAGATGATGGCTCAGGAGAAGCTCAGAGCAAACGGCGATTCCATATATCATCTGCTGGCTGATACTGTCGCCCTGCTGAAAAAAGCATACGCTCTTGTAGGTATATCAAGACCTGATGCCGAGGTCAGGGCTGATTCCATGGACATAATGCTGCAGTCAGTCTCCTTTGAAAATCAGGAAATGCCTGAATCCTTCCTCGTACAGCAGATAGTGGATCAGACCGGCAGATACAGAAAGGTGCCTGACGATTTCACAGACCAGGTAAATGCTCTCGTCCAGGAGCGCGTAAAAGAAAAATCTGAGATGAAACCAGAGGAGATGACTGAAGAGATATTCAAAGCCTATCTGGGAGCGCTCAAGCTGGACAGCGAAAAAGACTGGAGAGAACAGAGATCCATGCAGGCTGCGCAGGAAGCGGCTTTTGACATATTGTATGAAAATGTGGCAGAAGAAGAAAAGCTCACCGTTACGGCCGATGAACTGCACCAGGCTTACGAAGATCTGGCATCCAGATATGGAGTGGAGCTGGATGATATCATAGCGAATGTGGATAAAGAGCTCGTAACAAGAGACCTCATCAGGCAGAAAGCCAGACAGCTGATAATAGACAGCGCTGTCTCAGAAGTGCCGGAAAGCAGCGGACAGGCTGCGGCAGGGGCATAGCGAAGAAGACAGCCGGGAGACGCTTATACAGGTCTCCCGGCCTTATGTCCGCGGAGCGGACGTAAATTTCTATTTCTGATACTGGACAGCATCCATATAGCGGATCATCCTGCCCGGGTCGATGATATAGTAATATCCATCAACCTTGGCTATGAGCCCCTTTTTCTGCAGCTCATTTATCTTGCGGGTGACAGTCACACGATTGAGGCCGAGAAGCTCGGCTATTGTCTGATGGGAAAATTTCCGCTCTAGTTTTACAGCTGTATCGGATTTCAGTTTTTTGCGCATTGCGGCAGATGCCTGGCTGCTGTAATGAGCTTCTGTCATCATAAAAAAGCGGCAGATCTGCCATGAAGCATTCTGATAAGAATCCAGGCGTGCCACTTCCATTGAGGACAGGTATTTCATGGATACGGATTCCAGCACATCGAGCACTACATCGAGGTCATTTTTAAAAGCGTGCTTCAGCTCGCATTTTGTTATGGCCATCAGCTCAGAGTCCTCGGTAGTGCGGAACAAGACAGGACAGGCTTTGTCGTAGAGCAGGCATTCCTCCAGAAACATAGAACCTGCTTCCATGAAATTGTATATGCGTTCGTCTCCTGTGTATTTGTATTCATAGCTGACAACGCGGCCCGATTTCAGGATATAGCAGTGATCAGGGATCTTATTAACTTTGTTGAGAACAGTTCCCTTAGGCGCGTGCAGAGGTGTTCCCAGTTTCTCCAGGCGGGAGATCCCGCGTTCAAGATGCTGAAAATGATTAAGGTAGTCACCGGCTTCCGCGATTGTAATGATGTTCGACTGATCTGATGACTGAGCACTCATGGTGGTCCTCCATTTCTCAATCGGATGATTGACAGCTGCGGCCCTGGCCTGAGGGCGCGTTCAGATATAATTACTTCGTGTACATAATATTGTATCACAAAAATATTGTAATGCGATCAACATTTGCGGCCGATATTTGCTATAGGAAATAAAGATATGGAGAATAACAGACATAACAATCTGGATATGCTTGAGCATGGAGATATCAATAAGCTCCTGCTCAGGTTCTGTCTTCCTTCACTGGCTTCCAGTCTGGTGACGTCTGTATATAATATTGTCGACCAGCTTTTCATTGGAAATTCCACAGGCGTGCTGGGAAACGCGGCGACAAATGTCATATTCCCGGTCATCACACTGCTTACGTCACTGTCGCTGATGATAGGCGTAGGAGCATCGGCTGCATTCAATCTGTCCATGGGACGCGGTGAGGAGGACAAGGCTCACAGAATAGTCGGAAACGCTTTCTTCCTGATGATCTCCTTCGGCATTTTGCTGACATTGCTGCTCCTCATATGGACAAAGCCCATTCTTTACATGCTCGGATGCACAGACGAAGTCTATCCATATGCCGCGAAATACAGCAGGATAATAAGCCTGGGATTTGCCCTGTCAATAATAGGGGCCTCCGGGCCGTTCATTATCAGAGCGGACGGCAGTCCCAATTACGCTCTGGTATGCACCGTGACAGGGGCTCTGCTCAATATTGCTCTCGATGCGGTATTGGTAGCCGGACTCCATATGGGAATAACAGGCGCGGCATGGGCGACGGTCATATCTCAGGCTGTGAGCGCGGCCATGGTCATCGCGTACCTGCCGACGTTCAAAACATTTTGTCTTACGCCAGGAAACTTTATTCTTGCGCCCCGTCTGTCAGGAAATCTGTGTCTGCTGGGAGCGGGGCCCGCTTTCAATTTCCTCACTCAGGCAGTAACCCAGGTCATGCTGAACCAGGTACTTGTCATCTACGGAGCACAGAGCATATACGGGGCGGAAAACTGCCTGGCCGCGGCAGGAGTGGCAGCCAAGGTCAGTACCATAGCATCTGCTGTAGTGCAGGGACTTACAAACGGTATGCAGCCGATCATCAGCTACAACTACGGAAAGAAAAACTACCGCCGTGTCATCATGACAGCGCGCAGAGTCATACGGCTCATACTGATCATCGGTTTTGTGATATTTCTCATGTACGAATTCATACCTGTGCAGATCACGAAAATGTTCGGCACAGGCTCTGAGATCTACTATGAATTTGCAGCAAAGTACTTCCGCATATTTTTCATGCTCATAGCTCTCAACGGACTGCAGAGCTCCGTGGGAGGATTTTTCTCCGCTCAGGGCAGACCCGGCATGAGCATACTTATATCATTTGTCCGCCAGGTGGCATTTCTGCCGCCGCTGCTCATAGTACTCCCGAAGTTTTTCGGACTGAACGGCGTACTTTTCTCCGGTCCTATAGCAGACCTGGCCATGGCACTGACAGCTGTATTTCTCCTGATAAGGGAATTCAGAAAGCTGGATGAAGCCGCAGGAAAGAATGATAAAGAAGATCCCGCCGCCTCCGGCGGCAGCGGCTCCGCCGATAAATAAGCTCATCTGTTTCATCTGTACGCTCTTACAACAGAGCGTAATAAATCAAGAGGGGATGCCTCATCAGCAGCAGATCGCTACTTTTGAGACCCCCCTTTTTTCATTCTTCTTTTTGACAGCCCCCTGATGATGTACAATTTAATATAGATAAAAAAGTATCTGCCGCGGAAGCAGGCAGGCTGCATACAGTCTATAAGCGCAGATATGCATTTTTCACGATCAAGATGAAATATTAAAGAGAGGCCGGCTATGGCATATATAAGTTTTGAAAATGTAGTGAAATCATACGGCAGCGGCAGCGCGGCCATCCACGCACTGGACGGGGTGAGCTTTTCAATAGAGAAAGGCGAATTCTGCATGCTGCTGGGATCATCAGGCGCCGGCAAGACGACCCTGCTAAATATGCTCGGCGGCATGGACCATGTGACATCCGGGACGATAAAGTTTGACGGAAAAGTAATTTCCAGCATGTCAGGCAGAGAGCTGGTCGACTACAGACGCCACGATGTGGGATTCGTCTTCCAGTTCTATAACCTGATCCCCAACCTGACAGCTCTGGAAAATGTGGAGATAGCCGCTCAGCTCTGCAGAGATCCTATCCCCGCGGCAGAGGCTCTGGACATGGTGGGTTTGGCAGAGCGCAGGGACAATTTCCCGGCCCAGCTGTCCGGAGGCGAACAGCAGAGAGTTGCGATAGCGCGCGCCCTGGCAAAGAACCCCCGCCTGCTGCTCTGCGATGAACCTACTGGCGCGCTCGACTATATAACAGGTAAATCTGTGCTCAAGCTCATATATGACCTCAGCCGCGAAAAGCATACAACTGTTATCATCATCACTCACAACCAGGCCATAGCGCCTATGGCCGAACGCATACTCAGGATAAGGAGCGGAAAGATAATGTCAGATGAAATAAACAGGAACGTGGTTCCGATAGATGAGATAGAGTGGTAGTCTGACAGGAGGGCTCGTGATGAATTCCATTTCAAGGCTGACCGCGCGCAGCATACACACTTCATTTTCCCGCTGTCTGGCCCTGCTGCTCATTGTCCTGCTGAGCGTCGGCTTTTTCGCCGGCCTCAAGGTTACAGACGTTCAGTTCACTGACACATGTCAGCAGTATCTTAATGACCACAATTTTTCTGACATCCGTATCATGTCTGCCTCAGGACTGACGGACAGCGATCTTGAAGATGTCAGAGATCAGGATTACGTCCGGCAGGCCCAGGGCACAGTGCATATAGATGCCATGATGACTTACGCAGGCTCAGAAGATCCGTATACGCTGATGTCCATAAATGACAAGGTAAATACGCCGTCGCTGACGGCCGGCCGCATGCCGGAAAAAGAAAGCGAATGCCTGGCGGACGCGAAAGCCTTCTCTGAAAAAAATATAGGCAGCAACCTGGTCGTCTCCGACGACAACCGCTCGGATACTTCCGCCGCGATCGGACAGGATTCCTTTAAGATAGTGGGACTTTGCAATTCTCCGCTCTACCTCGGCGACAGCCGCGGCACGGCTTCCATAGGGAGCGGAGCTCCCGCGGGATTCATATATGTTCCCGCAGAATCTCTGACAAGCCCTGTTTATACGGAGATAGATGTCATACTCAGCGATACCGGTCCCATATACACAGAAGGTTATGACAGCCGGCTGAAAAAGTACAGCGGCAGATTGTCGGACATGTTTGAGGATCAGTCCGTATATGTACTTACCAGCAATGAAAATTCCGGATACGCCAGCTTTGACAATGACACATCTATCGTCACCGGCATAGCTGACATTTTCCCAATATTTTTCATCATCATCGCCATGCTGGTCTGCATAACCACTATGAGCCGCATGGTGGACGAGGAGCGTACTCAGATCGGCACTCTCAAAGCCATGGGATACAGCAGCGGTGCCATTACCATGAAATATATGCTTTACGCCGGAAGCGCGATGCTTGCGGGCTGGGCAGGCGGCTTTTTCTTCGGTACCCGGGCCTTTCCGCTCGTGCTGTGGAAGGCATATGGCTCCCTTTATGATTTTGCCCCGCTCAATTATGTATTCAGCCCCTCTCTCGCCCTCATCACTCTGGGCGTATCCATGGCCGGAATACTGGTCAGCACATATATTTCCTGCAGAACAGAGCTGATGAGCGAACCGGCAGCGCTGATCAGGCCTAAGACCATAAAAAACGGCAGACGCATCCTGCTGGAAAGGATCAGACCTCTCTGGAGCCGCCTGTCATTTCTGCAGAAGATCACCCTGCGCAACATGTTTCGCTACAGAAACAGATTCATCATGATGCTGGTGGGCATAAGCTGCTGCACGGCACTCGTGGTCACTGCCTTCGGCGTGCGGGATTCCATGATAGACACTGGCAGTCTCCAGTACGGAGGAGTGCAGAAATATCAGCTGGAAGCGAATTTTTCTCCCGAAGCCTATGCTGCCTCGTCAGTGGCAGCTTCGGGAGCATACGACCAGGTATCCGACGTCAGCTCCGCTGACGGTCCGGCGGCCATCGCGGAAAGCAGTGCCCTACAGGCTGCCGCCAGCATGTCTCAAACTGCCATGTACAAGCTTTCTATGCCTGACGCTGATACAGTTTCTGAAGAGATCGCCGCCCGGATAGACGGCATGGAGAACGTGACAGGCCGTCTGGCATGCTCCACATCGCTGGTCGATGTAAGAGCGGACGGCGGGAGCATGAATACGGTTCATCTGTACAGCTTTGATGACAGCAGTGGTCTTGCTGATTTCTGGGATCTGCACAGGGGAGACAGGCGGGTGGCATTTCCCGATGACGGCGGAGCCGTCGTAGGTACTAAGATCGCTGAGAAGCTTGGTCTTTCTGTCGGTGACACTATGGAAATAAGCAGCGCTGACTCTGAAAAAATGAGTGTAAAGATCAGCGGTATTTTCGACAATTATGTCGATAATTTTGTGCTCATATCTGCTGAAACCTGCAGAGATGGCTTCGGCAGCTGGCAGCCCAATACTTATCTGCTCAATGTCGATGGCGATATAGAAAAGACAGCCGAAGACATTACTGCCATAAGCGGGATAACGGGCGTTTCCAGTCTGGCTGAAACCAAGGATTCAGTTGACAGCGCTGTTTCCTGCCTCAATTACATCATATGGATCATCGTGCTGTTCTCCGGCGCTCTGGAATTCATCGTCATATTCAATCTGACGAATATAAATATTGAGGAGAGGAGCCGGGAGATAGCCACTGTGGAGGTGCTGGGCTTTTATCCTAAGGAAACGAACAGCTATGTGCTGAGGGAGAATCTCATGGCTTCAGCGCTGGCGGCTTTCATCGGCCTGCCCTGCGGCTGGGCCTTCCACCATGCCGTCATGTCCAGGATAGTCATCGATACCATGACATTTGACATACATGTGACTGCGCTCAGCTATGTGCTTTCCGTTATCTGCACGATAGTATTCGCTCTGATAGTCGATGTTTTCATGCGCCGCCGCATCCGCGGAATTTCCATGGCCGAATCCCTGAAGGCTGTGGAATAGAAAGCTGAAAAAATTTGTCCCTTTTATCTTGTTAGATATTACTAACTGATGTATATTTGTGTTATCATGTCTTTGACATATAAATCTGCTGATGTGATCAGCAGCATAAAGCGGAAAGGAGAGCAGATATGTTCAAGCAGCATAAATTCTGGGCTGTTATAGCATGTATAGGCATGGTAATGTGCATGATTACAGGTCACAGCATGGTCAGCGGACGCAAGAAGAAATCTGAAGAAGAATCTGAATAATATAATAATCGAGGGGGTGTCTCAAAAGTGGTAATTTACCACTGCTGAGACGCCTCCTCGTTTAGTTTTGGAATTCCAACGGCTGCAGGAAATGGGCAAGCTTATGGTTTTTCAAGATAGAATGCCGTTTCTGCAAAAAATGCGTACTCTA
>JAQYCQ010000015.1 GCA_028724585.1 Bacillota bacterium | reverse complement strand
GCTGTCATTTTCCGTTCTTCTTAAGCTGCTCATTTTGTATCCTCCATAGTCATGATCCGGAGAAGATCGTATTGGCTTCCCCTGATTATTTTATTGGAGTTAGGGCAGCCTTTGAATGTACGTGTTATTTACCGTTTACCGATAAAAGCGAAAAAAAAGGCGTCCCCCGCGGGGGACGCCGCATGTCAGCGGAGCTGACGCGTTTTTATTTTTTTAACTTATTAAATAGTAAGATCTATGTCGTCTCTGTCGTTTAAGAGAGTGATCTCGGACAGCAGCTCCTGCTGGCGCTCGTATACCAGGAGCTCCTTATTGTGCTCGAAGTACTTGTCGCAGCCGTATCTGCTGATGAAGTTCGCGGAGTAGTAGTTTACAGTGAGTTCTGTAACGGCTACCAGCATCTCCTGCTCGTTTCCGAATACGTCCTCGACGAAGGTGAACATATTATCCAGCTCTTCCTGAGTAGTGGAGATATGCTCCTTCATTTCCGCTACAGCCGCGGCGAATGTAGTCTTTATATACTCGAAGCCGTCTGCCAGATCTGTGATGCCGTCTTCTCTTAGATGGTTCCTGTAGTCCTCCAGAGTAAGGATGACCTTGCGGAGCACGATCTCTCTTTCCCTAGGGAGCACGGTAGAACGCTTTTTCTCCTGGTAATCGGCTGTACGCTGCAGTATATACTTGCCCAGGATAGTATCGATGTTTTCCATCTTAGGGTCAGCGAGCGAGCATACTTTTTTGACTTCCGCGAGCAGTGTGTGGAGCTCTGTAATGTAATCCTCTGTCTCCACGTCTTCCTTTACCCTGTAGCTGACAGCCTCCAGAAGCAGGCTGATGAGAGTGAGCCTTTCGTCGAACTTGGCTTTTTTAGCTCTCTCGGCGATCTCCTCAGGATATGTGCCGTCCAGGATGTTCTGGATCTGGTAATCGGACTTGTATTTGTTGTAAAGGTCGTAGTAGATAGCGAAATCCTTGGCAACCTTAGGATGCTGCAGGTACTGGCCTATCAGCTTCTCATCTACTTCATAGCCCTGCTTTTCGTACAGCTTTATCATTGTTGAAAGGTCTTCCCAGCCTCTGGCTGTTACGAACTGGACTCCGTCTACCGTAGTCTCTATCCTGTAGAAATCCTTTTTCTTTATCTCGAGATAGGAGATGATGGCCGGATGTACTTCATGCTTGTAGGCGTATTCCTTCCATACGTCTACATCAGGCTCCACGACGATCTTCTTGACACGGTCGAGTGTTACGATATCGAACTCGCGGACCGACTTGTTGGCCTCAGGCGGGTTGCCGGCTGTACAGATGACCCAGCCGTCCGGAACCTCGTGCTTGCCGAAGGTCTTGTACTGCAGGAACTGCAACATAGCAGGAGCGAGAGTTTCAGATACGCAGTTTATCTCATCGAGGAAGAGGATTCCTTCCTTAAGGCCTGTCTCCTCCATTTTGTCGTATACAGAAGCTATTATCTCACTCATGGTGTATTCGGAAACGCTGTATTCCTTTCCGCCGTAAACCTTCTGCTCTATCTTAGGGAGTCCGATGGCGCTCTGGCGGGTGTGATGAGTCATGGAATACGATACCAGGCCTATGCCCAGATCCTCAGCGATCTGTTCCATGATAGCTGTCTTGCCGATACCAGGATCGCCTATCAGCAGTACAGGGCGCTGCCTTACGCGGCTGATGACATAGTCGCCGAATTCATCCTTCATGAAATAAGAGGTTATCGCGCGCTGAATCTCCTCTTTTGCTTCTTTAATGTTCATATAAGAACCTCCTCAGTAATATCGCTTGTCTCAAGCACAAGCTTCATTGCCCACGACGGCACCTCATAATCGAACTCATCGTCGTCGACGAATACGAATGCTGTTTCATATGGCGGTCTCTTCTTCGGATACACTCCGTTGCCGTCCGTGAAATATATCAGACCCTTAAGGTCGTCGAACTCATTATGCTCCAGAAGCTGGTTCACGTACTCGAAAACCGGCCTGAAATCTGTGCCGCCGAAGCCCCTGAACTCCAGGTCCTTCATGTAGTCGGCAAATTCTTCTTTGTTTGTGATCTTGACATCGCTCTGTATAGCCGCGTCGCACTGTATGATATGCAGATTGATCTTCCTGAAGAAGTTTTCCTGCTGGCTGAATATAGAGTATGTCTTGTCGAGGAACTTCTGCACGACCTCGCCGGCGCAGGAGCCTGACGTATCTATCGCTATAACGAAATCCCTTACCTTCTTGACTTCCTTGTACTCCAGCGGTTCTATCAGCGGCATATCCTTGTAGTGCTCGAGCCCGTATGTGTAGTATATGTAGTCGAACTCATCGTCATTTATCTGGATATCCTCACGGAGAGTAGAGAACTTCTGTAAAAATGTCCTGTAGTCGTACTTGTCCCTGTTGATCTTCCTGAGATTCTGGACCATGGCGTCCGACTTGTCGCCCCATTCCTTAGACGAGGTCTCCAGGTCTACCAGCATGCGTTCGCTGATCTCTTTCCACTTGTTCTCCAGCTCTTCCTGTTCTTTTCCGTTATGCATGAAAGAAGGCTGCTTTTCCTCAGGCGGTTCCTCTCCCTGATCGGCTGTACCCTGTTCAGGTTTTGCTTCCTGACGCGAGTCATTGTCGCCCTGAAGCTCTTTCTGTTCACTATTAGGGTCGGCGCTTCCGTCCAGCCTGCGCATATCGTTCTCGTCGCGCTGGCCATCGCTCCTGCGCTCCGATCCGCCTTCGTGCTGCCAGGCTGCCTGCTTGCCTTCTCCGCCGCCGCCCGAGCCGGCGCTATGCTCGCCGCTCTTTGAGCCTTCGTTTTTCTGCATGCCGGCGCCGCCGCCCGGATCCTGATTGCCTTCCTGGCTCTTGTCGCCGAAAGGATTCTCAGTATCGTCCTGAGCGCCTTCCTTTGTCTCACCGTCCAGGTTTCCGGATTCATCGTTCTTATCGTTCTTAGGCTGATGCCCGTCGTCCTGACCGCTCAGGTTATCAGTCTTTGTATCGTTGTCCCTCTCTGAGCCTTCTTCGTCACTCTGCTCAGGGTCATCGCCAGGATTGCCGCCGCCTTCGCCTTCGCCGCTGCTCTCCTCGTCTGACTCCTGAGTCTGGGAGTTGGGATCGCCCTGAGAAGGATCGTCGGAATTTTCGTTGTCTCCGCCCGGCGAGCTTACGTACTCATCCTCGAACTCATCGTAGCCGGGCTCATCGTCCCCGCCTTCGTCCTCATCGGACTGGTCCTGGTCCTCATCGCCGCCGTCCTGGTCTTCATCGCTTTCTTCATCTGAAGACTGGTCGTTTTCATCGCCTTCTTCGGAATCTTCAGATTTCTCGTCGGCGGAGCCGTCGTCAGGAGCTTCATTTTCCTCATCCTGATCTTCCTGTTCTTCGTCAGTATCGTCAGGATTTTCATCGGAATCCTCAGCATCCGGATTTTCCTGCTGCTCTTCCTCTGAATTCTCCTTGTTTTCGTCTTCGTCCTGAAGATCAGGCTCCTGGCCGGACTGATCGTCCCGGGCAGCCTCTTCCTCAGCCTGCTTCTTTTTTTCTTCTTCGATGCGGCGCGCTACCTCCCACCAGATATCGTGCTCGTCACGGTGGAAAAGCTTTGTCCATCTGTTAATGTCCTTAGCCGTCACATCCCCGGTAAGCAGGAATCTGTATATCTTCTCGGCATTCATCTGGGTTACGAATCCCCTGATGCGCTCTATCTCGTACTCTATCTCTGAAGAGTCCTGTACCTCGGTCTGGTTGAGCTCCAGGTCGCAGATAGTCGCCTCTGCCGCTATATCCGCGGCCAGGTCCCACATCTCCCGGTTCATGTTTGTCGATACGAAAGGATGCCTGAATATACAGTGCAGCACCATGTGCAGGTAGTCACGCGAAAGCGTCTTTTTCTCGCGCATGTACTGCCTGATGATGTAGCGCGGATCGAATACCAGATGCTCCCCGGTAGTCGCCACCGTCTTGATATCGAACGGAAGATCTACCATATCAGAGCTCACGTACACGAACTGGCACAGTGCCACATCCATGAACCTGAGAGATACGAACAGTCCGTTCCTTGTGAGAGTCAGTATCTGAAGGGCTATCCTGCGGGCCTGCTGAAAGGCTTCTTCCTTTTCATCCTGCTCGCGCATCTGCGCCCTTGTCAGCTGTTCTCCATCTTTTACAGGTAATTCTGCCATAATTTCACCGTTTCCTCCCGGTCTCCTACAGCGAATAATCTCTTACGCCTATCCTGGATTTTCTGTACTGGTGCTCCAGCAGGTAGGCAATGCAGCCGCCTCCTATGCGGCTGGCAAGTTCTATATAATAATCGAGGGAGTCCATATCTATGCAGTCCAGCTCGCCAATAGCCGTCAGCCTGTCCACACGGTCCCTCAGTATTACCGATTTTACCATATTTCTGAGCCTCAACCTGTATACTTTTTCCATATCAGGGAAAAGGTCTACAGGATCGCGCAGCCTCTGCACCGAGATCCTGAATATGGCGTCTTCATCCTGCAGCTCGAGAAAAGCAGCATCATACTTCTCCATAGAGCCTCTGCCGGGCTCAGCCGCCCTCAGAACCGCGCTCACGAACATCCAGATGGACTCATCGTTGTCGCCTGCCACCTGATAAGTCTTTATCCTGCCGGTCTCGCTGCTGATGACCTTTATTTCCTTAAGGCTCCTGCAGCCCTTGAATGAGTTTATCTCAAACCTCTTCACGTGGTCCGATATAGTAACTGACCTGAGATTTTCATCGCCGCTGAAAGCAAAGGCTCCTATCTTCTCCAGGCCTGCCGAAAGAACCGCTTCCTTCAGTTCAGGGCAGTTCTTAAACGCACTGTTCCTTATATTATCGACGCTGTCTGGTATCTTTACCCACTTAAGCTTCGGGCTGTCAGCGAAAGCTCCTTCGCCTATCTCCATTACGGGCCTTCCGTTTATCTCCGGCGGCACATTTATCTCTTCCATAGCCGCGCGGCTGCTCACACCCTGAAGTTTGTTTTTGCAGCCGTCAAACGAACAGATAAAATCCGACTGCGGGTTGTAATCTCTATGCTTCAACGCAGTCACCTCCATTTTCCTGCCTTTTTTCACTATCAAAAGTAATTATACCATTAATTAAATTTATATCAATCTCCTATGGTGCATCAACGATTTGCTATACCGGACAATCATTTTACATATGATAATTTACCCTATTATTTTCCCTTACCGTCATGAAAATACTTTTACCTAAAGATATATACCCTGTTAACAGCGTAATAATAATGAAATAAAGCGCCTGCGTCAGCTCCGCTGACGTTGTCCTCCGGACAATTGCCAAATACCTGTATTCGTGTTAAATTGACAATATATATTGCTTACTGAAACAGACAGGCAGGTGAAGATAATGGCAAACAGTATACGGAACGGAAACTTTCTCCGGATCCTTTTCACCGCGGACATGCATGACAGGATCCTTCCATATAAGGCTGTCAAAGAAGGGAAAGTAACGACTATCGGCGGCTACGCGCGCCTTAAGACCATGATAGACAGATACCGCACAGAAAGCTGCCTCGTAGTAGACGGAGGTGACTTCTCCATGGGATCCCTCTTCAACGGGATCTACAGCAGCAGCGCTCCTGATCTGTCCCTTCTGGGAATGATGGGCTACGACGCGGTCACAATAGGCAACCACGAGTTCGATTACGGAGTGGAAGCGCTGGCTGAGATGCTCCGCAGCGCGGAAAAGCCTCCTCAGATACTCTGCGCCAATATGGCGTTTACGGATGCCGGCGATTCCAGGGATCTCAAAGACGCTCTGGAAAGCCTGGGATGTCTCCCGTATATGATAAGGGATATCGGCGGATACAAGGTCGGCGTGACCGGTATGATGGGCAGTGAGTCCGAGGGCGATATAGCTTATCCGGGATCTATAACATTCGTAAAAGAAAAAGCTGCCCTGAAAAAGACAATAACAGAAATGAAGCGCAAGGGAGCACAGTTCACGGTAGTCCTGAGCCACGGCGGCATGAGCGAGGATTCTGACAAAGCCGAGGACCTTCAGCTTGCTGAAGCTGTCGACGGAGTCGACGTGATCATCAGCGCCCATTCCCATACGGTCCTCAAACGTCCTGTCGTCAGAAACGACACGGTCATATGCTCCTGCGGATGCAACTGCGTATACCTGGGACTGCTCGACATCAACATGATAGACGGAAGCGTGCTCCGCTACGAGCTGCTCCCTGTAGATGATTCCTGGGCCGAGGATATTGAGATCAGCGCCAAGGTCGAGGAATATAAAAGCAGGGTACAGGAAGAGTTCCTCAGCGGCTGCGGCCTTAAGTTCGATGACGTGCTCTGCTCTTCGGGCATATGCCTGGACGATCTCCATACCGAAAGCTATCATTTCGGAAATTACAGCATTGCTGACCTGGTCACCGACTCATATGTACATGCGGCAGTCGAAGCGGGATGCGGCAAAAATGTCATAGCTGTCGATGCGTCGGGCATAATCCGCGACACCATTTACAAGGGAGATGTCACCCTGATGGACGCGTATAATATCGTTCCTCTGGGGCGCGGCAGCGACGGAAAGATCGGCTATCCGCTCATAAGCTCTAAACTCTCAGGAAAGGAGCTCCGCCAGCTCTGCGAGATAGACGCCAGTCTGGGCAGGCTCAGGTCCGACTCGCAGCTTTTCTTCTCTGGGCTGCGCTACACGTATTCCGACAAGAGGCCTTTCATGAACCGCGTTATAGATGTTTTTACCAAAGACTATAACGGCGACTGGCAGCCTGTAAGGAACGACCGGATGTACGAAGTTGTCTGCAATCAGTACATGGCTCTCATGATGCCGCAGATCACATCCGCCAGCCATGGCTTCCTCAACGTCACTATAAAAGACGAAAGCGGAGAAAAGGTCAGGGACCTTGACAGGCTTATCCTGAAGGACAGGAATGGAAACACAGTAAGAGAGTGGACGGCGTTTATAGACTATCTTCTCTCATTTAGAGGAGCTCTTCCTGAAGCTTACGCGGCTCCGCGTCCCTGCAAGATCGAAGAAAGGGATCTCAGCCCGAAGACATATTTAAAGAACCCGTCCAGATTCGGCAAGGTCCTTTACGGGGCAGGAGCCGCGGCGGCAGCGGCGCTGATCCTCAGCGGAGCAGCGATAATATCCGCCATGCTCCCGGATGACGATGATGAGTAGATATCTGACGATGATAAATATATATCTGACAAGACGGCAGCGGAGCCCGGGCAACACTCAGCCGGCTCAGTACTGCTTATTCCGGCTTCGCTCCTACGGTCGAGAGCTATAGATAAGATATTAAATTGAAAGCTCTCTCCCTACGCTGTCGCATTTTCCCTTAAAACCTGTAACAGGAGTGAGACATGACAGGTACATTGTATGGTCACGTCTCACTCCTGTGGAAAATGCGCAGTCGCATTGTATGGCGGGCGACCACCCGGGAACTGTATTTTTACATAAAAAAACCGAGATACAAGATCGTATCTCGGTTTCCTAAGCGGCGGCTTCATATTTTCCCGGGCAGTCGCCCGCCAGGTATCGTCTGCGCAAGAGAGCTTAACTTCTGTGTTCGGGATGGGAACAGGTGGATCCTCCCCGCAATCACCACCGCATATGTGTCTCGGTTCTGAAGACCTATGATCTATCGAACTTTCTGACTTTTCTCTTTTCGCCTTTTAACTAAATCAGCGATATAACTCCCTAACTTTCCTGAGTTATCTTTTTTACTGTTCTTGATTAAGCTTTCGATCTATTAGTACCAGTCAGCTGCATGCATTGCTGCACTTCCACCTCTGGCCTATCAACCTGTTAGTCTTTCAGGGATCTTCAGCTTGCGCAAGGAGATCTTGTCTCGCGGAGGGC
>JAQYCQ010000014.1 GCA_028724585.1 Bacillota bacterium | reverse complement strand
TAGAGTACGCATTTTTTGCAGAAACGGCATTCTATCTTGAAAAACCATAAGCTTGCCCATTTCCTGCAGCCGTTGGAATTCCAAAACTAAACGAGGAGGCGTCTCAGCAGTGGTAAATTACCACTTTTGAGACACCCCCTTCTTTTTCAACTCTATATTATTGAAATCAGTATTTTTGAAGATCTGCTCCCAAGTCGTAAAGACTAATTGTTGATGTGCTGATGAGCCGCGAAATCACCCTTCTTTAAGGTCTCAAACTTATAGCCGTTGCTCTGAGCCCATGTGATGAAAGGCTCCATGGCCGCTATCGTGAACGGATGTATATCATGGCAGAGGATTATAGACCTGTTTTCCTCGGAAACACCCTTTTCCATTCTGGCCTGTATCTGAACAGGATCCCTTGTTTCGCCCGCGTCTCCGCTCATCACGTTCCAGTCGAAATACCAGTATCCGTTAGCTGTAAGCTCATTGGCAAGCCTGATCATGAGACCCGGGGAATACTTGGCACTGACGGTATTTGAGCCGCCTCCCGGGAACCTTGTGATATCTGTCTTCTTTCCGGTCTGCTGTTCTATGACCTTCTGCATATCATTTAGATCCTGCCAGAAGGCTTCGTCGCTCGCATATACTTTTCCGTAGTCATGTGAATATGTATGGATACCGACAGCGTGGCCCGCTTCAGCCTCTTTTTTGATATCGTAAGCGTACTGCGGATAGGCGTTTGTAACGAAGAATGTAGCCTTTACATTGTGGCGCGCAAGTATGTCCAGAAGCTGGTCAGTGTATTTATACGGGCCGTCGTCGAACGTGAGATAGATGGTCTTCTGCTCCACCGGCTTTATCTCAGGCACAGGGAATTTTTTGACTGTGATCTTCCTTATCGCCCTTCCCATATGGCCTTCAGAGTCCTTTACCCAGTAATGGAT
Source organism: Bacillota bacterium (assembly GCA_028724585.1). Classification (GTDB taxonomy): domain Bacteria; phylum Bacillota; class Clostridia; order Peptostreptococcales; family Anaerovoracaceae; genus RUG708. Next base: position 31,974 of record JAQYCQ010000014.1, on the reverse strand, counting down.
CTCGTATTTGCCAGGCTTAGTGGTATCCAGATTGCTGTTGTACTCAACCGAACCCGTCAGGTCATTGCCGTTGATATCGACCGCCGAATATGAATCCTTAAAGCCGATAGTATCGTAGACCGTAAAATCTTTTCCTCCGTGAAGAGTGATGATAGGATTCTCGTTTTTTACTACGACCGTACGTTTTTTTTCAGCTTTCTGGTCATGGTAGCTGGCGCTGTATGTGATGGTATAGGTCCCTTCTTTATTGACGTCGACTTTGCCGGTCTTTTTCACTTCAACATCCTTTTTCATATTTTTCAGGAACTTATTCGTTCTGAAGGCTTCGCTTCCCGCGTCGGAATACTTGTCTCCCATATCGATGGTCACTTTAGGGTCGCCTTTCATCTTAAGCGACAGCTGCCAGCTTCCGGGTTTCCAGATCACCGCAAGGATGATAAGGACCAGGATGACTACAGCAAGTATTACCATGACAGCGCGCCTGCGTTTCCTCTTCTTAGCTTCTTTTTTCTCAAAGCTCAAATAATTTTCCATAAACAATCGTCTCCGGAATGATCCGGACTCCTTTCACAAAATTCCCGTTCTCCAAAATCTTTTATCTGACACGCAAATCTATTATAGATTATGTTTATGGCAATGCAACCTTAACATTCCTTAAGGATTGACTAAGACGCAAGGCAGTACTAAAATAAGGACTTGTACGAAACAGGCGTCAACGGCGCCTGAGATCAAAAAACTGTTTCAGGTCAGGACGGTATTTCGTCAAACCGTACCAGAATCGGAGGAAAAAATGTCAGAACCACAGATCATCTCAAACCCTGCTGAAGTGCAGAAAATCGCCCGCCAGTGGAAGAAGGAAGGCCTATCCATCGGTCTCGTGCCTACTATGGGTTACCTTCACGACGGACACAGAAGCCTTATACACAAGGCAGCTGAACAGAACGACAGAGTTGTCGTAAGCATCTTTGTAAACCCTATACAGTTCGGACCGAACGAGGACCTCGACAGCTATCCGAGAGATCTCGAGGCTGACACAGCCGTATGCGCGTCCGAAGGCGTAGATATCATATTCCATCCGGAGCCTAAAGATATGTACGGCGAACACTTCCTCACACACGTAGCTGTAGACGATATCACTACAGTACTCTGCGGAAAGACACGCCCTATCCATTTCAGGGGCGTTACCACCGTTGTAAACAAACTCATGAACATCTCAAAGGCTGACAGAGCTTACTTCGGCCAGAAGGACGCCCAGCAGCTCGTAGTAGTCAAGCGCATGGTCAAGGACCTCAACATGGACATCGAGATAGTCGGATGCCCTATCGTACGTGAAGAAGACGGTCTCGCCAAGAGCTCCAGAAACAAGTACCTTTCAGCTGAAGAAAGAAAGGCTGCTCCTGTACTCAACAGAGCTCTCACAAAAGCTCACGATCTTATGGACGCCGGCGAAAGGAACGCTGACAAGATCCGCCAGACCATCACAGAAGAGCTCCAGAAGGAGCCTCTGGCAGACATAGAATACGTTTCAGTCGTAGACGCTGAGCTGCTGAAGGATGTCGAAGGCGAAGTAACAGGACCTGTCCTCGTAGCGATCGCCGTAAGGATCGGAACCACAAGGCTCATCGACAATTTCTCATTCGGAGAATAGCAGTCTCCGGACTGAAGTTCTTCAGCTCTGCCGCAAGGCAGCTGTCCGCGGAGCGGACGAGATACAGACAAGACACAGATATATAGAAGCGTAAAAAGAGGCCCGACATTCTCGACAATGCCGGACCCCTTTTTTATAATAGCAAAGATTTTTGCAAAACTGATTCTGGTGCTTCCTGAAACCCTTTGTCTTTTAGCGACTTATTCTTCCGGATCAGCAGCCGGGCCTTCGCCTTCTGCCACACCCAGATCTCTCGCCATCTGTATGATCAGATCAGCCGTTCCCTCTATACCGAACAGGCTGCTGTCGAGCGAAACATTGTAATTATCTGCCGCGCCCCACTCACGGTCTGTGTAATAGCGGTAGTTCTTGCGTCTCTTCTTGTCTTCTTCGTTTATAGTCTTCAGCGGATTATTGGTCTGGACACCATACTGGTTGACTACCCTTTCCGCTCTGTCTTCGTGATTGGCATGGATAAATACGTGGAAAGCGTCCTTCCTGTTTCTCAGGATGTAATCAGAACAGCGGCCTACTATAACGCACGGAGCCTTATCAGCCAGCTCGAGGATTATGCTCCTCTGCATCGACCACAGATAGTCCTCCGTCGACATACCGTTATACGTAGAGGAAGCGAAAGGAAGTGAAAAGAGATTGTTAGGACCCCTCTGTTCACCATGCTCTTTGATAAACGACTCCGCGAAACCGGTCCTCTCAGCTGCCTTTGCGATAAGCGCCTTGTCATAGAAGGCGAAACCAAGCTCTTTAGCTACTAACTCCGCGATGGATCTGCCGCCGCTTCCAAATTCCCTGCTTATGGTGATGATCCTGATGCTCATTTTTTTCCTCCCGGCACTTACTGCCCTTACGTACATACTGGAAGCTGTGATTCACACCAGCTTTTCTTTATATATAAATTATACATCAATAGTTTTAAAATACAATAGTTTGTATACTAATTCAACAAACGTGATATTATCTCTCTATTTTGAAGTAAGTCATATTCATGTCGTTGGACGGACTGGGATCGAACAGCACATCTGCGTCGTAGACCTCGCGCTCCCCGTAATTCGATATTATGACACGGTTTTCCGCTTCATCAAATCCGGTAATGGTCATCCAATGCCAGGTGTTTTCATACATTTCGGGAGCATCGTGAGCAAGCACGAGAAATGCCACCGGATCACCTCCTCCGACCGCTCCGCGGACAAAGGCTGACGCCTGCTCCGGCGTGCTCCAGTCCTTCAGATTAACTGCCTCCGCCCGTGCTCCGCGGTCCTCAGCGTACTGTTTGAATTTCTCTATGTACTTCCACATATATGGAAATCCCTTAAAACTCGGAGTCATGTACCTGTACATGACATTCATCTGCTGAAGGTAGCTTTCGAAGGTATAGACCCTGTGGCTGCCTTCCTCGCCGCCGTCATGCCTGATCCCCAGCTCATAATATGCCGACAGATTCGCTCCTGACACCGAAGCGCATCCCGCGAGACGCTGCCTCCATCGCTTAAACCATTCCTGGTCGCCGCCGTAGGCCAGCCTGCCTGTGCCCATCCTCACAAGCGGAAATTCATTCAGTTCCATCCGTGTTCCTTTCGTTTTCTCCACGCAGGAGATCCAGTATATCGAGAGGTTTATACACCATAGTATCAGCCCCGCTGTTCAGCAGGAAATCCTCGTCCCTGAATCCCCAGGCGCATGAGATACATCTCATGTCCGAGTTTGCCGCAGTCTGTATGTCAACCTCCGAATCGCCGACATAAACAGCCGATCCCCTGCTTCTGCCCAGCTGTCTCAGGGCTTCGTTCACCATGTCCGGAGCCGGCTTTTTTGCTATGTTTTCCTGCTGGCCCACAGCCACCTTCACCTGCGGGAAGAAATGGGCGCAGAGGTCTTTTACCGCGGCATCGAATTTATTGGATACCACCGCGACAGCAAAGCCTTCGTCAAGAAGGCCGCTTATAAGCCTTTCAACACCTTCATAGGGTTTCGTGTTAACCAGCGAATGCTCCGAATAATATCTCCTGAAATCGGCAAGTATCTTCTCAAAATCATCGCGTCCGACAGGAATCTCGAAAAATCTGCCCTCACCGTCGGCAAGGCCTCGTTTACCGTCAGCCGTGGTGATACTGTCCGCTGCCACATATGCTATGTCCTTAAAGACCTTCACGAACTCAGGGCCATAGATGCTCCGCAGCATCAGATTCCTGACACCGTTCCCGACGTATTCGCGGGTCTGCTCCAGAGTGACCGCCGGCAGTCCGGCTTCAGCAAGAGCGTAGTTGACAGCAGCATCCAGATCTTTAAGAGTATCCAGCAGTGTGCCGTCCAGGTCAAAAATAACTGTATCGTAATTCATATATAATCGCGCCATAGGGCGCTGTCCTCCCTGCCATCATATTCGACTGCATATTTTATAAGTTCAATGATCTTCCACAGACTATTATACTATATCAACAAGGAAAAAACCGCCTGCGGCGCCTCTCCTCTCCGCTGGCACAGCAAAGCCCCGCATATCACGGAAGAGGCACTGCCTCTGTCCGCTCCGCGGACACCCGCGCGCGGAGCGCGCGTCCTTCTGCGATATTATGCCTGTATGAAAATGTTTTGCTGGCTTCTGCCGGCTATTGTATTCATTGTTCTGAAAATAATACAATTTTGCCATGCCGCTGTCCTGTAAATTGCCCTTGGTGATTTCCGTCCGATATACGTCATGTCATACTGAAAAATTATAGTATATAATTTTGTTAAAGGAGGTTTCATCAGGTATTTTTAAATAATATATTGAGGATTGGAGAAGATTATGGCAAGAGGCGCAAACCAGAAACTTAAGATGCTCTACATCGCTAAAATCCTTTACGAGGAGACTGACGACGAAAATTACATAACGGTCAATGACCTGATAAGCAGGCTGAACTCGTATGGGATCAATGCCGACAGGAAGACGCTCTATTCTGATTTCAAGGAACTCGAGAAATTCGGTCTGGACATCATCCCTGAGAGGATCAGCAGGAACACTTACTATCACATAGGCGGCAGGACCTTCGAGCTGCCTGAGCTCAAGCTGCTGGTGGATTCGGTACAGTCCGCCAAGTTTATAACCGATAAGAAATCCGAGGAGCTCATAAAAAAGATAGAAAAGCTGGTCAGCAAGTACCAGGCGGGACAGCTGCAGCGGCAGGTCATGCTGGCCGGGCGCGTCAAGACGATGAACGAGAGCATTTATTACAACATCGACATCATACACCAGTCTATAAATGAAGACCGCCAGATAAAATTCCAGTATTTCCGCTGGAACATCGATAAGGAGATGGAGCTCAGGCACGACGGCAAGTGGTATGTCATCAGCCCGTGGGCTCTCATGCTTGACGATGATAACTACTACATGGTGGGCTACGACGCCGAGGACGATAAGATAAAGCACTACCGTGTCGACAAGATGCTCAAGCTGGCGGAAACTGAAGAAGCCAGGCAGGGGCGGGAAAGCTTCGGCGAATTCACGATCCCGGACTATAAAAACAGCCTCTTCGGCATGTTCAGCGGGGAGGTCGAAAACGTTACACTCAGGGCTGAGAACAAGATGGCAGGCGTGCTCATAGACAGATTCGGCAGAGACATAGTCATTAAAAAAGATGGGGACGACCATTTTACTACTACCGTTTCAGTCGCCGTCAGCGACCAGTTTCTGGGCTGGATATTCGGCCTGGGCGGAGGCGTTCAGATAGTCTCCCCTGACAGCGTGGTCGATAAGATGAAAGAACAGATACGGCTTCAGGCGGAAGCTTACAGTCTCTGTACTGATCAGGCTGCTGACAGATAAGGTGGATCATGAAAGTAAATCAAAAAGCGGCAGGTACAGCTTTTTTCAGCTGCGCCCGCCGCTTTTTTTATATTCTGTCTATTTAGATCTTCCACGGCCGGACAGGACATAAAATCCTGTTTATTCAACCGACTGAAAGTCAAAGCTATTTGTCGAAATTCTCGTGAGCTTCCCTGACCACGCGCTCAGCAAGAGCCTGCAGATCCTCGTCGGACGGATCGGCGATCCCCTCGTCGGCGGCAGCAGCGGCCGTCTCTATCATCATCAGATACTCGATATTGCCCTTGGCGCCCGTGACCGGGGAATAGGTCAGCCCGTAGAGGACGAAGCCATTGTCCTGAGCAAAACCGACTGCTTTTTGTATAACCTCTACATGGACAGCCGGATCTTTTACGATGCCGCCCCTACCTACCTGCTCGCGTCCCGCTTCGAACTGAGGCTTTATCAGGCAGACCATGCAGGCCTTATCCTTGAGCAGGGGAGCCGCCGCCGGCAGGATCATAGAAAGAGATATGAAGGATACGTCTACGCTGGCGAAATCCAGCTTGTCGTCTATCATATCAGGCGTGAAATACCTGAAGTTGACTTTTTCCATATTGACTACGCGGTCGTCCATCCTGAGCTTGTAGTCCAGCTGGCCGTATCCTACGTCGACCGAATAAACTTTAACAGCACCCCTCTGCAGCATACAGTCCGTGAAGCCGCCCGTAGAAGCGCCGATGTCCATAGCGACACATCCTCTAAGGTCTATCACGAATGTATCAAGAGCCTTCTGCAGCTTGTAGCCGCCGCGGCCTACATAAGGGCAGTCGTCGCCCTTGAGCTCTATCTCGGAATCCTCTTTGACCATGGTACCGGCTTTATCGTAGATCCTTCCGCCTATGTAAACGCGGCCTTCCATTATAGCCGCCTTGGCGCGGGTCCTGTTATCAAAGAAACCTTTTTTTACGAGAAGGACGTCCAGCCTTTCTTTCACAAATATCACTCACCTTCCGGGCGACGCCTTCGGCGTCGAGTCCGTAAATATGCATAAGTTCGTCACGGCCGCCGTGAGGTATGAACACATCCGGCCAGCCTATCCTGAAGACAGCTTTATCCGTGTCCTCGGCGAATATTCCTTCGATCACGGAGCCGTAGCCGCCGGTGACCACATTGTCCTCGACAGCGACTACCCAGCCTGTTTTTTCCGCCGACCTTCCATAGACAGCTCTGTCATGCTGCGACAGCGGCTTTATTATCCCGGCGTCGATCACATCGCACTCTATTCCTTTATTAGCCAGGATCTCGGCAGCTCTGAGGCATATCTCGGTCATAGCGCCGCAGGACGCTATAGTTATATCGGATCCTTCGCGCAACAGCCTTGCCCCAGGCTTAAAGGATGACGGGGAAGGCTTTTCGTCCCCGGCGTACTTCCTGAGATCGGCCGCTCTGCCCTTAGGATACCTGATCGCCACAGGGCTGTTGGCCCTGGCAGCGTACTCCATCATAAACATGAGCTGAACACCGTCAGAAGGAGCAAGCACTGTGAGATTAGGCATTTCCACCATATACGACAGATCGAATATGCCCTGGTGGGTCTCACCGTCAGCGCCTACCACACCTGCCCTGTCAAGGCAGAACACGACCGGCAGCTTCTGCATGCAGACATCTATCAGCATCTGGTCATAAGCCCTCTGCATGAAGGTAGAATAGATGGCCACGAAAGGCTTTTTCCCGCTCTGTGCCAGGCCGGCCGCGAATGTCACAGCATGCTCCTCGGCTATGCCCACATCGAAGATCCTTTCCGGAAATCTGTACGCGAAGCCCGAAAGGCCTGTACCGTCTATCATAGCCGCGCTTATAGCGACAATATCGCTGTCCTTTTTAGCCATATTGGTAAGATGCCTTCCGAAAACATCTGAATATGTCGGTTCCGCAGACAGACCCTTAGGCTCCCCTGTCTTAATATCGAAACAGCCGATGCCGTGATACTTGTCAGGATGCTTCTCGGCAGGAGCGTAGCCCTTTCCTTTTGTCGTTATGCAGTGGACCAGCACAGGCTTATTCATCTTTGCCGCATTACTGAGGATCTCTATGAGCGCAGGCAGGTCGTGTCCATCCACCGGTCCCAGGTAGGTAAAGCCCAGCTCCTCGAAAATGACACCCGGTACGAACAGGTACTTTACGGCATCCTTTACCGTTCCTATTCCATTTATGATCGAATTGCCGATAACAGGTATCCTTCTCAGCGATTCCTTGACACCCGACTTGACACTCAGGTACTTATCGGAAGACCTCAGGTTGTTCAGGTGCTGAGGCATGCTGCCTTTGTTGGGCGAGATCGACATGCCGTTGTCGTTCAGGATGACGACCAGACCGCTGTCCATGACACCCGCGTTATTCAGCGCTTCGTAGACCATGCCGCCGGTCATCGCTCCGTCTCCTATGACTGCCGCTACCCTGTAATCGTCTCCGTTCAGGTCCCTGGCAGCCGCCATTCCCAGTGCCGCCGAGATGGAATTGCTGCTGTGGCCGGTGTCGAAGACATCGTACTCGCTCTCCTCCCTCTTAGGGAAGCCGGACAGGCCGCCGTACTTTCTCAGCGTAGAGAAACGGTCCGCCCTGCCTGTCAGCATCTTATGTACATAGGACTGGTGGCCCACATCCCAGACTATCCTGTCATCCGGCGCGTTAAATACTTTATGTACAGCTACAGTCAGCTCTACAGCGCCGAGATTGGAAGCCAGATGTCCGCCGGTCTCGGAGATCGACGATATGAGCTTCTCACGTATCTGGCCGCACAGCAGCTCAAGTTCTTCTATGGACATATCCTTCAGGTCAGAAGGATATATTCCGTCATCTATACCTTTCATTATTTACGCTCCGTAAAAATCGCGATTATCCTGCCGATCCTGGTAACTATGTTTTTAGATCTGGATATCGCGAACTCCTTGCCCATAGCCTTTCCTCCAATAGTCAGCGAAGCCACGATACCGCTGAGAAGGAGCGAGAGGACCGCGTAATCCATAATTCCCGCGTTCGACAGCTGAGTCACGATATATGCCGCCGAAGTACCGCTGATGATGCCGCATGTATCCCCAACCACATCGTTGCAGACGCTCGATACCTTAGGAGCGTTCTTTATCAGCTTGAGCGCGCTCTTCGCGCCCTTCAACTTGGAGGACGCCATGGAGTTGAACGGTGCCGGATCGGCTACCGTTACCGATACTCCTATGATATCGAACACTATTCCTATCAATATGATCGCGATCAGTACTATGAAGGCTATCAGGATGTTGGAATTGCGCATGAGCATATCGGCAAAGAGATTCATGAAAACAGACAGACAGAAAGCGCATACCGTTATGGAGATAGTCCATACGCGCTGCGCTCCCGATGCTTTGCCTTTTGCCTTGTCTCTGTCTTTTTCTTTTTCGTTGTCTTTATGTTTAATGTCTTTCTTCATTTTTTTCCCAAAAATAACAAGTGGACAGGTGCCTGTGTTAACCTTTCGGCATAGGTCCGGTCAGATTTCCTGCCTCCGCTGCTGAAACGTCGCCGATTCAGCGGTTTCCCATTAAAGCAGAGCGCGCGCCGTTGCCGGCTGCGCTACCGGATGACCACTTAGTCCGAACTGCAATCCACAGGCCCTATACAGCCTAGGAGATTTCCTCAACAGTATTGAATATTCTTATCCTCTTTTGCAAAAAAAGTTTCAACCAGCAATAAACACAGCTCCTCGGCCGCCGGAACTGCGTCTCGATCTGATCTCCCCTTATCTCACTCAAGGCAGGCTACGCTTAGGTGAGGCCTCGCCTGGTGCGACTGTGACCTCACTTCAGGTTTATTACTCGCAGTCATATGGTAGATATGAAAGTGAGCCTCCACGGCGTAAAGGGTTCTCGCCCATATGCCATTACGGATCGCCCTCGACGCCTTTCTCCCGATAAATGCCCCCAACTGGGCGTCAGCGGCAAATAAAAGGAGCTTCATCGATGTGCCCTTTGGCGGATTTTTAGCCCCGTCTTCGGAATAATCAAATTCTGACTAGAATACTGCGCCACTTTCAGCTATTTTAAAATATTCTATCCAGCAGGTCAAGCGCCAGAACTTTAAGAAAACCTGAACCTTCCACGCCCTCGAGAGCCGCGCATGCCGAATCAGTAGCCTCCTTCGCCAGTTCCTCAGATTTCTCCACCCCGTAAAAAGAAGGATATGTCAGCTTGCCCAGCTCCTCGTCCACGCCGGTGTTCTTTCCGAGTTTCCCGGCGTCTCCGATGACATCCAGCACATCGTCGATGATCTGGAAAGCTATCCCGATCTGTTCAGCATAATGTTCCAGTGAATGCTGGATCCTGCCGTCGGCTCCGCCGACATAGGCGCCCGCTGCCGCGGCCGCACGGATCAGCGCTCCGGTCTTGTGTCTGTGTATATACCTGAGCTTTTCCGGACCGGCCAGACCTATGAGCTCCGGCCTTACATCAGCCGTCTGGCCGGCTATCATACCGCGCGTGCCTGCCGCCCTGGAGATCTCGCGCGCTGCTCTCAGCCTTTTCCGCGCCGTTTCACCTGTATGCGCGGCGATGTCGTCAAACATAACGTCCATAGCGCTGTTGAGCAGTCCGTCGCCTGCCAGGATGGCCATATCGTCGCCGAAGACCTTATGGTTTGTAGGCTTTCCCCGGCGGAGATCATCGTTATCCATGGACGGATGATCATCGTGTATCAGTGAATATGTATGTATGAACTCAATGGCGCAGGCGTAAGGGATGGCCTCCGCGTCAGTACCGCCCGCCGCCCGGCATGAAGCTATGAGAAGGACCGGCCTGATCCTCTTTCCGCCGGCCTCCAGGCTGTATTTCATGGAATCATAGAGGATACCGCACTCCCTGTCCGTCTCCGGAAGGTATCTAAGCAGGTTTTCCTCCACCAGATCTTTTATCTCTTTGTATTCAGGACGCATCCGCTAAAGCTCCTTTACCGTATCGGTCTCCTTGTCGTAGACCTGTATCAGCTGCTTAGCCTCGTCGAGGATGCCGCTGCACACTTTATAGTACTCAAGCCCTTTCTTGTACTGCTCGACCGCGTCGCTCAGGCTCACCTCAGGGCTGTTGAGAGCTTCCGCGCATTCGCTGAGTTTCCTGTACGCGGTCTCAAAATCCAATTTTTCTTTTTTACCTGCCATCGGCATCTACCTCTGTCTTTCTTACTTCTGCCTCGGCACTGCCGTCTCTCAGCCTGATGTTCAAAACATCTCCGACATTGAGTCCTGCCGCTCCCGAGACTACGGCTCCCTTCTCGTCAGTGATGATGGCATAGCCCCGCTTCACTATCCTGTCAGGATCAGCTCCCTCAAGCATTATGCGCATCTTTTCAAGACCGTTTTCCCGTTCGGAGATCCTGCTCTGGATCCCGGAGCTGAGCCTGTCCTTTTCGTTTTCAAGGGCCGCACGGCCGGTATCGTACCTGCCTTTTATCATCCTGGTCAGCTTTTCCGGTGAATATATCGCCAGTCGGCCGGCATCGAAGCTGTACCTGTTCCTCAGCCTGACCAGCATATGCTCCGGGGAAAGGAGCTCCAGAGCCCTTCTCCGTTCAGCGCAGAGCCTGTCAAGGCTGCCGCGCAGCCTCCCTGCCATATCGTCCAGATTTACCCTTACATCCCTGATATCAGGAACCGCCAGAGCGGCAGCAGCCGTAGGCGTTTCAGCTCTCACATCCGCCGCGAAATCAGCGATAGTAAAGTCGCTCTCGTGGCCGACTGCCGATATGACCGGGATCCTCGAGTTATATATGGCGCGGGCGGTGCGCTCCTCGTTAAAGGCCCACAGGTCTTCCATGGAGCCGCCGCCTCTGCCCACTATTAGAACATCTGTGTCCGCGGAGCGGTCGTTGACGTCCTTTATGGCCGCCGCTATTTCCTTAGAAGCATTCTCGCCCTGTACGAGCACCGGATAGACCAGGACGTCCACCACATCATTCCTGCTCTTTATGATCTTTAATATATCCTGCACAGCTGCTCCGGTCCCGCTGGTGATCACGCATACCTTTCGCGGAAAAAGAGGGAGCGGCCTTTTATGGGACGGATCGAATATCCCTTCGTCCCTGAGCCTGCTGTAAAGAGCCTTGTAGGCTGCCATGAGCCCGCCCTCGCCGCTGACTTCGACGTCCTTTACTATGAGCGAATATGTTCCGTATTTCCCGTAAACCTCGACAGCCCCGAAAGCCTTGACTTCCATGCCGTCCTCCAGCTCGTAACGCAGGAGCTCGACGTACTGCCGCCACATCTTGCAGCTGATAGCCGCGTCACCGTCCTTCAGCGTGAAAAAGACCGAACCAGAGCTGTGGTATTTGAGATTGGATATCTCGCCCACTACCCTGACCTTCCTCAGGATAGGATCCATCTCGAACATGCCGGCTATATATTCGGTGAGCTTTGAGACCCTTACTTCCATAGCTGCTGCCTCTTAAAGCACTATGCCGTAGCTCTCGCGCCTGCTCTCGATGCCCTTCTTCTCATCGTCGTCCAGCAGGTGAGCCTTAGGACCCAGGCCTGTGAGGATGAGCATTTTCGCGTAATACTCGAGAGTCTCCAGGCGGAAATACGCTTTCTCCATGGACTCGCCCCATGTTACAGCGCCGTGGTTTGCCAGCAGAACTGCCGCATGGCCCTGGAGGTAAGGGACTATAGAATCGGCCAGTCCCCTGGTTCCCGGAAGCGCGAAAGGAGCGCAGGGAACTTCTCCGAGATTGAGGACCGCTTCGTTTACCACCGGCTCAGTCATAGGCTTGCGCGCGCAGGCGAAGGCCGTGGAAAGAGGCGGATGGGCGTGTACTACAGCGTTGACGTCAGGCCTGTTCCTGTAAACAGCCAGATGCAGGTTTATCTCTGAAGAAATGTGCAGATCTGTGTGCTGCTCCAGGACATTGCCGTCCATATCTATCTTGATCAGCATGTCCTCATCCATAAATCCCTTGGATACTCCGGAAGGTGTTACCCAGAAGTTTCCCTCCGCGGTCCTCACGCTGATATTGCCGTCATTGGCCGCGCAGTAGCTCTTGTCGAACATCCTCCTGCCGGCTTCCAGTATGTTTTCTTTAGCTTCTCTGTCGTCAGGCAGCTTTGTATTGAAACTCATTCGTGTCCCCTCATTTCATTTGCTTTTTCTTTTTCTCTTTTTATAGTATCCCTGAGCTCGCGCATGGTCTGCCTGTATGGAGGCCTTACTATGCCGTACTCGGTGATTATCCCGGTTATGAGATCGGCGTCAGTCACATCAAAAGCCGGATTGTATGTCTTAGCTGCTTCAGGAGCCATAGGCTTCTCGTACCACATGTTCTTTATCTCGTCCCCGTCGCGTTCCTCGATGACGATGGAATCTCCCGAAGGGATGCTGAAATCTATCGAAGAGGTCGGAGCGGCTATATAGAAAGGAATGCCGAAGTGTTTAGCCATGACAGCAACCCCCAGTGTTCCGATCTTGTTGGCGGCGTCACCGTTGAGCGCCACCCTGTCGCAGCCGGTGATGACTGTCTGGACCTTGCCCTGCTTCATGACGGAAGCCGCCATGTCGTCGCAGATAAGGGTAACATCTACTCCGGCGCTTGCCAGCTCGAAGGAAGTAAGCCTGGCGCCCTGCAGCAGAGGCCTGGTCTCGTCAGCGTATACCTTGAAATCGTATCCACGCTCCTGGCCCAGATATATAGGCGAAGTCGCCGTGCCGTACCTTACCGTCGCCAGCCTGCCGGCATTGCAGTGAGTCAGTATGCCCTGACCCTTTTCCAGGACCTCCAGGCCGTTTTCGCCCAGCTTCCTGCAGACCTCTATATCCTGGTCGCGTATCAGGGTCGCTTCGCGCTTGAGCTCGTCGACTATGCCGTCTACACCCAGACCGACACAGGTCTGGGCCCTGTTCATCATCCTGTTCACAGCCCACTTGAGGTTTACAGCGGTCGGACGCGCGGAAGCCAGGACCTCCGCCTGCATCTGCAGAGCCTGCAGGAACATATCCTCCTCGTGGTAGCCCATGTACATGAGCTTATTGGCCAGCACATAGACGCCTATAGCTGCCGCGACACCGATAGCCGGCGCTCCCCTGACCTTGAGCAGGTATATGGCCTGCCTCATTTCATTGAGATCGTCGGTCTCCACGAACCTTACCTCATTTGGGAGCAGAGTCTGGTCTATATATGCCAGCCTCCTCCCGTCCTCGGAAAATCCGACAGTATCGTAATCTCCGTTCTTAAAATCAGTCTTCATTTAAATATCTCCAATTCTTAAAATGATGATCAGTTTTCTACGCCCGCCAGAGCCTTTTCCATCTCCTCAGCGGCCTTATCCGCGAAGGCCCTCATATGCTCCTGGTCCTGGAAAACGACCTGAGCCTGGTTAGGGCCGCCGCCCCCGCGGCCCTCCTCCGCGAAAGCCTTTACTATCTTTCCGCACTGTACAGGCGAGCCTTTAGCGCTGGTCAGGAGAACAGACGACGCCTCCGGCGACGATATAACTACCGGAGCATCTGTCATATCGGAAAGCTTCTTGGCAGTGATCCTGAGCAGGTCCATGTCCGCTCCGCCTATCTCGCCCGCGATCACTGCCGCGCCTGATCCCGTCAGCCTCCTGGCGTTCGCCTCAGCGATAGAAGTTTTGAAGTCGTTGTATTCCTTCCTGATCTTGTCGTTCTTCTTCTCAGCCTTGTCTACCTTGGAAAGCAGGGTAAATTCGTCAGCAGAATATTTCTCGGCAAGAACCGCCACATCCCTGTGCTTCTGCTGGTAGTCGCGGAGAGCGCGTTTGCCGCACTTAAAATGAACCCTTGTCAGCTGTTTATACTTCTCGTGTCCTGTGATCTTTATGATCCCGATCTCGGCGGTATTAGCCACATGCGGGCAGCAGCATGCCACACAGTCCACGCCGGGAACGATAGTTATGAGGATATCACTGTCCACAGTCAGCTGCTTTCTCAGCGGATACTTCTCCGCTTCCTCACGGTTGGCGGCGAATTCTATCTGTACCGGCAGCGCGTCGTAAACCGCCTGGTTGGCAAGTTCCTCTACACGATCGATCATCTCGTCAGTAAGATCCTGAGTCGCCAAGTCGAATGTCCCGTCATCGTCGCCCAGATGGAAGCCGTGGTTGTCGAGACCGTACTCGCTCTTGAACACACCTGACAGGATATGCTCCCCAAGATGGTTCTGCATATGGTCGAACCTTCTCTCCCAGTCTATCTCCATCTCAACCGGCTGGCCCGGCTTAAGCTGAGCCGCGTCCTCCGCTCTGGCCAGAGTATGTATTATCTCATCGCCCTTTTCTGTGACGTCCTTTACCTTAAAACCGTTTATAGTGCCGAGATCGCAGGGCTGTCCGCCCGCGTCCGAAGCGAAGATAGTCCTGTCCAGGATAACGTCCGCTCCGCTGACGCTCACTACCTCAGCTGAAGCCTTTTTTAAATAACGTTCTTTCTGATATGTCTTTTCTGTCATTTCCCACTCCCGAGCGAAAGGAAATCCCTCCCGCCTGCATAAAAGCATATTTAACATTGCGAACATTCGCGCATTTTGTTATTATTTTATTGCTCGGTTAGTCTTTGCTAACCATACATCCATTATCACTCATATATTATAGCTTAAAAGTCAATGGATATGTTTGAAAACGAACATCCTTCGAGAGCTCCGCTCACAAATGTCCTGACGGACGGGCGGCTTTCGGACCGGCTGCCGCCTCAGCGGTTTCATGGCGGGAGCGGGCTGGAACGAAAAACGGCGCCCGCAGGCGCCGTCACTTATCCCGCGGTTTTCCCGCGGGGAACCCGTGCGCGGAGCGCACGAAAGCGCGGCGCCGACAGTTTCCCGCCCGGCGCCGCGCCTCAATCCTCTTAATATATTTTCTATTGCTGCCTGTTATCCCTCGAAATCCGTAAGCGGCTTTATCCTGCCCTTTTTATCGAGGAAAAACATCTCTGTCCTGGTGTAGAGCCATTCGTAATCATTGTACTCCACTCCGCAGAAGCGGCAGAGCTCTTTCAGCATCACCTCGGGGTTGAGGCTTCCCGTATTGCCGGCGCCGAGGAGCATGCTCAGCAGCAGACGGTTTTCTGAGACCGAGCTCAGCGAATAGATATTCGGCCTGATGTCGCTCTCTATGTCTTTCTTTTTCTTCTTGGAGTACTTGACGCTCATGACGTGCTCCTGAGCCAGGAAACCCTGCAGTGCTCCCGTTATCTTTTCACGCGTGCTCCCGTCGCCGCCTTTGTAGAGCGCTGTGTAGGAAGCGCGCGCCAGAGCAGCCGCGGCCGCCTTTTTGCTCGTATCTTTGAGCTTCCTGCATGCCACCGCTTCTATGCCCGGCGGCATTTTATCCTTCATCATACTCATCGCCTCATCGGGAGCATATTCGGTGTCGGTCTCGAATTCCAGATACTCGGCGTCACTCTCGAAGCCGAGCGAGAGCGGCATAGCGAAGCCTATCCGCGGATGCGGGTTGAAGCCGTTGGAATAGCTGAGATCTATGCCGGCACGCCGGAAAGCGCGCTGGAAGACCCTCAGCATATCAAGATGCGATATGAAACGTATACCGCCTTTTTTTGAAAATTTCAGTAAATATCTCGCCATATCCCATCTACCTCTACGAATAATTAGCGCCCTGCTCATAGACAGGACATTCGACAAAACGCTTGATACCGCAGGCCGTGCAGCCTTTCCTGCAGTCCTGTGTCTGTACA
Source organism: Bacillota bacterium (assembly GCA_028724585.1). Lineage (GTDB taxonomy): Bacteria > Bacillota > Clostridia > Peptostreptococcales > Anaerovoracaceae > RUG708. The sequence goes on along the minus strand of JAQYCQ010000014.1, from coordinate 15,809 downwards.
CCCTCCATAGCTTTGTGGAGTTCCTTCAGCATGTAATTCTTGGTCACGCCGCAGTCTATTATCTCCCACGGCAGATATTCGTCCTCGCGTCTCGCCCTGTGCGCGTAGAAATCCAGGTCAACGCCTGTGTCAGCGAAGGCCTGCTTCCACTTGTCGTAATGGAAGAACTCTGTCCAGCCGTCAAACCTGCAGCCCAGCTCCCAGGCGCGGATTATGGCTTTGCAGAGCCTCCTGTCGCCTCTGGCGAGTATAGCTTCCAGCTCACTGGTGTCCGTTCCGTGATACTGGAAAGAGCAGTGCTTAACCTTCTTGAGCAGATCCTTGAGATAGTAGTGCTTGCGGTCCAGCTCCTCCGGAGTGTCCTGAGCGGCCCACTGGAAAGGTGTATCCGCCTTAGGCACAAAGTTTGACACGCTGACCGTAACGTTGAACCTGCCCTTTTTCTTCTCGTCGCCGTACTTCTTGTTGATCCAGACCACGTTCCTGGCGATCTGCGCTATACCGTCAAGATCCTCGTCGGTTTCGCCCGGAAGACCGATCATGAAGTAAAGCTTGATGTTAGTGTAGCCCATCTCTATGACCTTCTTTACCGCGTCATAGATGTTATCGTCAGTGATAGACTTGTTTATGATGTCGCGCAGCCTCTGCGTTCCCGCTTCAGGCGCGAAGGTCAGGCCTGTCTTCCTGAATTCCTGTATCTCCCTGAGAATATCCTCAGAGAAAGAGTCGAGACGGAGCGAAGGCAGGGAAAGCCCAGTATCTTTGGCTTTGCAGTCGACCATAAGGTCTTTTACCAGCGGCTCTATCCTGGAATAGTCGCTCGTGGAAAGGGACAGCAGGCTCATCTCGTCATAGCCAGTGCTTGCCAGGCTTTCAGCGGCATACTGGCGCACCTGCTCCGGTGACCTTTCCCTTACAGGCCTGCAGATCATTCCCGCCTGACAGAACCTGCATCCTCTGGTGCATCCCCTGAAGAGCTCGATGACAGACCTGTCGTGGACGGTCTCTGTGAAAGGAACCAGGGGCTTAAGCGGAAAATCGCAGGAATCCATATCTTCGACTATCCTCTTGACGACTCTGTCCGGAGCTCCCTCATACAGCTTTTTATAGCCTGTCATGGTCCCGTCCTCAGCGTACTGGGGCTCATAGAAAGAAGGAATGTAGACTCCCTCGATCCCGCACAGCTTTTCCAGAAACTCTCTCCTGGTCCAGCCTTCTCTCTTTTTCTGCTTGAGCAGCTGCGACACCTCGACCAGCAAATCCTCGCCGTCGCCGAGCATATAGAAGTCAATAATGTCAGCCAGCGGCTCAGGGCTGAAGGAGCAGTTTCCTCCAGCGGCAATGATCGGGTCGTCTTCCGACCGCTCCGCGGACAGGACCGGCACGCCGGCCAGATCCAGCATGTTTACGATATTAGTGAACGAAAGCTCGTACTGGAGTGTAAATCCCAGCACATCCATCTCGCCCGCAGCCTGGCGGTCCTCAACCGTGAAAAGGGGGATGCCTTCCTGTCTCATCAGCTGTTCCATATCGTCTCCAGGCGCGAAAAGCCTCTGGCAGTAAACGCCGGGCTGGCTGTTCAGCACATGGTAGATTATCTGCAGTCCCAGATAAGACATTCCGATCTCATAGAGATCAGGGAAGCAGAATCCCCAGTAAAGCTCGGTCTCCTCCGGCGTCTTTCTCACTGAATTGAGCTCTCCGCCCATATATGAGGCAGGTTTATTGACCCTGGTAAGGAGCCTTTCGACTCTTTCGGATAATTTCATAAAAATTTCTTTCCTTTTTCCTTATTCCCTAAAAAAGCCCTCCGCCCTTCGACGGGCAGAAGGCCTGAATGATCCTGTTCTATTCTTCTATATCCAGCTTATACCTGTCGGCGTATTCCTGAGTCAGATCCAGAAGCTCGTAGGTTCCCCTGTCGAACTTGAGCCTGAGCACATCCGACAGCGGCCTGCCCAGAAGCTCGCATTTAAGTATCCTGAGCACTCCGGAATGGCTGACGATGACCACATCGCCCGGCTGTTCCTGCACTATCTGGTTGAACTTTTCAAGCACACGCTCACGGAGATCGTAGAAGTTTTCAGCCTTATCGTCGATCCTGAATCCCAGCAGGTCCTGGCCCCGCTTAACAAACTCTTCCGGATATTTCTCTTTTATCTCGCTCATATATCTTCCATCCCAGCTTCCGAGATTCATTTCTTCGAATTCCGGGATATCTATGATCGTAAAGCGCCTGCCGGTATTTTCCGCTATCACTTCCGCGCTTTCTCTCGCACGTTTGAGATCGCTGCAGTATATTACTGAAGAATCGAGATCGAAATGCTGCAGCTCTATGCCGACTATCCTGCACTGGCCGCGTCCTTCTTCGCTCAGGGGAACATCCGTCTGCCCCAGGAATATCTTTCCGCCTTCATGCTTTTCAGTCTCCCCGTGCCTGATCAGGACTATGCGCTTGAGCACCTTTCTGTCAGGCTCAGCGTTTCTCTGCTCCGCGTCGTGTTCCCTTAACAGATCATAGACGTTGCGCCCTATCTTGACGTTTATATAGTTCATCACCGCGTAGGTGCAGCCTATCTTGGATTCTATATCACTTATGGCCTGAGGGTCGTCCTTCCAGCGCAGCAGGACCGGAGCCAGCCTCTGCTCCAGAGTGACCAGCTTGTCCTCCTGGCGGAGCTTATCCGAAAGGCATATGATATCCTTTTCTGTAATATCGTAGACCGGGAGCGGATGCTGATATTTCATATGGTCCTTGATGATATCAGCGACTTCCGGATAACCGTAGTCGAGCATAAGGTCAGCGCCCAGCTTCGGGTGATCCGGTCTCATCCGGAGTACATCGTGAAGGGAACCGGAAGCGTAGATGAGCGGAAGCGAAAGCTCCATGCCATTGAAATTAAGCTCCATGGCTATCGTCAGCGCTGTATCAGTGACCGCCTGGCAGTGCCTGACTATGTGAGCCGGAGTGCCGACCCTGTCCAGGACCCTCTGGCACTGCTCTCTGTCAGGATATTTATGAGCTTCGTACCAGCTGCTGAGCCTTTCGTAGTCAGCCGGAGTATCCATATCCATGGTTATGCTCTCGCTGTGGGTATCGACTCTCATCATAGCGCTCTCGTGCAGAGCTGTTACCGACTTCATTCCGTTTTTGCCGTCCGATGTCATGATCTCGCCGGTAAACTCAGCTGGGATCAGCAGCGGATGAGCCTTTTGGCCCATATAGCAGGCGACAGCGAACTCCTGCCTGTCAGACCTGTAGAACCTGTTCATCAGAGCCTTGAAGATATACGGCGGGACCAGAGGTACGTCTACCGGATTCATGAGAAAGCAGTCGTTGCCGTTCCTGAAAGCCGCCTCGACACCTTTCTGTACCGAAGTGAACATTCCCTTAGCGTAATCCGGATTCCTGACCAGCCTGACGCCTTTGTCTTTACAGAAATCATCTATAAGGTCCGCGTTATGCCCGGCAACGACAAAGATGTCTTTGATGCCGGCTATCTTCATGTTTTCTATAAGTATTCCAAGCGGACAGCTGCTGCCTATCTTCATCAGAGGCTTGAAATCGTTCATTCTGGACGAAAAACCTGCTGAAAGGATAAGGCCTGCCGGATTTCTTTTGATATCCATCTGCGAACCTCATTACTCGATCAAATCATACAAAAATACGTTATTATGTTCTGAATAAAGTATATCAATTCAGCACTTTTTAATCAACCTTCCCCGACCTGAGATAAGCCTCCAGCCTGTCCAGTATAGCGATATCTGCCGGCAGCCAGTCGACGCTCCTCAGCTCGTCCGCCGAGAGCCAGCGGGCTGCCTCGTGCTCCAGCAGTTCAAGCTTTCCCGATTCCAGAGAACAGATACAGCAGGTCATGCTCAGATGGAAATCCGGATAATCGTATTCTATATCGCCGAGCACCGGGCCGGCTATTATCGACGCCCCCAGTTCCTCGCTGACCTCGCGCTCGGCAGCTTGCTGAGGAGTCTCTCCCTTCTCTATCTTGCCGCCCGGAAATTCCCAGCCATCCTTAAACTTGCCGTAGCCCCTCTGCGCCGCGAACACCTTTCCATCCTCCACGATCACTGCCGCAGCTACTCTTACTATCTTATTGCCGTTCTCATCAGCCCTGTAGACTATCTTTTCGCCTTCGTGCTTACATTTCTTCATGTCAGCCCTCTTTTCCCATATCTATATCCATCACTGATATTACCGCGCTTTCCTTCCACTGAAATTGAGTTCATAAATCGGATCATCAAACCCATCCGGAAATAGGCTCAGCAGCTTTACCGCCACAGGTACCGCCTCCTTAAGCCTTTCCTGCAGATAACTGCTGCTCTCGGCGCAGTCCGCATCTTCGTATTTGGTCGTGATGTGCCCGCGCAGAGCACCATACTGACCCAGGACCTTCAGACCCGAATATATCAAGTTTCTCTTCAGGTCATGCGGGCACCTGAGCACATGATGGAAAAATTTAAAGCGCGCGATTGCCTTAGTCATGACATCGAGGCCCTGCTCCGGATAAAAGATCCCGATGATCTGGCCTGACCGCCTGGACGGATGGAAGTTCCTTACCATATCTTCCTTAACAGGCACCCTTCCTTCAGCCTCGATCAGGCTCCTGTCAAAAGCCCCCTCGATGACAGCATGGCTGACTCCGTGCTCCCGCTCGTATTTACCAATATACCCGTGACACATGGCATCGAGGATGAAGTGGCACAGGACTCCGAGCAGATATACCCTGCCGGCTTCACGCGTGCTCCCTACCAGCTGTCCAAGAATCCTGTTCTCCTTACGGAAAAACCGCTTTCCACTCAGCTTATGCAGCCTGCTCCCGGCCTCGGCGACTCCGCGCTTCCTCAGCGGATCATAGTAAAACATCAGGTCAGGCCCCTGCAGCCCTATATGAAAGAGATCGCTTTCACTTTCTATCTCTTCCTGCAGTTCATCAGGCAGCTGCTCCAGCACCAGCTGTCCGAACCTCTCATGCGCGTATGTCGACGGCATTTTTTTCTCCCTTTAAACAGACGGTAGTTATTTCTGAAAATATTCCCTTAAATTATATCTATTTTTTCTTGGAAAAGCCACACCGGCGCGGGCTCCGCCCGCATATGACAGCCGCGATGAGAGCGATCACCGTCGGAAGCAGCCATCCCAGCCTGTAGGAAGACAGAGGGATAACACGCGCCAGAACATCGCAGGCAGAAGTAAGATGAACCGCGGCAAGAGCCTTTACCGGCAGCGAAGTCACCGTATCGATGATCGCGAAGATGAATGTCACTGCCGTCACAGCGCGGTAGACTCCCGGATCATCATTAAAAGCCCTATGGGACATAGCCAGGATTATCAGCGATACAGCCAGCGGATAGAGGAACATGAGCACAGGCAAAGAGAACCTGATGATCTCGTCCAGCCCCGCGTTGGCGATCAGCAGGGAAACCAGGCAGAAAATCACAGTCCACTTAGTATAGCTCAGCTTCCCTGGAAGCAGGGCGCTGAAAGTCTCACTGCAGCTGGTTATCAGACCCACCGCTGTCTTAAGGGTCGCCAGCAGGATCATGATCCCCAGCAGCCAGATGCCGATACCGTGATAATAGTGCTGAGCGATCTCCGCCAGGGTAACACTGCCGTTGGATGCTGCCGGATAGGCAGCCCTGCTCTGCGCCCCGACGAGTGCCGTTACTGTGTATATCAGCGCCATCAGACCGCAGGCTGACAGGCCGGCCTTTATCGAGTTGGCTGCCACATCCCCCGGCTCTTTTACTCCCAGCGAGTTGATGACATTTACCACTACTATCCCGAATGCCAGTCCTGCCAGGGCATCCATGGTATTATAGCCTTCGAATATTCCCTTAGCGAAAGGGGCCGATGCGTATTCCGCAGCCGGCTCGGCGTCGAAAGCGCTCCCCATAGGGTGTATGAGCGCCGTGCCCATGATCCAGGCGAACATAGCCAGAAACATAGGATTCAGCAGCTTTCCTACCCAGTCCATGATCCTGCCCGGCCTCAGAGAAAAGAACATCATGATCGCGAAGAATCCCAGCGTAAAGATGAACAGCGCCAGACGGTCAGGAAGTCCTCCAGGTGCCCCGGACGAGAACAGTGTCTCGTATGGGACAGTAAAGCATCTCGGTATAGCGAACAGAGGCCCGATCGTCAGATAAAGGGCTGCGGTAAAGACCGCTCCGTATTTCTTTCCGGCCTTGCTGCTCAGCATCTGCAGCCCGCTCGAGCGCGTAAAAGCCAGCGATACGACGCCCAGCAGAGGAAGCCCTACGCCGGATATCAGAAAGCCCAGCAGGGCAGGGATCACATTGCGCCCGGCGGCCTGTCCCATATAGGCCGGAAAGATCAGGTTTCCAGCCCCGAAAAACAGCCCGAACAGCATGCTTGACACCGTAAGCGTCTCCCCGGCAGTTAATTTTTTCTTCATACTTATATCTCCTAAAATTCCATATGACATTCAGGATAACATATTCAAGATATAACTGCCAGTAAAGTTCCTGATTCTTTCCCGCGGGCTCCGCCCGCATAGTCCTCCGGAAAACCGCTTTCAAAGCGCGCAGCCGGTTCCGCCGTCAGGCGGCTGTCCGCAGAGCGGTCGTAAATAGAACGACAGGCTGTCAGCGGCAAAAAAATCGGCGGCAGCCATTTCTGACTGCCGCCTTATGCGAACTCCCAATACCCCTATCGCGAGTTTGCTTATTAACCTTTTATCTTGAAGTCCTGATCAGCTAGCGCCTGTAACCTTCCCTGTAATCGTAATAGTTATAACTGTTTCCTTCGTTCGTCCTGCCAAGACGCCGCTGTACTGCCATGCCCAGCAGCGTGACGATAAAGTCATCGACAGGTCCCGGGAATAGGTCAACCGGTGAAATGATGTAAAGCACGATACCTATAGCTATCAGGATCTTTAACATATCGTTGTCTCTGTTGTACATGATTCTCTCCTTTTATAAAACCTACGGGCTATTTTCAGGAACCCCTTTCCTTTTTCTTATGGTTATATGATAGTCTCTGCCGCCTGATCTTTAAACGACACAAAGCGCTGAAAAAAGGGCTCTTTTCCTTCATAAAACGCAAAAAATACAAAAAGCCGGCACATGGAAGATGTCTATCTTTCACATGCCGGCATATATCCCTGTCAGAGATCATCAGCGGACTGGTCTATCGCTGTGTCAGGATGTCGCAACGATGCAACTGCTCCGTCAAATACAAGTCCGCGATCAGAGTTACCGTTTATTTGTCTTTTCTTTGGCGGCTTTATACGCTTCCATATCGATCTGGCCCGATGTCAGCTTTTCCTTTGACCAGAGCTTCAGGGCTTCGACCGTCATCGATATCTGCTCCAGCTCTTCCTGGATCTTGATGAAATCCTCGATCTCGTCAGTCTCGATCTTGCCGTCGACAGTGATCTCTATGAGTCTCTCCTGTTCTTTCTTCAAAGAATTGAGCGAAGCCAGCATCTCCAGCACTATCTGCGACAGATCCCTGGTCTTGATCTCGGGGACATTACGTATGCCGATAGCGCAGTCGTTTGCGCAGTAATGGTTGCAGAGGTGAGGATCCTTGTATTTCTCAGCCATGAGCAGGATCTCGTCCGGGCGCGCCTCCAGCTTGCCGTTTTCTATTCTCTCTATCCTTTCCGGCGTCATGCTCTCCAGGAGTTCGCTGGCTTTTTCCCTGCTCAGCCCCAGCTCCTCGCGCCTGAGCTGGTAGAGGCTCTTGTTCGCTTTTTTCGATGTACGTGCCATTGCCTACAGAGCCTCCAGCATCTGCTGCGGATTGTCAGCAGCCTTTGTTCCGATCTCTAACATATGATTCTCCTTTACACGGTCCTGCTCATGAATTATTGTCAGAAAGATTATACCATGGATAATCATATCAATATTCCTTTACTCGGCTTTCTTTTCCTCCAGCTTTTTAAGCGCTTCTTTAAGATGGTCGCCGGCTGTCCTGCCTTCTAATCTGCGGCTCTCGTCATAATGGAATGAAACTATGTTCCTCAGGGCGCGGCGCTGACCGGACGGAAGCTCTTTCGCGTGGCGGGCAGCGATAGACTGAAGCTTCCTGCTCTGTTCGGATACATCCCGCCTTTCCTCTATATGCTCCTGTATCGACTGTCCGATCTCGTTCCTGTGTTCCTCTAAGCGTTCACGGCGCTCCGCCGCGGACTCCCTGATCTCTGCTTTCTTCTCCCCGATGCTTTCACTGATGAGCTCCGGAGCCTGCTGGATACGTTCATATGTTTCCTCTGCCCTGTCATTGAATTCCCTGTGGACAGACTCTATATCCGACAGCAGCGCAGTCAGGCTGGCTTTTGTAAGCGCGTAATCAGCGCCGAACAGGATAGCAAAGCCCAGGGCGATCCCCTCGTAGGCAAGTCCCGGCAGGACCTGATGCGCGTCAGCGACCAGCGGCAGCAGATATTTTACGATAGCCACGCCGGCGGCTCCAAAGCAGAGACTCACCGGCAGGCATATCCGTCCGTGGAAGTTCAGCGGCAGATCACTATAGTCCCACCAGCGCGCGTGGAATCTCTTCTCCAGCACTATGGAAGTCGAAAGCTCAGCGACAGCGCTCCCGACCACGCATATGAGGAAGACCGCCCACAGCGGCAGATCCGGATCAGATGTACCCGGCACATACCTGAAAAGTATGGACGCCCCTACTACGCAAAAGCCGTATATCGGACAGATCGGTCCGAACAGAAATCCCCTGTCCTGCCAGCGGTGCTGTTTAGACGTGCAGTAGATCGATTCCCAGATCCACCCGAGAAAGCTGTAAAAAATAAATTCGACAAAATACTGGGCGATCAGCATGATTCGCTCCCCGCTCCTGTATTCCCCGTCTTCTCATACCCCAGCCTCGGGTAATCGTCTTCTTCCACATAGACCGTGCCGCAGTGGACGAAGCCCAGCTTTTTCAGCAGGTTCTGCATGACGAAGTTGTCGCCGTGAGTATCTATGCGGAGATGGCCGCACTTGCTATATGCCCAGTTAAGGCAGAAAGTACCGATGCCTTTTTCTGAGCCGTCGCCTGCGATCCTGTGCACGACGCCGTAAGGGCTGTTGTCGGTCCACGCTCCATTTAGTATTTCCCGATAATTCGGCTCGGCGTCCGCGCCCTGAGTATAATAGAAAACGCCGATGACTCTGCCATCAGCGTTTACGCACACATAGCTTCTGCCATTCTCGATATCTTTACGTATCAGCGATTCCGGAGGCCAGCTTGTCGGTCCCCACTGGTTCGGATTACCATGCTCCGCCATAAAATTCCTCGCGTACGCATATATCTCCATCACCCTTGCGAGATCCTGCTCAGTGGTCTTTCTTATCTTCATCCGCCTGTATCTCCTTTTCTGTGGTCTTCCGTGAAATTCATTATATGCTGCTCTTTTTTCTTATGAATTTCGATTATTATATCACAGGCACTCGTCCGCGGAGCGGTCGAAAACGCAAAACGGCTGATATATGGCAGTCCTTTCCTGCCGCATATCAGCCATTACTTACATTCCTTTTTTCGATCTTTACGCACACCTCTTTACCCGCGAAGGCAATGCCGTAACTAACGATATTGCTGATTCCTCTTTCTTTCATTTCTGTTTTATAGGCACGATCCTCGATCTGCTGTAGTGCTTCATCTGCCAGATTCGGCAGTTTTTCCTTTTCAGAAGCAGATGCTGCCTTGAATTCCATAATGATTCCTGGAAATGTTTTTATCAAAGGTTCGAGCTGCAAGTCATAGCGGCCTTCTCCAGATTCTCGATTTGAGCTAACCTTATAATAAGATGAAAGAGAAGCAGTTAATCCAAGTGTCATACCATGGTAAAAGCCTTCGGCTGCGCCGTCAAAGCTGCTGATGCAATTCATCATGAATGTACGAAGAGCCATCTCCAATCGTTTCGGATCATTCGTATATAGTGCCTTTTGGACCGATGCAACCGTATTTGCACCTGTTGTGTCCCTGAGCCATGACAGTATTTCCGAGGTATAAACTCTCTGTATTTCCTTGTTCGGGAGACGTAATTCAGCATAAGTACCGAGTTCAGATTCCTGTGGCTGAGTATCAATAGTGAGGTATCCCGCAAGAAGAAGAAAGCTGAATATTGCATCTGACCCATCTGAGATCTTCGGATAGATCATCTCCGGATCGATCTGTGAGGAAATGTGTTTCCCCTGCATCAACCCAAGCAGTTCATCTGCAACTTCAGGTGTTAACTGATGCATTATCTCCTGCAGAATTCTATTATCACTGGTGTTGACCCAGAAATTTTTAGGCATACAGTCATTATAGAAATAACTTGATACCGACCATGGATTAAATATCTCTGTATCCCCAAAACGATATCCGTCATACCATTCCCTGATCTCTGTGATCCTGTCACTGCGTCCATAATATTCTGCCATTGCAAGCACTTCATCTTCTGTAAAACCGAAATATGTGCTGTATTTATCATCCAGAACTGTATTAACAACCAGGTTGTTCAGACCGCTGAACAGATTTTCTTTTGATATCCGCAATATTCCTGTTAAAACTCCGAATGCCAGATCTTCGTTGTCCTTCAAACCACCGGAAAAGAGGATCCGCATAAAGGATATCACTTCATCGTAATAACCTTTCAGATATCCCTGCTGTATGGGTGTATCGTATTCATCGATCAGGATCACGACTCTTTCGTGATAGTGACGGCGGAGCATATGGGTCAGGTTTAAAAGTGCGCGGCTGTACTCTACATTACTCAAGGCTCCCTGAGACATACGCCGATAGTATTCTTTGTCTACATCATCAAGATATGTACTGCTCGCCAATTCCGTATGACGGCGATATTCGTCACATAAGATGATCCGGATCGCCTCCTGACAATCTTCCCATGTATCATATTTTATGTCCTTAAATGTCAGGAAGATCACCGGGTATCTTCCCTGCTGTTCCTGATATCTTTTCCCACACTGCCAGATGGCTTTATCCTGAAAATAAACAGATGTGTCTCTGTCGCTGATCTCAAAATACGTTTTCAGCATATTGATGGCAAGTGTTTTCCCGAAACGTCTGGGGCGGGTAAACAAAGTGACCATGCTGCGGTCATCGATAAGTTCTTTAACCAGAAGCGTCTTGTCTACATAGTAACAGTCGCTGGAAACATCAACATACGATGTATTCCCGACAGCACATGGTCTTAACTCCTGCTTATCTAGAACGGTATTTCGTTTTGAAGCAAGATCTCGAACAGACTCTACAGGGATCTGCCATCGTTTGTTTTTTTGTACAGCCCCTTGAAATTCTCCCGCCTGACACAAACCGACAACTCGCCTCATAGATAAATTTAGCAGTGCGGCTGCTTCTTTTGTCCCAATGTATTTTTCCATTCGTTCACCTCTGTTTCTTTCAGAAATATTGTACCGCTAACCGGAAATAGAGTCAAAACAATCGGAAATAATAAGCTAATATTTCCGCATGTTTACAATATACTTCCGGTTATTTCTGGTTTTAGTCCGGCAATACATCGTCTTTGGTCATTTCGAAAGCAGCAAGTAAAATTTCTTTAACCTCCGCTTTCTCTCGGCTCTTAGCATAACTGAGCAGGTCGTTTTCGTTCTCACGCAACGCCGTCAGGCGGCTGTCCGCGGAGCGGTCCTATCGCTGAAAAAGCGGATATGATTCTATATAGCAGCTAAAGAAAAACGGGCAGGATCGCTGGATCCCACCCGTCTTGTTTTCAGTTATCTACGATCTTTTCGATTGCTTTTATCATTCAGCTTATTTTGCCTTGATGTCTCCGAAAGCAGTTATAAGCTGGGCAGCCTGTGCTCTTGTAGCTGTGCCCTGAGGGTTCAGCATATCGTCGCTGCCTGCCATAACCTTGCTGTTTACAGCCCATGCTACGGCTTCCTTAGCCCAGTCTGATACGCTTGCGGCGTCCTTGAAGCTGTCGATTCCGCCCTGGATGTCCTGAGCGATGCCCTTCTTCTGAGCGTACTTGTAGAGGATCATTGCGAACTGCTCACGAGTGATGTCCTGAGTTGGGCCGAACTTGCCGTTGCCGAATCCGACTACGATTCCGTTCTCTGCTGCCCAGTTAACGGCGTCTGTGTACCACTGGCCGTCAGGGACATCTGTGAATCCTGCTGACTTTGTCGCAACAGGCCTGCCTTCCATGTTGTAGACGATAGTCGCGATCATTGCTCTGCTGACGTTCATGTCAGGTGAGAAGATCCTGTCGCCTGTTCCGACCATAAGGCCCTTCTTAGCGACGTTTTCTACAGCGTTGAAGTACCATGCGCCAGGAGCTACGTCATCGAAAGTCTGCTTGATCTCAGGCTTTGTTTCTTCATCAGGCTTAGTCTCCTTAACCTTCTTGAATGCAGCGGTTACTGTAACATCGCTGTCCGGCATATCGAAAGTATATGTTCCGTTTCCGCCTTCTACAGCAACGTCCTTGCCTTCAGCGTCCTTAACTGTAACTGCGTCGACTTCATAGCCGCCGTTTGCCTTGGCTGTAACTGTTACCTTTGTTCCCTTATTCGCTGTCTCAGGCCTTGTGGAAACAGTTCCGTTCTCAGCTTCAGATACTGTGATCTTGTGTCTTACAGGAGCTGCACTCGAGCCGTCTGAACCATTATCAATTTTTTCAGACTCAGCTACAGTAAATTCGAGAGGCACTGTGTATCCCGTAGCGTTTACAACCACCTTATGTGACTTAGAAGGATCGAGGATCTTGTTTCCCTTGGAATCCTTAACCTCCAGATCGAGCGAACCGTCCTTCTTTACGATAGTCGTTCCGTGGTGACCTGTCTTGTAATCAACGCCGTCGACTGTAACCTTATTGATATTCTTTATATAGTTTGCGAAAGCATCGTCCGCAGCGCCTTCTGCCGCTTCGAGAGCCGGAGCCTTGTTGTCTCCATTGTATGCCGCAGGCATATCCTTGCTGCTCAGCACGAAGTTTGCTGTGATATCCTGGTAAGTTCCATTCTTATCTTTTACTGTTACAGTGTACTGTCCCGGAAGAACATCCTTAGGATAAGTGATTGTCAGGCTGCCGTTATCGTTTGTAACCTGGCTGCCTTCGATATTAGCTGAATATTCCGGAGCGAAATCGTCAGGCAGCTGACCGGTAAGTTTTCCGCCTGTAGTACCCGCTGCTGTTTCAGCGCCCTCAACATTCAGAGAAGCCTCTGCCTTCAGCGGCACATAAACTCCCTGAGCTGTTCCATCCTCTGCAGCATTGAGGTCATATGAATATACCGCGTCCTGAGTATAGATCGTAATATTTGTGATCTTATGTCCGCGGACTTTTGCAAGATCTTCACCATCATGGAAGCCCAGGCTTGTTCCGCGCCAGATGTTTGTAAGATGCTGGAGACCGTAGGTCTTGCCCTCGTCAGTCTTTACAACTACAGCGCTGACAGTGTCACCCAGAGCCACACCGACAGTATTGCCCTTGGCGTCCGTAGTCGTAGTTCCGGACAGGTTGATCGCGATATCAACATGATGGTCATTTGTATTGATCTTAGCTTTAGCGTCCTTTATAGCCGTTGCTCTTCCGCCGGTCTTTGAGAATGACAGTGCTCCATCTTCGCCGGCAGTAAGTGTCTTGTACTTAGCCGGTTTTGTGTCCAGCTTCATGTAAGCGTAATCATCGTTGTTGAAGAGGGCGTCTTCCTTGTCGACAGCTGTATAACCCTTGAGAAGGGACATATCTGTTACTAATACCGGATAAGTTACACCTGAAATATCAGAGCCGTCCGCGTTCTTGTGATAGCTGCCGCCAGCGAGGCCCTTATTCAGCGGCTTCTTCTTCGTAGCTGATGTTACAGCGTCTACAGCAGGAGAACCTTCACTGAGCTCAGCCTTGTAGAAATCATTGTACGGGATGTTCATGAGAACATAGCCCGCGTCGGAAATCTCAAGGTCTGCCTTGTAATCCACAACAGAGCCGTCCTTCATGTAGTAGCGGATATTGGTGACCTTGCCGCCGTTAAGTTCGATATCGCTGATGTTCCAGCCAATCTCGCTGCCTCTCCAGATATTTACTACATGGTGCAGGGCATACTTTTTGCCGTTATCAGCTGTGATCACAACACCGCTGACATCGTCAGGATCAGCTGCTGCCTTGTTTCCGTCAGCGTCCTTTAAAGTGAGCGGAATCTCTATATCAGTATGGAATCCGCCGACCTTAACGCTGCCTTCTGCCGTGCCTTCGGCTGCCTTATCCTTAGTCTCACTGAAGGAAACTGTTCCGTCCTCCGCGACGGTCAGTTCCTTATATGAAGCCGGCGCCTTGTCCAGAACATAATATGAATAATCCGGCCTCTCCGCCAGCACCTCCGCGCCGCTGAGGTTTACTGTAGACGTCTTTCCTCTGGCTGTCATTTCATAAGAAAGTGTATCGGCATCAGTAACTTCCACAGCACCCTTAGCCTTCAGCGTATCCAGCACAGAAGGATCGGAGATTTTTACCGGATAGATACTGCCGGCGATACCCTCTGTCGAAACAGCCTCTTCACTTCTGTGATAGGAAGCTCCGTTGACATTCTCATTCCTTGCTTTGCCGTTCAGAGTCGCTGAAGTTACAGCGTCAACGCCGTCTTTATCGACCTCAGCCGCGTAGAACTCATCGTAAGGGATGTTCATGAGAACATACTCACCCGTCGTTTCATCATCAGAAGTATCATCCGCGGCATCAGCTAATTCAATACCCATATAGCAGCTGATCGGCGAAAGGCTTCCCAACTCCTTCTGCTTCTCTGCTGTAGTCTCGAAAGTCAGGGCAAACGCCATCGCGTGTTCCGTAAGATAAGGCATATCTTCAGCCGACATAGTGAACTGGAATGTCTTTATTCCGTCCTTATCCTCTATCAGTTTCATTGCGCCGCTCTTATATGTGGCAGGCTGAGAATATCTGACGCCCTCAAAATCATCGGCGGTAAAATCCATGGTCCTGTCGTCCCACTTGCTGACTTTTACATCTTCAGCCGGCTTTATCTTCATCGTGAAAACATAATCGCCGTTTTTATCGACCGTATATGTCAGATCAGGATCTACAAAAGTATTGTCATAAGGTACTTTCTCCGCGTAACCTATATAGCTGTTATTATACAGCGCGCCGGTCGCGCGATGAACCTCAGCAGGCTCCGAATCATCTTTATCGGACTGATCTGTGACTTTCGCCTGTTCTATCGCCTTCTGTGTGGCATCTACTACTGCAGTGCTGCTGTAAGTAGCTCCCGTAACACCGTCGATCCCGCCTTCTACATTAAGGCCTTTCATGACAGCATCGATATTATTGTCAGTACCTACGATTTTCTTCAGTAAAGAATCAACATCCTGTGTATCCCAGTAAGATTCACCCTTATGTTCAGGGCTTTCCAATCCTGTGATCCTGCCGTCTTTAATAGTAACCTTTACTTTTACCGGATTCTTTTTTCCACCAAATCCTTGTGTAGAAACTGCTTCATACGTTCCATCCTGGTACTGCTGCCCCGAGTCTGCCGCAAACGCGGTATAAGGCATGAGGCTGACTGTCATAGCCGCGCTCAGCAGGAAAGGTAAGATCCGTTTTCGCATTACCTGCACTCTCCTTCCAAAATTAAAAAATTGTTAGTTATAGTTGACTAACCTCAGCCCGCATAAAACCGTAAAAAACCACGGCAGACACCCATTCGACGTAAACGGTAAATAACACGTACATTCAAACGCTGCCATAATTCCAATAAAATAATCAGGGGAAGCCAATACGACCTTCTCCGGATCATGACTATGGAGGATACAAAATGAGCAGCTTAAGAAGAACGGAAAACGACAG
>JAQYCQ010000013.1 GCA_028724585.1 Bacillota bacterium | reverse complement strand
CGATCGGGTGTAAGTGTGGTAGAATTACTGTGATCCATGGTGATTCTCCTTCCAGTAGGTTTTGTGTGGTAACTTCATTCTACCAGAGAAGATCGCTGTGGATCATTTCTTTATTCAGGTGTTCAATTTCATTTTACAATTAACCTAAAAAAACACTCAAGAGAATCAATCAATTGATAAAAGATATTGATAGGAATGGAAATTCCGGTCTGGGAAAACCTGAGCCTCTGCGCTTTGGAAATACTGGTTATTGGAGCAGACGAATTGATTCAAAAAACAGACTGGTTTACAAGATTGAGAAAAATGAGATCAGGATAGCTCAGTGCAGAACACATTACGGAGAAAAGTAAGAAAGCTTGCGGATAACTGAAAAACCTGATACGACAGCCTTGAGAGGAATGTCCTCTTGAGGCTGCTTTTTTCTGTGAGCATTAGGGCGATTGCGCGCTCATGTTTTCTTGTGGAGACAAGCGCATATGTATATAATGAAATGATTACATTTACCAGTTTTACAAAATATGACCCTATCAGCATATGCTCCATGAAATATAAAGGAGGAAGCATGACAGACAGATCCAGATCCATCTTCGGCAACAAAGTCGGGGAGAGGGATTACAGGAAAGCGGCTGCTTCTAAAGCGAAGTTCGCCGGGAAATTCGGCGATGACGCCGGCGTTTCCTATCCGACTATCATAAAGAAAAATCCATATATCGGGCAGGCGCTCGGAGTCAGTGACATCCTGCTGCCGGAGGATCCTGCCGAAAAGGGAGACGAAGAATTCGATCTCGAAAAGGGCCTCATCGTCGGCAACATAAGGATGGGCTTCGGGCACTACAGAATATCCATGGCTATGGCATCATGCGCGAACGCACTCGGTTACAAGCCATACTGGTTCGACCTGAACTCTTTCCCACAGACAGCCTGCACAAAGATCATCAGCGCCCAGAACGACCTGTATTCGAAAGGCTCCAGGATATCACAGAAGAGCAGAGCTTTCAACAAGGTCGTATGGGAACCGATGAACTACGAAGGCTTCAGAAAGCTTTCATACAATGCGTCTGACCAGAAGAACGCCGAGATCATGGCTGCCGTATATAACCAGGTACCTAAAGAGATCCCGGTGATCGGGACTCATGTATGGCCGGCCCAGGCTGCCGTCCATGCCGGCATGAAATACGTGGTCAACGCCATACCGGACAACTGGCCTATGGCGCTGCATCTGGCTGAAGGCAGCGTGCACACTGTGCAGACCCATCAGGCTTATCAGGGATACAGGATCCTCAACGGAATGCAGGGAAACAAGGTGCTGAAGCCGATGCCTGCCGAAAGCCTGGTGTACACAGGCCATTACGTTGACGACGAGCTGGTGCGCAATATCGAGGCCGACTGCGCTGCAAGGATCGAGAGAAAGAAAAAGGGAAAGCCTATGCGCTTCCTGCTCACGATCGGAGGCGCAGGCGCCCAGAAGGAGATCTTCGCGGCGATCATAAAAGATCTCCTGCCCGCGATTCATGACGGAAAGGCAGTCCTGTACATCAATGTCGGAGACTACCAGAACGTGTGGACTGAGCTTGTCAGCGAGATCAAGGGCCTTGCGGAGATCTCAACGGGACACTTCGACGACTGGCCGGATACGGTAAAGTTCTGCGAGGATGCCCTGGAAGGGGATGTGAACGGAGTTCACGCCTTCTGGCATCAGAACATATTTGAGGCTGTCTATGCGACCAATCTGCTCATGAGGAGCACTGACGTGCTGGTGACAAAGCCGAGCGAGTTAAGCTTTTATCCGGTTCCCAAGCTCTTCATACACCGCATAGGCGGGCACGAGAAGTGGGGAGCCATCCACTCGGCTGAGATAGGGGACGGGACTCTCGAGTGCGAGGACATCCCGCACACTCTGCAGATGGTCCGCCTCTTCATGGAGGATGATGAATTTCTTGCCGATATGTGCCGGAATATCATCACAAATAAATCCATCGGTATCTATGACGGAGCGTATAAATGCGTAGAGATAGCGATAAACATGAAGAACAGCTGATCCGCCGCGGACAGGATACATATTTTCTGTTCGTTTCTGCTGATTTTTAGGAGGGAATTTTTTCAATGAGATTAACGGTAAGGAATAAACTTGCCTTCTGCCTGGGGGCGTTCGGCAAGGATGTCGTCTACATGCTGGTCAACAGCTATCTGCTATACTATTACAACGTCGTGCTGGGCATGAGCGCGGCATTTATCGGCACGGTCCTCATGGGCGCCCGCGTTTTCGACGCTCTTAACGACCCGCTCATGGGGATCATCGTAGCAAAGACAAAGACACGCTGGGGCCGTTTCCGCCCGTGGATAATGTCGGGAACAGTGCTCAACGCCCTGACCATATACGCCCTGTTCGCTGTCCCGAGAGGGATGGCTGACAGTCCTATGCGTATCTGGATGGCGGTCTTCTATATCGCCTGGGGTGTTTCATATACGCTGATGGACATACCTTTCTGGTCCATGATCCCGGCAATAACCGACCCGGGAAAGGACAGAGAGCAGCTTTCCAGCCTGGCCCGCTCCGCGGCAGGTATAGGAGATGCTGTCCCGACTGTGCTCACAATGGTCATAGTGCCTGTACTTTCCGGAACCGCAGCCCTTTCAGGCTACTGGCTGGGCTTTAAATACTGGGCGCTCATCATAGCGGTGGTATTTGTGGTCTCAGAACTGGTATTTGTGCTCAACGTGCCTGAGAAAAAGCCTGAAGACATGAAGTCCGTGGGAATAGGCCAGATGTTCAGGTCCCTGCTCAGAAACGACCAGGCTATGACTGTCGTCGCGGCGGTCATACTCGTATATATGGCGCTGGATATTGTCGGCAACCTGATCCTGTATTTCTTCCAGTTCGACCTGGGAAATACCGACGTGTACAGCATATTCACAGCCGGCTGCTTTATCTCGCAGGTCATCTTCATGATGCTGATACCTGTATTCAGGAAGAAGGTCGAAAAGCTGCGCCTGTTCGCGTTAGGCGTCCTGATCCAGATAGCTGGATTCCTTGTGCTCCTTGCCTTTGCCTTTTCAGGTCTTTACAGGGGAGCGTGGGCAGTCCTGCTCATCCCGGGGATCATGGTATACGCAGGATACGGCGTATTAAACGTAATGCTGACCATATTCCTTTCGGACTCTGTAGATTACGGAGAAGCCAAAAACGGTACCCGTGAGGAGTCGGTCATATTCTCCATGCAGACATTCACTGTCAAGCTTGCTTCCGGCGTGGCGGCATTCCTCTCCGGACTTGCCATAGACTGGATAGGCCTTGACACCAAGGCGGCTGTCCAGAGCGCAGCGACTATTTCCGGACTCCGTGTATGGATGACTATCCCCTCTGCGATACTGCTCGTCGCGGCTTTCATCGTCTTCAAGCGCTTCTACAAGCTGAATGATGAGAAGATGGCTGAAGTCCAGAAAAAGATAAGCAGCAGCACCGCTGCGGAAGACGGACAGCAGGAGCTGGAATAGACCATGATCAGGAACGCGAAAAACGTATACGTTCTGTCGACTCCGCGCACGACATATATGTTCAGGGTGCTATCGACCGGCCATCTGGAGCATCTGTACTACGGAGCCGCCCTTTACGGCGGCTCCATAGTCATGGACGAGGAGCTGCTGGAAGACGCTGAGGCACTGGGCGAGAAGAAGGTATTCCCGTCAGGAAATATGATCTCCTATGACGCGGAGCATCTGGAGCTGACCCTGGAGGATATGCGTCTTGAAATGTCTTCAGCCGGCAAGGGTGACATACGGGAGCCGTTCATAGAAATAATCCATGCTGACGGCGGGCGCACATCCGACTTTCTTTTTGAAAAAGCGGAAATACTGGATGGAAAAGAAGGATTTAAAACCCTCCCCGGTTCATATTTCAACAGCGGGGAAGAGGGCGACAGAGAGCATCTGGCTGTGACTCTGAAAGACAGGAATTACGGACTTACTCTGGAACTCCACTACTATGTCTTCGAAGACTCTGATGTGATAACGCGCAGCAGCAGACTGATAAACACCGGTGATGAAAAGATCCGTCTAGAACGTCTTATGAGCTCCCAGCTGGACTTTTCTGAAAGCGGCTTCGTCTTCACGGATTTCACCGGGGCCTGGGCCAGGGAAATGGAAAGGCACGACACGGAGGTGAAGACGGGAAAGATAGTAAACTCATCCTTTACCGGCTCTTCCTCTAACCGCTGCAATCCTTTCGTGATGATCTCAGAGACGGAAACCACAGAGACCGCCGGAAACTGCTATGGACTGAACCTCATATACAGCGGAAATCACTATGAGGCGCTCGAGGTCAGTCCCATGGGAAAGACCCGTTTTGTTTCCGGCATAAATCCGCGGGGATTCAGCTTTCTGCTGGCTCCAGGTGAGGATTTCGAAAACCCTGAGGCTGTAATGACTTTCTCGGGAAACGGTTTTCGGGAGATGAGCCTCAACATGCACAAGTTTGTCCGGGAACATATCGTCCGCGGCAGCTGGAAGCACAGGGAACGCCCGGTCCTCCTCAACAGCTGGGAAGCAGCCTACTTCAGATTCGACGAGAGCAGGCTGCTCAAGCTGGCACGCGCCGCAAAGGATGCCGGCATAGAGCTTTTCGTAATGGACGACGGCTGGTTCGGTAAGCGCGACTCAGACGACTGTTCTCTGGGAGACTGGACTGTGAACAGGAAAAAGCTGCCCGGAGGCCTCAAAGGACTTGCTGACAAGATACACAGGACAGGCATGGATTTCGGGATCTGGGTGGAGCCGGAGATGGTCAATACAGACAGCAATCTCTACCGGGAGCACCCTGACTGGACAATGGAGATACCCGGCAGGCCGCATTCAGAAGGAAGGAATCAGCGGGTGCTGGACATGGCCAATCCTGAAGTGGTCGATCACATGACCGACGCCATGAGATCAGTTTTTTCATCAGCGGATATAGACTATGTGAAGTGGGATATGAACCGGATCTTTTCAGACGTCTATTCGCAGTACCTTCCGCCGGGAAGGCAGGGAGAGACAGCCCACAGATACATCCTGGGTGTATACCGCATGATGAAGACGCTGACGGAAGAATTCCCAGATATACTTTTCGAAGGCTGCGCCGCCGGAGGAAACCGCTTCGACCTGGGCATACTCTGCTATTTCCCACAGATCTGGGCCAGCGACGATACAGATCCAGCAGAGAGAGCCCGGATACAGGAAGGCTACAGTTATGGCTATCCTATGTCCGTTCTCACATCACACGTATCAGCCAGCCCCAATCACCAGACACTCAGGGAAACACCGCTGGATACCAGATTCAATATCGCGGCCTTCGGCCTGCTGGGCTATGAGCTCAATCTGAACGATCTCGGCAAAAAAGAACTTGAAGAGATCAGGAAGCAGATTGAAGCTTACAAAATATGGAGGGAGGTTCTTCAGTTCGGAGATTTCCACAGGGGAAGGAACGGCAATATCCACGAGTGGACCTGCGCCGCGCCGGACAGGGAAAAAGCTGTCGGCATGATCCTGCAGGAGCTGGCTTCGCCTAACAGCCCATATGAAGAATTCCACGCCGCGGGGCTGGATGAAAGGAAGCGCTATCATCTCTACAGCACAGAAGTGGAAAGAGATATCAGAGAATTCGGCGATCTTGTAAATACGGTTTCCCCGGTTCATGTAAAACCCGGTTCAGTGATTCACAGCATGCTGGCTCGTTTTGTGACCATGCCGGGCGAACAGGAAGATGTGAAGGCATCCGGAGCTGTCCTCATGCGCGCCGGAGTAAAGCTCCTTCCGGCCTACGCCGGAACCGGATACAACGAGCAGATACGCTACTTTGCTGACTTCTGTTCGCGTATGTATTTTATAGAAGAAGCCTCAGAAGAGAAAGGTGAAAAGGAATGACCCCGGATATGATCTCCGAAGACAGAAAAATGAAAGAAGCTTTGAACCGGGAATTCGCAAGGCAGTTCGGTCCGATGGACGGAGTGGGGATATATTTTGCTCCCGGCCGCGTCAACCTGATCGGAGAACACACGGACTACAACGGCGGTCACGTCTTTCCCTGCGCGCTCACCATTGGTACCTACGCTGCGGCAAGAAAACGAAACGACCGTAAGCTCCGTTTCTATTCCATGAACTTCCCGGATGAAGGCGTATACGAATCATCCCTGGATGATCTGGTCCCGGATGAAAAATACGGCTGGACCAATTACCCCAAGGGCGTTATCTTTACCTTCATAAAGAGGAATCATATCATCGACTGCGGCATGGACATTGTCATATTCGGAAATATCCCCAACGGCTCCGGTCTGTCGTCTTCTGCTTCGCTGGAAATACTGACCGGCTTCATCCTGCGGGACCTTTTCGGCTTCGGCATGGACAATATAGAGCTGGCCCTCATAGGCCAGGATTCCGAAAACAGCTATAACGGCGTCAGCTGCGGCATAATGGACCAGTTCGCGTCGGCAATGGGAAGAGAAGACCAGGCGATCTTTCTGGACACAGTCGATCTCTCATACGAATATGTCCCTCTCAATCTAAAGGGGATGAAGCTGGTCATCGCTAACACCAATAAAAAGCATAAGCTGGCGGACTCGGCATATAACGAAAGGCGCAGGGAATGCGAGAAAGCACTGAAGGACCTTCAGAAAGCCGTAAATATAAGGCAGCTGGGGGATCTGACCTGCCAGGAATTCGAACAGTATAAAGACGCCATAAGCGATCCGGTCTGCAGGAAGAGGGCTAAGCACGCGGTATATGAAAATCAGAGGACCATAGAAGCCGTGAAGATCCTCAAAAGCGGAGATATATACCGTTTTGGTCAGCTGATGAAAGAAGCTCACATCTCTGTCAGCCGTGATTACCAGGTGACCGGTCCCGAGCTCGATACTCTGGCAGAAGAGGCCTGGAAGATTCCCGGCTGCCTTGGCTCGAGGATGACAGGCGGAGGCTTCGGAGGCTGCACAGTATCCATAGTAAAGGACGAAGCCGTAGAAGAATTTAAGGAAAGGGTCGGAGCCGCTTATCTTAAGAAGATAGGATACCCGGCAGATTTCTATATCCTTGAAGCCGGCGGCGGACCGCGGATCGTAAAGCAGCGAAAGATAAAAGATGAAGATAGAAAGGAAATTTAATGTCAGATATAGATAAGGCGGTCATAAAACTGGCGGGCTATGGGCTGAAGACCGGGCTGATCGAAGACGAAGACCTGGTCTATACAGTGAACCAGCTGCTCATGACTATCGAAAAGGAAGACTTCGACGGCGATCTTGCTGGGCCGGCTGCTTACGCGGAAGAGCTCACTGAAGACATGATCACGGACGGAAGAGAACTCGAGGCTGTTCTTAAGGTGCTTGTCGGCTATGCGGCCGGGAAAGGCCTGACCGGCGGGGATTCTGTAGTTTACAGCGACCTGTTTGATACAAAGCTTATGGGAGTCCTTACTCCGAGGCCGTCGGCCGTTATCAGAAAGTTCCGTTCCCTTTACAGTCAGGATCCAAAGAAGGCAACCGACTGGTACTACGGCTTTTCGCAGGATACAGACTATATCCGAAGATACCGCGTCAGCCGCGATATTAAATGGAAGACCCGCACAGAATATGGAGACCTTGACATAACTATAAATCTTTCAAAGCCTGAGAAGGATCCGAAAGCCATAGCCGCCGCAAAGAATGCTCCTCAGACCGCTTATCCCAAATGCCAGCTCTGCCGGGAAAACGAAGGCTACGCCGGCCGCGTAAACCATCCCGCGCGGGAGAACCACCGCGTCATTCCTGTGACCATACAGGACTCGCAGTGGTATTTCCAGTACTCTCCCTATGTATACTATAACGAGCACTGCATAGTCTTTAACTCGAACCACGTTCCGATGAAGATAGACCGCGGTACCTTCGCGAAGCTGTTCGATTTCGTAAAGCTCTTTCCGCACTATTTCGTCGGCTCCAACGCCGACCTGCCTATCGTAGGTGGATCTATCCTGTCCCACGATCACTTCCAGGGCGGGCGCTATACCTTCGCCATGGCAGAGGCTCCGGTAGAGCGGACCTTCACAGTAAAGAGCTTCGAAGACGTATCGTCCGGCATCGTCAAATGGCCTATGAGCTGCATCCGTCTTTCCGGCCCCGACACAGACCGCATCATAGAACTTGCCGACCGTATACTGATTGCATGGAGAGGGTATTCCGATCCTGAGGCATTTATCTTCGCTGAGACCGATGGTGTGCCGCACAATACCATCACTCCCATAGCAAGAAAGCGCGGAGACAGCTTCGAGCTCGACCTGGTGCTCAGGAACAACATCACAACAGCGGAACACCCGCTGGGAGTCTTCCATCCCCATGAGAAGCTCCAACACATAAAGAAAGAAAATATAGGGCTGATAGAGGTCATGGGCCTGGCGGTCCTGCCGGCAAGATTGAAAAAGGAAATGGCAGCCGTCCGCGAAGCGATACTCTGCGGAAAAGATCTGCGGGCTGACGAGATGACCGCCAAACACGCCGACTGGATAGATGAGTTCAGAGGCAGCTATCCGGTGATCAGCGAACAGAATATAGACAGCATCCTCCAGCAGGAGATCGGCAATGTCTTTACGCGCGTGCTGGAAGACGCAGGCGTATACAAACGCGATGCGGCAGGGCAGATGGCATTCGACAGATTTATCAACTCCCTTGACTGACGTCCGCTCCGCGGACAGCTGCCTTACGGCAGATTAGTAACGCAGTTCCCGCGCCAGCGGTCAGTCGGCGGAGCCGTCGACAGGAGTATTTCATTTATGGAAAAAGCATGGAAGATCATCAAAAATTTCATAAGAGCAAATCCGGTATTTACCATCGCAGGGCTTACGGCGATGCTTTCTATGATCGCCGTGCCTCCTGACGGCTCTTACGCGGAATATATCTGCTTGTGTTTACCGTTCTGAACGTGGTCTTTCTGGCTGTACTGCTGATACTTGCGGCGATGATCGGATGATAGTCCGCATTACATGTCTTCAATGAAAATAGTGTGCTCGGCTTTCCTTTCACGGCTAATGTCAAGAGAATCCAGCCCCGCATTCTTGAAACTATAACGCCATGGCGTTACAATAGTGTCGAGGTGATGGTTATGAATGATAGATTCAATCAGGTACTAAAGCGTTCCGGCTTGAGTATGTATGCGGTTTCCAGAATGTCAGGCGTTCCTTACACAACTGTAAACGAAATTCATAACAAGAAGATTGATATCAATCAGTGCGCATCCGGCACATTGTTTCGATTAGCATCCGCGTTAAACGTTAAACCTGACGAGATCATCAATCCGATCCGCTATATGGACGGCACAACTGGAAGATACCAGGGGATCACGTATACATGGTCATACGATAATGGCAGTCAGATAACATTTCAATATGATGGTAAGCAGGTAACGCTGAATACAGGCAGGGACTATAATATCCCCGGACGCAACCGTATATATAATCAATGCGCGGAATGGATGATACAGGACTATATCGACGAGGAGAAGTGGCAGAAAGAAGCGGAACGGATCCTTGCAGGGAGAAAACAATGAATGCTCAATATATTCTGATGCATAAGAATGTTCCTTTTGGGCTTGTTGAAATTGACAGCGATTCGGGCGCAATGACGCATTGCAGGATAAGCGAGCCGGAATATTCCCCGTTCCCTGGGAACACAGATGTCAGCCTTATCAAAATCTGGTGGGAACACAGAGCAGTCCCAGGCCATAGAAAAGACATGGAACAGGTAATCCGAAATGCCGGATGTATCAATAGCAAGGAGTATCTTGCAAAGAACCTTGCGTTAAGCATAACGGATACATACTGGTTATGTCCCGTAGAAATTGATCTCGCATGGGAGGATGTCAGTTTATATAATTTCCACGCTCTAGGAATAGAGATCATGCCCTACCACAACCTTTCCTCTTATGATCCTAACGCGTCGTTGGGTGGAGAAATGGACAAATATTGGGATCTAAGCAGCCAGCCTCCGACGCTGGTCAAAAGAGCTTATGCGCATCATGGTCAGCAGAATGCCAACGAAATGTTCGCGTCTGAGCTCCACCGCAGACAGGAAAATAGTATTGACTACGTCCAATACCACTTTGAAAGAGCAAATGACGGAGGCACTATCTCCAAATGCAGAGCATTCACGTCCGAGAGAGTAGAATTTGTCCCGGCTTATGAGATCATCATGTCTCGTAAGAGCAGCAATAACACTTCGAAATATGAGACGTTCATCGATGTCTGTGCGGAGCATGGCCTGGATAGGGAAGAAGTACAGCGCTTCCTTGATTATCAGACACTCACAGATTTCGCGATCAGTAACACCGATGAACATCTGCGCAATTTCGGTGTGCTGCGTGACACAGAAACCCTGGAATTTCTCAAGCCTGCACCAATATTCGATTCGGGAAACAGCATGTTCTATGACATAGATGGAGTGCAGCCTTTAAGTACAGCTCAGCTTCTCGACCGGAAAATAAATGCCGTGCAGAATTCAGAAGAAAAAATGCTGAGGCACGTCCACCATAGAAACATAGCTGCAGAGGACAGGCTGCCAGAACCAAAAGAAGCAGAAGAATTCTACTGTCGCTGCGGTATCCCGGAAGAAAAAGCCCGTTTCATCGCCGGCAGCTACGAGAACAAGCTGCAGCTGCTGCGACGATTTCAATCAGGTGAACAGATTTCCCTGTACAACGAAAAAAAGAGAGAATTGTAATGGCATATGCTGAAAGGCCTGAAAATATGATCACAGAAAACAGATATGACGAAGAACTGACGAAAAAACTGACTGATTTCTGCAGGGAAGAGGCGGGCATAGACCTCTTCGGTATCGCCGATGTGGATCTGCTCAACGCGAAAGCCAGGCCGGGAAGACGTCCTGTGGACCTGTATCCCTCTGCAAGGGCGGTCATGGTGATAGGAGTGGGGCTGCTGGACCATTTCGCCAGGGGCTGGGTCCGCAAGGGAAACAGCGGCAAATTCTATTCGCTGGCTCTGCTGGAGATTGAAAGGAGATGCTGGCTGGTCCGCAGATTCCTGAGGCAGAAAGGCTACCGCTGCTTTGCTGGAGAAACATACGGCGGAGGACTGATGAATACAGGGATATGCTTCACCAGGACTGCTGAGAGCTGCGGCGTCGGATACGTCGGAAAAAACAATACCCTGGTAACAGAGAAGTACGGCCCGCGGATCAATATGACCTGCATGGCGACAGACGCGCCCCTTAAGCCCGATATCGTTAAAGCCGAATCGCGCTGCGGCAAATGCCGCGCCTGCCAGAACGCCTGCATGAGCGGGGCAGTTCTCGGTGACGGCTTCTTCCACCAGAGGCAGTGCGAGAGCATCATCAATTGCCAGCCGAACAAACGCTTTTACAGCGACCATGTCGACCAGGACTGCGATAACTGCCTGGCTGTCTGTCCTCAGGGCGAATACAAGTGGAGGAGGAGGAAATGAAGAAGGACTGGAATGCTCCGCGCACCAGAGCTGATGTCGAAGCTCAGATATTCGACGGCTATCTGGAAAAAGACGATGAAACTCAGCAGCGCAGGAATCTTGCCCTGCTCCTGCAGGAATGCGCTTTCGCTGAGCATATCCCTATTTACTGCGCGATAGACGCAGAATATATTTCCGCCGAAGACAGAAAGGCTATGCAGCTGGCTGCCGACGGAGTCGGCGGTGATTTCCAGGTTCGCGGCGGGATAATACTGGGAGAGAACATACGTGAGATGTTCCTTTTCGCCGAGCAGGGGATACCTGAAACACACGGCATACGTTATACCACTGCCGCTGAGCTGGTGACAGAAAACTACATGCTGCATTTCCGTGAAGTACTCGAAACCCAGGGTTACCATACTGCTCTGATCATGCCCGATGTCCTGCCGGATCCCGAACTTTCCAAGCTCATGGCTTCGAGTGGAAAGGGCGCTGCCGGAAGCAACGGCCGCTTCATAGCCGGCGCCTATGGGGCAAAAGTATGCTGCGGGCTCGTGCTGACTGATGCTCCCCTGATGGGAGGGGATTACCGTTTTCCGGACTATCCGTCGGATGTCTGCGGCGACTGCCGTCTCTGCGTGGACGCCTGCCCAGCGGGAGCTTTATCAATGGACAGAAGCTTCGTCCGCGATCTCTGCCTCGCTTACCGTAACGATCCGGAAAATCAGGAAGAAGTGGACGAATATACCGTAAGGAAATGCATGCGCTGCATGGAGGTCTGTCCGGCAAGATAAAGCCGCCACGCGATTTTTTCAACTCCTATTAAAAAGGAGGTGAAAAAATGAACAGTTCGTCGAATAACACTCTTAAGGTCCTGCTTGCGGTCGGCCTGATACTCTACATTGTGTCTCCGATCGACTTTTTCCCGGGACCGATGGACGATATTCTCGCAGGCCTGATTGGAATAGCTGGCGAAGCGAGCCTGCTCCGCAGAGGAAAGAAATAAAGGGTCAATACTTACGACGACTCCGTCGACGATTCCCTGCGGGCGAATTGCCATCGCGTATATTTTGACATCGGACACGTGCGGCGCTGCCGGGTTAAGTTATGGGAACTTGACCCGGCTTTTCGGCTTAAAGCCAACTGGCACCGGGAAGAGCCTATTCCCTGACGCGCATTCTGAGAGAGCAATAAAGCACGTACGTGAGCTCATAAGCGCTAAAAAGGAAGGATACCGCGCCGCGATATGCTTTGTGATCCAGACCGAAGGCCCTGAGACCGTCCTGCCGGAAGAGAACATATCGCCGGATTTCGCGCGGGTATATCACCAGGCCCTTGTCGGAGGAGTAGAAGCTATCGCGCTCTCCTGCAGAGTCACTGAATCCGGCATTAAAGCCGTAAAAGCAGTCCGGCTGACAGCGTGAGCAATGTCGGCGGAGCCGTCGAAAACACGGACCGTAGACGCCGTTCAGGCGCACATCAGGCGGATAGATCACGAAATATATAGCTATTATTCCCATAGCATTGTATAATAGGCGCAGTATGGGCGCACAGAAGGCGCCGAAGGAGAAAAATGAATGGCAAAAACGAAAGTAAATCTGTCGCTGGATCCTGATGTCGCTGAGAGGCTGAAGCAGTACGCCTATGAGAGGCATATGACAGTCTCCGCCGTCGTGACGGCATGGACACTGAACGCCAAGGTAGAGCATAAACAGATCAGGGGACAGGTCTCCCTGTTCGAAAAGAAGAGATAAGCGGAGGAGAAGATATTATGGGACTCATAAAGGGAATGCATCACACAGCGCTCAGATGCGCGGGCGAAGAAGAGATGAACAGAGCGATCTCGTTCTACTGCGACATCCTCGGCCTTACTCTGGTAAGGCGCTGGGGCAGCGGCAAAGACGCGGGATGCATGATCACCACAGGCGACCGCCTGATAGAAATGTTCGCTGATGCCGAGCCGGGCAGAACTTACGGAATAGTAGATCACCTGGCGCTCGACACGGACGACGTCGACGGATGTATAGAGGCTGTGAGGAGTCATGGCTTCAAGGTTACCGACGAACCGCACGACATAGTCATTCCTTCAGAACCGCCTTTCCCGGCAAGGATCGCTTTCTGCGAAGGAGCAGCCGGAGAAAACATAGAGTTCTTTCAGGAAAAATAAAGCAGCGGACTGGCGTGCCCTCCGGGCACAGGGCGCCTGCGCGCAGACTGCAGGAAGAAATGAAAGGAACACAATGATCATTCGCGAATACAGGGATGAGGATATCCCTGAAATGATAGATATCTGGAACGAAGTCGTGGAAGACGGCATCGCTTTTCCACAGGAAGAAACGCTCGATGAAGACAGCGGCAGAAAATTCTTTGCGGATCAGACATACAGCGCTGTCGCTGAAAATGATGACGACAGGATACTGGGCCTGTACATACTCCATCCTAACAATATCGGCAGATGCGGACATATAGCAAACGCCAGCTACGCGGTCAGCAAAAACAGCCGCGGACACCGTATAGGCGAAAAGCTGGTCAGGGACTGCCTTGACCAGGGCAGAAAGCATGGCTTCAGGGTACTTCAGTTCAACGCTGTGGTAGAATCTAACACAGCGGCGCGCGGGCTTTATGAAAGCCTCGGCTTTGTCCAGCTCGGCACCATACCGGGCGGATTCCGCATGAAGGACGGAAGCTATGAAAATATCTGTCCCTACTACCATGAGCTTTAGGTCGTTGGGAATAAAGAAGAGAGGAAAAGTATATTGAAGTTTAAAGATCTGAACCTTACAGAAGAAGAAAAGAATATCCTGTCGCTCTGGAAAATGTGGATAGACGACCGTTACGAGCATCAGCCTCCTAAGGGAGCGGTTTCCAGGGAACAGAAGATCATAACAGCATATTACGCGTCCATGGGAGTAGTGATAGACCCGAATGACCCGATAGCGCTTATGTATTCGGCCTTTTCCAGAGGATGCAGGTTCATACTGGGACCAGCCGCCTATGAAGAAGGAGAGCAGCCGGAGCAGTGGTATTATGACGAAGAGCCGGCAGGAGCTGCCTCATATTCAGGCGATGATGACGAATATGACGAGTCATATTATGAGCCTGAAGAAAATGAAGAAGATGGGGAAGATGAGGAAGAAACCCCAAAGCCTGCGAAGCCTAAGAAAGCTGCCAGGCCTAAAGCTAAAAAGCCTGAACCAGAGCCGGAGCCGGAGGAAGAGGAATCGGCAGAGGGCCTTCTCCTTAAGGAACTGGGAGACGATCTCTGCAAGGCTATCGGAGCTGACGACCTGCTTTACGATCTCAGGTATCTCATGAGAGACAATCTCAGCGTCGACAGGAGACTCGAAATATATGACAGGCTTACCAGCAGGTTCAATATCGAACATTCCAACGACCTTATCTCGATGATAGACGCGATAGACTCCAGCGAAGTGGATTACAACGCTCTCTTCAGGGAACTCAACGATATGCTCAATGAAGGAGAGAGGGAAAAGCTCTACTACAAGATATACGATCAGAATGATGTAAAAAGCGAAGCCTGGGACGAGCTTCACGGCTAGGCAGACCAGGACGACAGGCAGCAGCAATAGATGAATTTTTCAAAAAAGACAGGAGGAAATGACATGCAGTTCGTTATCATAGCCCATGACGCAAAAGGTATGCTCGAGAAGAGGCTTGAGGTAAGGCCTCGCCATCTGGAAAACCTGGCTAATACCAACGGAAAAGTTCTCGCTGCCGGCGGAATGCTGGACGAGAACGGCAAGCCGAACGGATCGGCTGTCATCGCCGAATTCGAGTCAAGGGAAGCACTCGACGAATACCTGAAAACCGAGCCTTACATCCAGGCAGGTGTCTGGGAAAAGGTAGAGGTTACGCCGATGAATGTAGCTATCTTCGATGGAAAGCAGCTGTAGCCGGCTGGCTCAGTAAAAACATCGGACTGTCGCAGACAGCTGTCAGAGGAAACATTATGGAAACTGAAAATAAAAAAGCTGAACATGGAAACGATGTTCCATCCGACGAGGACATAAAGATCAGCGAAGATCTGCTTAAATTCATAGAGAAGAGCCCTACGGCTTTTCATACCGCTTCAAATATCAGGGCTGAGCTTATAAAAGCAGGCTATGAGGAGCTGGTCGAGGGGAAGAGCTGGAAGCTTGAGAAAAGCGGCAGATATTTCGTCGTAAGGAATGAATCCTCAGTCATAGCATTCCGTGTGCCGGAGGCAGATTTCGGCGGCTTCATGATCGCGGCGGCTCACGGTGATTCTCCAGCCTTCAAGGTCAAGGAAAATCCTGAGATAGGAGCATCGGGAGCATACACTAAGCTCAACGTGGAAAAGTACGGCGGCATGCTCATCTCGCCCTGGTTCGACAGATCGCTTTCCATAGCCGGAAGACTTGTAGTCAGAGAGGGGAACCGTTTCACGACCAGACTCGTAAATGTCGACCGTGATCTCTGCATGATACCGTCTCTGGCCATACATATGGACAGGACTGCCAACAGCGGGAAGAAATACAACGTCCAGAAGGATCTGCTCCCGATCATAGGAAGCGGAGCATGCGAAGGGACTTTCATGGATATCATCGCTGAAGCAGCCGGAACGGAGAAGGAGAATATAGCGGGAAACGATCTCTTCCTTTACTCGAGAACGCCCGGGAGCATATGGGGAGCACGCCGTGAATACATCTCATCCGGCCATCTGGACGACCTGCAGTGCGCGTACGGACTGGCACGCGGTTTTCTTGAAGCCGGTGAGAACCAGCGCGCTGTACCGGTACTGGCGATATTCGACAACGAGGAAGTAGGCAGCGGCACAAAGCAGGGCGCTGACTCGACCTTCTTAAACGACGTACTCGCCAGGATCGTGACCGGTCTCGGCCTGAACAGAGAAGATATTTATGAAAAGACGGCGTCGAGCTTTATGGTCTCAGCGGATAACGCCCACGCGGTCCACCCCAACGTTCCTGAGAAAGCGGACCCGGTAAACCAGCCGAGGATCAACGAAGGCATAGTGATCAAGTACAATGCCAACCAGAAATACACTACCGACGCTGTGTCAAAGGCCGTGTTCCGCCGCATCCTCGAAAAGGCCGGAGTGCCATCACAGGACTTCACAAACAGGTCCGACGAAGCCGGCGGGTCGACTCTCGGAAACATCTCAAACGTCCACGTATCGCTAAACACAGTGGATATAGGGCTGCCGCAGCTGGCCATGCACTCGCCTTATGAGACCGCCGGAGTAAAAGACACCGCCTATCTCATAAAAGCCATGAAGGTCTTCTTCTCGGCATCCTTAGAAGACACCGGCCAGGGAAGCTATACTTTAGAATTTAACGAGTAAATGATAAAAATGACGGAGCCTGCGACGGCTCCGCCGACATAAACGCCTGTGCGCTTACGGCTGTATTCTTTTAAAACAGGAGAGTACAGCCATTTTATTATTTATCGATGCTCTTAAGCAGTTTTTCAAGTTCATCCTGAATGATCCCGTTGGAAGCCAGTATTCCACTCTTAGCAGTAATATCCACGAGGCTGCCGTCTATATCTCTGACCTTACCGCCGGCCTCTTCTACTATGAGCAGACCTGCGGCGAAGTCCCAGGGCGAAAGTATGCGTTCGAAGGTCCCATCGAGGCGGCCGCATGCCACATAGCAGAGCTCCAGTGCCGCCGATCCGCTCCTGCGTATATCCTGAGCCGCGTCGAATACAGCTTTAGCCGCGTCGAAAGTCCAGTCCGTATACTCAGGATAGTATGGAGAAGTCCCTATAGAGATCAGACTGTCAGACAGAATTTCCGCCTGCGATACATGGATGGGTCTGCCGTTAAGAAAGGCTCCCTGTCCGCGGCAGGCAGTGAACATTTCGTCCATATACGGCCAGTAGATGATGCCGATCTCCATATTTCTGTTTACCGCCAGGCCGAGTGATATCACGCTCGCCCTCATATCGTGGATCAGATTGGTCGTCCCATCGACCGGATCGAGTATCCATACCGCGCCGCTGAAATCTATGCTGCCGTTGTCCTTTTCTTCACCCATGAACTGGATCTGCGGATACATCAGCGTGAGCTTTTCGTTAAGGAACCTCTGCACATGAAAGTCGACGTCCGTCACATAGTCCGAAGCGCCTTTGATGTGAACCCTTCCGGCCTCGTCCCTGTCAGCGAATATATCCGCCGCTTTCCTGACCACATCTTCTATTTCCTTTATATCTATCTTATCTGATATCGTATTTTCCATCTGTATACCTCTTGAAATCCGTACAGCAAATAGATGATACCACATTAATGTATTCTGTGTGTCTTCATACTGATTTCCGTTTCCCATATATAAAACTCAGGCAGAGAACAGCCGCACAGCTGAAATACGACTCTGCCGGAGGCATATGTCAGCGGAGCTGACGCGGGCGATTTTCAATGTTGATAAAATGAATATATGATGGTATATTAGCTTTCAAACGGCAGGAAAACCGTACGTTCACTGAAAGCAAAGCCGCTCGGGGTAAGCGTACCCGGGCGGCTTTTTCGTTATACGATTCGGGCCGTCTGTCTTTTTCACATGATTCACATCGAATATATATTGAAAACACAGTCCCTGATTTGATAAAGTATTTAATGTGAGCGTTTTGCCGCGCCCTACAAATATAACCGTTACAGATATGGAGGATATGTTCTTATGGACGAGAACAAATACACTTTTGAAAATGAAGAATACCGCCGCGCCTACTGGAATACATGCTCACGCGTGATGGCGCAGGCTGTTAAGAGATTATGGCCGGAGGCAAAGCTTGCTGACGGCGGTGCCGACGACGAAGGATGGCATTACGATATATTCACCGCAGATACTGTGACCGCTGACGATCTCGAAAAGATAGAGGCGGAGATGAAGAAGATCTGCAAGGAGAGGATCCAGACAGAGGACCTGGAGCTCTCAAAGGCGGACGCGCTCGAGATCATGAAGGACGAGCCTTTCAAGCAGGAGCTCATCAATGACATGCCCGAAGGAGCTGCAGTTAAATTCTGCCGTCAGGGAGACTTCACAGATATGCTGGAGGGACCTCATCTCAACAGCACAGGCAGGGTAAAGGCCAATGCCTTCAGGCTCAACGACAGCAGCGCCAGCTACTGGAAGGGCGACGCGAAGAGGGAGAGCCTGCAGAGGATATACGGCATAGCCTTCCCTAAGAAGGACGAGCTTGAGGAATGGCTGGAACGCCAGGAAGAAGCGAGACGCAGGGACCACCGCAGGATAGGAAAGGAAATGCGCCTCTTCATGACTGACGACCTGGTAGGCCGCGGACTTCCTATGTTCCTGCCTAGAGGCTACACTATCTGGAGAGAGCTCGAAAACTACATCAGGGACAAGGAGATCAGAAACGGTTACCAGCACGTTCTCACACCTTGCATCGGAACTGTAAACCTTTATAAGACTTCAGGCCACTGGGACCACTACAAGGACAACATGTTCCCTGAGATGGTCGTCGACGACGAGTCATACGTGCTCAGGCCTATGAACTGCCCTCACCACATGATGATCTACGCTTCGAGACCGCGTTCATACCGTGATCTCCCGCTGAGGATAGGCGAGATAGCCCATGATTTCCGTTACGAAGCCAGCGGCACACTAAAGGGCATCGAAAGAGGCCGCCACTTCTGCCAGAATGACGCTCATCTCTTCGTGACTCCTGAGCAGATCAAGGACGAGATCAGCAATGTCTGCGACATGATCCTCGACACATACAAGGACTTCGGTATCACCGACTACCGCTGCGTACTCTCGCTCAGAGATCCTGACGACAAGGAAAAATACCACGATGACGACGAGATGTGGAACAAGGCTGAATCAGCTCTGAGGGAAGTTCTTAGGGAGCTGAACATAGACTTCACCGAGGAGATAGGCGAAGCCGCTTTCTACGGTCCTAAGCTCGACGTAAACGTACAGCCTGCTGTAGGCGCCGAGTACACGCTTTCGACATGCCAGCTGGACTTCTGCCTGCCTGCCAAGTTCGACCTCAAGTACATCGATGCTGACGGCAAAGAGCAGCAGCCGGTAGTTCTCCACCGCGCAATCCTTGGATCGCTTGACCGTTTCATGGCTTACCTCATCGAAGAGACCATGGGCAACTTCCCGACATGGCTTGCTCCTGTACAGGCTAAGATCCTGACCGTAACAGACAGCGCCGCTTATTTCGCAGAAAGCGTGCGCTCTATGCTTGAAAACGCCGGCGTAAGAGCCGAGATAGACGGCAGAAACGAGACGATAGGGAAGAAGATCCGCGAATCCACTATGGAAAAGGACGCTTATATGCTGGTAGTCGGCGAACGCGACGTTGAAAACAACACCGTTTCCGTACGTACAAGAGCAGGCGAGGACCTGGGCGCAATGTCTCCTGAAGACTTCCGCGAGAAGATCATTGAAGAGATCCGCACACATGCAAGATAAACGAAAATACCGAAATATATAAATATTATAAAAGACCTGAAAGGCCGGGACGCATCCGCGTTCCGGCCTTTTTCGCGCGCTCCGCGCGCGTGGCTTACGCCGCTGATCGACGGCCAGCAGCTCATGCGGAGCATCCCTGTCCGCGTGAGCGGACAAAAATAACACAAAGTAATGACAATATGACATCACTGTAAGATATTTATTTCCATTTTGTATAGAAATAAATACAGTAATATACTATAATATTTTATCATGCTAAAGTTAAGTGCTCCCTTGACAGTAAACGGAAATGTGTTTTTTCAAGGGTAACTGTTATCAGTATAATTTCACTTCTTGCGGAACACGGCATGCACGTGCCTTATAAAGGAAAAAACATATGAAAAAGTATGGTGTTATGAATGAGGAGGAATCACTGGAGCTGCTTAACAGCATCGATGCCTCACGGTTGGCTGAATACAATGGAATTTTAAACCATGCTGCCGCCGAGTCGGCAAGAGAAGCCGATCCCGGAAAAGCTATAGATATTTATCTGAGGACAGTCGGAGAAGCTATGGGAGCAGCCCATACTATGACCTTCAGGCAGAACAACGACGGGACATTCAGTATGACCCATGTCTGGGATGCCGAGGGGCAGCCTTCCTGGAACGGCTTTTTTCAGAATATGCCGGAATGTGAGATAGACTACGAATGGTTCGACGCTTTCAGAAATAATCAGGCGTATATGATCACTGATATGGATGAACTCAGGGAGTACAACCCGGCAGCCTGTGAGCTTCCAGTCTCATACGGCATAGAAAGGCTCTGCCTGTGCCCGCTTTTTTCCGGCACCAGGGTTGCCGGCTTCTTCGAGATAGTGAATCCCGCTGAAGAACATATGGCTGGGTGCTGCGCTTTATCATGGACTTCGGCAGGCTATCTTTCACTTCTGCTAAGGCAGGAACTGGACAGCCGTAATGATTTTGACAGCGAACTGGTCCATACAGATTCTGTGACAGGTCTCTACAGCGGCAATATATTCAGAAAATCACTGGGAC
Source organism: Bacillota bacterium (assembly GCA_028724585.1). Classification (GTDB taxonomy): domain Bacteria; phylum Bacillota; class Clostridia; order Peptostreptococcales; family Anaerovoracaceae; genus RUG708. The sequence goes on along the minus strand of JAQYCQ010000013.1, from coordinate 15,041 downwards.
TTTTCCTGGAGGGGCTTAATAACGGGCAGTACGGCGGCGAATGGGATCTCATATATTTCAATATCCTCCGCTTTAAGATGCTTAACGACCGCCATGGATACGTAGAAGGCGACAGGATCCTGAAAAGGATGGGAAATGCTATAAGAAAGGCTATACGTTCCGAATACGTTACAAGGCTTGACGACGACAGATTTTACGCGCTCGTCGAAGACAGCCGCGCTGAACAGGCTGTCCGCAAAGTCCATAAGACCATGCTGGAAGACGAAACTGACAGCATAAACATATCCGCCGGCATCTGCCGTATAGAAAAAGGTGTGACCGACACAGCCCAGGTCATGGACCGTGCCCGTATAGCCGGCGATTCCCCTTATATCGATTACACCCACTACTACAGGAGCTATTCCTCTGAGATGAGTGATATGCTGAGAAAGGAAAGCTATATCATCGATAAGGTGGACGAAGCGATAAAAAAAGGCTGGATAAAGGTCTACTATCAGCCGGTCATCAGTACACTTAGCCGTAAAGTGGCGAGTGCCGAAGCGCTCTCGCGCTGGCAGGATCCTGAATACGGCATGCTGAGCCCTGCTGATTTCATACCGGTCCTTGAAGAAGCCAGGCTCCTGTATAAAGTTGATATGTTCGTTCTGGAAAAGGTCTGCACAGACATTCGCAGTGCTGCTGACGCCAGACACGATTACTGCCGTGTATCCATCAACCTTTCCAGGCATGACCTGGAGCTCAGCGACCTGCACGCACGCATCAACAGCATTCTGGATAAATACAGTATCCCTCACGATGTAATACATTTCGAGATCACCGAATCCGCGCTTATCAGAAACGAAAGCATAGTGCGCGACCATATAGAGCGTTTCCACCAGGACGGGTTCGACGTATGGCTTGACGATTTCGGAAGCGGCTATAGTTCCCTCAATACTCTGCATAAATACAATTTCGACTGCATTAAGATCGACATGATGTTCTTCAGGATGTCGAACGAGAGGACTCCTCTGATCATTTCAAGCATTGTCAACATGTCTAAGGAAATACGCATGACAGTTCTCTGCGAAGGCGTAGAGACCAGGGAGCAGCTCAATTTCCTGAAGAGCATAGGCTGCACCTACGCGCAGGGCTTCCTTTTCTCAAAACCCGTGCCTATCGAAGAGCTGTTCGCGAACGATAAGATCAAAAGCATGGGCATGGAAACAAGGGACGACCATATTTTCTATTCGAACGTTTCAAAGATGAACATACTGAGATTTACCGGCTTCACAGGCGGCATCGGCCAGACGGACAGCAGCGGCATCAGGGATAAGGAAATACCCGTCGCTATACTTGAAACATTCGGAGAACGCTACAGGATAATCTATGAAAACGATACCATCATGAAATACGCTGATGTGATCAAGGGAGGAGCTTTCAACAAAGAAGGGTACATAGACGAAATAGAGAGCAGCCAGGATTCCGCGGCTATCTCCCGGCAGATAATGGAACGCACAGAAAGGGATCACAAGCCCGTGGAATACGACTTCATCACAGACTCCATCTTCCTGAGGATCATCTGCGAGTTCATTACGAAGTATAAAGACCGCAGGGCCTTTTTGATCCGAGGCATCAATATGTCTTCTTACGGCAGCGTTTCCTCATTTGTCGCTCCGGATCAGGAGATCACGGAATACTCGACTCCGGACGATTTCTTCAGAAGGCTGACGCTGACCTACAAAAGGCTCAAGTCGGACCCATGCTACAGCCCGGAAGCAGTCTATGACTGGAACTATGATGAAAACACGGTGCTTGCTCTCATGAGACAGCTGAATACGCTCTTCGACTGCGTGCGGATAATAGACCCTATAACCTGCGGGGCGGCTGCTATAGGCGAAGGCTGTGAAGAATTCGATTATCCGAGCAAGTGTTATTCGATAAGGGGTTTTTCCGAAAAATGCGAAGACTGCACAGAGTACCAGATACTCAAGGAGAAGAACAGGGTAGAGATATTCGATGAATACAGATCACAGAAAAGGCAGATCTTAAACAGATATATAAAAGTCAACGGACATTCTTACGTACTTCAGTACGTAAGAAACATACGTATGGAAGGCTGGGAACAGCTTGGAAAATAAACGGATCCCGGAGCGAAGGAAAATTCGCCCCGGGATCTTTCTTTATGTTCTATGTTTATTTATGTTTTATTAATGAATGTCGAGAGCAGCGTGATAGCCCTGGTATACAGCATGTGTGATAGTGTCAGGCTTTACGCAGTTTCCGATGGAAGCGAACTGAGGAGTGAGGCCTCTGAGTTCCTCTACGACATCTGTGTTAGGCTTGAGGCCGAGAGCGCAGAGAACTGAGTCGCCCACGATCTCGATAGTGTTTCCGGCCTTGTCTTCGCAGGTAACATTTCCGCCTTCTACCTTCTTGCATGTGCATCCGGCATGGATCTGTACGCCGACTTCTTCGAGCTTCTTCATGAGAAGAGGACGGTACCTTACGTTAGCGTCAGGGCAGAGCTCGTCGCGCATCTCTACGATGTGGACTTCCTTTCCTTCGTCGCCCAGGCAGGCTGCCAGCTCAGCGCCTACAAGGCCGCCGCCGAGAACTACAACCTTATCGCCAACCTGATCTTTCTTCAGATGGTAATCCTCTGCTACGAACATCTTGTCAGACTCTCTGAGACCCGGGATAGGAGGTACCATAGGTTCACTTCCAGCGCCTACGATAAGAGCGTCCGGAGCTTCCTTCTCTACATATGCCTTGTCTACTCTTGTGTTGAGGCGGATATCAACTCCGACCTGCTTGCACCAGCGCTCATATGTGAGACCCAGCTGGTACATCTCGTACTTGAACGGGATAGCAGCTTCGCCCTTCAGGAGGCCGCCGACTTCGTCGGAAGCTTCGCAGAGAATGACTTCATGACCGCGTCTTGCAGCTGTGTAGGCAGCATAGAGTCCGCCAGGGCCGCCGCCGACTACCAGTACCTTTCTCTTTACAGGAGCCGGAGCGATCTCGCCGAGTCCCTCGTCCTCTCTGCCGATGAGAGGATTTACAGTACATCTTCTTGTAAATGTGCTGGCGCGTTCCGCCATGCATGTGAAGCAGCGCAGGCAGCGTACGATATCGTCTCCGCGGTTTTCCATGATCTTGTTAGGAAGCTGAGGGTCAGCGAGGAGGGCACGAGCCATCTCAACTACGTCAGCTTTGCCGGAAGCGATGATCTCTTCCATCTGTGCCGGATCGTTGAGTCCGCCGATAGTAGCTACAGGCTTGGAAACGTGCTTCTTGATCTCAGCAGCGAGATAGACGTTTCTTCCATGGTCTTCGAACCATGACGGATGTGTGATGCCGAAAGTCTTCTGGTAAGTTCCAGCTGATACGTGGATCAGGTCTACGTATTCCTCGACCGCCTGAGCGATCTTTACGCCTTCGTCGAGATGATATCCGCCTTCTACGAACTCATCGCCTGACATACGGAACTCGATAGGGAACCATGGACCTACAGCGTCCCTTACAGACTTACATACTTCTTTAGCGAACCTTACTCTGTTCTCAAAGCTTCCGCCGTACTCGTCAGTCCTGTGGTTGAAGAGAGGCGAGAGGAACTGGTTGATCAGCCAGCCGTGTCCGCCGTGGATCATTACCATCCTGAATCCGGCTCTCTGAGCCAGGGCAGCTGTCTTTCCGTAAGCAGCAACGATATCGTCGATCATTTCCTTTGTGAGTTCTCCGATCTCCACGCCGTCAGCTCTTACTCCGGCTGAAGGTCCCCACTGAGCGAGGCCGTGCTGCTTGTTCTTATCAGCCATGTATGTTCCGGAAAACTGGCCTGAGTGAGACAGCTCCACAGAAGCGACTGCTCCGTGGCGGTTGATGGCGTCCGCTGTGTATGTGAAGCTAGGAAGGCTTCCAGGTACTGAGAGGTCGAGATGGTAAGCGTGGCTTCCGTCTGTCTCAGGATGTACCATACACTCAGAAACTGTTACAGCTCCGGCGCCGCCTAAAGCCCTGAGCTCATAGAACTTAGTGGACTTAGGTCCGATGCAGCAGTCCCATGTGATATCAGTTCCGCCCATAGGAGCTGAGAACATACGGTTCTTGAAAACTGTCTTTCCGAGAGTGATAGGCTGGCAGAGATGAGGATACTTCTTTTCCATGGTTTTGTCCTTTCTTTTTTATTTAAACACTTTACGTTTAATTGAATTCGTTTGTATGCTTTTCTTTCTGTCAATAATTTAACATCTTTTTTTCCATATCTGCTATCAACCTGTCGATAAATGGCAGAAACAAATAGTTGATACCAGTCTGATAAAGCGGTAAAGTTATGCTACAATGTAAAAGGCAGACATATCAAACTTTTGCGGGCTCCGCCCGCCGCTGACGCCTGCTGCGGCAGCGGCCTGTGCGCGGAGCGCACCTGACAATTTTGACAACACGTAGAGGATACTGATATGGATACAAAGAGCATAAAATATTTCATAACCTGCTATGAAATGAAGAGTCTTAACAAAGCGGCACGCAGTCTCTACATAACTCCGCAGGGACTGGGCAAGACCATAGACCGCCTGGAAGAAGAACTGCATGTAAAGCTTTTCGAGCGCTCCGCGCACGGCATAGTGCCAACTGCCGGCGCCGACTATTTCTACAGCAGGAGCAGAGAGCTTATGCAGACGCTGCAGGAAATAACAATGGAGATGAACCGCCTGCAAGACGGCGAAAAAAAGGTCAGAGTGGGTTATTCGTGCGGAGCCATGAGGCTCATCCCTATAGACATACTTGAAGATCATCTGGCCGGGAAGGATTTCGGCTCTCTGGAATGGGAAGAGGGCTTCAACGACGAAATTGAAGAAAAACTGCTGCAGGGCGAAAGCGATATAGCCTTCATGACAGCAGGATCAGGATCACCGGCTGCCGAAAACACAAAGATACTCAGCCGCAGGCTGAGCGCCGTAGTATATGAGGGTCATCCCCTGTACGATCATGAGACGATCAGCATGAAGGATCTTGAAGGCGAGACACTGATAACTCTTAGCGAAAAATACCAGACATATCATCTGGTGCAGCAGCGCTGCCAGGAGCTGGACTTCGCGCCTTCGATCCACATACGCACCATGGAGAGCTCTCTCATCTACATGCTGGTCACACAGCACAAGGGTATCGGAATAGATGTGGAGATACATGATAACTACCTGCATTTTCCGGTAAAGATGATACCGATCACAGATTCTATACCCTGGGCCTTGTATGCAGTCTGTCTCAGACACAGATCAAATGAACCTGCTATTGCCGACCTGCTTGACTTCGCTCGATCAGCAGTGAAGCATGGTAAATGAAAGGAGCATATAAAATGCTGGAAGAAGGAATAAAAGCGCCGGATTTCACACTGCCGGACCAGAACGGAGATACACATTCACTCAGCGACTACAGGGGACAGAAAGTCATACTGTACTTCTACCCCAGAGACAACACCGCAGGATGCACAAAACAGGCATGCGGTTTCGCTGAGCGCTATCCACAGATACAGGAAAAGGGCGCTGTCGTGCTGGGCATCAGCAAGGACAGTGTAAGATCGCATAAGAACTTCGAGACAAAATACTCGCTGCCTTTTACTATACTGTCGGATCCGGAACATCAGGTACTGGAGCTTTACGATGTATGGAAGGAAAAGAAAAACTACGGCAAGGTCTCCATGGGCACGGTCAGAACCACTTATCTTATAGACGAAGAAGGGACGATCATTAAAGCAGTCGGCAAGGTGAAAGCAGCCGACAACCCTGAACAGATGCTTCAGATGCTTTAAAGCGCAATTTTCAGTTATACAGAATCTGAGCGCTCCGCGCGCAGAAGTCCGCGGAGCGGACAATAAAAGTGATTTATCGAAAATGAGATGTAACATGAATATAAATAATATAAAACTTTACGGAGATCAGGCATCGGAGAATGCCATTATACAGATGGTCGACGATCACGACCTTGAAGTCATGGAGACAGAAGCGGCGGAAGCGGCACGTCTTGCCGGCGGAGATTTCTGCATTGCTGCTGTACCAGTAGACGACTGGAACAGGGATCTTTCGCCGTGGGAGGCAGACCCTGTATTTGGAAAAGAGCGCTTTGGCAGCGGAGCGGCGGATACGCTGAAATTCATAACCGACAGCGTTCTGCCGTGGATAGAAAGAGAGCACCCGTTCCACAGCAGAAAAGCAGCAGATGATCCGGCTTCAGCCGCCCGCAGATACTATATCGCGGGATACTCGCTGGCAGGTCTTTTCGCGCTCTGGGCTTCTTATCAGACAGATATTTTCTGCGGTACAGCTGCCGCATCGCCGTCTGTATGGTTCCCGGGCTGGATAGAATATTCAGCGGAGCATCATATCAAAGTGTCGGCTGTATACCTCAGCCTGGGAGATAAAGAACCTCGTACAAAAAACGCGCTTATGAAAACAGTAGGAGACTGCATAATAAAGCAGGAGGAGATCCTGTCAGCCGCGGGGATCGATACTATATTGGAATGGAATAAAGGTAACCATTTCCAGCACAGCGATCTGAGGACCGCTGCCGGTATAGCCTGGCTGCTCCGCTGACGATCCGAAAAAATTCTGCATTTTCTGAAATTTTCCCTTACGAAGCTGCAGTTTCTGTGATATAGTAACGGAGTTGCAAAAATCCGAATATTGTGGTTAAGTATTGGAAACGCACATCCTCCGGAGATGATAACGAACAACACATGATCATTGCATATGACTGATCTGCTCTGCAGGGACTCAGCAGATGACAGCGCAATATCACGAGTCCGTTTCATCAAGGGAGGATTTCTTAATGCCTAAGACAAAATTTCAGAATGTAGTATTCACAGCGATCATGGCCACAGTGATGGTCTACGGAATGATAGTATACAATGTGGCACTTGAGACAGGAGGATTAACAGGCCAGTCATTTGCTGACGCTCTGCACGAAATGCCGATAATGGTTCCCATAGCATTCGTGCTGGAACTCTTTGTGGTAGGTAAGCTGGCCCCTAAACTGGCATTCCGCATTGTAACGCCACATTCGAGACCTCTGGTGATCACGCTGGCTATATCAACATGCATATGCATCATGATGTGCCCGACCATGAGCCTCATAGCTACAATACTCTTTAAATCAGACCCATCATTTCCTGTATTCGTACAGACCTGGGTGCTGAATTTCCCTATGGCCCTGCTCTATCAGCTCTGCTATTGCGGACCATTTGTAAGATTCATATTCAGACTTTTATTCAGAGAACGTGTTTCCAAGGCTCAGATGCAGGAAAACTAGCAGCTGACAGCCTGCTCCGCAGACATGATCAGTGATGAGGATGCTGCTGCATAGCGGCGGATCAAAGACAGCATCCATATAAATATAAAATAAAAATTGTACTCTCAAAGCCATTAAGCATGTATAATTAACTGACATATGCGGCATCATGCCGCGAACGCCGGCAGAGCCGGCAGGATATACAGATATGGCTATATGAGAACGGCGCGTCCGGATGCCGGGCGCGCTTTTTGTATTTATGGAGGTATATATGGAATCACTGATAAAAGGCATAAATCATGTAGGCATTTACACTCCTGATATTAAAGCTACAGAGGAATTCTACTGCGGACTGCTCGGCTTTCGCAGAAAGTTCTTCAGACCGGCAGGAGAGGATGGGGATTCTGACCTGCTGCTCCTGGAGAATAATGGTCATGTACTCGAATTTTTTGAGCTCAAAGATAAATCAAGAGACGTAAAAGCCGAAGCAGAATGCTCGCTCAACCATGTTGCACTGCAGTGCTCCGATACAAAGCTCATGATGGAAGAACTCAGAGATGCAGGGATTCCATTTGAAACAGAGACAGATACATATGTCAGCGGATTCGGAGTTCCTCTGCACGATATAGATATAGTTTTCATTCATGGACCGGCAGGTGAAAGGATAGAGATATATCAGGAAATATGGTAAACATCACAGACGAAAATAAAAAAGGCATGCGCAGGCAACTGAACCTCAGTGAGGAACTCACTGCAAGAAAAATAATTTTCGATATAACAGGATGCATACTTTACAGTATCAGTGTTGTTAATTTTGCAGTTTATGCCAGATTTGCGCCAGGAGGAATTTCAGGTCTGGCTGTAATTCTGAACTATCTTTTCGGACTTCCCATAGGTCTGATTACAATAGGTATTAACATCCCGGTCATCATATTTACATTCAGAAAGCTGGGACTGAGATTCTTCATCAGATCCGCTGTCACGACTCTGGTATGCGCAGCGTTTATGGATCATATCATGGTACTATTTCCGGATTTTACCGGATCGAGGCTTGCAGCATCAGTACTTTCGGCGTTCACAGGAGGAATAGGGCTGTCACTGATATATAACAGTAATTCATCCACTGGCGGCACGGACTTCATCATAATGGCCATAAAACGTACAAAACCTGAGTTTTCATTTGGTTTTCTGGCTTTTGTCATCGATGGCTCCATTATTCTTTCATCAGTATTTGTATACAGAGACATCATGTCATTTGTATATGGCCTTGTCTATGTCGTACTGCTAAGCGTTTTTATGGACGTCACGACAAAATTCACTGAACTTCTGGGAAGCTGACCCTGTATTCGGGAAAGAGGGCTTTGGCAGCGGAGCATCAGATCAAAGTGCCGGCTGTATACCTCAGCCTGGGAGATAAAGAACTTCGTATAAAAAACGCGCTTATGAAAACAGTAGGAGACTGCATAATAAAGCAGGAGGAGATCCTGTCAGCCGCGGGGATCGATACTATATTGGAATGGAATAAGGGTAACCATTTCCAGCACAATAATCTGAGGACCGCTGCCGGTATAGCCTGGCTGCTCCGCTGAGGGAACAGCGTAAATATTGAAAAATTCCTCTTTCAGACGCCTTAAGCTTATGCCATGGCGTCTTTTTTTCTTTAAGTTTCCTGCAGTTTTGTTTATAATCTTACTTACGCGGACTCCGTCCGCAAAATAAGCAATGTAAAGGAGAAGCGCGTTTTCCTTCCGTTAGCGCGCTGTATTTCAGTTAATGGAAAAAAATAATAGTAAGGTTTCTGCCGCTGAAAGCAGCGGAAAAGCAGGGCGCGCACTTAAAGCAGCCTTTCCGAAGACCATACCTGTCATGACAGGCTATGTTTTCCTCGGCATTACCTACGGCATGCTGATGGCCACGTCAGGCTTCTCGGCATGGCTGCCTGTGCTCACGGCGCTCATCATATACACCGGCTCAATGGAATTCCTTCTCGTATCGATACTCATGTCATCGTTTAATCCTTTTTCGGCCTTTGCCACTGCGATAATGGTAGGCGCGAGACATCTTTTTTACGGAATCTCGATGCTCAGAAAATACGGAGGGATGGGATGGAAGAAATTTTATCTGGTATATACGACCAGCGATGAAACCTTCTCCGTAAATTATTCGAGTGATATCCCGGATTACGTCGACCGGGGCTGGTTTTACCTATGGGTCTCATTTCTGGACCAGATGTACTGGGTCGCGGGAAGTGCCATCGGAGGATTCTTCGGATCCCTTATCACTGTGGACGTCAGAGGGCTTGATTTTGTGATGACTGCAATGTTCGCGGTCATATTCCTGCAGCAGTGGATGAAGGACGGAACTCAGTTCAGTACTGTTCTTAAAGACCATGTCTGCGAGCTTATCGGAATAGGGGGTTCGGTACTCTGCCTTCTCATATTCGGTCCCGACCATTTCATGATTCCCGCTATGATAGTGATCCTGGCAGCGCTCCTGATATTCAGGAAACCTATGGAAAGAGCAGGATACACAGCCGAAACAGAGCTTCGGGGAGAAACATCGGAAGCTGAAGAAGGGGGTGAAGACAGATGACAGCACAGCAGACAGCCATAACGATCGCGGCGGTCATCTTCGGTACAGTCCTCACGCGCTTCCTGCCATACATGGTCTTTTCCGAGGGCAGGGAGATCCCCGAGACAGTGAAATATCTCGGCAGGGTCCTGGCTCCGGCAGTATTCGGCATGCTTGTGATCTATTGCCTGAGAAATGTCGATTTCACAGGAGCTATGTTCGGTCTTCCAGAGATCATATCACTGCTCGTCGTCATCGGCCTTTATGTATGGAAAGGTGGAATGCTGATACCGATGGCTGGAGGCACCGCCTGCTACATGATCCTCATAAGGCTGCTTCCGATGATATTTCAGTAAACAGAACACAGCGAAGGATACGCGGCAGACGAAACTATATATGGTTCCGCCTGCCGTTTTTTTCTGCAAATAATTACAATATTCTGTATACATACCCTGATTGCTGATATTTGTCTTGAAATTTTACAGAAAGCAATCTATCATACTTGTTAATTAGTAACATCAACAGGTTGAAAAGAGGATGATATTATTATGAAGAATTATTTCGATCTTAAAGGACAGGTCGCACTCGTTACAGGCTGCTCAGGCGGACTCGGCGTACAGATGGCTAAAGCTCTCGCAAACCAGGGAGCAAACATCGTAGCTCTGGCTCGCCGCCAGGAGAAGATCGACGCAGTAGCTGCTGAGATCAAAGAGCAGTTCGGTGTCGAGACTCTCGCTGTAAGATGCGATATCACAGACACTGACATGGTAAACGCGGCTGTAGACAAGGTCCTCGAAAAGTTCGGACGCATAGATATCCTGGTAAACAACGCCGGCACAGGCGCTGTGGCACCGGCAGAAGACATCACTGACGACCAGTTCGGCAACGAAGTAGCTATTGACCTCTTCGGAACATTCAAGGTTGCCAGGGCTGTAGCTAAAAAGGCTATGATCCCTGCTAAGTACGGCCGTGTCATCAACATCGCTTCCATGTACGGCCTCGTAGGAAACAAGATCGCCGGATCAGCTCCTTACCACGCTGCAAAGGGCGGCGTAGTAAACCTTACACGCGCTCTCGCTGCTGAGTGGGGCAAGTACGGCATCACAGTAAACGCTATCTGCCCGGGATACTTCTACACAGACCTCACTACTGAGACTCTCGATTCACCGGTATTCCAGGAAAATGCCAAGACAATGATCCCTGAAGAAAGATACGGTCACGAAGGCGAGCTCGACCCTGCAGTCATCTTCCTCGCAGCACCGGCATCCACATATGTTACAGGCGTTATGCTCCCGGTAGACGGCGGCTATACCTGCATGTAATTTCGCTGTAAAGCAGAATACAGTAATAAACGAAATATTCGCGGTCCGGATCGGCAGGTTTCCGGACCGCTTTTTGTTTATGCGCGCTCCGCGCGCAGGATCTGAAAACTTCTTTCATCATCGGCTGGACATATCGGGAGCCGATGATTGTGTCAGCGGAGCTGACGATGCCTGCTTTTTAGTTCATTTCCAGTAATATTGCTGATTGCTTATGTTCCCTTTAGAAGGTACAATTATCCCATGAGTTTTGATGTACCGAAAGGAGGACGGCGGTTCCTCTCACAGGCAAGCCTGTGGGTTCCCCGCCTAATATTTTATGACACCAAGAGAAACGCTGTATAAAGACGCGTTCGAATATAAAAAGTCAAAGCTGTGGAAAAAGCTGTATGACAATCAGGTATTCGCAGTACGGCTGAGCAGTGGAGAGACAGGATATGTCTGCGTTATGGGGCGGATGGGATTTCACCAGGCCATAGCTCTATATATAGGCAGGGAAGGCGTAAACAGCCTGAGGAGATCCAACGCTGTCATACCGGGATTTGAGGATTTTGAGGATCTGATATCACAGCACTGCCTGCAGCTCGAATTCGGAAACAGCGACGATCTTTTTCCGGGCCTTGCTGACGAAGTCCGGGCCTTTAAAAAAGAATACGGCATCAGAGTCGGTGGAAAAAACGCTTTTCCACAGTTTGTGAGATATCAGAAGTACCGCTTTCCAGTCCCTTTGGACAATGACGCTGATATAATATCTCTCGACGAGGCGGTCCAGGTATGTATAAAGCTCGCGGAAAAGCTTGACACCAGTACTCCTGAAGAGCTCGGCATAGGCATGATGGATCCCGGGACAAGCCAGGTCCCGCTGTTCAGCATATCAGACGGAACGCTTATTGAAGGCGGCATGGTCCCGATACCTGAACTGGAAGAGGAAAAATACGAACCGGTCATATTCAGGAATGAGGTCGCAGCCCATTCGCTCAGAAAAGCTGAGAAATACGGGTCGTATTCCTGTGAGCTGCTCCGGCTGAGAGAACCTATACAGAACGATCCGGACGAAGTCCCTTTCTTTCCGCTCTTCTGCCTTATCGTCGATGTAGACGATGCTGCTCCGCTTCCGGCGCCGCTCTCTAAGGACTGCGGCGAAGATATGGAGGCCTTTCTGAACGGACTGGCACAGGAGTGGATCGACAACGGCATATGCCCGAGTGAGATCTTCTGCCGCGATGACAGGACCTACGCTTTTCTGAAGGACTTCTGCAGCAAGACCGGCATCAGGCTTGAATATACCAGCGAGGAGCTTCCTGAGCTCGATGAGGCGGAGGATTCTTTTCTGAGCTTTATGGACGAATATGACGACGGTACTGATGAAGGCTTCAGCGGTAAAGACGAAGAGCTTGATCCGCTTATGCTCGAAATCATCGCTTTGTCAGTATTAGGCTCCAGCGATGAGGAGCTTGACCAGATGCCTGAAGAAGCCATGGAAGGCATACTCAGCATGTCGGCAAGCGGCATGTTCCCGGATGACATGAACAAAAAGATCCGCGACAGACTTTTTAAATACCTGGCGGGTAAAGATGAGTGGGATGACTGACAGATAATACTTGAAAGAGAGGAATATATAAAATGATACGTACAGCAAGACCGGAAGACATTGATGCTATCGCTGCCATCTATGACCGCATCCACGATAATGAGGAAGCAGGCGAGCTCAGCACAGGATGGAAACGCGATATCTATCCGACAAAAAAGACTGCTGAAGACGCTCTCGAAAGGCACGATCTCTTTGTAAGCGAAAGGGATAAGAAGATCGTTGCTGCCTTTATCCTAAATCAGGAACAGGTAGACGTCTACGAAAAAGGAAACTGGAAACACCAGGCTCCGGAGGATAAGATCATGGTCCTGCATACGCTCACAGTAGATCCTGAAAACAGTGGTAAGGGCATAGGAGCTTCTATAATCCGTTTCTATGAGGATTACGCTAAACAGTATGCATGCACGGAGCTGCGCCTCGATACAAATGAAACAAACTCCGAAGCCAGGGGGTTCTATAAATCCCTCGGATATGAAGAGGTCGGTATACAGCAGTGCGTATTCAACGGCATTGAAGGCATCAATCTTGTTCTTCTCGAAAAGAACATCAGCGAAAATGATTAATGTATCATAACAATCTGTCTTGATAAAGCATTTGAACACTATGACTTCATCAAAGCGCTGCGGACATTGTCTGCAGCGTTTTTGTAAATTCACTGTCAATCATTTAATAACACTTGCATTATTTGCAATAAAACCTTTTGGGATATGTTATACTAATAGCAGTTGAAAATATCATATTTTGCGTTAGGCCGATTATGTTATACGGGAGAATATATAACTCTTTCAATAATTCTGCTAATCATATATAATTATTAAATAAGTATACAATTATTTTTGTATCTATAAATATAACATTATTTAACATATCGGTGAATGTCTGAAAGGCAGAGAATTGAACAGATACGAGAAAAAATATCATAACACGGAAAAAAAGCTTATCGCTGCTCTTGTGTCAATGCTTGAGAAAAAGGATTTCGACAAGATCTCCATAAGCGATATATGCCGTGAAGCCGGAGTCAGCAGAACTACATTTTACGGGCATTGTTCCAATACTGCGGAACTTCTTGCAAATGCCGGCAGATACAAACTTCATGAATTCAACAATATGATGAAGGCTGTCGGACGCATGAACCTCGATACGATCATAGAAGATGGTCTGATCGACGAACTGAACAAAGACGAGATAATGCTGCCGTTTCTGTACTCTATAGAAACGAACCGCAAGCTGTTTATGTCTTGCCTTAAGAGCCATGAAGGCCAGAAGGCTCTCTCGGCAGCTATAAAAAACGTGTTCTTCATTCCTTTCCTTAAGAACACAGATGTCGCTTCTGATGAAGATGCGGATTATCTCGCTTCCTATTTTATAAGCGGAACGTTAACTATCATCTATATATGGATAAAAAACGGATGCGTCAGGGATAAGAAGGAGATCTGCGAACTCATCAGAAGATGCATAGGACCGCGTCCTTTACAGTCTACGGAAGAGGAGCACTAAGGTCAGCAGGCTGAAGGAGAAACACAGGCCTGAAACAAACAGGAGACCTGAAATATGACAGACAGCTGGAAGAAAGCCTACAGCAGGCTTATCCGCACAATAATGGATATGGGTTATCCGGAGGAATTTGGAAAGATGATCGCGAGCAGTCTCGGATCTGAAAATACCATGAACCGGATGATCAATTATCTGATAAAGGCAAAGCCCGAGACTCCGGAGGAGATTGCCGACGAAATGCTGGCAATAGACAGCGACAGGAACCGTTGGAAGGAAAAAAAGCAGTCCGAGGAAGCGGCTCAGAGATATTATCAGCTTCGCAGGAATGGCTTCGAAACCATGGATGAAGACTTAACCAGGTCTTTCACACACGGAACGATAAAACTCTATACTGACTGTCACTGGCAGCTGCTTTCACTGAAGGCAGCTGCTTTCTATTGCATAGATAAGATCCAGAGAGAGGATTCGGCCGGAAATATCGATCTTCCTGAAATCGATATCAATATCCATTACATAACCGCTGATCCAGATATATCTGCCTCGCATTCCGTCCTGTCTGAGTTCTTCCTGTTCACGGCTGCGTTCGAAATACAGGGCAGAAGCATCGAGACACCCACCCCTCTCGCAGAGCTTTCGCGGAAGCTCCTTAAAAGCTCTGTACAGCTCCGCGAAGCGGCGGTTCAGCTCATCCTTCCTTTCTTCCGACAGCAGAGCAGGGGGAACCGTCACCTCAGACCTGGAATCTATGCTGTCGTCAAATCCCGTAAGGGCATCGAAAGGCATAAATATCTTTGCTCTCAGAG
>JAQYCQ010000012.1 GCA_028724585.1 Bacillota bacterium | reverse complement strand
GAAACGCCCCACCGCCGGATCAGCTCGGGTGTTGAGGTGTTTTTTTTTTTCCCTTCTTCTGTTGACGTTGTTTTGTTTTTTCACATCCTCTCCGGGCGCTCCGCGCACCCGCCGCGCCTTCGGCGCGGAAACAGCGTTTCCCGGCGAAGCCGGCATGTCCGCGGAGCGGACATGATTCTGTAGATCAATCCATGAGATCATGATAGGTCATTGACATGATATCTGCTAAAGGATTGGTGAGGTTTATAATGATAAACCTTCATGACAGTCCTTTATCTTTACTGGATTCAAATATACAGTTTTACGTTATTCTTTAGCCTTTCTGAACACGAACCACCTTGCGATATTAATTCCCGCCTTCATATATAAAGGCCGTACCTGGTGGTCAGCCTCCTTCAGCAGATGCCGTATAGGCAGGCTCTGAGGGCAGTGCTTCTCGCATTTTCCGCACTGCACGCATTGTGTCGCGAAAGCAGGCTCCTTTCTGAGCCCGACTGTCTGCGCGTACATCATGCGGCCTTCCTTCTTTGATTCAGTGTACATTCCGTTATATGCCGCGAAGAGGCCTGGTATGTCAACACCCTTTGGACAGGGCATGCAGTATCTGCAGCCTGTGCAGCCAACCTTTTCCGTCCGGTGTATCTCAGCTATCACCTGCTTTATCAGCTTCTGGTCATCCTCGCTGAGATGCCCTAACGGCGCGCCGGACGCGGTCCTGCAGTTTTCGTCCACCATTTCAACGGTGTTCATTCCGGAAAGGACCACTGTTACCTCAGGCTGGTCATACAGCCAGCGAAGTCCCCACTCAGCAGGCGACCAGTGATGTCCGTTCTCGGCCATCATTTTCTTCGCTCCTGTCGGAAGCATGTATACCAGTTTTCCTCCGCGCAGAGGTTCCATGATGATGACCGGGATACCCTTAGCCGCGGCCGCGTTGAGGCCCCTCCGTCCTGCCTGAGTCACCTCATCTATGTAATTGTACTGAATCTGGCAGAAATCCCAGTCGTAATCGTCCAAAATCTTCAGGAATCCGTCCGTATCCCCGTGATAGGAGAATCCTATATTCCTGATCTGCCCGTTTTTCTTTTTCTCCTCGATCCATTCCAGTATACCGACTGCCTTGAGCTTATCCCACATGGCTTTGTCAGACAGGTAATGCATCAGGTAATAGTCGATGTAATCTGTTCTCAGCCTTTTAAGCTCCTCGTCAAAATACTTATCGACTGCCTCTCTGCTGTTTATCAGGTACTGTGGCAGCTTGGTAGCTATGTTGATCTTGTCGCGGATCCCGTTCTTTTCGAAGATCTCGCCTATCGCCGCTTCGCTCCCCGGATAGACATAAGCTGTGTCGTAATAGTTGACGCCCTGCCTGTAAGCAGCCATCACAGCCGCCTCTGCTTTCTCCATATCGATCCTTCCGCCCTTTTTTAAGAACCTCAGGCATCCGAACCCCAGGATCGACAGGTCTTCTCCGTATCTGTCCTTTCTATATTGCATAAAAACCTCTGAACTCAACGTTTGCTCTCAACGTCCGCTCCGCGGACAGCTCGCTTTGCGAAAACCGTTATTCCCATTCTTTCCATACGTCCGGCTGATAACCTAATGTCGCTTTTTTACCGTTCCTCACTATCGGCTGCTTAAGCACCAGCGGATGGTCGAGCAGTTCTTCTGCCTTCTGTTCGTCAGCCAGATATTTGATCAGATAGTATCCGTCCTGGTCCTTAGAATTTTCATCCAGCAGGTTATCGATTCCGCCGGCCGCCTGAGCCACGGACTTGAGCTCGCCTCTGCTGAGCCCCTTCTCCTTCAGGTCTACGAACTGATATTTTATCCTGCGCTCCTTGAAGTAACGCTCCGCTTTCCTCGTATCCGCGCTTTTCTTAGTTCCGAATATCTGTATGTTCATAGTTTCCTCCGCTATAGTGCAGTAAATCAATAGTCTAGAATATTATACACCAGTTTATCACAGAGCATCATTCCTGTGAGCGGAGCTCACGCAGGTAACGGATATTTTTAAATCCATATTCCCTCGACCGCTCCGCGGACAGAGATGCTCCGCATAAAAAGCTAAGCGCGGGACCGTGACTCGCGGAATTCGCCGAAGCTGAAAAATACCAGGCCCACCCAGATGACCGCCAGAGAAAGCATCTGCACTCTGTCCATAGGTTCATGGTAAAGGAAGATGCCTATGAGCAGGGAGATGGTCGGGCTCAGGTACTCAGCCACTCCCAGCGTGAACATGGGTATCTTCTGGGCTGCCGCCGCGAACAGACCGAGCGGAAGTACTGTAAAAAGACCGCAGAGCATGAGGAGCGCGTACTGGTAAGGCTGTCCCTGGCTCAGCGCTCCTTTGCCTGTGACTTCCAGGTATATCACGATAGCCAGAGCAATAGGCGCCAGAAAGACCGTTTCGTAGACAAGCGAAACTGCGGGCGGCTCGGTCACGCTCTTCTTGATAGCCGAATATACGGCGAAGGAGCCGGCGATCGCCAGGGCTATGGTCGGAAGCTGCCCGTAATGCACAAGCATGATGACCAGGGCTGCCAGCGCGAAGAGCAGTGCCGCCGTTTTATACCTGGTCAGCTTCTCGTGGAAGAAGATCATCCCGAAAAGGGCAACGATCATTGGCTCTATATAGTAGCCCACGCTGGACTGGATAATATGTCCGGAATTTACAGCCCAGATGTAGGAGCTCCAGTTGAAGGTGACGACTATTCCGGCAAGAAGGAATTTTCCTGTCTTCCTTACATCCTTGAGCGGAGTGAATATCTCTTTCAGGCTGTATTTCCTGAGAGCGAACAGGAGGGCGAACACGAACACCAGCAGCATCCTGTAGATTATGATCACCGCCGAGCTTATAGGGACGAGCGTCTTCCAGTATATCGGGAGCACGCCCCACATGGCCATGCAGAGAAGTATCTCCCGCAGGCCCTTTCTGTACTGTTCATCCATTATTTAACGATCCGCTCCTCTCACCCTTACTTTTTTATGCATCCTGGATGCCACCGCTTTTATATCATCAGGTCTCGTGCGGCAGCAGCCTCCTATCAGCGATGCTCCTGCGTCTATCCATTTCTGGATCCTGTCGCTGAAGCATATCCCGTCCGGTGCTCCGTGCCAGGTCTTTGTGATGCCGTCATAGATCTCACCGCTGTTCGGATAAGCGCATATCGGAAGGTCAGTGCAGGAGCGGTATCCCTCAATGATCTTCTCTACTATCTCAGGAGGAGTGCAGTTTACGCCCAGAGCCTTAAGATGAGGGAGATCCTTCAGGGCTTCAACTACGGTCTTAATGTCCGTCCCTTCGCTTATCTCATTTTCATTTCTGAAGCTGAAGCTGATCCAGTAGTCTGCGTCCAGATCCTCAAGCATGCGGGCGCAGCTGACAGCCTCGTCCAGCCGCGGCATTGTTTCCACAGCGAAGATCTCTGCTCCGGCGTCTTTTAATATCTGCATCCTGCGCAGATGAAAATCACGGTACTGCTGTTCCGTCAGCTCATAGGCCCCTGTGTATTCGCTCCCATCGGCCAGATAAGCTCCATAAGGACCTATATCTCCCGCTGCCAGCGGATATGGGCGGCCGCTTTCTCTTCCGGAATCATTCCACCAGCGCTCTCTGGCCTCCAGCACCAGCTTCATGGAAAGAGCTATAAGTTCCTCGGCGTCCACCTCGCTGTAACCTGCCTTGAGAAAGCCTGGGATAGAAGCCTGATAGCTGGCACATGTCACTATATCAGCTCCCGCCGCAAAGTAGTCATAATGGATCTGCTCTATAGCCCCCGGATCCTCTCTGAGGAATTTAGCGCTCCAGAGCGCGTCGTTCACATCATAGCCGCGGGTCTCAAGCTCCGTTCCCATGGGGCCGTCCATTACCAGCCTTTTCTTTGTCTTGATAAGTTCGTCAAATCTGCTCATTTTTTTCTCCTGAAAATATGGAAAATCCCGCCCGGCATATGCCGTGACGGGACACTTTTTTATTCCGCGGATCCCGCGGTATTCTCTTCGCTGCAGTCGAACGATATCACCGGAGGGTTTTCACCTCTCTCCTTTGCCGGAAGGAAGCGTTTCCAGAAATCGTCGAACAGGGCGAATATCTCCTTGTGTTTAGCGTATATTATAAAAAGGGTTATCGCCACATACATAGCCGACAGTATGTCGGTGAAGGCCCAAAGCGTGTCCGCCTGAATATTATACAGCACAACGCAGGGGATCATATAGTAGATCATGTAGAATGGGCGGATCCTGCGGTTGAGCTTAGTATCTCCGAAGGCGTAGTTGACGGATTTCTCGCATGTGTAGTACATGCCTATGATGGTCGTCCACGCGAACACGGTGATAGCTATAGCCGTAAGTTTGCCGCCGACAGCGCCGTAAGCTTCAGTAAATGCCGCGGTAGTCAGCGCTCCGCTGGTGCCGTCCGTTTTATAGTAGGAGCCGGTCATGATGATGGTAAAGGCTGTTATAGAGCATATGACCATCGTGTCGAGAGTAATCTCTCCCCAGCCCCATACCGACTGACGTACCGGATGGTCTGTTTTAGCGGGAGCGTGGGCTATCATTCCGTAGCCTGTGCCGGCGTCATTGGAATAAATACCTCGTGCCACGCCGAACTGTACGGCATCCCTGACCGTTGCTCCAGCGAATCCGCCGACCGCTGAGACCGGCGAAAAAGCGCTCTTGAAGATGAGTTCCACAACTTCCGGGATCTCCCTGAAATTCAGAATTACTACTCCAAGCCCCATAGCTATATAGAGAACGGCCATTATAGGCACGGCTTTAGACATTACGCCTGAAATCCTTTTAAGCCCTCCCCAGATAGTCACCAGGCAGGTGACGCCGATGATGATGTCCATCGTGAGCGGCGAGATACCGAAGGCTGTATTCATCGAGCTGGTTACAGCCTCGGTCTGCACAGAGCAGGTCCAGGGACCGAATATGAAACAGAAGACTGCCAGAACGACCGCGCCCTTCTTCCATCCGAAAGCATTCTTGAGCACGAAGGACCTGTCGCATACATACTCGTCCATAGATTTTTTATAGTGTTCTCTGTATCGCTGGCCTATGATGATCTCGCATGCTTTAGTCGACATTCCGAAAAAGGCCGAGACCCACATCCAGACCAGGGCTCCCGGCCCTCCGCTGACGATAGCGGTCGCGACTCCGCTGATGTTTCCTGTGCCGATAGTATTAGCCAGGGCAGTACATGCCGCGCGGAATCCTGATACGCTTCCCTCGCCTTCTCCTTTTGAGAACATCTGTCCGAAAGTGTTCCTGAAGTTAAATCCTATCTTTCTCTGGTATCTGAAACCGAACCTTATCGACAGCATTATGCCTGTAGCCAGTACTATCACCGTCATAGGCGTACCCCACAGGACCCCGTCGAGCCAGTTCATGAATTCAGAAATCTGTTCCATAAACTCTTTCTCCTTTCTTTCCGCCGAAAGGCAGATAATATGAGCTTATGATACACGAAATCATGACTTTATGTCAATTACTTATAAGGTTGATAGGTTTTACATGCCGCCGAAGGCGGCCCCGTCGGCCGAGCCGACAAGCACGCTGGCATAATCAGCCAGGTACATGGAATAGAGGAGGTATATCTGATCTACAATAAACATTTATGGTATAGTTGATGCTTCTGACAAAGAGTTTTGCAGATCTTCACTAATGATCATCGTCTTCACCGGAACAGACGGAAATATGACCTTCTGATCTTTTCGCCGCGTACATCTGCCGGTCAGCTTCCGAGACCAGATCCTCCAGTTTTCCTGAGGCAAACACTGCGCCTATGCTCAGCGAAATGCGGATATCCGGCATCTCCGCAAAGCGGATCGACGCGACATCATCCCGGATCTTCTTCATTTTGCGGACGAATGCATCCTTCAGATAACGACCCGTAAAAAATAGCAGGAATTCATCTCCTCCGTAGCGTATCAGCCCATCTGTGCTGCGGATATTTTTCCCTATCTCTTCAGCGACAGCACGGAGTACCATATCTCCAGCACCGTGGCCGTATTCATCGTTGACACCTTTAAATTTATCTATATCGATAAAAACGACACAGCTGCAGAAAAGCCCCTTCGCGACCTCATCGTAATACTTGCGGTTGAAAACACCCGTAAGCGAATCTTTATAGATCTTGTCATTAACAGACTCGATCTTCTGCCTGAATATGTTGTCTCCGAATGAGGACATCAGGAAGTCATTCATCTCCAGGATGCATTCCATAACGCATTCCCTGCCGCCGACATCAAACGGTTCTCCGACGACAAAAAAGGCACGGTCAGCGATGAACTCTATCTTAGTCTGCTTCCTTCCCTCAGATAAAGCCCTGGCTGAGACGCAGTTCACGCATCGCTGAGGGTATTTCCATACTTCATGGCAGAGGGTCCCCGTATCCACGAGTTTATCGCCGTTAAAAGCCAGACGTCGCAGACTTGAAGGGTCCACGAGCCGTACCTCATCGAACAGCTTACGGAGCTCGACCATCCATGATTCCAATTCCTGCCTGTCAAATTTCTTCATCAATCTATCCTATATGCTCATATGCCGCAAAAATTACGTAAAAAAACGTAATATTATTATTTCATCACGATTAATTCACTTTCACTACTAGCATTCTATATGCTGGCAATGAAAGATCAACACGATATTTATTAATAATATTCTTTCAGCAAGATCACGCCGGTATACTGCCTGTGATCTTTGCAGCTTCAAGGCAGATGCCTGCCGTCAAAAGCCCTACAGCTTATAATTCTTCTCTATCTCAACGTATCTTGTGTAGAGAGACATCATATTTCCGATCACGATCTCCTCTGACTTATCGACATTAAGAGCCGCTTCCGCGTAGATCACCGTTTCCACTTTAGAATTGAGATACTTCTCGGCAACGATAAGAGCCGTAAAAACGACCTGCCACAGATCCTTAGGCCCGTACGTGATGTCAATAGCAAAATTGTCATTGAAGACAAAAGGATCAGAGAGCTCATCGCTTAGTTTCTTACGGGTCTCAACCTCCAGGATGCCGTCTGGATATTCTATTACGTGGAAAGCGGCGTCAGCTTTTATCTTTCTGTTTATCTTCGCGAATTCTTCTCTGAACTCCTTCTCGTTCCTTCTGGCCTGACCGCTCTGGTCATCCTGGACTAAAAGGAATATATCTATCTTATCTTCAGGCTTCAGGGTCTTTTCCAGCATAGCGTTGATCGGATAATGAACCGCTGTATCCGCAAGCTCCAGATTTCCATAGCCTTTATATTTTCTGCTGGCCGTCTTTTCGGCCGGTAAAATGCAGATAGCTGATCTTTTCATATATTTTCTCCCATTATTTCGTTAATTTTACTTCCGCTCTTCATTCTATCATATACCGGATGAATGAAAAAGAAAAACGGCCGCTTTGTCAATTAAGCGGTCGTTTTAATATATTTCTTCTTTTTACCGTCGACTCCGTCGACATTCCGCCGGCTGGCCGGCGGAATGTCCGCGGAGCGGACGAAGTATCAGATCTGTTATTTCTCTTCAGCGCCTGAAGTCAGGAAACGGTAGCAGAGAGCCGCGAGTGCTCCACCGATGAGCGGTGCCACAATGAATACCCAGAGGCATGAGAGAGCATCTCCGCCTACGAAGAGGACCGGTCCAAGGCTTCTGGCAGGATTTACTGAAGTTCCTGTGAAGTGGATGCCGATGAGGTGTACAAGCGTCAGCGAAAGACCGATCACCAGTCCGGCTACCGCGCCGTTCTCAGCTTTGTCAGTAGCGCCGAGGACCGCGAGTACGAACATGAATGTCAGCACGCACTCGATAAGGATGGAAACCCCGATCTGGCCGTTATACAGGCCGTTTGTTCCCAGTCCGCTCTTTACCCCTACCATAGGGATCAGCAGAGCCGCGCCCACGATAGCGCCAAGACACTGAGCCACTACGTAACCTATGAAATCCTTGACGGACATCCTGCCGCTTACCAGCATTCCTATGGATACCGCAGGATTGACGTGGCATCCTGAAACGTTTCCGATGGAATAAGCCATAGCGACGATTGTGAGTCCAAAGGCCAGGGCTGTGATGAGATAGCCTGCTCCGCTCTCGGCATCGCATCCTACAGCGGCAGCGGTACCGCAGCCGAAGAATACGAGAGCAAGCGTGCCGATGAATTCAGCGACATACTTTTTCATAACAAAACCTCCTTAATAAATAAGTATAAGTTCTACTGTGCTCATAGCAGGGCACAGTTCAACAAAAGTATAGCATACAAAAGCTTTGTATGACAATTTTTGTGAACATTACATACAGTTTTGCACTCATTGCAGGATCACGCCGCAGGCAGAACAGTTATCCGGAGGATCCTGTGAGCGGAGCTCACGCCGGTCCGCCTGATCTCATGGCATAAAAATGCCGCTCAGCAGGCAGGTATTTCCTGCGTACTGCGCGGCAGTCTTCTAAGCTGTTTTTTACTGGTCTTCAGTCGTTGCAGCCTCGTTTTTGCCCTTGAACATTTCGTCCATAGTGTGCCATCCGAGCACCGCGCACTTTACACGTGAAGGCATATGGGAGATATCCTCGAGAGCGCCGGCTTCGTCCAGCTCTTCGAGTTCTTCGTCCGTTACGCTGCCCTTGATCATCCTTAAGAAGAGCTCTGAGAGGTGAGCCGCTTCTTCTCTGGACTTGCCGATTATGAGATCGAGCATGATGTCCGCTGATGCCTGGGAAACGGCACATCCGTCTCCTACAAAAGCGCCGTCGACGATCTTGTCGTCTTCTACTCTGAGCTGAAGGACTATGTCGTCTCCGCAGCTTGGATTTACGCCTTCGAGCACCATGTTTGCGCCCTCCAGCTGACGTTTATGACCCGGGCGGATGTTGTGGTCCGTGAGGATCTCATTATAGAAAGTTCTCGCCATGGTTTCTTTCCTCGTTTCATATCAGTTATATTAACGTAAGGCATCCGCGGGCCGAAACCTGCGGATGTCATAATTATACCCTTATTTTAGTCTTCGTAACCCATTTCGCCGCGGATCGTTTTAACGCTGGCGAGGAAACGGTCAACTTCTTCTTCAGTATTGTAGAACATGAGGCTGGCGCGTGTGGTCGAAGGGATGCCCAGATACTTGTGCAGCGGCTGAGCGCAGTGATGGCCGGCGCGTACCGCGATCTTGTCTGTATCGAGGATAGTGGATACATCATGTGGGTGAACGCCCTCGATCTTAAAAGCGCAGATGCCGTGATGGTCTGCCGGGTCTTCCGAACCGAGAACTATCACGTGAGGGATCTGCTGCATACCCTTTACCAAACGCTCGGTCAGCATCTCTTCCCTGGCTTCTATGCGGTCGAGGCCGACCTTCTGCAGATACCTGATGGCTTCGGCAAAGCCGATTGCCGCGGCAGCGTTTACTGTACCAGCTTCGAACTTATGAGGTACAGGAGCGTAGATGGTCTTCTCAAGAGTTACCATGTCTATCATCTCGCCGCCTGTAAGGAACGGAGGCATCTTCTCCAGCAGCTCCTTTTTTCCGTAGAGCACGCCGATACCCATAGGTCCCAGCATCTTGTGTCCTGAAAAGGCCAGGAGATCGCAGTCCATATCCTGCACATCGGTCTTTACGTGGGGAACGCTCTGCGCTCCGTCCACTACCAGGATGCTTCCGTTTTTGTGAACGTATTTCGCTATAGTCTTCATGTCGTTGACTGAACCGAAGATATTGGACATAGCGGTAAGCGCTACGATCTTAGTCTTCGGTGTCAGCATGGCACGGATCTTCTCCGGGTCGAACTTGCCGTCAGCCTCAGGCTCAGCGAATTTAAGCTCAGCTCCCTTGCGCTTAGCGAGCGCCTTCCATGGAAGGAAGTTGCTGTGGTGTTCCACTACAGAAGTGATGATCTCATCACCTTCGTTCACCAGCATGTCACCCGCGCTGTAGGCTGCGAGGTTGAGGCTCTCTGTCGCGTTTCGCGTAAAGACGATCTCATCCGCTTCATTTGCGTTGATGAAATCAGCTACGGTCTGGCGCGCCGCCTCGTATTCGTCCGTTGCCCTGACGCTTATCTCGTAGAGACCGCGGAAAGGATTGGCGTTATACTGCTCGTAATATTCTTTTTCTTTATCTATCACGCACTGGGGCTTCTGAGAAGTCGCGGAATTGTCCAGATAATCTACGTCCGCGTTCTGGAGAAGCGGGAAATCCGCGCGGATCTTATCAATATCGTCCCAGTGTGCCAGTTTCTTATCGTACATTTTTATTCCTCTTCGTTTTCGCCTTCTGCGTCAAAGTCCTTTAAAAGGGCGTCTCTTGTAACATCATCAGGAATCTTCCTGATAACCGCTAACAGGCGCGCCTTTTCCATTAAGGCGTAAACATCTTCGATGGACATGCCGCGGGACTGCAGATAGAATACCGTATCCTCGTCAAGCTGTCCGATGGTAGCTCCGTGGCTTCCTTCGACGTCTTCCTCAGCACAGAGAATAACAGGAATAGTCTGGTTTACTACCTCGTCATCAATGAGAAGGACATCTTCTGTAACAGCTCCCTTGCTGGCAGCTGATCCGTTGCGGAAATCGATAGTGCCGCGGAAGATCTTCTTAGCTGTTCCCTTTAAGACGCCGTTTGTAGTCATCAGGCAGTTTGTCCTAGGTCCGATGTGATTAGTCACATAGTTCATATCCAGACGGTGGTCTCCCTCGACCATATAGCCTGTATCAGATGTCATATAGCTTCTTTCGCCGTTGAGGTTTACAGTCGCGCCGAGCATGACATTTTTTCCGCTGAGGATAACGTGGATGATGTCGATGCTGGCGTTGTCATCGCAGATTCCGCCTACGTCGTTAAGAAGAAGAGCTTCGTCCCCTGCTCTCATGATCTGTATGAGGCGGATCTTAGCGTTCCTGCCGACGATCATCTTCGTCTGTACAGCCTGAGCGCACTCGCTGCCGTCAGCTGTAGACATATCCATAACGGCTGTCATCTCTGTGTCCGCTTTTGCTTCCAGTCCGATGAAGTTGCCTGTTACATGGCCGCCCTCGGAAGAAAAGCTGATCCTTACCGTTCCTTTTCCTTCACGCAGGCGGAATACATCGTGCTGTACCCGTCCGTCGCTTCCATCCCAGAGCAGACGATTCATATCCGGGCCCATGCCGGTCTCCACCTGTGAAAAATCGCGGAGAAGATCCATACTGTGCTCGTGAATCATCTTGTCCGGGTTATCTATTACCGTCTCTGCCGGTCCGTCAGGCATTGCCAGTGAGAAATCCGTCTCGTTCATATGAAGATGGTTCCATGTGCTGACCGGAAGGCGATTAACTCTCAAATCAAGATTCTGACTCATTTTTTAATCCTTTATATATACAGGCTGGTCATACGCCGGCCTGCCGGTTCTTATTGTTATAAACTGCTTGTCTGCTTATGTTAACCGATAGCGCCCTTCATCTCGAGGCGGATCAGGTTGTTCATCTCTGCTGCGTATTCCAGAGGGAGCTCCTTGGAAACGTTGTCAGCGAAACCGCTTACGATCAGCGCTCTCGCGTCTTCTTCGGACAGGCCGCGGCTCATGAGATAGAATACCGCTTCATCGTTGATACGGCCTATCTTCGCTTCATGGCCTATATCAGCGTCCTTTGTGCGGACATCCATAGCCGGGATAGTATCCGAACGCGAAATATCGTCCAGCATCAGTGATTCGCAGGAAACAGTTGATTTAGCGTGTTTAGCCTTAGGCTGCACCTGTACGGAAGAACGGTAAGTGCTTACGCCGCCGTCCTTTGAGATAGACTTGGTGCTTACAACTGAAGTCGTATTCTCAGCGTTATGAACTACCTTCATACCTGTATCGAGGTTCTGGCCGTGTCCCGCGAATGTGATTCCCGTGAATTCCATCTGCGCGCCCTTGCCGTTGAGGATAGTCGTAGGATACAGATATGAAACATGTGAACCGAATGAGCCTGATACCCATTCCATGCGGCCGCCTTCTTCGACGATGGCACGCTTGGTGTTCAGGTTGTACATGTTCTTTGACCAGTTTTCGATAGTGGAATAACGCAGGCGCGCGTTTTTTCCTACATACAGCTCTACGCAGCCGGCGTGCAGGTTAGCTACATTATATTTAGGAGCCGAGCATCCTTCTATGAAGTGAAGGTCGGCGCCTTCGTCCAGTATGATCAGCGTATGCTCGAACTGGCCCGCGCCTGGAGCGTTCAGTCTGAAATACGACTGCAGAGGGATATCAACCTTTACGCCCTTAGGAACGTATACGAATGATCCGCCTGACCATACAGCGCCGTGAAGAGCAGCGAACTTATGGTCTGTAAGAGGAACCAGGTGCATGAAATGATCCTTGATCATCTGCTCGTAAGGTCCGTGCATAGCGCTTTCAAGGTCTGTATATATTACGCCCTGCTCAGCTACCTCTTTCTTGACGTTATGGTAAACTAACTCAGAATCGTACTGCGCGCCTACGCCCGCGAGGGATTTACGCTCCGCCTCAGGGATTCCCAGCTTTTCAAAAGTATTTTTTATATCGTCAGGAACCTCAGACCATTTTGCGCTCATCTTTGTCTTAGGGCGGATATATGTGACGATCTGATCCATGTTCAGTCCGTCGATAGCTGGTCCCCACTGAGGAATGCCCATCTTATTGTAAATGTCCAGACTCTTCATGCGCAGGTCGTGCATCCACTGGGGATCGTTCTTTTCTTTGGAGATCTGGTCGACGATCGCCGCGTCCAGACCTTCCCCTACCTTATAGAAGTCTTTGTCGCTCTCCTCATACCGGAAATCGTAGAGGCTGCGGTCAATGTCTTCCACATATGTCTTTTCACTCATTTTGCTCTTCTCACTCTATTCTGCTGCAGCGGCTTTCTCGTATTTTTCAAAGCCGTTTTCGTTGATATCATCGATCATTGAAGCGTCGCCTTCAGCAACCAGTCTGCCGTTTACCAGCACGTGAGTCTTGTCTACATTTAGTGACTCGAGGATACGTGTGCTGTGCGTGATGATCAGCAGTGACTTGTCGCCTTCCTTATAGAATTCCTGTACGCCGGCTGATACTGTACGTACGGCATCTACGTCCAGGCCAGAGTCAGTCTCGTCGAGGATGGCGAACTGAGGCTGGAGCATGAGGAGCTGCAGGATCTCCGCTTTTTTCTTTTCGCCGCCTGAGAAACCTACGTTAAGGTCACGCTCAGCATATGACTCGTCCATGTTCAGGACCTTCATCTTTGCGAGCATCTCCCTGCGGAACTTGAGGAACTTGACACGTTCGCCGGTTACTGCTTCTGCAGCGCTCCTGAGGAAGCTGAAAAGGGATACTCCAGGAACTTCGATAGGGTTCTGGAAAGAGTAGAACATACCGAGCTTTGCCCTGTCCGCAGCGCTCTGTTTAGTGATATCCTGGCCCTTGAACACGATGCTGCCCCCGGTGATCTTGTACTGAGGATGTCCCATAAGGGCATTGCCCATAGTAGATTTTCCGGCACCGTTCGGTCCCATGAGTACGTGTGTTTCTCCGGCACCGATGGAAAGGTCGACCCCGTGCAGGATCTCTTTCCCGTCCGCTTCCACCTTAAGGCCGCGGATCTCTAATATATTATCTGACATTATTGCCTCCCTAAAATATCTTTATATTGTATCTATAAATCCATGCAGTTTAATTGGATTTCAAACGCTTTTAATCGTAAGCTGAATATCCTCTATTGTCAATGAATTTTTCTTGTCCAGCGTCCCTCTGCTGGCAGTAAAATAAAGAAGCGCGCCATTTGGAATAACAATTGAAAATGGCGTGCCTCCCTGAATCAAATGCCGGTTATCATTCACACCCTGCTTCGGGAACACCATAGCCTGCGATCATATATGCTAGAGCAGATCTTCTCCTTCACCCATCATAGGAATATCGACAGCCTTAGCGTCTTCGAGATGGAATGTCATCAGCTTATTGCCTGTCTTTTCATTGTAGATTTCTTCAAGATGTGAAGCTTCGATCATCTTCTTCGCGTACACATCATTATGGTCGAACACAGCCTTTCCTGTATAGCGAAGCCAGTGTCCGTCAGGCTTGCAGGCCACTATCTCTACCTTAGGATTCGCCTCCATCTGCTTGTAGACGTCCTTGAAGTCCCCTACACCGAAGATGACCTTGCCGTCGATCTCAAGATGAGCTCCAAGAGGTCTTAGCTTAGGCTGGTCGCCGTCTACTGTCGCGAGGAAGAATATTCCTGTTTCCGTTAAAAAATCATTTACTCTGCTCATTATCGTTTTCTCCTAAAATATAGTAGCACAAAAATGCTCCATATCATTTATTGGCATTGAGGGTTAAAATTAATCAGATTTCGTGCCCGTTATATAAAGAAACTTTCTATTAATATGGATAGATAATCTAGATAGCCGGAACATATCGCTCAAGAACAGCCGTCCGCTCCGCGGACAAGCCGGCTGCCGCCGGATATCTACATTGAAGTCCGTGTCTTGATATTCACTCCGTCGAAATGCTTTATCTCATGGTCCCTCTTACGCTCTTCCGGAACCTTGTATCCGTTCAGTCCTATCAGCCGTTGATTGCTGCTGCCTCTGAAGAGCAGGGTGGCGTCTTTTTCCGCAAGGATAAATTCTCCGTCGACCAGACAGTCTATGTATGACAGCATTTCATCTGTAAATTCTGTGCGCGCAGTCACTCCAGTACTGGAAATACTGCTCTCGCCGTCTCCGTACTGTCCCAGCAGATCAGTCTCGTAAGTGTAGCCTGTATAGCACCATATATCCTTATCCGGATATGTTTCTTTTATCCTCTTCAGCAGCTTTGCCAGAACCGGCTGATTTTCCGGCTCGAAAGGTTCTCCTCCGAGAAGGCTGAAGCCCTGAATATAGTCAGGAGCGAGACTGTGGATTATCTCATCTTCTGTTTCCTCGGTAAAGGGCTGTCCGTATCCGAAATCCCAGGTCATAGGGTTGAAGCACTCTTCACAGTGGTGCCTGCAGCCTGAAACGAACAGGCTGACTCTCACGCCAGGGCCGTCGGCTACGTCGAAATCCTTTATATTGGCATAGTTCATAAAAATACTCCCTGTAAAAAAGCCGCCGGGACAGATATTTCCGGCGGCTTTGAAATTATCACGGTTTTACAGATGCAATACTCGGTCCTTTATTTCCTGGGTCCTGCCCTGGTTCCAGAACTGCGTTCCGATATATCCGCATGTACGTCTCGCTACGGACATCTTAGACTGGTCGGTATTGCCGCAGTTAGGACATATCCATACCAGTTTCCCTGATTTGTCTTCCTGAACCTTTATCTCTCCGTCGTATCCGCAGACTTCGCAGTAATCGCTCTTGGTATTGAGCTCGGCGTACATGATATTTTCGTATATGAACTTCATGACAGCCAGGACCGCCGGAATATTGTCCTGAAGGTCAGGCACCTCAACGTAGCTGATAGCTCCGCCGGGCGACAGCTGCTGGAATTCCGCCTCGAACTTAAGCTTCTTAAAAGCATCGATGTTTTCGCGGACATTTACATGGTAGCTGTTTGTGATGTAATTATGGTCTGTAACATCCTTGATGATGCCGAACCTCTTCTGCAGGCATTTAGCAAACTTGTAGGTTGTGGATTCCATCGGCGTTCCGTAAAGGGAATAACTGATGTTTTCAGCCTTTCTCCACTTGGCGCAGTAATCGTTCAGAGTCTGCATTACCTTGAGCGCAAACGGTTTCGCTTCCGGATCCGTATGGCTCTTTCCTGTCATCTCAACGCACATCTCGTAAAGACCGGCGTAACCGAGGGAAATGGTCGAATAGTTTCCGAACAGGAGCTTGTCGATCTTCTCGCCCTTCTTAAGCCTTGCGAGAGCTCCGTACTGCCAGAGGATAGGCGCTACATCAGATGGAGTGCCCATCAGTCTCTCGTGACGGCATCTGAGCGCCTTGTGGCAGAGCTCGAGCCTTTCGTCAAGTATCTTCCAGAAGGCATCAAATTTATCCCCGCCGCTCTTCTGAGCTTCTCTGACCGCGGAGCATGCCACATCTACGAGATTGATAGTCACTACTCCCTGGTTGAAACGACCGTAATACTTATGCTTTCCTTCTTCGTAGTCCTGAGCATGTGCCTTGTTGCCATCGTTGCAGAGACCTTCCGGCTGGTCTTCATTATCTGGAGTAAGGAAGCTCCTGCAGCCCATGCAGGGATATACATCGCCCTTAAGTTCTTTCATCTTCTTTGCCGAGATATAGTCAGGCACCATTCTTCTGGCTGTGCATCTGGCAGCAAGCTCTGTCAGGTAATAGAATTTCGAATTCTCGTGGATATTATCCTCATCGAGCACATATATCAGCTTAGGGAAAGCCGGTGTGATCCAGACGCCCTTCTCGTTCTTGACGCCCTGCATCCTCTGTCTCAGTACCTCTTCTATCAGCATAGCCAGGTCTTCCCTTATCCGACCTTCAGGAACCTCGTCGAGATACATGAACATAGTTACGAAAGGAGCCTGGCCGTTGCAGGTCATAAGGGTTATGAGCTGATACTGGATGGTCTGGATGCCCCTTGTTATCTCATCCTTTAGCCTGATCTCCGCTACCTTTTCGACTTTTTCCTGATCTATCTTCTCGCCGATCGCCTCCATCTCCTGGACCACCTGCTTTCTCAGCTTCTGGCGGCTGATATCTACGAAAGGGGCAAGGTGAGCAAGTGTGAAGGACTGTCCGCCGTACTGATTGGAAGCGACCTGAGCGACTATCTGTGTCGTTACGTTCGCGGCTGTATAGAAGCTGTGAGGCTTCTCTATAAGGGTTTCGCTGATGACAGTGTTGTTCTGGAGCATATCCTCCAGATTGATCAGATCGCAGTTATGTTCTTTCTGCGCGAAATAGTCAGAGTCGTGGAAATGGATGATGCCTTCCTCGTGAGCCTGCATGATGTCCTCAGGCACGAGTATACGGCGTGTGAGGTCCTTGCTGACTTCACCGGCCATATAGTCACGCTGGGTCGAATTGATGACAGGATTCTTGTTTGAGTTCTCCTGCTTTACTTCCTCGTTATTATGCTCTATCAGAGCCAGGATCCCGTCGTCCGTAGTATTTGTCTTACGGGCGAGTGACCTTTTATATCTGTAACGGACATACTTCTGCGCCACTTCGAAGCCGCGCATCTCCATGATGCCTGTCTCCACCATATCCTGTATGTCCTCGACGCTTACAGCATGCGGTGATTCCATGCACTCGTCAGCAACCTTCTCGGATACGGCGCGTATCTGGATATCGCTCATCTGGTGGATAGGATCCACTTCATGATTTGCTTTAGCTATAGCGTTGTATATCTTCTCGATGTTGAACTCAACTTCCTGGCCGTCGCGCTTAATAACATTCGTCTGAACATTTTTGATCACTGAATCTCCCCCTCTTTATAAAAACAGAAAATCCCAAGCCGTCCTTCAATTCACTGCAGGACAGGAGATTTCCCCAGATATAGATGTATTCATAAAGTGTCTCTCTACATCTTGTATAAGATGCTTCTCTATGATAGCGCAGCTGGCTGCCTTTTTCAACATACAATTTCCAGACATAAGTACAGCGTGATCGTATACAATTCTGTACAAACGGCTTAACTTACCGCCGGAGGCCCCGTGAGCGGAGCTCTCGCAGGACTTGATAATTTTTTTATTTTTCTGTTATCAGCGGCATTATGTTTTCTTCGAACCATTTGTCCGTCAGAGGCTCGTCGTATCTCCAGTAAATGAGTCTGATACCCTTTCTCTCGCAGAGCATCCGTTTCTTCGCGTCACGTTTCCTGTTGTCGTAATATCCTTCATCGCCGCCGAAGAAATCAACCGGCTGGTAATGCTGCAGGCCCTGATACTCTATCGCCGCCGCTAGAGACGGGATGAATATGTCGAGAGACTGCCCGTGAAGCCATACCGGCTTATACTGGTATACGGCATCCGTGAAGTGCCTGGCTGTGATGCGGAAGGCTTTTTCCTCAGACACCCACTTTCCGGACTCCTTTTCCTCTATCAACAGCTGCTGCCAGACTGCCGCTCTCTTTTCATAAAGCTTCTCCAAAAAAGCGTCGGCAAGTTTTCTCGCTCGAAGATTTTTCATCGACCGCATGCTCCTATAGTCCTTTGTATAGACTGACAGACTGGCTATCAGCCCGTCCATCTGAGCCGGGTAACAGACCGTCCTGAGAAACGAGTCCGCCTGGTAATTTCTGATCTCAGCAGGCAGCTTTTTTCCGTCTCCAGTTCCAGCTCTGCCAGATATATCGCGGATGCCTCCCTGATCTCCGGGATCATCAAAAGCGTGCCACCTGAAAGCCATGACCGCGAGCTCTCTATAGTGCTCCCCGGATATCTCAGCCGAAATGATCCCATCATTTTCTGAAATCTCTGAAGCGCATCCCCGTGCCACCTCGTTTATCACTGCCGCGCGCCGACCCTCCGGGTAACGGTAGCGGAACAGTACTTTTTCCGGAGAATTTTCCAGAGCTTGAGTATCCCAGAAACCGCTGCTTTTCATCTCGGTGCACAACTCTTCCATGCGCTTTTTCAGCTCCTTCGTTATCCGCCTTTTTTTCTTTGCGATAAGATCATCCTTTTCGCGGTGAGTACGCTTTCCGTCCCCTTCCATCAGCTTCATCTGATGGATAAAAACATCCGGGGTTTCCTTAAGGAACCTGAATTCATACAGATGATCGTAGTAATCGTCGAAAGAATCTATCCTTAGGAAGCGTTTCTGAAGCCTTACGTCATTTCCAGTCAGTTTTTTACTCTTATTATTACGGTCAGGCACTATATCTTCCCTTCACTGGCAGCCTTGTAAAAATCAATTACATAATACCATAAGATCAGGATTCTGCGGGCGCTCCGCGCGCCAAGGCCCTCCGGGCAAACTTGTTGTCCCCTGAGCCATACAGGATCTTCTTTAAAAACGGTCCAAAAACCGCTCATAAAACTCCTTCCTCATGATAAACTATCTACATATTAGTATATCAGTTTTTTATCTCAGCTAAAATACCATCAAGCATATATAGCTTCCGCTCCCGTAAGTTCCGGAAGCGGTATAGTTTTCAGCTTCAGGAGAATGCCATGACATACTTTCCTATGTATCTTAACATCGAAAACAGACCCTGCCTTGTGGTCGGCGGGCACCATACAGCTTATCAGAAGATAAAGACTCTGCTGGATTTCGGAGCGGATATCAGGGTCGTTTCATCTCATATTTCAGAAGAAGTGATGGATCTGCTGATCGCGAACAAAATGAGCTTCGAGGAAAGGAATGTAAGGGAAGAAGATGTGCAGGGCATGATCCTTGTAGTAAACGCAGCAGCAGATCCTGAAGCAGACCGTATGATATATCAGGCATGCGTTGAGAGAGGCATAGCTGTAAACACAGTCGACAATGAAAAATACAGCACCTTCATATTCCCGGCTATATACAGGGACGGGGATATCATCGCCTCTGTTTCATCATGCGGTGCCTCCCCTTCCGCGGCTGCCTGGGTCAGAGACAGGATCAGGGAAATGGTCCCTCCTTACTTCGGAGAGATAGTGAAACAGCAGAGAAGTCTCAGAAAGAAGCTGAAAAAAGAAGAACCCGATGCCGCGAAGAGGCACCGGGTTATGAAGAGCTCTTTTAAACTCGCCGTAGAAAAAGGACGGCCTTTATCCGAGAAAGAGATATCAGATCTCTCCTCTGTCGATTAATCCGGCTATCTCTTCCGCGAAATATGTCAGGTAGATAGATGCTCCGGCGCGGAAAACAGCGGTAGCCATCTCGGCCAGGATCCTCGATCCGTCTATCCAGCCTTTGTCCGAAGCAGCCTTGACCATAGCGTATTCACCACTGACGCTGTACGCTGCCACCGGAACATTCACGATCTCAGCAACATCTTCCAGGATATCCAGATATGACATTGCCGGTTTTACCATTATGATATCAGCGCCCTCATCTATATCCGACAGGGCTTCCTTTATCGCTTCCTTGCGGTTGTGGTAATCCATCTGATATGTCCTGCGGTCTCCGAACTGCGGAGCTGAATCGGCAGCGTCGCGGAAAGGACCGTAGAAGGCCGACGCGTATTTGACCGCGTACGACATGATAGGAATATGAGTAAAGCCCGCTTCGTCAAGCGCTTTTCTCATAGCAAGGACACGTCCGTCCATCATATCCGAAGGAGCGACCATGTCAGCTCCAGCCTGGGCATGGGATACGGCGATCCTTGCCAGCATCTCCAGAGTCTTGTCATTGTCCACATCGCGGACTCCATCGTGCTCGCAGAGTATGCCGCAGTGCCCGTGGTCAGTGTACTCGCACATACACACGTCCGTGATCAGATACATTTCAGGGAAATCCTTTTTTGCCTGCCTTAAGGCGCGCTGTACGATCCCGTCAGGATCATAAGCCCCGCTTCCTGCGGAATCCTTATGGTCAGGAATGCCGAAGAACATTACACTGTTCACTCCTGCGTCCTGAAGCTGCCCCAGCTTTTCTCCCATACGGTCTACGCTCCAGCGGTACTGTCCCTCCATAGACGGTATTTCCTCTTTTACATTCTCACCTTCGCAGACGAACATAGGATATATGAGTCCATCCTTTGAAACGTGCGTTTCCTGAACCATTTTGCGAAGTACTCTATTCTGTCTGAGGCGTCTTGGTCTCTTGATCATTTTATCCACTCCCTGTCTGATAGACAACTGCGGTAATAACTTTCTAGATTTCTATTTCCCTGAGCACTTTCATCAGCTGTCGGAACTGGTATTCCGTGCTGTCGTCCCTTACCCTGTAAAGAAGGGTGTCCAGAGCTCTGTCGAAGCCCTTTCTCTCCGCAAGGCCTTCCAGCTTTTCTTTAAGCTGATCCAGGTCGTCTCTGGACTGCCTGAGCGTTTCGTCTTTAAGGAACTCTTCTTCATATTCTTTGAGAAGCTCTCCTGCCTGCAGGGCAATCTGCTTCTTTTCCATGTTATTATGCTCTGCCAGCTTCTTCATATCGTCCATATCATAAAGAAGAGTATTTTCCATATCCCTGCATTCCGGGCTGATGTCATTAGGAAGAGCCAGATCAAACAGCAGACGGTCCTTCTTCGTACGGAAGCTCTCCTTAAGTTCCCGGTAAGTAAGGGTATAATGAGGGCTTCTGGTCACACTTACTATGATATCCATGTCATCCGCCCAGAGGTACCTCTGCTGGTACATGACAGCAGTATATTCGGTCACGCTTCCGTGGACCCTCTCCCTGCGCGGAGCGCTGACCAGTTCTCCATTTTCGGCCAGGCGGTTTTTGTCCTCCGGCCAGTCGTTTCTCAGGGTAACGAATACCTGAAGGCCTGGGATATCCAGGGCGTTTTTAAGGATGATGCTGCCCATGTGCCCGCGTGCTCCTATGATCAGTATCTTCTTTCCACTCAGGTCATTGAAGAATTTCTTCGCTTCTATGAAGCTCAGCGTAGATACAGATACGGATCTTTTAGACATCGAAGTGTCTGTTTTTACCTTCTTCGCCGCGGCCAGAGCCTTCTGGAAAAGTGTATGGAAGAACTTGCCGCAGCCTCCTTCTTCAGAGGCCATCTCATAGGCATTCTTTACCTGGCCGAGTATCTGGTCTTCTCCGAGTATCATTGACTTCAGGCCGGCAGTGACTTCGAACAGGTGGCGGACAGCCATTTCATCCTGGTATCTCCAGAAAACGCTTTCCGTATCAAGCTCGTCAGGACTCACACCGGCAAAAGATATAAGCTTTTCCAGCATCCCCGCGAAGATATTTTCCTGTCCTTCGCTGCTGCAGCAGACCTCGGTCCTGTTGCATGTGGACACAACGCACGCCTCGTCTATCTCAGGATCCTCAAGCAGCTGCCTCACCAGCAGCCTGGTATCATCCTTGGTAAAGGAAAAGCGGGACAGGACATCATTGGACGTGCTTTTATAATTTATGCTTAAAATATATAAACTGGACATTTTATAAACTCTCTATGATCCTGCAGGTCCTTTCTATATCTTCGTCTGTATGCGCCATGGATAAGAACACAGCTTCAAACTGGGACGGCGCCATATAAATGCCGGCGTCAAGCAGGGCGTGAAAATCGCTGCTGAAGAAATCCAGGTCGCATGTACATACATCATCATAATTGCTTATGCATTCCGATGTGTTTTCACCACAGTGAAAAGCACTGAGAAGCGACCCTGCCTGGTTTACTATGATGCGTCGGCCCCTTTTTCTGCCGCTTTCCTCAAAAGCTTCCCTGATCTTCGATGCCTTCTTTTCCAGCTCAGCGTACCCTTCCTTATTGTCTCTCAGCAGCTTTAAGGTCTCTATTCCCGCTGCTGTAGCCACAGGATTTCCGGACAGAGTACCTGCCTGGTAAACATCGCCCGCCGGAGAAATATGGTCCATGATCTTTGCCGCTCCGCCGTAGGCAGCCAGAGGCATGCCGCCTCCCACTATCTTGCCTATAGTGGTAAGGTCAGGCTTTATGCCGTAATATTCCTGCGCTCCGCCGTAGCTCAGGCGGAAGCCTGTGATAACTTCATCGAAGATGAGCAGGCAGTCATTCTCCTCAGTTATCTTTCTCAGAAACTGCAGGAAGCCCTCCTTTGGAAGGATAACTCCCATATTGGCCGCGACCGGTTCTACGATGACGCAGGCCACCTTTCCTTTATATTCGTCCATCAGCGCTCTTACGCTTTCCTCATCGTTGTATTCAGCGACAAGAGTCGTCTCCGCGTATCCTTTCGGAACGCCGGCGGAGTCAGGAACGGCGGTGGTCATAGCGCCGGACCCGGCTTTGACGAGCAGTCCGTCTGAATGTCCGTGATAGTTGCCCCTGAACTTAATAATATAGTCCTTTTTTGTATATCCGCGCGCCAGGCGTATTGCCGACATAGTCGCTTCAGTGCCGGAGCTTACAAGACGCACCTTTTCCATGGAAGGCATGGCTTCCGATATGAGATCCGCGAGGACAAGCTCTTTTTCCGTAGGGGCTCCGAAGGTCAGCCCTTCCCTGCAGGCTTTTTCCACAGCCTCGAGGACCTGCTCGCGGCCGTGCCCCAGTATCATAGGTCCCCATGACATTACGTAATCTATATATTCGTTTCCATCAACATCGAAGATCCTGTCGCCCTCTGCCCTGGCGATGAAACGCGGAACTCCGCCCACGTTTCCGAAAGCGCGGACCGGGCTGTTAACTCCTCCCGGGATCCTCTTTTTCGAGCGTTCGAACAGTTCTTCTGATTTATTAGTTCTCAATGTTCTGATCCTCCAAAATGATCTGCTTTACTCCCTCAGCATTATACACTTGCGCTGTAAGGTCCGGGTTAAGTCCCAGCTTTTTCATGATCTTTGCGGTTTCCGGCCCTATAGCCGTAAGCTTCGCTTTTCCGCTCACTCCGCCGAAAAGGGAGAAGGCCTTCGCTCCCGAGCCTGAGCAGAGGACGATATAATCGACACGCTCCTGCTCGCGGATCAGGTCTTCTCTGCGGCGTTCATCCGGGAACGTCCTGTATAGTATGATATTCCTGTACGGAATACCGGCTTCCGCAAGTGCGTCGCTGAAAGGATCCCTTCCGCCGCGCTCATCGAGCTCCCGCGCCAACGTACCTGTTATACAGAGCACTCTTTCACAGCTTCCCTGCAGTTTTTCCGCAAGCTCC
This sequence comes from Bacillota bacterium, assembly GCA_028724585.1. Taxonomy (GTDB): domain Bacteria; phylum Bacillota; class Clostridia; order Peptostreptococcales; family Anaerovoracaceae; genus RUG708. The sequence continues at coordinate 16,572 of JAQYCQ010000012.1, read as the reverse complement.
TTTCCCAGCACAGCTCCTCTGGAAACGGACGGCATAAGATCACACAGGAAACCGATCCGGTTCAGCTCTTCCGCTGTTCCTTTTCCTATACACGCTATCTTCATATGGGCAATGCTGCGCAGATCCTTACCCTTAGACTTCAGAATACTGAAAAATGCCTTAACGCCGCGCCTGCTCCTGAATACCAGCCAGCTGTATTCTCCTAGCTCCGACAGTATATCATCAGTCCCCTCTGCTTGCGGCATCTCTTCCGTTTCTATAAGGCTGAGGTTTACGAGCTCAGCGCCGGTGCCTTCGAAAGCCCTGTTCATGCTCTCGCAGACATCCCTGGAGCCTGTGATCATGACACGTTTTCCATAAAGAGGACCCTTACCGGCGCTGTCCGGTTTGAGGTCGAGCGCTACAGTATCGCCTATCACTATGACGGCAGGAGTCTTCATCCCTGCTGCTTCAGCCTTTTCAGCAATATCCGAAAGAGTGCCTGCCACATTTCTTTCATAAACCGACGCGCCATCGGAGATCACTGCGGCAGGTGTATTCCCGTCCTTTCCGTATGATATGAGCTCGCGGGAGATATTGCCGAGCGCGTGCAGTCCCATGAGAAAGACCAGAGTCCCTTCGAGCGAAGCCAGTTTCTCATAGTCCACTCCGGATCCGCCCTTCATTTCATGTCCTGTGATCACATGGAAGGACCTGGCCAGCCCTCTGTGGGTAACAGGGATACCCGCGATCTCGGGAACAGCCGCAGCGGATGTTACGCCCGGAGTCACATCATATGCGATTCCTTCTCTCTTAAGGGCGAGCACTTCTTCTCCCCCGCGTCCGAAGATGTACGGATCTCCGCCCTTCAGGCGCACTACATACGCACCATTCTCAGCCTCCAAGACAAGGATAGAATTGATCTCATCCTGCTTTCTGTAGTGTTTTCCGGATCTTTTTCCCACATATATGAGCCTGCATCCAAGCGGCGCTTCATTGATAAGCGAAAGATCGACCAGATCGTCATAGACAAGGACATCTGCTTCACGTACCTTTTTTAGTCCCGCCTCAGTGATCAGTTTTTCTGATCCCGGACCCGCTCCGACGATAGACACAAAGCCTTTTTTCAGTTTTCCGGCAAGCTCTTCAGCGCTCTCTTCAAGCTCTTCCGGCGAAATATCTTCAAGCACCAGGCGGTTCAGCCTGCCGTATGGAGTGACATACATGGCAGACGCCCTGAAAGCGCCATCCTGCTGATGAGAGTAGACACCGCACGGGGCATTGCATGACCCTCCGACCGCCGCCATAAAGGAACGCTCGAAGCTGAGCATCCTGCGGGCGTCTTCCTCATCAAGCTCCCTGAGGATGTCCTTAAACTCCGTGTCATCCTTCCTGCCCTCTACAGCCAGGATTCCCTGTCCGGCCGCCGGCACGAATTTCTCAGGCGAAAACTCTTCATAATGCAGGTCTTCCTCATGATCGAGCTCCAGCCTCCTCAGTCCGGCTCCCGCGAGGACTATGCCGTCATAGAGTCCGTCCCTTAATTTTCCGATCCTCGTAGGCACATTGCCCCTAAGAGACCTGACCACTATTCCGGGATTCACTTCTTTTAACTGCAGTTCCCTTCTAAGGCTAGAGGTTCCTATCACGCTCCCCGCCGGCATGTCACTGAGCCTGGTACCATCCCTGGTTATCAGGACATCCCTCGGCTCCTCCCTGTTTAAAGTCGCGGCTATGACAAGCCCGTCAACCAGTTCCATGGGAAGGTCCTTGGCGCTGTGTACCGCCAGATCTATGTCGCCGTTCAGTAGAGCAGCTTCGATCTCCATAGCGAAAACACCCTTGCCTCCAATATCGGCCAGAGACCTGTCCCTTACCTTATCGCCGTATGTGTCCATCGGGACCAGTTCTACGTGGACTTCAGGAGCTATCTTTTCGATTCTTTCCGCTACCAGTTCAGACTGCGCTATAGCCAGCCTGCTTCTTCTTGTTCCTATACGAAGTTCCATTTGACCTCCAAAGCAATATGCAGCCGCACGGTAAAAATCACTGTTATTTGTTATTATAGCAATGAAGGAAACAAAATCAAATCTCATAAATCCTCAAGGCAGTTTCCGACCGCTCCGCGGACATGCCCCGAGCCGGCAGAGCCGGCACGGGAAACCATATCAAGAGCGGCAGTACCTCAAAAAAAGCGGCATGGACAGGTCGAGCCTGTTCATGCCGCAATACATAATAGCAGTTAAATATTAAATTTTAATTTCCCTGAACTGCTTCCAGAGTATCATCTTCCGGAACTTCAAGTCTGTAATCATCAGATCTGCCGAGCAGGAGCCTGCTGGCGAGCAGGACTACCACTGCCGGCAGCAGCCAGGACAGTCCGTAGGATGCAAGAGGCAGCGACGCGACGAGATCCGAAAGCACCGGAATCTTCAGTGTTTCCACCAGACTGATCGCCAGTGATACATATGCGGTAACAGCTGTCGCTCTGTCATTTTTGATGACATTTTCGAAGACCGTGCAGATAATGAGTACGATGATCGGCGGATAGAGGATGCTCAGTATAGGCGCAGCAATTCCTATGATCGTGGAAAGGCCGAAGTTTGACATTGCGTAACTGATGAGTATGACAGCTATGACAACGTACCTGTATTTAAGCTTACCGTTAGAAACATCTTCAAAATATGTGCCGGCTACAGTGACCAGGCCAATAGCCGTGGTAAGGCAGGCCAGGAAAACTATGATCGAAAGAGCCAGCACTCCGTATTTGCCCAGCAGAGTGTTTGTGATGCTGATGAGCAGAGGAGCCTGTTCCAGCTTCTGAAAATTCGAGTCTCCCGAAACCATGGCACCCAGATAAGTAAGACCTCCGTAGATGATTCCCAGCAGGATGCATGCTATCACATCCGCTCCTGCTACCATCCATTTTATCTCTTTCTTTGACGTGATCCCGTGAGCGTTAGCCGCCGTGATGAGCATGAGCACCAGCATGACAGCCGCCATACCGTCCATGGTCTGGTATCCGTTCTGTACGCCTGCCTTAAAAGCCGCCGCTTGCTGGATCTGGACCGGGTCTGAGATAGGATGAGTTATACCGGTTACGATCAGAAGGGCCATTACTATCAAAAGGGCCGGTGTAAGGAAGTTTCCGACTATATCCACGACCTTGTTGGGGCGTATTACGAGAAAGAATGTCAGAGCGAAAAATATTGCTCCGAAAGCCCACTGCGGCAGTCCCGGGAACAGGGTGCTGATACCCAGCTCATACGATGTCACTGCCGTGCGCGGGATTCCTATTCCAGGACCTATACATAAGATCACCAGGATCATCATGATCTTTCCCGGTATGTTTCCGACTTTTCCCATCACTCCGTTTATCGTGGACTTGCGGTTTCCTACTACAGCGAATACTGTAAACGCTGCCATGCCGGCGTCCATGATGAAAAAGCCCAGAAAACCGGTTATCCAGTCTTTCCCGCTTCCCATACCGAGGAAAGGCGGAAAGATAAGGTTTCCGGCTCCGAACAAAGAAGCGAACAGGGCAAGTCCCATGCTGACGATTATGCCCGTTCTGCTAGAACCTTTTTTCTCCATAAAATTTCTCCATTATCTATGCTGCTCAATATATTTTTTACAAAGCTATTTTTGCTGCAGATGATCTGACACGTAAAACAGCTGTGAACTTCCTATATCATCAGCCGCAGCAGCCAGCGGCTAAAAATGGCATTTAGACACAGCCGACTTCAATCTTACAACATTCAAGCCTTAGATTCTACTCTTATTTCACTTATCCATACTAATTTATAAATGATATCTGCTGAATGAGATTTCAATAAATCTGTTTTTCCTAAATCAAGGGATTTTAAGCGATTTTATCTGCATTTTCTGATCCGCTGATGTATAATGGAATCCAAAAATTTTTCACATATTCCCGGAAAGGAGACGGACAATGAAGGATTTTATAGATCTCCACACTCATACCATCCTGTCAGACGGAAATTTTCAGACAGAAGAAATGATAAAAATGGCAGCCGCTGAAGGCATAGGACATCTGGCCATTACCGACCACAACAAGATCCACACGGATATAGACCGGCTGAGAGGACTCTTCCCTGAAATGGAGATCATATCCGCCAGTGAGGTCAGCTCAAGATATGAGACTGCCGCCGGAGAAATAAAAGAGATCCATATAGTCGGCCTCTTTCTTGAGCAGACCGAAGAATTGAAAAGCTTCCTGGCTGTCAACAACGACGACAACCGTGAGAGAATGACAAAGATGCTCGAAAAATTAAACTCAATCGGCGTCGAACTGGGCTGCCGCAGCTACGATGAGCTTCATGATAGATATTTCCCTGAAAGGAACTTCATAGGCCGCCCGCAGCTTTCCCAGCTCATAGTGGATAAGGGCTTCGCTGACGACGCGGATCAGGCAATGGACAGGTATATAGGGGATTACGGCGACAGGCTGGCATATGTACCAAACGAGCATATTTTCGCCGGCATAGACAGGGTGATCGCTGAAATCCATAAAGCGTTCGGAGTCGCGGTTCTCGCCCATCCTTATTCATATAATCTCAAGGAAGACGAAATTATCAGCCTGATAGAGCATTTCAGGTCGCTCGGAGGCGACGGCATGGAAGTACTGTACGGCAAATATGACGATGACAAGCGAGCCAGGCTCAGAGATCTCGCGGACAGATACGGGCTGCTTCCTTCCTGCGGATCTGATTTCCACGGAAAGCGAAAAAATGACAGGCTGGATCACCATTTTCCACCGGAATATCTTGAACAGCTCAGAGCGAAACACGAAGAATATCTGAAATAACACGTCGGCTCCGCCGACAGGAGATCGTTCCAGTTCACACTGAAATAAATCTTTCTATTTCTTTCAGATCATCAGAAAACATGACATGGGACATGGATTCCGCTGTCATGAAGCCTTCTTTTTCCATACCGTAAAAGAGCGCCCGCAAAGGATCGTAAAAGCCCTTCCTGTTGAAAAGGACGCTCTTTTTATCCATAACGCCGATCTTAGTAAGGGTGATGGCTTCAGAGATCTCGTCAAGTGTCCCTACTCCGCCCGGCAGAGCGATAAAGGCGTCAGCTGTCTCGAACATCTTCTTATTACGGTCACTCATGTCCTTCGTATAGATGAGCTTCGTAACATAGTCATGCGGCCTGTTTCTTATGAAATCCACATCTTCAGGCACGACGCCGATGACCTGGCCGCCCGATCCGTAAACTTTCGACGCGATAACTCCCATCAGGCCGGATCCGCCTCCGCCATATACCAATGTATGACCCTTTTCTCCTATCCAGTTCCCTAACTCTTCCGCCGCTTTGATCCAGATATCATTTTCGCCGGTCCAGGAACCGCAGAATACCGCAATGTTCATTTATACTGCTGCCTTTCTGTATTTAATCTTCTGATTTCAAATGAAAATAGTCCATATACTTCCCGAAACGGTCCTGCGCGGTAAGGCATGTATCCCTCAGATATTCTCTCTCATGCTCCCACTCATTTAATCCTCTGTAGTAATAATACTTCAGGTCATCTTCGATAATGAATGGTGTGATACCGTTTCTAAGGCACTCTTTAAACATGATGAGACGGCCTACACGTCCGTTGCCGTCCTGGAAAGGATGTATCCTTTCAAAACGATAATGAAAATCAAGTATGTCATCAATTGTATTACTTTCGTGCCTGTTATATTCTGAGATCAGAAGCTTTATCTCTCTGTGTACATCCTCAGGCTTTGCTGTGACTTTTCCGCCCACTTCATTTTCCAGCTTTTTATAATCGCCGACAGCAAACCACGATTTTCTGCTGTCTGACGTTCCGCTTTTTAATATCAGATGAAGCTGCTTGATAAACGCTTCGCTGAGGCGGCGGTTCGCCTGATCGATGATCAGGTCTATGCATCGAAAATGATTCACTGCTTCGACTATATCATCGACATTAACCGGTCCGGAATCCGCTTCTATCGTGCGGGTCTCAAATATATATCTTGTCTGATCGTGTGTGAGCCTGCTTCCTTCGATATGATTGGAGTTATATGTAAGGTCGATCTGTATCCTATGGTAAATGCCGCCGGGGATATCATTTTCTTTTTCAAACCTCAATCTTCCCAGCAGGTCATCAGGTACCTTATCGCTTCGCTCTTTACGCAATGGTTTTTCCGCGTCAGCTGGGATCTTCCAGCGTCCACCTTCCTTGAAGGCTCCTGCTATCCTGCCATTTTTACAGTAATTACGAACACTGCGTTCAGTTATTGCCCATTTTCGAGCTGCCTGGGCCGCTGAAATATATTCCATACTGCGCCTCCCTTTTTATAGGCATTTCCTGTCAGCGGAGCTGACGCAGGATATAGTATTTTTATTAGTTATAAAACTCAAGTATCTCTTCCAGCGGTTTTCTGCCCGGGCTCTTGAGTTCTCCGTCAGGCTTTCCGATCGGCATCATCGCCGCCAGGAACCAGTTTTCTCTCGAGAATCCTATTTCTTCTTTTACGAGCGCCTCGATATCCTTATGTATCCAGTTCTGGCTGGTCATGACGGTAGTGCCGTAACCCAGTTCCATCATCGTGAGGACACAGTGCTCCAGCGCTGTGCCGAGACCCATCATACCCGGACTCTGCAGCTGCAGCTCTTTGACATCTTCTTCCGGGCGCCCCAGCATTTTGTACTCGAATTCAGCGTTTGCCGGCGCCAGATACGAAAATACCAGAACAAGGACCGGAGCTTTAAGCGCAAAGAGTGTGAAAAGCTTAGTAAACTTAAGAAAACGCTTAGATCTCTTCTCATCGACAGCAGCGATCTCGGCTCCCAGCTCGTTAGATCTTTCCTGAATGAGCGCTCCCAGCTTATCCTTGAAATCCTGGTTTCTGATGGCAATAAAGTGCCAGTTCTGTTCGTTCTCGCTGGACTGCCCTACCCTGGCGGCATCTATTATCTTCTTAATATCCTCGTCAGGAACCGGATCCGGCTTGAATCTCCTGACACTCTGGCGGCTGTATATCAGATCATGTAATTCCATAAGTGTACTCCTTTCTCACGAATCCGACGCAGCATCATTAAATGCCTTAAGCCTTTCGTAGACGCGTCCGTGAACGCTGTCTTGCGGATATTTTCCTTCCGCGTCCGGCTCTCCGGCCGGGCAGCCCGTCAGCAATTCTATGCCTTCGTCTATGGTCTTTACAGGATAGATATGGAATTTTCCTTCCTCCACTGCCTGTACAACATCATCTTTAAGAACAAGATCCTTCATATTAGAGACTGGTATGAGGACTCCCTGGCTGCCGGTCAGGCCCCGTCTCCTGCAGAGATCGAAAAAGCCCTCTATCTTGTAATTGACTCCGCCAATGGCCTGAATGCGTCCACGCTGGTTCACTGATCCTGTTACTGCCAGATCCTGACGTATAGGAAGTGACGAGAGCGCCGACAGGATCGCGTAGAGTTCTGTACTGGAGGCACTGTCCCCGTCTATGCCGCTGTAGCTCTGTTCGAAACAGATCCTGCACGACAGCGACAGCGGGAATTTCTGGGCGTACATCTGTCCCAGATAGCCGGAGATTATCTGAACGCCTTTGTTATGCGTCTGTCCGCTCATCTCTGCTTCTTTTTCAATATTAACGATGCCGCTCTGGCCTACATATGCTGTAGCAGTGATCCTGGACGGAATACCGAAAGCGTAATCGCCGGTATCCAGCACTGCCAGGGCGTTTATCTGACCGGTCTCGCTGCCCTCTGTCGCGATCATTATCTCATCGTTATCATACATTTCCTTGATCTTTTCTTCGTAGAGGCGGAGACGGTCTTCCTTTTTATCTATCGCTTTCTGAACATACTCCGCGGTGATAAGCTCTGCCCTGTCAGCCTCTGCCCAGGCAGCCGCCTCGCAGAGGATATCAGCAAGAAGGTTGAACCTGGTCGACAGCTTATCCTGCCTTTCAGCATTCCTCGAAGAGTATTCCAGGACTTTCGCCGCAGCTCCGGCATCGAAGTCCGGTATCTTCTCGTTTTCCACAAGGCGTTTCATGAATTCTGTTACCTTCTCGATGTTTTCGCTGCTTGCCGGCATTTCATAATCGAAATCAGCGCGGACTTTGAAGAATTTTCCGAACTCCTCGTCCGCTTCTCTCATAAGCTCATAATACGAACCATTGCCGATCATGATGATCTTAAGGTCTGCCGGGATCGGTTCCGGCTTGAGGAAAGGCATTGCCTGCGCGTAGACGCCGCCCCTGGCAGGGCCGACGCTGATCTCCGATGTCTTCATGACACGACGCAGGACTTCCCAGGCTCCGGGCGTCGTAAGTATGTCGTATGCCTGAACTATCAGGAAGCCGCCGTTGGCCTGGTGCAGCTGTCCCCCTTTGATACCCATATAGTCTGTGGTTAAGTAATTTCCGTCCGTATTAATTTCCACTTCACCGCTCAGATCCTGATATGTCGGGCTGAATACGGTTACCACCGGAGCGCTTTCCTCTCCGGAATGGTCAACTATCAAGTTTACCCTGTAACGCTCAGAGGGATCGCTGCTGTCGCTTTGTGCCTTCAGTAAAGCCGTGATCTGGTCTTCTGATGGGTCTTCCTCGTCTATAAAGTCATCCATGTTCTCCAGGATATCGACCTTGACGTCATCGAGGTAAGCGCAGGCTTTCGGGGAGACCTCGTATTTTTCTTTCATAGCGTCGATATGGCTCTGCATAGCGCGGGTCCCGATTTCCTGATCCAGCTTTTCCTGCCTGCCAAAATCCTCTCTTTCAAGTGCATCAAGATCCCTTAATAATCCAGAAGCCTTTTCGGAGAATATCACCGAGTTGCTGTTGATAGTCTCAAGCTGGCTCTCAGTAAGCTGCTGATAGGCGGCTTCATCCATGACTTTCCCATTGATCAGAGGATGCAGCTGCAGGCCTTCCTCTGTGAACCTGGCCGCGAAGCCTAATTCGTTCCCTATCTCATTCAGTTTCGCGATCAGGACTTTCCTCTTATTGTCGGTATCTTTGGCGATCGAATTTTTCTTCGTCACGTACTCTTCGCCTATGAAGGCCTTCTGAAGCTCATTCTTCAGCAGTTCGACGAGCTGCTCCATATCTTTCTTAAAAGCCCTGCCCTGTCCGGCCGGAAAAGAAATGGCAGACGGCCGCTTCTCATCTCTGAAGTTCATGACATAGCACCAGTCCGAAGGCACCGGCTGTTCAGCAGCCTTACGCATGGCGCTTTTCCTGGCATATGTCGTCTTCCCGGTTCCGGGCAGACCTGCCATATATATGTTGTAACCTTTCTTACGTACAGAAAGCCCGAATTCCATCGCTTCCACAGCGCGGTCCTGTCCGATTATCCCGTCTAGCGGAGTGAGTTCAGCTGTCGTGCTGAAGTGAAGATTCCCGGCAGAATAATCGGGTTTCAGCTGATCCCAAGTCAGTTCATACGGCTTTTTCATTGTTCAGCTTCCTTTCTATTTGAATTAAACGTATACAACAGAACTATATATAGAGAAAACAGCCGTCGTTCACGTCGCGGCGGCCGCCTGATCCTGTATATTATTGTCATAGCAAATATATATCTGCTATCAGTATATCACTTATTCATGTAAAGTACGTGAACCCAAATACATTTTACGTCTCTTTGTAAATTTAGTTCTGAAAGCGCCTGTTCAGGTAGCAAAAAGCGACAGCCATGATCATGACTGCCGCTGATCTTTAATTTCACGCTTCAGCGTCCTGTCCGCTCCGCGGACGAGGGATCTGACATTCTACCAGAGTCCCATTACACTCTGCATTATAAGGCTGACCGCAGTGATCCCGCACCAGCATCCGAAGCCCAGCGCTATCGGTCTGGCGCCGTTTTTTACCAGCTTGACTATATCTGTATTGAGGCCGATCGCTGTCATAGCCATAACTATGAAAAACTTGCTCAGAGTCTTGAGCGGAGTAAACACTGCCGGATCAACGCCCACTCCTGTGCATATGGTCGTAAAAAGCGAAGCGAGGGCAAACCAGAGGATGAACATCGGAAAGGCTCTCCTGAAGCTGAAGGAATTAGAAGAAGACTTTTCTTTCTTGGCCCTTGCCAGCGCCAGGACCAGAGTGATCGGGATTATCGCCAGTGTCCTTGTCAGCTTTACCGTTACCGCCTTGTCCAGGGTCTGGGTCCCGAGACCGTAAAGTGAATCCCAGGTTGAAGCTGTCGCTGTTACCGACGATGTGTCGTTTACAGCTGTGCCGGCGAATATGCCGAAGGATTCTCCGCTCGTAGTGTCAAAGCCGAGTAAGCCTCCCATTGTCGGAAAGATCAGTGCCGCGATAACGTTGAAGAGGAATATGACAGAGATAGCCTGTGCCACATCCTCGTCGTCAGCATCGATGACAGGAGCGGTGGCAGCTATAGCGGAGCCTCCGCAGATAGATGAGCCTACACCTATGAGTGTCGAGATCTTGCCCGGAACCTTCAGGGCTTTATGGAGGATAAATGCCACTACCAGCGATGTCGTGATCGTGGAGATTATTATCGGCAGAGACTGTTTTCCAGTCTGCATGACCACGTTGAGGTTGAGGCCGAATCCCAGTAGTACAACCGCTGTCTGCAGGATCTTCTTCGAGGTGAAGCTGATTCCGCTCTTGAAGGGTGCCATGTTTTTCAGCAGAAGGGCGATCACCATCCCCGCGAGGATGCCGAACACAGGGCTGCCGACTATAGGAACCAGAGTGCCAAGGAACCAGCATGGTATCGCTATCACGAGACATAGCAGGATACCATACCCGTTTTCTTTTACAAAACTTTTCATATTTTCTTTCTCCTTTTCTTAATAACCTGTATTGATTATATATCTGCACCATGATAAGTTCTAATTATTAATATTTATGAACTGATAAGGTATTGTGATCGGAGAAAAATGATGATCGACAGCAGACTCAATACATTCCTTGTCCTTTACGAGACTATGAATTATAGAAAAGCAGCAGAAAAGCTTCACATAACCCAACCGGCGGTGACCCAGCATATAAAACACCTGGAAAAAGAATACAGCTGCAGGCTGTTCGAATACAACGGGCGAAGCCTGAAACGCACGAAAGCGGCTGAGATAATGAAGCAATATACCGAAAAGGCCGTCTACCAGGAAAAGAAGATGCGCCAGGCGCTGAAGTCGGACAGCGGCTTTCATCTGAAGATCGGTGCCACCAAAACGATTGGTGAATATATGCTCTCAGACTGCGTTAACCGGTTTCTGGAAGACAGCCGCAACACTCTCTCCATAGAAGTTGGCAATACTGCTGAAATGCTTGCACTTCTGGACGACGGCAAACTCGACTTCACCATAATAGAGGGCTTTTTCCCTAAAAACGATTACGGACACAAGCTGTTCAGGAAGGAGAAATTCGCAGGCATCTGCAGCAGGGAGCATCCTTTCGCCGGCAGGACAGTCGACCTCGGCATGATCTTCAGCGAGCACCTGATCTGCAGGGAGCTGCACTCCGGCACCCGTGCTGTCCTTGAACAGGTACTTAACGAGGAGAATCACCGTATTGAAGACTTCGCCCACGTCACCAACATCGGCAATTTCGGTCTCCTCACAAGCCTTGTGGCATCGGGAACCGGGATCAGCTTTGCCTACGAGGCTGTTTACAGGGGCCATCCGGAGCTCGCCAGTTTCACGGTGAAAGGCTGGAGAATAGTTCACGAGCTGAACTACGTTTTCCTTAAAGACACCGATGCCGCCTCCTTAGTGGAAGTCTTCGATTCCTGCAGATAAGGCAGGTAGACTGATATGCCCATCTGCCGCTATTGAAAAAGCCCTTCAGGAAAATCCTCTTTCTCCCGGAGGGCTGTACACATTCTGGGATTATAGTTATACCAGATACCCTATATTCTCTATTATAGTCCCTTCACTGATCCTCACCGGCCGCTGGTCCAGCTTTTTGGCAAGCTGTTTTCTTCTTTTATACAGCGCCTTCATGATCTTATTTTTGTCAGTTCCGAGCTTTCCCTGTACGAGCAGTACATTTGACGGATGAAGCCCGAACAGATAGGTTTCCGGCAACTCCAGCATATTCAGCAAAACTTCTTCTTCGTAAAAATATTCTTCGAAGGTGCATTCCTCAAACCGGCCATCCTTCATCTGATCGTAAAGCGGACATCCCTCATCCGCGTGGATCGTGCCTGTAAAGATCAGGTATGGTTTTGTCCTGTTGAGCAGCTTCGCAGTCTCTCTGGCGTTATTGTACGAGGATCCGCTTCCGGCAGCTCCAAGAATGATATTGGCGCAGAATGAAATGCCGGCGTCCTTCAGGCGCAGCAGCTGTTCTTCGGCGTCTTTCGCAGAATATCCCTTTTCCATCATTTTCAGCGCTTTATCATAACCGCTCTCGATTCCAATGTTCAGATCGCCTATCCCAAGTGAGGCAAGCTGCTTCAGCTCGCTGTCGCTCTTCCTTATGATGTTCTTTACCGAAGCATACATGGAGATAGTTCTCACTTTCGGAAAATATGAATGCACCATTTCCGCAATGACAGATAGTTTTTCCGCGCTCAGGGCAAAAGCGTCCCCGTTTTCAAGAAATACCCTGCTGATCTTGTCAGCGGATATTTTGGCCGCAAAGAGCTGTTCCTCGATCTCATCGATACTGAGGATCCGGAACTGCTGATCTCTGTACATAGTGCAGAAAGAGCACCTGTTATGTGAGCACCCTTCTGTAACTTCCAGCAGAAAAGAACCTGCTTCAAAGGGCGGTCGAAATCTAATACTCATATTTTCACCTCCAGCCATCTTACGAGCCTGTCTTTTTCGATCATGCCGCTGTGACCCAGCAGCACGACATCGCAGTCGAGCCCGGAAATTGTCTTCGCCAGCGCCGTCATTTTCTTCCTGTCCATGTACCCATTATTGTCAAAATCTCCGAGAGGCGCGTCCCCTGCGAAAAGAACCCTTTCTTCCGGAACATATACCAGAGTCGTATCCGGTGTGTGCGGTGCCTCAGTATAAAAGATATTTACCTTTATACTGCCCAGGTCCAGCTCCTTATGATCCTCAAAAACGATATCGGCCCTCCTGATCGGCGGAATCTCTACATTGTGAAATTCATCTTCCACGTAAGAATATCCTCTCTTGAGCTCCGCCTGATAAGAAAGATCAGCAAGCCTCTCGTTCTCTTCCGCCAGAAGATCGTCCGTCCTTTTTTCGCAGATGATCTTCCCGCTTACAGCGCAGAGCCCCAGCGTGTGATCCCAGTGCCAGTGAGTCAGCGCAGTATAATCCGGCTCCTTAAGTCCTGAATGCTCCAGCGCCTCATAAAATTCTCCGACATGAGCCGGCGAAAAGCCGCCATCCACAGCCAGCGAATACTTATCTCCTTCAATATATCCGAGCATGGGACGATCTTTTATATCTTCCGGTGGATAAAAATATACGTGATCGGTTACTTTTATGATATTCAATGTTCTGTCCCCCGTTCGTATCTGTTCATATAAAAAACATCCTGGAATGATGTCCTGTTTTTCATCCATTCAATTGACTATTTTCATTATATCAGCTTCGACCCGGTATAAAGAAAAAAGCCATTCAGGAGCATTTTTTCTCCCGAAGAGCTTTTCATAAGCAGCGAATATGCTACAATGTAGAACATACCCAACCCAAAAAGGCCGCATCGGTTTCTGAACGCCGCGCGGTCTTCTCTATTTTTCAAAGTATTCCATTGATACGACGGCTCCGCCGACATTGCTGACGCCGCAATGATCACGTCTAGTACACGATATACCAGTAATACTTGCATACAATTCAGCTCGATATATAAAATTTATTCTTTTTTTCAGTTTTCGGGCGAATATATTTTCTTCCAGCTTCATATAGATAATACGTGCAGTTATTATTTCTGTGATATTGACGATATCTAAAATACATTCCTGCCATTACAGCAATTTTACAATATATTCTTGCACAATTGTATGTAATTAAAGAAATTATTGCAGTTTTTAAAACAGTGTATTATTATATCCACAGTTAATAAAACATTTCGCAATCATATATCAATCATTCAATTTAGAGAGGCACAAACCATGAGAGACATGACAAACGTAATCAAGGCTGGCATCTGGCTCAGCAATCACCTTAGCATCCAGGAATATTTCGAGCACCAGTTCGTAGGACATCTCAGAGGCGGTTTAGTACCGGGCGTTACTGAAGAGCTTTGCCAGGACATCATCGACCACGCTTCTGATAAGGTTGACTTCTCAGCCGCTGATCTTAAAGAAGCATGGGACAAGCACTACTACAACAAGCTGATCAGGAACTTCCATTACGCAGCATAACCACGCAGAAAATTATGCCGTTTACCGCGCATAAATATAATAGCCGCTTCACTTCTGTGAGGCGGCTTTTTCTGTAAGTTTAGTTCCGAAAGCTCCGACGATCCGTGATACGGTATCCAGAGGATCCACTTGTATACAAGAGAAATTACGTATACGCAATTTCTCTTATATATTCACCCTTTTACGCAAAATGTTACCCGTCCCAGTCACGTGCCACATTATATTTTTACATAAATGTATGTAATGAGCCGAAAATATTGAAGTAATCACTGTGATGGAATATTATAATCATAGTTAAATATATCTTAAGCGATCATATATAAAAAGAAGGCGATTTGGTATGTTGAGAGATATGACTAAAGTAGTAAAAGCAGGAGAATGGCTTACAGAGCATCTTAGCATCCAGGAGTATTTCGAGGATCTGTATGTAGAACACTACAGGGGCGGTTTAGTACCTGGAGTTACAGAAGAAGTATGCCAGACCGTCATTGATCACGCGGGCGAAGAAGTAGATTTTACCGCGGCTGACCTTAAGACGGCATGGGATAAGCACTATTACAACAAGGTTTTCAGAAAACCTGCCGCATAATGATATATGGCAGATACCGGTCTGCCGCTTCTCTAATAATACAGCCGCTTCACTCAATGTGGAGCGGCTTTTCTATATGCCATATTTTCTTTAAACGGCTTTCCCGGAAGGGACCTGTCCGCGGAGCGGACGCAGAAGCCGGGATAATTCTTAATACTGCCCTACTCTTCGTACCATTCCAGCAGCTTCTTACCTGTTTCGGAAAGAGATATGGTCCACATATATTCTGCCCTGAACTCAGGTATCTTCGGATACTCCCTCGGATTTTCGTAATGTTTCTCTTTTAAAGTCTGGTACAGTTTCTTCTTTTCCAGGTACTGCGGATCGGGATTGTCTTTCATTTCAAAATGGAAGCACTGGTCACAGATATCATTCCAGTCTCCCCTGCCGATAGTGGCATTTCCCGATGACATGTGTTTCCAGAGGCTGTACTTAACATGGCCGAATTCCTTTTTAAGCTCGTACTCGTCCCAGTACCATTCGTGAAGATCAGGGGACGATATGCCCGATACGATAGGTTCCTTCGCTTCCCTGCACGCTTGCAGCAGACTTATGAGTTTCTCGGACGAACGGGAATCGGCATTGGCGAAATACGGCCGGCATCCAGGTTCAAGAGCATCTTTAAGCAGCTCCATAACTGTCTTTTTAGGAAGGGCTGTAAACACGAACGGTTCTCCCGGATGATAGACAGTATACTGGTATATCGCCTCGAAAGGTATTGACCCGACGCGTTCCCTGATGCTGTCCAGCTTGTGCATGGCCGAGATAAATCCGCCGTTGTCTTTAAAGAACATATAGTCGTAAGGGACGCCGGAAGGACTGTGAGCCTTTTTAGGAGCAGTATCTACATAATGCGTGTAGCCGCACATGTCTATCTCATCCGTGCTCAGTACAGCGTTCTTAGCCCATTCTATCACTTCCGGGTGACCCTCATACAGGAAATCCGGAAAGTTATACGGTAATTCTTGGGAATGTTCGCACGAAAGCTCTAAATTCTGGCTCATTCTATTTTCCTCCTTCTGCATTGACAATATATATCCTTTATCCTCATTCAGGCCGGCTCACGACCGCTCCGCGGACAGAGGGCTCTGCAGACCGCGGCAAGGCCGTTAATTTTTGACCTTTTCCATTATATCAGTCTGTCGGAAACCCTTCCATATGCTAAAACGCTGATAAAATAATTGTATTTATTCATACAATTCCTTGATTTTACTCAAAAATGAAACCTTTTTATACCTGACTAAACATCGTTCTCTTCAAATTTGGATTTTTTTCGGAGTAAACTCTATTAATCCGTATATTTTATGTGTTTTTATCGCAAATACCAGCACAAATTATAATAAATATGTATCATTTACGTAATTATTGAAGCAATTTTTGCAATGTAATATAATAACCGCAGTTAAGGAAATATCAATCGTGGATATAGAAAGAAGGCGGTTTCGTATGTCAAGAGATATGAAAAATGTAATGAGAGCCGGCGAGTGGCTCAGCGCGCACCTGACTATTCAGGAGTATTTCGATCAGTTAAATATGGGACATTTCAGAGGCGGATTGTAAACGGTAAATAACACGTACATTCAAACGCTGCCATAATTCCAATAAAATAATCAGGGGAAGCCAATACGACCTTCTCCGGATCATGACTATGGAGGATACAAAATGAGCAGCTTAAGAAGAACGGAAAACGACAGCCG
>JAQYCQ010000011.1 GCA_028724585.1 Bacillota bacterium | reverse complement strand
CATTCCACAGTAATATCTATCAAGGGTCCATCTTACAGATTGAAGGAGAAAAAAGATCTGTTGAATACACCAAAGCAGAAGAACTAAATTGTACATTTTTATTTTCCTCTTTTTGTACATTTTTATATGGACATTTACACCAGAAGGCGATCGTCTGTCTGGATCTCCAGTTTTTCATTTCCATTAGATCCGTCTGTGATGATCCGCGCTGTCTGCATCGCTCTTCTTAGCGGACTTGAGATAACACGGTCAAACTCAACACCTTTATCCATGAAAAAGCGGCGGGCCATTCCAGCCTGCTCTATCCCGGCCTCGTTCAGGGGAGCGTCGCTCCTGCCCTGAAGAAGCCTGTCCCTGTTTTTCGCGGTCTCGCCGTGCCGCACGAACCATATCTTCATCTGGTATCCTTTCGTGATCCTACAATGATAGCAAAAAGAGCCCTTCGCGGCGAAGGGCTCTCAGCAGGCCGGCACATGCCAGCCTGTTATTTTTATTTACAGTATTCTTATCCTGTTACGCGAATGCTTTATTTATCCGCACCGTCATCGACCTTTCCGTCTTTACCTGCTCCAGGTACCAGATTCTTCAGGCCATCCTTGATGCTCTTGAGTCCGCCTCTGATATCCACCGGTTCTTTAAGGTTTTCGAGGTCTTCTTCGCTCACTCCGCCGAAAGTATTCTCCTCAGCAGGGAAAGTTCCTTCCTTGACCTCTTTTACATAATCGCCGATGCCTGCTACAGCTTCAGCTCCCAGATCCCTGAACTTCTTTACGAACTTAGCCTTGAAGTCGCCCGAGAGTCCGAGGATATCGTGGAATACCAGGACCTGTCCATCTGTTCCTGCGCCTGCTCCGATACCGATAACAGGGATGTTCATGAGCTTGCTGATGTGCTCAGCGAGTACTCCGGGAACACATTCGAATACTACCATGAACGCTCCAGCGCGCTGTACAGCGAGAGCGTCGTCGAGAACCTTCTGAGCGGCGTCTCCTCTTCCCTGTACTCTGTGGCCTCCGAGCATAGCAGTAGTCTGAGGCGTGAGTCCGATGTGCGCGCAGACCGGGATACCTGCGTCTACGATGGCGCGGATAGTATCTTCCATATTTACTCCGCCTTCCATCTTAACGGCATCGCAGCGGCCTTCCTTCATCATCCTTACCGCGCTGGCTACAGCTTCCTCAGGCGAGATGTGATAGGAACCGAAAGGCATATCGCCGATAACGAATGTGTTAGGCGCGCCCTTTACAACGGCTTTGATGTGGTGGATCATGGTGTCCAGCGTAGCGGATATCGTCGAATCGTCCCCGAGTACTACCATCTGAAGCGAATCGCCTACCAGTATAGTGTCTACTCCGGCCTGTTCAGCCAGCGAGGCCATCGCGTAATCATACGATGTCACCATTGTGATCTTTTCGCCATTGTTCTTCATCTCCTGAAGAGTGAGTACAGATTTTTTCTTAGCCATTTCCTTTACCTCCTGTGTATGACGCTGACTGACTCAGCTGTCATTCCGGTTAAAGCGCATAATATGATATAGAAAAAGGATATGCGCGTATTGATTATATGTATCTCTCCGCCGATTCGATGAGGTGCCTGAGGAGTATCGTCGATGTGATACCGCCGACCCCGCCCGGAACCGGGCTTATGGCAGCGACCTTGTCTTTTACTCTGTCAAAGTCGACATCTCCCGTCATCTTACCGTTTTCGTCGAAGTTAATACCTACGTCTATGACTGTAGTATTGCTCCCCACATACTCAGGGCCGAAATAATGAGGGCTTCCTATGCCTGTCACAAGTATGTCAGCCCTGCGCGTTATCTCCGGAAGATCCTTTGTATGTGAATGGCATACAGTCACTGTCGCGTTTCTGTTCATAAAGAGCATAGCCAGCGGCTTTCCGAGTACCAGGCTCCTGTTCACAATGACGACGTTGGCTCCGTCGAGATCGTAGCCGTAATAGTCGAGGAGCGCTATAACGGCCTCCGGAGTGCACGGCGCGAATCCTTCCTTGAGCCCTGTGAAAAGGTACTTGAGGTTATTGGGATTCATGCAGTCAATATCTTTATCTACTGACATTATACTGCAGATCAGCTCATCGTCAATATGATCCGGCAGAGGCCTGAATACAAGTATGCCGTGAACCATCCTGTCCGAGTTGAGCTGGCTCAGCTCAAGCTCGAGCTCCCTCTGGGAGACATCTCTGTCCACCTGACAGGTCATGTGCGATATCCCGATATCGTCGCAGATCTTGAAAACTCTCTTTTCATATGCCAGGTCGTCAAGGCGTTCGCCCGAACGCAGGACAGCCAGTCTGGGCATTGTGCCCGCGTCCCTGATCTTTTTCGCTCTCTCCCTGATATCGTTTCTTATGCTTTCTGTTACAGGTTTTCCGTATAATATTTCAGCCATATTTCTCCTTAGATGCAGGCCTGCTCCACGCGGACATAAGCCTCCTCCGCGAGTTTCATGCCTTCCGTATAAGCCTTGTCGAGCCTTTCAGCAAACCCGGCCTTTTTTTCTTCGTCTTTCATAGACCTGAGATTTATAAGGACATTGAGTCTGGCTCCTTTAAGAGCAGCCTCCAGCATCGCTGCTCCTGTGCCGGCATCGCTTACAGCCAGCCTGTTTCCAATCTTCGAATACCCATTGAGCACCTCGAGCGCCTCCGCGCACAGTTCCGCCAGCTGAAGCGGAGCTTCCGCTGCCGGGATAAGACCGCTCTGTATAGCTTCAGTCCTCGCGGCCTTTTCGTCCTCAGTTCCTGACGGAAGCCTGTACGCTGCCGCAAGCGGCTCGAAAGCCGTTACATCGCGCATGACCGCGTCCTTAGCTTTTTCTGTCAGTTCCTTAGACCTTTTTATAAGCTCAGACATTTCTTCCTCGTGTCCGACCGTGCTCTTTTTATCCTTAGACAGCTCTCCGACCATAGTGCCGAGCGCCGCTCCAAGTGCCGCGACCAGCGCTGAAGCGCTTCCGCCGCCGGGCACAGGAGCAGAGGAACCGAGCTCACTGAGAAATTCCGTACATGATTTTGAAAGCATATGAGAGCCTCCTTAACATGGATTAGAACGAACTGTAAAAATTAATCTTAAAAGAAAACAAGTATCCCGAAATGCCGTCTGATTACTAATTCACTCCCTATCGACCCGATAGGTGGGTACTCTGCCGAAATCTTCTGCCCTCCTCAGCGTGCGGGGCACGACATAAGAAATCGATAACTCCGAATTCCCGTGAAAATAATGTAGGTTAAATTACATAACCATAACGAACATCTCAGGATACTTTACGAAGCTGCGGCGGTTCACGCCTGCCGCGGCCTGATGTCTTTATTTTTATTCTGAAAGATCGATAGAGCAGTTGGTAGTTACCTTCTGTACATCGTCATTTTCCTCAAGGTCAGCTACGAGCTTCTTGAGTGACTTAAGGTCCGACTCGCTTTCAGGCTTCGATTCCATCGAAGGGAGATAATCTACTTCCGCGTTGGCGATAGCGTATCCTGCCGCTTCGATAGCTTCCTGTACAGCATCGAAATCATCTGCTGTAGTATAGATAACGTAGCCGTCTTCTTCAGTGACCATGTCGTCCATACCGGCTTCCATGCCTACTTCCATAAGAGCGTCTTCATCTATGCCGTCAGCCTTTTCGATCTCGATAACACCTTTTCTTTCGAACATGTACGATACGGAGCCAGGCTTACCCAGATTGCCGTTATGTCTGTCGAAAGAATGCTTTACAAAAGATGTTGTCCTGTTCTTGTTATCTGTCACAACGTCTACGATCATCGCTACGCCGCCAGGGCCGTAACCTTCGAATGATTCCTCAACGTATGATTCACCTTCGAGCTCGCCTGTGCCCTTCTTGATGGCTCTCTCGATCTTGTCATTAGGCATGTTGATGCCCTTGGCTCTTTCGATGGCGTGCTTCAGTGAAACGTTGTAATCAGGATCTCCGCCCTGCTTAGCCGCAATAGTGATAACTCTCGCGTACTTTGTAAAATTTGCCGATCTCTTGGCGTCCTGTGCTGCCTTTCTGCCGGCAATCGTACCATGTCTTCCCATTAAACTATCATTCTCCTTAACTGGTTTTCAATTTTAACATTGTTGATTATAGCACAGTTTCCTGTGGTGTTCAATGCTGGATGAAAAGCAGTTCTAATTCTTCATAGAATGTACCGGAGCAGGTATCCTTCCGCCTCTTTCCGCAAGCCTCTCGCATCCGAAAGTGCTTACGTGCATTACAGGAGCGGTTCCGAGGAGGCCGCCGAGCTCTATCTCGTCGCCTTCCTTCTTGCCTATTACAGGTATCACCCTTACAGCAGTAGTCTTGCCGTTTACAACTCCGATAGCTGCCTCGTCAGCGATTATCCCTGTTATAGTCGAAGCAGGTGTGTCTCCCGGAATGGCTATCATATCGAGACCTACAGAGCATACACATGTCATGGCCTCAAGCTTTTCAATGCTGATGGCGCCTGACTTGGCAGCCGCGATCATTCCCTCATCCTCACTGACAGGGATAAATGCTCCGCTCAGGCCGCCTACATGCGATGAAGCCATGATGCCGCCCTTCTTGACCGCGTCGTTGAGCATGGCGAGCGCAGCTGTAGTACCCGGAGCTCCGCAGGCATCTACGCCTATCTCCTCGAGCACTCTGGCAATGCTGTCGCCTACGGCAGGTGTAGGAGCAAGCGAAAGGTCAACGATACCAAATGGAGTATCAAGTCTCTTTGAAGCCTCGCTCGCTACCAGCATGCCCATTCTGGTCACCTTGAAAGCTGCTTTCTTTATCGCGTCGGCTACTACATCGAACGGCTGCTCGCGGCAGTTCTCCAGAGCTACTTTTATAACTCCAGGCCCGCTGACGCCTACGTTGATCACGGTATCAGACTCGCCTACACCGTGGAAGGCTCCCGCCATGAACGGGTTATCTTCTACCGCGTTGGCGAATACGACCAGCTTTGCGCAGCCGATGCTGTCGCGGTCAGCTGTCTTCTCAGCGGTTTCCTTTACTATCTGTCCCATGAGCTTTACCGCGTCCATGTTTATGCCTGATCTGGTAGAACCCACGTTTACAGATGAGCATACCAGTTCTGTTTCGCTGAGTGCTTCAGGGATCGATCTTATGAGTATCTCGTCGCCTTTAGACATGCCCTTCTGAACCAGCGCGGAAAATCCGCCGATGAAGTTTACGCCTGTGGTCTTAGCCGCCTTATCGAGCATCTTCGCGAACTTCACGTAGTCTGTATCCATGCTGGCCGCCGCGGCTATCGCCATAGGCGTTACAGATATTCTCTTGTGGATGATAGGGATACCGTATTCTCTTTCGATGCTTTCGCCTGTAGATACGAGATTTTCTGCTTTTTTACAGATCTTGTCGTACATCCTCTGCCTGGCAATATCGCCGTTGGAGTGGCCGCAGTCGAGCAGGGAAATACCCATAGTGATAGTGCGTATATCGAGCTTCTCTTTGTCGAACATACGAAGAGTCTGCATCACGTTATCAAGATTTATCAATTGTCGTCCTCTCTTTCATACATCTCGGATTGATATCGATATGTCCGTCCGACGGCTAGATCTCGCTCATAGCGTTGAAGATGCCTTCGTCCTGGATCCTGATATTTACGCCGATCTCCTTGCCCTTTTCTTCGAGCTTCTTCTGGATATCCTCGAACGCTACAGGCATATTGGATGTGTCTACGACCATTATCATCGTGAACAGATCCTGCATGATCGTCTGGTTAATATCGAGGATGTTCACATCATACTCAGCAAGTACTGAGGACACGTGGTAGATGATGCCTATTTTATCTTGTCCGATAACAGTGATTACAGCCTTCATGATCAGATTACTCCTTCTTTCTTTTTATCGCCGCGCTTTTCCTGTTCTATCTCCTTTTCGAGATTCCTATGAGCCGTAGTCATCATCAGCTTTATCCTGTTGAGCTGATTTACATCGCTGGCGCCCGGATCGTAATCTATGGCCACGATGTTCGACTTCGGATTGAGCTTCCTCAAAGGCCTTATCATACCTTTGCCCGTTACATGGTTAGGCAGGCACGCGAACGGCTGGAGGCATACTATGTTCTCCACGCCGCTGTCTATGAGCTCGGTCATCTCGCCTGTGAGCAGCCAGCCTTCGCCGCACTGGGTTCCCAGGGATGTGACTTTCTCAGCCTTCTCCGCGATCTTGTCGATATGCAGAGGAGGTTCGAATCTCTTACTCTTCTCGAGCTCTGCGGCTACCATCTTCCTGTAGTGGTTTATCGCGTCGATACCGAGCCTGGATCCCTTGTACCATGCGTAGGAGCCTGCCATCTTTTTGTAGTTGAACTCGTAATTCTTCATGCAGTACATAAAGAAGTCGAGCAGATCAGGCACGACAGCTTCTCCGCCTTCATCCTCTATGATCTTTACTATATCGTTATTGGCGTTAGGATGATATTTTACCAGTATCTCTCCTACTACGCCTACCTTCGGCTTTTTCACGTCTCTGAGCGGGATCGCGTCGAATTCCTTAACGATCTGCTTTACGTTGCGCTTGAACTCGCCGAAATTTCTGTTGAGGACGTTCTTTCTGGCTATTTCGTTCCATTTATGATACAGCCTGTCAACGCTCCCTTCCTCAGCCTCATAAGGATGAGTAGCGTTGACCAGTCTCATAAACAGGTCACCATACAGTGTAGCATACAAAATGCCGTAAAGCATCTTAAGGGAGAATTTCATACCTGGATTTTTTTCGAGTCCCACGTAGTTTATAGAAACTACAGGTACCTGTCCCATGCCGTTTTCCTTAAGGGCCTTCCTGAGGAGAGCTAT
Organism: Bacillota bacterium; assembly: GCA_028724585.1. Taxonomy (GTDB): domain Bacteria; phylum Bacillota; class Clostridia; order Peptostreptococcales; family Anaerovoracaceae; genus RUG708. The sequence goes on along the minus strand of JAQYCQ010000011.1, from coordinate 16,985 downwards.
GTAATTGCTGGCTCTGCAGCCGCCGCCTGTCTGTGTCATGATGACAGCTGTCCTGTCCAGATCGTATTTTCCCGACTTCAGGGTGTTTATGATAGACCCCAGAGTGATGATCGTAGGATAGCAGGCGTCGTTGTTGATATATCTCAGTCCTGTCTCTACAGCGTTCTTGTCCACTGAAGGAAGGAGATCCACCTTGTAGCCCGCGTTGTTGAAGGCTGTCTGCATGAGGTCGAACTGCATCGGCGCCATCTGCGGCATGAGGAGAGTATAGTTTTCTCTCATTTCCTTTGTAAATACGACTCTCTCGTAAGGCTTTATCTCCGGCTGACAGTGGAGGTCGTGCTCTTTACGCTCCTCGAGAGCGGCCTTGAGCGAACGTATCCTTATCCTTACGGCACCGAGGTTGACGCCCTCATCGATCTTGAGCAGGGTATAGAGCTTGTTGTGCTGTGTAAGGATCTCCTGCACCTCATCCGTGGTAACGGCATCGAGGCCGCAGCCGAATGAAGTGAGCTGCACCAGATCCACATCGTCTCTTGTGCCGGCGAAATCCGCTGCCTTGTAAAGCCTCGAATGGTACATCCACTGGTCGAGCACCCTAACCGGTCTCTTAAGATCAGAACGTCCTGCTACAGAAGACTCTGTTAAGACCGCAAATCCGAATGAAGCGATGACCTGGTCTATGCCGTGGTTTATCTCAGGATCCAGGTGATAAGGCCTGCCGGCGAGTATCACAGCGTGCTTTCCCTTCTTCTCCACATACTCGAGGATCTCTGACGCCCTGTCATATACATCCTGCTTAAACTTTTCATCCTCTGCCCTGCCGGCGTCTACAGCGTCGGAAATTTCCTTTTTGCTTACTCCGTAAGAGCTGAACTCCTCGAAAAGCCTTTCCTTAAGTCTCCTGTCATCGAAATACGGAAGGAAAGGATGCATCAGAGTAACGTGGTTGTCCGAAAGGGTATCGGACATGTTTCCGGCTATGACCTCCGGATACATAGCGACGATCGGGCAGTTGTAATGGTTGTTGGCCTTCTTGTCTTCGATGAGCTCGTAGTTGAGCGAAGGATAGAATATGGTCTTTACGCCGCTGTCTATCAGCCACTGGACGTGTCCGTGAACCAGCTTTGCCGGATAGCACGCCGTATCCGAAGATATGGTATCCATGCCCATCTCATAGATATCCTTAGAGGAAACCGGTGACAGCACGACCCTGAATCCCAGGCTGGTCAGGAATGTGAACCAGAAAGGATAATTTTCGTGCATGTTGAGGACTCTCGGAATGCCGATGATGCCCCTCCTGACCTCCGCGGAAGGAAGAGGCTCGTAATAGTCGAACAGCCTCTGGTATTTGTACTTGAAGAGATTGTATTCGTCCTTCTTCTGTACAGTCTTGCCTGCCCCTCTCTCGCACCTGTTTCCGGTGATGAACCTGCTGCCATCGTTAAAGATGTTTACCGTCAGCTGGCAGTTGTTCTCGCACTTGCCGCATCTGGCGAACCTGCTCTTGACCGTCAGCGCCTCCAGCTGTTCTTCATTAAGAACTGTAGACACACCGTGGCCGGAATATCTGTCCATACCTATGAGAGCCGCGCCGTAAGCGCCCATTACTCCGGAAATATCAGGTCTGATGACATTCCTGCCGAGTATAGTCTCTATGCTCCTGAGCACAGCGTCATTGAGGAAGGTCCCGCCCTGGACGAGGATGTTCTCGCCCGCTTCTGAAACATCCCTGAGCTTGATGACCTTGTAAAGGGCGTTCCTGATGACTGAATAAGAAAGTCCCGCTGAGATATCGCCGATCCCCGCGCCTTCCTTCTGGGCCTGCTTTACCTTGGAGTTCATGAATACGGTGCATCTGGTACCGAGATCCACAGGACTCCTGGATTCAAGAGCTTCCTGGGCGAAATGCTCAACGTCCATGTCTACACTCTTGGCGTAGGTTTCGATGAAAGAGCCGCAGCCCGAAGAGCAGGCTTCGTTGAGTACGATGTCGTAAACAGCTCCGTCCTTGATCTTGATGCACTTCATGTCCTGGCCGCCTATATCGAGGATGAAGTCAACGTCAGGCTTGAATGCCCTGGCCGCCCGGTAATGCGAAATAGTTTCTACCTCGCCGAAATCCGCGCCGAAAGCAGCCTTGATCAGCCCTTCGCCGTAGCCGGTGGTAACTGTATAAGCGATATAGAGATCGTCGGGCATCTTGCTGTAAAGATCCCTTAATATCTTTCTGGTAGACTCCACAGGATTACCGTGATTTCCCGTGTAATACGTATAGAGCAGCCTGCCCTCGCTGTCAGTCAGAGCCGCCTTTGTTGTGGTGGAACCCGCGTCTATGCCCAGAAAAGCCGGACCGCTGGCCTGCTCAAGGCTGGCTCTCTCCACCTTATCCTTATCGTGGCGTTCCTTAAACTGCTCGTAATCCTCCTCGTCCTTAAAAAGAGGCTCCAGATATCTGGTATCCGTCTCGGCTTTGAGGTCAGGATCCTTGATCTTCTGCGCAAGCTTTCTCAGGTTTACCGCAGGGCTCTTCTCCGCAAGGTAAGCCGCTCCCAGAGCGACGAAGAACCTGGCGTTCTCCTCAGGGAAGATGACATTCTCAGGCTTAAGCCCCAGAGTCTCTGTAAATCTTTTCCTGAGCTCGGACATAAAGGAAAGAGGGCCTCCCAGATATGCCACATTGCCTTCTATCTTTCTGCCGCAGGCCAACCCGCTGATGGTCTGGTTTACTACGGCCTGGAAGATTGAAACGGCAAGGTCTTCCCTGGCCGCGCCCTCGTTGATGAGCGGCTGTATATCTGTCTTGGCGAACACTCCGCATCTGGCGGCTATAGGATAGATGGTCCTGTAATTTTTTGCCGCCTCGTTGAGCCCGTTAGCGTCCGTATTGAGCAAAACAGCCATCTGATCGATGAAGGCTCCCGTGCCTCCCGCGCAGGTTCCGTTCATCCTCTGCTCCACTGTATCGCCGTAGAAAGTGATCTTAGCGTCCTCGCCTCCGAGTTCTATGACCACATCGGTCTGAGGGATCAGCCTGGAGACCGCCTCTGAAGAAGCTATGACCTCCTGCGCGAACGGGATATCGAGGCTGTTAGATATGGAAAGGCCTCCCGAACCGGTGATAGTCACCTGCGCTTCCCCGTCGTAAGTTTCGAGCAGCCTGTCGAGCATTTCGCTGACCTTGCTGAACACACTTGACATGTGCCTCTCGTACTTTTTATAGACAATATTGCCGCTGTCGTCCAGCAGCACCAGCTTTACCGTAGTAGAGCCAACGTCAATTCCAAGTCTCACGAATAAAATTCCTCCGTAAAAATATATTGAAATCCACTGAAAAACCTAAAATATCAAAACAGAAACCCTTTTCAGGTCTCCGCTGCTAATCTTTATACCCTGCAAAGTGTTTGATAATCTGTACAAAACAGTACTCAAGTCTAAAAAACAGCACCGTACTTACGCGCGCTCACGCACGCCCCGCGGCCTGCGGCCGCGAAAAAAGCTTTGCGTAAAAAATACGGCTGTTGGAAAAACAGCCGTAAGTGATATCATTTTCTTTGGTCTGCAGGCTAGAGCTCCTTGAGGATCTCATCGTCATCTTCTGTAACAGCGAAATCCATGTCCTCCGGGATATCGGCGTCAACGACTTCTACACCCAGGTCATCGATGCCCACGCTCTCTTTTTCTGTCTCAAGCTTTGAGATCTCAGCGTATTCAGTATCTATGGCCTTGCAGAGCTCAACTATGCTCTCGTCAAACTCATGACCATTTTTGTACTGTTCGTAGACGAGCTTGCCTATGTTGAACTTAGTTGTCCTAATCTCTTTCTCTTTTTTTCTGATGTTCATAGAGATCTTGCTGGACTCGGTGAACTCACCGATCTTCTGGGCGATCGACTTGCTGATCTCGCCAACGTTCTGAGCCGCTTTTTTACCGGCATCGCCTTTATTATCAAGAATAGCCATGTGTCTTACCTCCTGTCGAAAAATCTGTGAGCAAGCCTGTAAGCCGAGTTCTGTATTAAACGATCATCTTTCTCGACGCCTCGTTGCCGAGACGCTCAAGCGACCTACCATATAAGGCTGACGACGGGCCGCCGTACTAAAAAGCCTGCTCTTGGTCTTGCTCCGGGTGGGGTTTACATGGACGCGCACTGTTACCAGAACGCCGGTGGGCTCTTGCCCCGCCTTTTCACCCTTACCGCGTAGCGGCGGTATATTTCTGCTGCACTTTCCCTGAAGTCACCTTCGCCGGACGTTATCCGGCACCCTTGCCCTGTGGAGCTCGGACTTTCCTCACTATGCCCGAAGCATAGCGCGATCGTCTGGCTTACTCACAATATATACCTGATTAGTATATCAGAAAATGTTTTTTTGTTAAAGGAAATGAGTAAAAAACTCGTATTTAATTAGCTGCCTGACTCAGACAAAAGGGTTTATATCTGTCTTTGAAGCTATTATCTCGACGTTGCTGCCCAAGTCTCTGCGGAGCAGGTCCGCCATGTTTTCGGCGAAGAGGAATTCCGTCCCGTAATGTCCCGCGTCTATGGCGCAGAAGCCTATGTCGCTGATGTGCCTGGCCTCGTGATACTTTAGATCTCCGGTGATATAGACATCCGCCCCATTCTCGGCAGCTTCGTCCGCGAACTCCGCGCCGGCTCCGGTGCAGAGGCCTACATACTGTACGTATTCAGGGACTATGCCTGCGGCTCTCATTCCGTCCGCCCCGCAGATCTCAGCCAGCTTCGCGGAAAAGACCTCGTAAGGCACCGGTTCGCTGTAATGTCCGTAACGGCCCATGCCTGCCTGAGGATCCGCTTCATCGGGATACATAGGGACTATGTCCATAAGCCCCAGCTTCTCGGCAAGGTCCTGGTTGGTCCCGTGCGGGGCCGAATCGAAGGAAGTGTGTGCCGAATAGACCGATATCCCGTTCTGGATGAGCTTTATGATCCATGCTCCCTCAGGGTCGTCGTCTCTGATAGTATTTATCCTGCTGAAAAGCAGAGGATGATGGGTGACTATGAGCTTAGCGCCCTTCTCCACAGCTTCATCGACCACACTGCTCTCTATCTCCAGGCAGGTAAGGATCCTGTCTATCCTGGCATCAGCGTCGGCCAGTATCTGTACGCCGCTGTTGTCCCAGGACTCCTGAAGTCTCTCGGGCGCCTGCCTTCTTACGGCTTCCAGCGCCTCCCTGATATTTACCATGATGATCACATCCTTATATAATCTTATCTCGCGGCAGCGCCGATCTTAGAGAAAGCGTCCAGCCTTTCCTCGGCGCGCTTCTTCCTCATATCGGCGTGCTCCGAATGCCCGTTGGCTGCAATGTTGTCTATGACCTGCTGCTCCGTCCTGCACTTGTACTCTATATATTCCGGATATCTGCCGCTGAGCGCGTACATCACCGGCAGCTCGTCGTAGATCCTCTCGCCCAGTCCCAGCTCTTTCTCGAGCTCGGTGACTGCGGCTGCCAGTTCTTTTTCAGCGTCCGTGAGCAGGTCCTTCCTTTTAACTGTTATGATCTCACAGTATCTCCTGTCTTCGACCGCGATCTCTTCGCAGACTGTCGTAAATCCCTCAAGTCCCCTGAGATAGTGTCTCAGACTGAAGCTGTGGTTCCTCGGCTGGAGCACCAGCTTTGACGCGGCCGATGCCACATCAGATCCGGCATCCAGTATCTTGGAGATCAATATGCCGCCCATACCGGCTATGATGATATCGTCGGCTTCGCCGGGTTCCAGGACTTCCAGTCCGTTCCCCCTGCGCATCTCGGGCCTGAAGCCTGGCAGGTATCTTTCAAAGTTTCCCGCCGCCTTTTCCAGCGGTCCTTCGTTTACATCGGTCAGGATAACCTTATCTGTAACGCCCGAGGAAATGAGCCATACCGGAATATAACCGTGATCGGTCCCTATGTCGGCGGCCCTGTCGCCGGAGGCGACGTGGGAGGCTATCATCTGCATGCGTTCGGAAAGTCTGATCTTTGCTGCCATCTTACAGGTAATCCTTCAGTTTCTTGCTGCGGCTTGGATGCCTGAGCTTTCTCAGAGCCTTGGCCTCTATCTGCCTGATACGTTCCCTTGTGACATCGAACTCACGGCCTACTTCTTCAAGTGTGCGGGCCCTGCCGTCTTCGAGGCCGAACCTGAGCTTTAGCACCTTCTGCTCCCTGTCCGTAAGCGTCTGCAGCACTTCCTCCAGCTGATCCTTGAGCATGGAGTAGGCCGCCGCGTCTGCCGGGGCCGGAACGTCATCGTCAGGGATGAAATCTCCCAGATGGCTGTCTTCCTCTTCACCTATAGGGGTTTCGAGGGATACAGGCTCCTGGGCTATCTTTAAGATATCCCTTACCTTTTCGACAGGCATATCCATCTGAGCCGCTATCTCCTCAGGAGTCGGCTCCCTGCCCAGCTCCTGGAGCAGCTGGCGTGAGACCCTGATCAGCTTGTTTATGGTCTCGACCATATGTACCGGGATTCGTATAGTCCTGGCCTGGTCGGCTATAGATCTGGTGATAGCCTGCCTGATCCACCATGTGGCATATGTGCTGAACTTGTAGCCCTTGCGCCAGTCGAACTTGTCGACCGCCTTTATAAGGCCCAGATTTCCTTCCTGTATCAGGTCCAGGAAGAGCATTCCTCTGCCTACGTAACGTTTTGCTATGCTGACTACCAGGCGCAGGTTGGCTTCGCAGAGCTTTTTCTTGGCCGCCTCGTCTCCCGCTTCCATGCGCTTGGCAAGGTCTATCTCCTCTTCTGCTGTGAGCAGGGAGACCTTTCCGATCTCTTTAAGGTACATCCTTACAGGATCGTCTACGGCTATGCCCTTGGACATAGTCTCCTCGAAGCTCTCTGATTTTTTGCCTTTCTTGTCGGCGGAGCCGTCGGAAGCTTCTTCTTCCGTCTTTCCCTTTTCGCTGTCTGACACTATCTCAATGCCGTTGGCTATGAAAAGGTCGTAAAGATCCTCCACCTGATCCTTGTCTATATCTACGTTATAGAGCTTGTCCGCCACTTCTTTGTATGACAGAGTCCCGTTCTTTTTTCCCCTTTCGAGCAGGCCGTCTATGATATCCTGCAGTTTCTTTTCTGATGAAACTTTGCTGTTTGCCATTGCCTATCACTCCCCCGCGCTGTTCCGCAGATGCTGGATCTCTGCGTCGATTTTCTTCATCTGACCCATGATCTCTGTTATGCGGTCATCGTCATTTTCGGACATAAGCATTAATTCCTTGTGTAAAAACTCGTTTTTACGTCTCAGCTCTTTTTCTCTGATTCCTCTTATGCAGTCGCGAAGAAGCAGATCCGGTTCGCAGTCCAGCGCCGTAGACCCTGTGATCTCGAGAAACACCCGCGCATCCTCTGCGTCCATGCTGTCAGCCGCCGTATCAGCGTCGAGCGCGTTATTATCCTTTATTAATTCCTTTATCGTGTTATATATCCTGAAACATGCCGGATCCGTAAAAATACTTTCATATTTCGATACTTCAGGAAGCGTCGACGGGGCTTTCGCCAGTATGCCGATCATGGTCTTCTGAAGCCTCAGGTCCTCTTCAGACACAGGACTCAGTTCGTCCTGTTCTCTGTCTGCCGGTTCCCTGAAGACAGGCTCACGCTGTTTCCCGGCATCGGAAGCGCGGCGGATCTCCGCCCTGAGAGCGCCTTCCTGCATGCCTGTTTCATCCGTTACTTTCTTTATATATATCTCGGCTTCAGCCGGGCTTATCGAGCTCAGTATCCGCGCCGCGCCTTTTATATACCCCAGCTTTCCATTCTGTGTATCAAGATCGACCATAGATCTCTCATGCGCCAGCTTGTAATCGACATAGGGAAGCGCGTTTTCCACCAGCTCTTCAAAAGCTTCTCTGCCGTGTTTTTTCACAAACTCATCCGGGTCCTTGCCGTCAGGAACATGGAGCACCCTGACGCTGAGGCCGGCCTGCCTTATGACTTCAATGCCCCGCAGCGCGGCTTTCCTGCCGGCGGAGTCGGCGTCATAGGAGAGCACAATATTTTTTGTATATCTGCTGAGCATAGCGCACTGATCCGGAGTAAGGGCTGTTCCCAGCGTCGCCGCGGTATTGGTGACACCGTTCTGGAACAGCGACACCATATCCATATATCCTTCGACGATGATAGCGCAGTCCCTTTCCTTTATACTGTCCCGGGTAAGGTTGAGCCCGAAGAGATTGTTTCTCTTGGAAAATACCGCGGATTCCGGAGAATTCAGATACTTAGGCTCGCCCTGTCCTATGATCCTGCCGCCGAAGCCTATGACCTTTCCCCTGGTGTTTATGATAGGAAAGATGACACGGTTCCTGAACTTGTCATAGTAACGGCCCTTAGAATACGAGACCAGGCCTCCTTCGGCCAGATCCTTCTCTTCATAGCCTTTTGACTTCATATAGTTCAGCAGGGCGTTCCAGGAGTCAGGCGCGAAGCCTATCCCGAACCTGCCTATGGTCTTGAGGCTCAGTCCCCTGCCCATGATATAATCGCGTCCGGGATTAGGCCTGTCAGCCAGCGAATGCAGAAAGAAAACGGCAGCGTCCCGGTTCATCCCGTAAAGCCTGTTTTTCCTGCTTTCGTTAGTAAAGCCGTAGTCATCCAGATTTATTCCGTACATATCGGCGAGCTTTCTCAGTGCCGTCATGAAATCCACGTTCTCTATCTTTTCTATGAAAGATATAACGTCGCCGGATTCCCCGCAGCCGAAGCAGTGGAAAAACTGGCCCTTCTCAGAAACGCTGAAGGACGGCGTCTTTTCGCTGTGAAAAGGGCACAGCCCCATGTAATTTGATCCGGAGCGTTTCAGTCTCACATACCGTCCCACCACGTCGACGATATTGCATCTGCTCTTTATTTCTTCTGCCGCGTTTACCAAAATCGATTATCCCCCGTCACAAAATATACGAGCGGAGCGTGATCGGCTCCGCATGCAGGGCTGCCCGGACATCCCAATCAACCGGGCTCAGCCCTTTTGTTTAATGTTATCAGAAAGCCTCCATCCCGAAGGCACGAACAGATGGTTGTACATCTTTATAGCGTACCTGTCGGTCATGCCGGCTATGTAATCCTTTACCACTTCATCGGTTCCATAAAGGTAGAGCATAGCGATATGCTCCTCCGGCATCTCGTAGGGATGCTCCAGATAAAAGTCGTAGAGCGAAAATATGAGGTGCCTGACCTTGAACATCTCCGCCACCTGTTTTACGACCTCGCTGCGATACACATGCTCGAACATATAATCCCGCAGCTTATTCATATAGAATCCGCACTCCTCTCCCTGAACGATCCTGCCGGCCTTTTCGCTCGACACGATCATGTCAGTTACGAGAGTGTTGATCCTGGTCCTGTGATCGTTTCCCAGTACCTTTACGCAGTCCCTGGGCAGATCGTCTTCTGAGATGACCCCCGCCATCACCGCGTCTTCTATATCGTCATTTATATACGCTATCCTGTCGCTGATCCTCACGACCATTCCTTCATTAGTGAAAGGGATCCCGGGGCCGGAATGGTTTACTATGCCGTCCCTGACCTCTGCCGTGAGATTGAGCCCGCTCCTGCCGCCGTGCCCCTTCTCGAGGATGTCGACGACCCTCAGGCTCTGTTCGTTATGCCTGAAGCCGTCAGGATACCGCTCGTCCAGGTACTGCTCGCCGTTATGGCCGAAAGGCGTATGGCCCAGGTCATGTCCCAGAGCTATGGCCTCCGTGAGGTCCTCGTTGAGCCCAAGTCCTCTCGATATCGACCTCGATATCTGAGCGACGTCCAGCGTATGCGTAAGCCGGGTGCTGAAATGATCGCCTTCAGGAGAAAGGAAGACCTGTGTTTTATGCATGAGCCGCCTGATAGCCTTGGTATGTATGATCCTGTCCCTGTCACGCTGAAATTCAGTCCTGACTGGATCCGGTTCCTCAGCTTCCGCCCTTCCTCTGGATTCAGCGGATTTCGTTCCCATATCTGAGAGCAGCTCGTACTCTCTTTTTTCCTGAATAACTCTGTCTATCAAATTTCAGCCTCCGTGATAAATCTGAAAATCCAAAGTAATTATATCATAAAACATTAATTTTATGTGGTGAAAATAGTTTATATCTGAAAAAATCAATCAAAATCCTTCCACGAGCCGTTTTTTCTGCATTTTTTCCGGTACAAGTCTGTTATTTCTGCGCGCTCCGCGCGCAAAAAAGGCTCCGCCTGTCCCTCTCTGTCGTGTATAATAAAAAGCTGAGCAATGAAAGAAAGGGACTCGACAGGATGTCCCTATATCCTGATCGGGCCTGTGCGATATATGATTTTACGGAGGGAAAAGGTGAAAAAAAGACTGTTATCAGCAATACTTGCGGCAGTTATGCTGCTCTCCCTCGCCGCCTGCGCTTCCGGAAACTCCGGAGACGCTTCTTCCGAAAGCGCAGCGTCTTCTAAGGAAAATTCCCTGTCGGTGATATCCATGAAGATGTTCGAGAGCAAAGCCGGTAAGTATGGAAAAGTCCAGGACCTGTCCGGCAAGTACGGATATGACGCTGCCCTGGTCAGTGCTTCTGATAAGACAAACTACATATATATGTACCTGCCGGACGCAAAGATGGCCGAATCGATAATAACGGACAGCGATGGCGACGGTGAAAAGGACAAGGACGTTAAAAAAAAGAAGAGCGGCTCCAACTACGCTTTCTATCTGCAGGACGGAGATACCGTCTACGCCCAGTACCTGAGAGTCGGCAATATGATAATCGCCGTGACAGCCCAGCCTTCTAAAAAGGATTCCGCCGAAGCGGATGCGGAGACCTTCTTTACAGAGTTAGGATACGAAATGTGATCCTTTACGATCATCAGATTCGCGGCAGCCCCCTTGCTTCAGCCAGGGGAATATAGGGCGCACAATGTTCCCATGCCTTCAGGCATGGGGAGTGTCAGAAACAAAAACAAATATTCGGCAGACATACAAAAAGCAGCGGGACAGAACCGCTGCTTATCTTTTTCTATTGATTTTTCCCGTTAGATCAGACACATATTTTTATTTCCCACTGTTGGCCGGCGCGGCCTCCGCCGTGTGAACGGCAGGTGATGTCCGCGGAGTTTTCTTCGTAAGCTCCGGGACAGCCAGCATGATGACCATGATGAACATCATGATAAAGCCTGCGTAGTCGGTGAGCTTGAAATTCATACCAAGCCACAGCGATGAGATCAAAGGTGACGCCACTGTTTCTATAGCTGAAAGCATGCCGGCTTTTACCGGACCTGTCAGCACCGTGCTCCTCATGAACATGGAGAAAGCGAGGATAGTTCCCACTCCGATCATGAGCGCCAGGCAGAGGATAGTCTGGCCGTCAATGATGCCCGGGGAGATGTTCCATACTCTGGTCGTAAGCGCGAGCGACGCGCCGCCTATGATAAAACCGACTCCCATAACAGGCTCGCTGCCGTATCTGCCGACCACCCTCGGCGGGAGGACTGTATAAAACATAAGAGCTGCCGCCGCTGTGACCAGCCAGATGACAGTAGTCACCGAGAAGGTCATCCCTCCTACTTTACCATGCGTAGAGATAAGGAAGACGGCGATGAGCATGATCAGGAGTCCGCAGAATTCCGACCGGTAAGGCAGCCGCCTGAGCTTTACACAGGTCACCAGCAGGACCAGGGATTCGCCGGAATACTGTATCGAAGTCGCGACGCCGGCGCTGGTCTGTGATATGGCGACCAGATAGGCGTACTGCACCATCAGCAGACCCGCTATCGAGAAAAAGACCATATATAGCATATCGCTGCGGCTGGTCAGCATTTGCTTCAGGCTCTGGCGGGTCTCAGTCCGCGATACCGCCATCAGAAGGAATATGAAGCCCGCTGTGATCATCCTGAATACCGTTAGCCAGCTGGGATCCATTCCCTTATGTGTAAAGAGGAACTGCCCCAGAGTTCCTGAAAATGCCCAGCAGCAGCCCGACGCCAGGGCAAAGATGATTCCTTTTATACTGTTTTTATTGCTCATTAGCGAAACTCCTTCTCAGTGCCGCGTTCTTATCACTTTTTAAGCTAACTGCTATTTTAGTCTCTGGGCACTGCTTCTTCAAGAACAATTTACAAAGTACAAAAAACAGAGGCCCGAAGGCCTCTGCTTTGAGGAAATGTATTTATGAAAGGAAGAGTTTTGCTTGGTTGTTTCTTTACCCTGCCAGATTTGCATGGTCGAAGTCAATGATATGATCTATACGCTATCATCTATGATCAGAGTATGCTTACCCTATATTTACTTCGAACACATCAGGACCATAGTAGCCTATCGTACGCTTAACTTTGAGCGTCAGATCCTGGTATCCGTCAGCCTTTATCACTATTGTGTTCTCTCCGGATTTCAAAGCGAGACTGTTATTGCTGGATCCGAGCTTTATAGTCGGGCTCGAGCTGTACTTATAAAAATCCTTATCTGCAGGAGATGATGTTGTAAGATTAAAATTCTCTCCATTTACAGTTACTGAAGTTACAGCCTTCTGCCAGTCCGCATCAGCATCTGCGAATTTCAGAACTGTATAGTAGGAATATTCTACTGTTGCCTCAGGCTCTTTCGCAGGCGCAGCCTTCAGTTCTTCAGCGTTTCCACTGTCAGAATCATCCGAAGCTGTATTTTCTGATATTTTAACTTCGAATGTATCAGAACTACCATAGTAACCTATGGTACGATTAATTTTGAGCGTCAGATCTTCATACCCGTCAGCCTTTATCACTATTGTGTTCTCTCCGGATCTCAGAGCAAGGCTGTTGCCGCTGTATCCGAGCTTTATAGTCGGGCTCGAGCTGTACTTATAAAAATCCTTATCTGCAGGAGATGATGTTGTAAGATTAAAATTCTCTCCATTTACAGTTACTGAAGTTACAGCCTTCTGCCAGTCTGTATCAGCATCTGCGAATTTCAGAACTGTATAGTACATACTTTCTACTGAAACCTCAGGCTCTTTCGTCGGCGCAGCCTTTTTATCAGTTACTGCGGACTCATTTCCTTTTTCCGGATCTGTCTTATCTGAAGGATCTTCCGGCTCTGTTCCCTTATTATCATTATCTCCAGGGTTTGTCTTATCGTCAGGCTTTTCCTGATCATCAGGATCTTCTTCAGGTGCTGTAATGCCTGAAACACTTACATCTGTAACTTTCCATTCATCATCCAGCGTTACTGTTACCGTAACTGGAGCGTAGCCTTCTGCCTTGATAACGACAGTATTTTCTGTGCCCTTCTCAAAAGCTTCCTTATCGAGGTTGAGTATATTAGCTGGTCCATAACTGCCCGCAGTCTCCCAGTTATATTCGTCATCACCGAGACCCATGAAGGAGAAACTGTTTTCTTTATAAGCCGTACCGTTTACGGTTACCGTTTCTGCTTTTGTTCTCCAGTCTGTTACGGCATCCGAGTCTCCGAAATCGATATTGTAGTCGTTATCGCTCTGAAGAGCAGCGGTCGGTGTTCCCATCTCGACTTTCTTAGCTTCACCTTCAACATTTACCTTGATAGTCTGTGAAGTGTAGCCGTAAGGGGTAAGCGTCACTGTATATTCTCCCGGCTCAGCGAAGGCTCCGCCCTTAATAGTCAGAGTCTGCTTTTCACTGTCTATTTCGTAGTAATCGTTTGACGCAGTGCCTCCTGCGGACGCGCTCTGAACTGTATCCACAGTTTTATCAGGACGGGTTATCTGAACGCTCTTGTCAGCATTTGCTATCTGCTTAAGGAAGTCACCTTTCTTCGCTTCTGAACCGCCTGTGTTTTTCACAGATACAGTGAAGTCTTTTCCAAGATCGATCTTATCAGGGCCGCTGAGTTCCACCTGCTCCAGATCACGTTCATACTCAAACGATACTGTCTTGTCCTTGTATCCCGCGGATCTGATCACAACTGTGTTTGTTTTCCCGAGATTGAATCCATTGTCAGCTATTTTGATGCCGAGAACCTTTCCATCCTGGCTTATGATCATATCGCCGGTCGCGACATCCTGCGAGCTTCCATTGACATTTACGCTGCCGATCTTCTTGAAGTACTCGCTGTCATCCGACATAAGATAGAGATACTCAGCACCTTCCTTAAGCTTATCTGCCTTTACTGCCTTATTGGTGTCGCCTCCAGCAGTAACCTCTGCCAGGCTCACAGCAGGAGCTTCTTTGCCCAGATAGCTGCCATTTTCCTGAATATCTCCGAGGAGATTGTCTTCAAGAACCTGTTTTACAGCGTGAGGATAGCCCTGTGCTTTGTCAGGTCTCTCTGCGAGGTAATCGGCGAATGAAAGGTATCTGCCATCAGTTCTCGCCTTATTTGCCTCGCCGATGAAATCCGAGTAGTCATAAAGGCTCTTTGAGCTGTCGTTCTTTCCGACATGATCAGGGATCATTTCAGACCATCTTTTGTCTATTGCTTCGGCATACTCATTCTTAACTCCGATGGTCCCGAGAAGTATCGCGTTAGAAAGCAGATCCTCATCGAACATGATATCCGCTGATATCATATTGCTTCCAAATCCTCCATCGGAGCTGCCACCTGTTCCAGCGCTCACGGTAGCGCTCGTAACCGCGTCGGCTCTTACAGCCGCCGTTCTTACCGACGCTGCCTTCACAGATGTCTTATCTGATCCTGCGATTTTCTCGCCATCAGAAACGTAAAAGTCCACAGATGCCGCTTTGTATCCCGTCATATACACCTTCATAGTGTACTTTCCGTTATACTTAATATTGTTCCTGCCGTTTTCCGTTGAAGTATCGTTGAATACAGTGAGCAGATCCTGGCCGAAGAGATAGTAATCGTCCAAAGCCCTGAGCTCAGTCGTTTTCCCTGTCGGATCTGTAAGCTCTATCTTTTCAATAGGGTCTTTTATTCCATATACCAGATTCTTCGGTTCGAAACGCAGAGGCTGTCCGGACTTTACAGCGCCCTTGACCTTAAATGATACTTCCTGATCATTTACTATATGGACCGGAACCATAGCCGATCTGTTTCCATCCGACTTGACACGCACATAATACCTGCCCGCGGAGAGGTTGTCCTGTCCCTGAGTGCTGATGACTATCTCGCCCACATGTCCTTTTCCGTGCTCTACGTTTTTCTTCTTTTCAAAACGCAGTGATCCATTGATCCTGGTCTTAGTCTCGTCGAACTTCACCAGCTCTACGCTGCCGTCTTTTTCCACAGCCTTGTCGAACCATTCCTTCTCCCAGTCTTCGTTGTAATTGAACATGATGACCAGATTTTTTCCAATCTCAGTTTCCGGACTGTACGATGCCGGAACCTTCTTTGCCTCTGCTTTGCCTTCCGTACTGAAAGTAGTCTTTGAAGGTTTTACACGCACATTGCCTTCATCGTCGTAATTTGTAATGTAATAGTCCCAGACCGCCACAGGGCCGTGAGCTATCAGAAAATCAGGAGCGAAATTCTCGATATTATCAGCTTCCGCTTTTTTGCCGCTGAAGCTGTTCACGATCTTCGCTGTTTCAGACTTCGACTTGTCAGCCCTGCTTGTTACCGTAAGCTTTTCAGGAGCGAGATCGTCTACCTCCCACTTGAAGATAGTCTTCTCATCATTTACCGGAGTGACCTTATCCGTAACATCTTTTCCATCAACCGAGATATCTACATTGCTCAGATCATATCCGTCCTGCAGAGCAGCTATCACATACGTAGCCCAGCCGAGGTCCACCGTCTTCACCTGATCATTGACGATAACGTCAACGGTCCTGTCAGCAGGCTTTTCAGCCGAGCTGCTGTTTCCAGAATCGCCTGATCCCGAACCGCCGCCAGGATTTACAGCGCTTCCACCATCCTTATTGCCATTCTGACCGTCTTTGCTGTCATCATTTTTATTATTCGAAGGAGCAGTGTTTCCATTGCCATTGTCTCCGGCATTTTCCGCCTGCTCACCATTCTTCGATTCCTTCAGCACCTTGTACAGAAGCTGAGCGAATTCCTCCCTCGTTATATTATCCTTAGGCTTGAGCCTTCCCTCGTCACCCTTTACATAACCGGCTTTGACCAGGGAAGCTGCCGCGTCGACAGCCCACGAAGAAACATCGTCTTTATCCTTAAAAGGATCCAGAGCGCCTGCGTCAGCTCCGCTGACACCCAGCTGGCGCGCCAAAACTGAGAAGACCTATTCCCTTGTAATGTTCTTTTCAGGTTCCAGTTTCCCGTCATATCCTGAAAATATCCCTTTAGCGACAGCCTTCGCCATATCGTCCCTGTACCAGGCATTCTCAGGCACATCGGTATATCCGTCCAGCGAGCCCTTTTCAGTATTTCCAAAAGCTCTGTTCATCATAGAAGCCATCTCCGCCCTTGTAAGATACCCCCGCGGATTGATCTTCCCGTCGTAACCGCTCATATATCCATGCTCCACGGCATAGACCACCGCGTCGTGCGACCATCCCGTCGGCATATCGCTGAATCCGCTTCCCGCTTTCTGTACAGCAAAAACAGGGACTGCCTGCACGCTTCCTGCCAGAGCCGCTGCCAGTGCCAGAGCAAGTAATCTCTTTCTTATCATGTTTCCCTCCTGAAATATCAACACAAAATATTAGGCATGACTAACTCAAACGCGTAAAACAAGCCGTTCACATGTAAATACAGGGGGGTATATGCAGTAATACTGATCCTCCGCTAAACTCATATGCGCGGCATCTCTTTGAGTTATACACATCTAACCGACTGCTTTAGGATAGCATACAAAAATACATCGGTCAATATCTGAATTTACATTTGTTATCTTTTTACCCGCCGTTCTCGATATCAGATCTGCGTCAGCTCCGCTGACAGGACAGGTCCACATCAGTCAACTCCTGTAATACGATACACCCGGGCTCGCTCTCGGCGCGTCATTGTGTAAACGGTAAATAACCCGTACTTAGATACTCAGTAAAAAGCTACAGTAAGAAGTAACTGCAGTTGATTGCGCTGATTTTTACTGGACATAAAAATCTCCTGCATTTTACTGCAGGAGACTGTCGATTTACTTATCTTCGT
>JAQYCQ010000010.1 GCA_028724585.1 Bacillota bacterium | reverse complement strand
ATCATTACAAACGCAGAAAGAAGAAGTAACGCTAATAATACGCGGTTGGCAGACTGCGTTTACGCGTTCAACGCGTTCCGCGCGGATTAAGGGCTATGCCCGCTAGAGAAAAACCACGCGTTTGACGCGTGGTTGGTTTTTTACTGTCTTAAGAGCTGTTTCTGTATCGCCGGCGGCGCCGCGAAACGATAAAAGCGCCGCCCTGTATCAGCAGTTTTCGCCCGCTCCGCGGACCTGGCGGGCGGAGCCCGCGAAAGCCGCGAGTCCATATTGCGAAAATACATGTAAATGTATCAAAAAACACCGGAAACAGCGGAAAAATGATAGAATGATTACAAATATATGTGTGCGTTACGTGTTTTAGGGTAAATAATTTTGACGCTCAAAGTCATATATCATATAATATATATTTGCTGACTGAGCCTAAGAAATTAACTATTGAGCGAAGAGCTCAGCTGGAGGAAAACATGGGATTTTTTAAAGATATCCGCGAGGATGTTGATGCCATTCTTGAGAAGGACCCGGCCGCGAGGTCGAGGATGGAGGTTCTCAAGTGCTACCCGGGAGTCTGGGCGATAATATGGCATAAACCCGCGCACTGGCTCTACAATCACAATCATAAATTTCTCGCCAGATGGCTTTCGCAGAAAGTCAGGCATACTACGGGCATAGAGATCCATCCCGGTGCCAAGATCGGGAAGCGGTGTTTCATAGACCACGGTATGGGCGTTATAATCGGAGAGACTGCTGAAGTCGGCGACGACTGCACTATCTATCAGGGAGTTACCCTGGGAGGTACCGGCAAGGACGTAGGGAAGCGTCATCCGACCCTTGGCAACAATGTCATGGTATCATCGGGCGCCAAGGTCCTCGGGCCCTTCAAGGTAGGAGACAATTCCAAGATCGGCGCGGGCGCTGTCGTTATAGAAGAGGTTCCGCCTAACTGCACGGTGGTAGGAGTTCCGGGCAGGATAGTGAAGAGAAACAATGTGCTTCTCGCGGACATGGACCAGATAAGCATGCCGGACCCGGTGGCTAATGAGCTTGACTGTCTGAGGCAGAGGATAGAAGTGCTGGAGCGCATGCTCCAGGTACAGAATGCCGTCAGCGAAAACTGCGATGACTGCGCGTCTAAGGCGGACGGCTCCTGCAGCGGGACTATCCCTGCTATGGGTGAAGCGCCAGATATACGCAGCATGATAAGGCAGCGGGAAGACAATATGAGAAAAAGAAAAGGAGACGCGGACAATGAAGCTATATAATACGATGACGCGGCAGAAGGAGGAGTTCGTTCCTCTCAAAGAAGGAGAAGTTTCCATGTATGTCTGCGGCCCTACGGTCTATAACTACATACATATTGGAAATGCCAGGCCTTTCGTCGTTTTCGACACGCTCAGAAGGTATTTCGAGTATCTGGGCTATAATGTAAAGTACGTACAGAACTTCACCGATGTGGATGACAAGATCATCAATAAAGCAGCAGAAGAGGGGATCCCTCCTCTCGAGGTTTCAGCCAAGTATATAGATGAATACTATAAGGACGCCGATGCCCTGCATCTGGAGAGAGCGACTGTAAATCCTAAGGTTTCAGAGACTATACCTGAGATCATAGCTCTGGTGCAGACACTCATAGATAAAGGCTATGCCTATGAGGTGGACGGCGACGTTTATTACAGCACCCGTAAATTCAAGGACTACGGCAAGCTTTCCGGCCAGAACATAGACGACCTGGAGTCCGGAGCCCGCATCAGCGTAGACGAGAGAAAGAAGGATCCTCTGGATTTCGCTCTCTGGAAGGCTAAGAAGACCGATAACGAGCCTGCCTGGGAGAGCCCTTGGGGACTGGGAAGGCCGGGCTGGCACATAGAGTGTTCGGCTATGGCCAAGAAGTATCTCGGCGATACTATCGATATCCATGCCGGCGGACAGGACCTCAAGTTCCCTCATCACGAGAACGAGATAGCGCAGAGCGAGGCGGCCAACGGCAAGCCTTTCGCTGACTACTGGCTCCACAACGAATATATAAACATCAACGGCATAAAGATGTCTAAATCAAAGGGCAATTTCCTGACGGTACATGATATCCTCGCCAACTATTCCGGCGAAGAGATCAGGTATTTCCTGCTCAGCGGCCAGTACCGCAACCCGATAAATTTCGACGCGGACCTTATGGAACAGGCCAGGAACAGCGTAGAGCGCATGCACAATTCGCTCAACAATCTCAGATACCTTGAGAAGACAGGCGCTGACGGCCCTATGACAGACGAAGAAAAGAAGGATCTCGAGGATCTGAGCAAATACCGAGATAAGTTTAAGGCTGTAATGGATGATGACATCAATACGGCTGACGCTATCTCAGTAGTATTCGAGCTTGTCAGGGATATCAACGCTGACGAGAAGGACGATTCCACTAAGGAATTCGCCAGGGCCTGCGAAGACCTGCTCACAGAGCTGGCCAATGTCCTCGGCCTCCTTACAGACGAGGAAGACGAGATCCCTGAGGAGATAAAGAAGCTGGTCGAGGAACGCCAGGAAGCGCGTAAGTCGAAGAACTACGCCAGGGCTGACGAGATCAGGGATATTCTTAAGGAAAAAGGCTTTGCGGTAGAAGACACAGCCAACGGTGCCCGCATAGTAAAGCTTTAGTCTATAGAAAATACAGCGTTTATAAGTCCCCTTCGGGGGACTTCATTATATATAAATATATTTTTAAGCACGACTATATGGAAGGGAGTACCGCGCTGCCGCGCGGGAAAGATCAAATGGACAAGAACGAATTCGCTATTCAGAAGCATAAAGAGTGGAAGGGCAAGATCGAAGTAATGGCAAGGGCTCCGATCGAAAACAGAGATGAGCTTGCTGTAGCTTATACTCCGGGCGTAGCTGCTCCGTGCCTCGAGATCGAGAAGGACGAGAGCCTGGCTTACGAATACACACGCAAAGGCAATCTGGTCGCTGTCATCACAGACGGCACAGCTGTTCTCGGACTGGGAGACATAGGTCCTTCAGCCGCTATGCCTGTAATGGAGGGCAAGTGCGCGATCTTCAAGAGATTCGCAGATATCGACGCCTTCCCTATCTGCGTAGACTCAAAGGACCCTAAGGTCATCATCGAGACTATAAAGAATATTTCAAAGAGCTTCGGCGGCATCAACCTCGAGGATATCTCGGCTCCTAGATGCTTCGAGATAGAACAGGCTCTTATTGAGCAGTGCGATATCCCTGTATTCCATGACGACCAGCACGGTACTGCCATCATCGCTTCTGCCGGAATGCTGAACGCCATGAAGTTCACCGGCCGCGAGATGGGCAAGGCAAAGATCGTCATCAACGGAGCGGGCGCTGCCGGCATCTCCATCGCAAAGCTGATGCTCAAGATCGGATTCGGCGATATCACTATGTGCGACAGCCACGGCATCGTATACGACGGCAACCCTCGCAACAATCCGACCAAGGCTGAGATCGCCAAGGTGACTAACAAGGAACATAAGCAGGGCACACTCGCTGACGCTGTCCGCGGAGCGGACGTATTCCTGGGAGTTTCAGCTCCTGGAGTGCTCACACAGGAAATGGTCAAGTCAATGGCTGACGATCCTATCATCTTCGCTATGGCCAACCCTGTTCCTGAGATCATGCCGGACGAGGCTAGAGCAGCAGGCGCAGCTGTAGTCGGAACGGGCAGGAGCGATTTCCCTAACCAGATAAACAATGCTCTCTGCTTCCCTGGTATCTTCAGAGGAGCGCTCGACGCCAGGGCTTCGAGGATCACAGAGAACATGAAGATAGCTGCTTCATACGCTATCGCTTCCGTTATCGACGAGAGCGAGCTTTCGTCTGACTACATCATCCCTGACGCCTTCAACCCTGCTGTTACAAAGGCGGTGGCTAAGGCGGTAGCTGACGTCGCTGTAAGAGACGGACTCAGCAGACTTTAATCTATATCTTTGAGTAAATATTGAGTGGATCATGAGCGATAAAGAATACAGAAAAGAACACGACACGATGGGCGAAGTCCTTGTACCGGCCGATAAGTACTGGGGTGCCCAGACACAGAGGAGCTTCCAGAACTTCAGGATCGGAACTGAAAAGATCCCCCACGATGTTATAAGGGCTTTCGCTGTGCTAAAGAAGGCAGCTGCCGGAGCCAATGTGCGCTTAGGCATGCTGGATGAGGAACGTGGAAAGATAATACAGCAGGTGTGCGACGAGATCCTCGACGGAAATCTGGAAGGCAATTTCCCTCTGGCTGTATGGCAGACGGGAAGCGGCACCCAGTCTAATATGAATGTAAATGAAGTCATAGCGCACCGCTCCGCGGAGATAGCGGGCGGAAAGCTGGACTTCCATCCTAACAACCATGTAAACTGCTCCCAGAGCTCCAACGATACTTTCCCGACGGCCATGCATATAGCTGCCGTGGAAGCTCTGGACAGGCGCGTGCTCCCGGCTGTAAAAAGCCTGAAGGAGACCTTCGACAGACTGTCGGCGGAATATATGGATATCATAAAGATCGGGCGCACCCATCTCCAGGATGCCACACCTCTGACTCTGGGGCAGGAGATCAGCGGCTGGGCGGCTATGCTCGACAGGGATATACATTTCATCGAAGCAGGCAGGGACGCTATGAGAGACCTGGCTATCGGCGGCACGGCTGTCGGCACGGGCCTCAATGCTCCGGAGAGATTCGGAGAGCTCACAGCTTCCATCATAACTGAGATCACAGGAGAGAAATTCGAGTCCGCACCTAACAAGTTCCAGGCTCTCTCTTCAAAGGATCAGATCGCTTACGCGCATGGAACTCTTAAGACGCTGGCGGCAGACATGATGAAGATCGCCAACGACGTCAGATGGCTGGCGTCGGGACCTAGATGCGGCATCGGAGAGATCAGGATCCCTGCCAACGAGCCGGGCAGCTCCATCATGCCGGGCAAGGTAAACCCTACCCAGTGTGAGGCTGTTACCATGACAGCGGTACAGGTGATGGGAAACGACGTGACAGTAGGTATGGCTGCCTCGCAGGGCAATTTCGAGCTCAACGTGTTCATGCCGGTCATAATCTACAATTTCCTGCAGTCGGCAAGGCTGCTGGCTGACGCCGCGGATTCCTTCAACAAGAACTGCGCGGTCGGTATAGAGCCGGTCAGGGAAAAGATAGACTACAACCTTAAGAATTCCCTCATGCTGGTCACTGCCCTCAACCGCCACATAGGCTACGATAACGCGGCTAAGATAGCCAAGAAAGCTCACGCTGACGGGACGACCCTTAAAGAAGCGGCTGTAGA
Organism: Bacillota bacterium; assembly: GCA_028724585.1. Taxonomy (GTDB): domain Bacteria; phylum Bacillota; class Clostridia; order Peptostreptococcales; family Anaerovoracaceae; genus RUG708. Next base: position 3,371 of record JAQYCQ010000010.1, on the reverse strand, counting down.
GCTCGGCCTCCTCACAGAGGAGCAGTTCGACGAGTACGTGGATCCGGCTAAGATGGTAGGACCTGTACATGAGCAGTAATACTCAGGCGGACGCTTATTTCAGGGAGAACCCCAACGTCCTCGCCTTTCTCGGGGACGCGGTATACGAAGTCTATATACGTAAATATGTATATGACAAGGTCGGTGGCTCCGCGGAGGCTCTGAGCAATGAGACGGTAAAATACGTCAGGGCAGAGGCTCAGGCCGCGGCTCACGACAGGCTCCTGCCGGAGCTGAGCGAGCGTGAGGCTTCTGTAGCGCGCAGGGCTAAGAACCATAAGATAACGTCCATGCCCGGCAATGTCGACTTCATGACTTACAAAAAGGCGACGGCCTTCGAGGCGCTGGTCGGCTATCTGGACCTGTGCGGAGAAAAGGAAAGGCTGGGACACATCTTCGAACGCGCTGTGGAGATCATAGAATCTGAAGACATAAAGCCCCAGCGCCGTCAGAAAAACAAAAAAGAAAAATAAACTTTATGGACAGCTGGCCTGTGCCGGCTGTCTGTTTTTAGTTTGCGCAACATGGGCACGCTTTAGCGGGCGTATGCCCGTATCGATTCAGATTGATTTTTCCGCTGACTTTTGTCGCTGACTAGTGTATAAAATAAGTAACATTAATTTCAGTGATCAACGGATAAAAATACAAGGAGTGGAATATGAGCAGAATGGACGAGACCTTCGTTGAGAACTGCCGGGAGATACTCGACCACGGCTTCTCGACAGAAGGACAGACTGTGAGAGCGCACTGGCCCGACGGCACTCCCGCTTACACGATAAAACAGTTCGGCATCGTCAACAGATATGACCTCTCAAAAGAGATGCCGCTTATGACCCTGCGTCCGACAGCCTGGAAGACAGCGACGGACGAGATCCTCTGGATCTGGCAGAAAAAATCAAACGATGTCCGTGACCTGGGCCGCCACATCTGGGACGCCTGGGCGGGAGAAGACCATACGATAGGCAAAGCCTACGGCTACCAGCTGTCTAAGAAATACAAGTTCGCCCAGGGCGAGATGGACCAGGTCGATAACGTGCTGTGGCAGCTTAAAAATAATCCCCAGAGCAGACGTATCCTGACAAACATGTATAATTTCCAGGATCTATCGGAGATGAATCTGGAACCATGCGCCTATAGCATGACCTTCAACGTGACCGGCGACAGGCTCAACGCGGTGCTCAACCAGCGCTCCCAGGATATGCTGACGGCCAACGCCTTCAATGTATTCCAGTACAGCCTTCTGGTCTATATGTTCGCTCAGGTGAGCGGCCTCAAGCCGGGTCAGCTGGTCCACGTCATCGCCGACGCCCATATATACGACCGCCACGTGCCTATAATCCGTGAGCTGATAGAGAGAAAACAGTATCCGGCGCCTGACTTCCGGCTGAATCCTGAAGTAAAGGACTTCTACGATTTCCGCGCCGAGGACGTTATAGTCGAAAACTACCAGGCGGGACCTCAGGTCCGCGACATTCCTGTAGCCGAGTAAAAGGAGCATAACAATGAAAATGATAGCTGTAGCCGACCGCGCGGGCGGCATCGGATGCGACGGCAGCCTTCTTATAGACCTGCCGACAGATATGAAATATTTCAGGGAAAAGACAGCGGGCGCGACCGTCATCATGGGCAGAAAAACGCTGGAGTCCTTCCCGGGAGGCAAGCCTCTTCCAAAGCGCAGGAATATAGTCCTGTCAAGAACGCTCGATCCTGACGAAGCCTCCGGCTACGAGGTCTGCCGCACACCTGAAGAAGCGGCAGAAAAAGTAAAGGGCGAAGACCCGGAGCACGTATTCGTCGTCGGCGGCGGCGAGGTATATAACCTCATGCTCCCGTTCGTAAATGAAGCCCTGATCACAGAGATAGAGACTGTTATAGAAAAAGCCGATACCTTTATCCCTGTCTTCTCTAAGGAGTCGGACTGGGAGCTGGCTTCAAGGAGCGAGCCTGTACATGAGAACGGAGTAACATATACATTCGCTGTCTATAAAAGGAAAGAGAAATAATGAAACGCCGGGAAAGAGAAGAAAACAGCAGAGACCGCCGCAGCGACATCAGAGGTGGCAGAAAAAACGAAAGAAAGAACAGGGATCAGCGCGGCCGTGACAGCAGGCTGAGCAGAGAAAAGAGACAGTCAGATGAAAAACCGCGCCAGCAGAGATTTATGAAGGAAGAGTCCCAGCAGGAGGCTCCGGAGAATCTGCTCACCGGCAGAAATCCGGTCATAGAGGCTCTTAAGAGCGGCCGCGGTATAGACAGGATACTCATCGCGAAGGGCGCGGAGGGCTCTGTAGTAAAGATCGCCGGCATGGCGTCAGACGCTGGCGTTCAGGTCCAGTATGTGCAGCGCAGTGTGATAGACAGGATAGCTGCCGGCCTGCCTCATCAGGGAGTGGCAGCCTTCGTGTCTGACTACGAGTACAGCGATGTGGATGAGATACTGGAGCTGGCTGCTGAAAAGGGCCAGGATCCCTTTATCGTCATTCTTGACGGCATAGAAGATCCGCATAATCTCGGAGCAGTCATCAGGACGGCCGATGCCTCCGGAGCCCACGGAGTCATAATACAGAAGAGGCGCGCGGTGTCTATCACTCCGGTCGTGGAGAAATCGGCCGCGGGAGCAGCTGAATATGTAAAGGTGGCACGAGTTGCAAATATAGCGCAGACGATAGATCAGCTTAAAAAAGCCGGCGTGTGGACTGCCGCTGTAGATATGGACGGCTCGGATTACTGGCAGGCGGATCTTTCCGGGCCGATAGCTGTTGTGATCGGCAGCGAAGGCAGAGGCATAAGCCGTCTTGTAAAAGAGAAGTGCGATTTCACTGTCTCGATGCCGATGCTGGGCCATGTAAACTCGCTCAACGCGTCCAACGCGGCAGCTCTCGTAATGTATGAGATAGTAAGGCAGAGGAGTTTCCGGTAGAGCTCTCCTGCCTTTTATGGAAGATCGCCGACAATATTGTAAATACTCAGTAAAAAACAGATTTGGAACAATTCATATTGTTGACAGAAATTAAATCTGTGAGTAAAATATACTGCAGTACAATTGTGCTGCCTTAGCTCAGCAGGTAGAGCACTTCCATGGTAAGGAAGGGGTCGATGGTTCAAATCCGTTAGGCAGCTCCAATTGAGAAATTATATTAAGGGCATAGCCTGGGAGGATAATTTTTATGGCAAAAGAAAAATTTGAAAGGACTAAGCCGCATATCAACATCGGTACTATCGGCCACGTTGACCATGGTAAGACTACTCTTACTGCGGCTATCACAACAGTACTTAACGCTCGTCTCGGACTCGGCGACAAGGTTGCGTTCGACCAGATCGACAAGGCTCCG
>JAQYCQ010000009.1 GCA_028724585.1 Bacillota bacterium | reverse complement strand
TGCTATACTCTTTATATAGTTTTTGTTGCATAAAAAAATTATACCTTAAGGCAGTCTCCGAGTGAGGCTGTCTTTTGGTATACATGAGAAATTCAACTGAAAAGGAGCTATCCCAAAACTGTATAGTTTTGAGACAGCTCCCATATATTTCAGTTGTTCTGCGTTAAATGAAACTATTATGCTGCCTTTATCGAAGCCACACGGTAGCCTGCTCTCTCAATAGCCTGCTGGATCTCTCCGCCGTCCACCTGTCTGTCGCATACTACCTCCGCAGTGCCCTTCCTCAGGTTTACCTTTCCGGAAGCGCCTTCTACGGAATTTATAGCTCCTTTTACTCTGTTAGCGCAGTTCTCGCATGTCATACCCTCTATACGGAGGTTCATCTTTTCAACTATTTCGCCGTCGAGCTTCTTATCATCGACCGGGATAAAATCCGAGCCGCCGCCTCCGCAGCAGGCTCCCTTTCCCGAGAAATGCCTGTAAGCTCCGCGCGCGGCGAATACGCATAATACAGCAAGCACTGCTATTATGATTATATTTGCAGCCATATCAAACTACACTCCTTTAACATGTTTTTCGACCTGCCCTGGCTCGCTTTCCGCGGCAGAAGAAGCGAACTTCTCAGCTTCCTCTTCTTTTCTGAGCTGCTCCATGATCTTCTCTGCCCTGTCCTTTTCGCTGCTGCCCGACACGATAGACCTGATCTTTGTGATAAGCATATTTCCCAGAACGATAGCGAGATACAGAACGATCATGATCACACCCATCATAAGGAATGAATGTGTCATGAGGTCTCCGTTGGCGTTAGCCATATTTTAACCCCCTTTCGTCAGCCGCCCGAAAGACCGGTTAAACGGTTCCTTTCATCCTGCGGTTTTCAGAGATCGATTCTTTGATCTCACGATAAAGCTTTTCCTGCTGCGCAGGAGTCTGGCATGTGCCCATGCAGCCCTGGCAGTCGCCTGTACACGAGAAAGGATTGCCCTTTCCGGTGACCTTTCCACGGACAAGTTTATAAACTATGAACGCGCAATACCCCAGTACTAATGCCATAATGATAATATCCGCAGACATCTGATCATCTCCTTCACGACTTATACCATAAACCGCATATGCCGGATCCGGCAGGAGGGTAAAAGCCTCCTTCCGGATCCGGTACCGTTATTTCATTCCTTCCGTATCGTCTATATTATACGCTGTCGGAAGGATCCCTTGCTTTTTTATCCTTAAGCTTCCGATACAGAACGTCTTGCCTGGATCCTTCTGCCCTTGTTAGGATCAGGACGGAAGAGCATCACAAGATATCCTATCGCAATGATTATACCCACTACAGTTCCGACTCCAAACACGCCTTCTGTAATGAGGAGGCCGATCTGATATACAGCGAGTGAAACTGTATAAGCGAAGAGATTCTGGTAAAGGATGGCGAACCAGAACCACTTCCTGTCGTTGAGCTCTGAGGCCATTGTGCCGATAGCTGCCAGGCAAGGTGAGTCGAGCAGGTTGAAGAGCAGGAATGAGAACGCCGCCATTGTGTTAGGGAACCAGCCCGCTATAGCTGCCGCTACGACAACTGTATCTTCTTCGCTCGCCGCGTTCGCGAGTACGCCCATAGTGGAAACGATTGCTTCCTTTGCTGTGAATCCGGAGATTGAGGAAGCTACTGCCTGCCATTCGCCGAATCCCAGAGGAGCGAAGATAGGAGCGAGTAAACCGCCCAGAGCAGCCATAATGGAGTCTGACGAGTCGTCTACAAGACCGAAGCTGCCGCCCGCGAATCCGAAGGAAGCCAGGAACCACATTACGATAGTAGCGAGGAACAGGATAGTTCCGGCCTTGATCAGGAAGGCCTTCAGTCTCTCCCATACATGGAGGAGAACTGTCTTAACCTCAGGTACATGGTACTGAGGGAGCTCCATTACGAACGGAGCAGGATCGCCTGCGAAAGGCTTTGTTTTCTTAAGTATGATAGCTGAAACGAGCACGGCCGCGATTCCGATGAAGTACATCAGAGGAGCGATAAAGCCGCCTGCTTCATAACTTCCTGTGACAGCGTATGAAGTGATAACGCCGCCCATGAGAGCGATTACAGGAAGCTTAGCTCCGCATGGGATGAATGTAGCTGTCATTATCGTAAGACGCCTGTCGTTATCCTGTTCGATGGTCTTGGAAGCCATGATTCCCGGAACACCGCAGCCTGATGAGATCAGCAGCGGGATAAAGCTCTTTCCTGACAGTCCAAAGTGCCTGAATATCCTGTCCATAACGAAGGCTATACGTACCATGTATCCGCAGTCCTCAAGAATAGAGAGGCAGAGGAACAGTACAGCCATCTGAGGTGTAAATCCGAGAACGGCACCGAGACCGCCAAGTACACCGTCTACAAGGAGAGATTCTATCAGGCTGCTCGCGCCGACGGCTTCCAGGCCTGCGGCAGCTCCGCCCTGTACCCATGGAACGAACACGTCGTTTACCCAGTCTGTCATCATCGTACCGATAGTCGTGATCGAAACATAGTAAACAGCGAACATTATCAGGATAAATATAGGCAGACCCAGTATCCTGTTGGTAACGATCCTGTCTATCTTATCCGAAACAGTAGTCCTGTCAGCAGGCATCTTTACTGTCTTGTCTACAACACTCTTGATATATACGTATCTTTCATTTGTGATGATACTCTCGATATCGTCGTCCTGAGCTTTTTCGAGACCTTCCCTTTTAGCCTCTGCTGTATCGTAAGCGGACGCCGGGATGCTCATAGTATTTCCGACTTTGCTGTCGTTTTCGACCAGCTTTACAGCGTACCAGCGCTTCTCCTCTTCAGGGATAGTTCCCGGGAGCTGTTCAGCTACCGCTGAGACCGCTTCTTCTACTTCTTTGCTGAATACCGCTGAAGGAAGCTTCTTTTCTACTTTCATTCCTTCTTCTACAGCGACATCCATCAGCTTGTCGACTCCCGTTCCTTTAAGGGCGGAGATAGAAACTACCTTGCAGCCCAGAGCCTTGCCGAGCTTGTCGGTATTGATCCTGATCTTTCTCTTTTCGAGAAGATCCGCCATGTTCAGCGCGATAACTACCGGAATACCAGTCTCTATCAGCTGAGTTGTCAGATACAGGTTTCTCTCGATGTTGGTCGCGTCGACGAGGTCTACGATGACCTCGGGATGCTCTTTAAGGAGATAATCTCTGCTGACCACTTCCTCAAGAGTGTATGGGGAAAGAGAATAGATGCCCGGCAGGTCTGTTACGACTATGCCTTCATCCTTATGCTTGCCCTTTAACTTTCCTTCTTTCTTCTCTACCGTTACACCCGGCCAGTTTCCGACATACTGGTTCGCTCCCGTAAGACGGTTGAACAGCGTCGTTTTTCCGCAGTTCGGGTTTCCGGCTAATGCGATTCGTATAGACACTTTTTCTTACTCCTCACTTTTTACCGCCGTCCTGTCAATGGACGGCTGCCAGATAACAATTAACTTTTCCTGAACTAAATAATTTACTTGATCTCAACGAGCTCAGCGTCGTCCTTCCTCACTGAAAGCTCATAGCCGCGTACCGTAAGTTCAACAGGGTCTCCCAGAGGAGCTACCTTTCTTACGTAAACCTCAGTACCCTTTGTCAGCCCCATATCCATGATACGGCGCTTGACCGGACCGGAGCCATTGAGTTTGAGTACGCTAACCGTTTCGCCGACCTTTACGTCCCTTAAAGTCCTGCTCATAACAATACCTTCTTTCCACTAAGATTGCATCATCTGACCAGGATCAGACGATGATACGGTTTGCCATCTTCTCATCGAGGGCTACACGGGTATCCTTCACCAGTACGATGAGATTACCTGAGATCTTGTTTACTACAGTCACCTTCTCCCCGGTGACAAAACCGAGATCTATCAGATGATGGCGAATATCCTCATTACCCATGATCCGGCTTATTGTAACAACGTCCCCAACGTGCGCCATGCTAAGCGGCATAATGCAACCTCCCATAATAGAACAAATATATTAATATAATTCCACCCGAGCTCCGTCAGGCGAACGCTCCGCGTACAGCCGCGCGCCAGAGCGCGCGAAAAGCTATGTTAGAACTCGCTAACCTCCTCGGGCACTGATAAGTTTAACGTCACTAACCTATCATGTCAACAAGGAATTATACAAAGCTAACCTGTTTCTCTGTATTATTGCCTTATTTTTTGACAATATACGCAGAAAGGGCCGTCCCATGCGGGACGGCCCTTTCTGCTCTGTCAGCGGAGCTGACGAAAGTCTGCTTCATTTAATATATGATCTATGCCTGTGCGTTAGCTTTCTTTTCACGGCTCTGGCTTATAAGAGTCTTGAAGCCTTCTATCGCGAGTACTACAGCGAGTACGATGAGTACTACTGCGAGGCAGAGGAGCGCGATCGCCCATCCTGTCTCAGGACCGCCTGTCATGAGTAAGAGGATCTTGCCCTTGATAGTGAAGCACAGTGATGTGATAGTTACGATAAGCATGAATACCATAGGGAAGAAGAACATCTTGTTGTTCTTTCCTACCTTGCCCAGCCATGTAGCTACAGCGAGGAGGCCGATAGCCGCGAGCAGCTGGTTTGCGGCTCCGAACATAGGCCAGATCTTTGAGTAGCCTGTGAGTCCGAGCGCAATGCCGAGAACTACTGTGATTATAGTAGCGACGTACTTGTTTGTCAGGATCTTCTTGTATCCTGTTACGTTTTCGAGAGTGTCTCCCTCACCGAGCCAGAATTCCTGGAACATGTAACGTGAAAGACGTGTAGCTGTATCTAGTGAAGTCAGGCAGAATACTGAAACCGCGAGAACCAGCATTGTGAAGCATACGCTCTCTGTTCCGTGGAGGAACGGGATAGTAGCTACCATCTTGGAGATACCGCCTGCGAATACCTGTGTAGGAACGACAGTCTCGCCTGCTGAATAGCTCTTCCAGATGTATGCTACTGCGATAGTTGAGATTACTGCGAGTACGCACTCGATGATCATAGCTCCGTAACCGATAGGACGAGCCTGGCTCTCCCTGTCGAGCTGCTTAGCAGTAGTACCTGAGGATACCAGTGAGTGGAATCCTGAGATAGCGCCGCAGGCAATAGTTACGAACAGAGCCGGGAACAGGTATCCCAGTGAGTTGCCTGTAGGAGCGATAGTGTCCTTCCAGCCTGTGAATGCCGGCATATCCATGTGAGGATGAGCTCCGATGATACCGATGACCGCTACGATCATCATGAAGTAAAGCAGGAATGAGCTCAGGTAGTCACGAGGCTGCAGCAGGATCCATACTGGAACTACAGAAGCGATCATGATATATACGCCGAGAACTATCATCCATGTCGTATTCGACAGATAGAAAGGATGCCAGTTGAGGCCGATAGCGATGGTAGCTACGATAGCGATGACGCCGATTACAGTAGAGATTCCCAGAGGAACGTTTCTTCTGTATACGAGGAATCCGAATACTATTGCGATGACGATGAATAAAAGAGAGATCATTGCGGTTGAAGCATTGGATGCGCTCGCTGCGTAATCGACAGCGCCGGACTTCGTGAATGTAGCCTGGAATGTGCTGGCTACGATAGAAGCGAATGCGGCAACTACGAGCAGAAGAGTAAGATAAGCGAATACGAGGAAGATCCTCTTCATTCTAAGGCCCATAGTGTCGTGGATTACTTCGCCGATGGACTGTCCCTTATGTCTGATTGAAGCGAACAGAGCTCCGAAATCGTGGACAGCTCCGAAGAAGATACCTCCGATGATTACCCAGAGGATCACAGGGACCCAGCCGAATACAGCTGCCTGGATAGGTCCGTTAATAGGGCCGGCTCCGGCGATAGATGAGAAGTGATGGCCCATCAGTACCGGTGCCTTGGCAGGCTCGTAATCTACGCCGTCTTCATATTCGTGGGCAGGAGTGACGTTGCTGTCATCTACGCCCCACTGTTCTGCAAGCCATTTACTGTAAAATAAATAGCCGCATCCTAATAAGACCATGCATATCAGGAACAAAACTAAACCATTCATTTAACATAAACCTCCTGAAATATAAAAACATATATTAATGTTGAAGCAGCTTTTTAAGGAACTTCGCGTTGCCGCGCCCCGAAAAGTTAGTCACGACTGTTCTGTCGCTGACGTTCACAAGAGCGTTATGGAACTCCATCCATCCGCGGAAGGAGAACAGGAAGTTCTTTCTTATGCGCGTTTTTTTAAGCGCCTTAACGACTTCCGGATCACAGGAATCGCAGATATAAAGCGCTGTTATATATGAGTACATATGGCCCGGCCTGGGATCGACCAGTTCCATTCCTCTATCGTAAGCTGTCTGGTGGCAGCTGTCGTAAAGCTCCTTGGTAAAATGGGGAGCCGTGAAGATATACAGATACTCGTGACTGTCAGCCTCATACAGGACAGCCTTTTTTACTAAAACGTATTTCTCGGAATGGACATCGAACACGCATTCCGCCCTAAGCGGCACGCCGATCTCGTTTTCCGTGAATTTTTTTATATCGTAATAAGGCTCGTAATTGTACAGAAGCCTGTCCAGGTACTTTTCCTTTTTATCTATTATCTCGTCTTTTTCAATCGTATTTTCTAATGTCTGTGTCATTATCCGCTTTCTTCCGCAACAAGGCATTATCTGAAATGCATATGTAAAGTTATATTCATGTTTTCTTCAGGTAAATTGTATCTTTTTAGAAACACGTTAATATTCTATTCAAAATTATTGTAATTGTCAAAGAATAACGCTAACAATCCATAGAATATGTAATCCTAATATTGTATGCAATAACACAATTTAATGTAATATGCGACATAGCTTTGTCGCTGCACCGCGTACCAGCATGACTGCAAAGAAAAAACCGCCTCGGTCGAACGGCGGTTCTCTTCTTTTTTCTCAGCTTATTTCGCGCCGGCGCAGGCTGTCCCCCGACCGCGCCGCGGACAGGATGCTCCGCGTGAGCCGTCGGCTGCAGCCGGCGCCGGCGTATATCTCCTTAGATCTCAGCGACAGCTGCTTCGAAGCGCTTTACAGCCTCGTCTATCTCTTCCTTCTTTACGTTGAGAGGCGGCAGGAAACGGATGACTTCGTTGCCAGCGCCGGCCAGAAGGAGCTTATGCTTCTCTGCCGCGGCCATAGCCGGAGCCTTGAAGCCTTCCTTCATCTGGATCCCGATCAGAAGGCCCTTGCCCCTTACCAGATTTATCTTTTCAGGATACTTGTCCTTGAGCTCGTTCAGCTTTGCGAAGAAATATCCGCTCATCTCATTTACGTTATCGAGTACTCCATTGTCGAAGAGCTCGTGCATGACTGTCACACCGCATGCGCATGCCAGAGGGTTTCCGCCGAATGTGCAGCCATGGTCGCCGGGAACGAAATACTGCGCAGCCTTATCGCTCGCCATTACCGCTCCTATAGGAACACCGCCGCCCAGAGCCTTTGCTGTAGTGGCGATATCCGGCATTACTCCGTAAGTCTGGTAAGCGAAGAGCTTGCCGGAGCGTCCCATTCCGCACTGCACCTCATCACAGATCATGAGCGCGTCGTGCTCGTCGCAGAGCTTTCTGATCCCTTCGACAAATTCCTGCTCTGCCGGGAGGATACCGCTCTCACCCTGTATGAGCTCGAGGATAACAGCGCACACATCGTCGTCCATGAGTTCCTTAACGGAATCGAGGTTATTGAACTCAGCGTCGTATACGTCTCCGATCAGAGGACGGAAAGGCTCCCTGTAATGCTCCTGTCCTGTGACGGAAAGAGCTCCCATGCTCCTGCCGTGGAAAGAATTCTTAAAGCAGATGATCTTGGTCTTTTTGCCTTTGTTTTTCTCGTAACCATACTTACGCGCGATTTTGAGGGCTGTTTCGTTGGATTCTGTACCGCTGTTGTCGAAAAATACCTTGTCCAGGCCGCTCTTCTCCGCCAGCAGCTCAGCCAGCTCTATCTGAGGACGTGTCCAGAAGAGGTTTGAAACGTGGATGACCTTGGACGCCTGCTCATTGAGAGTTTTTATGATCTGCGGAGCAGCGTGGCCGAGACCGTTTACGGCTATTCCTGAAATGAAGTCAAGATATTCATTGCCTTCCGTATCCACTATCCATGGACCGTGTCCGCTTTCGACAGTGATGTCGAAACGGTTGTATGTATTCATTACGTGGTTTTCCATTTTATGTCCTTTCACAACGACTTCTTACCGATATATCCCGACTGGGCCGGGAGGAAATTTTCTCTGACTATGCGTATGATTATAAGCCAATATTAATATTTATGCAAGGATATTCGATAAATATGCATAAATATACTTGCGAAAGCTCCGCTTACGACAGCTCTCCGGTAAAAAGCTTCCAGGAGAGCTCGGTCTGCGCTTCCCCTGCGGAATTGAGTATCTCTACTGTGCTCTCTTCTGTACCGTCACAGAGGAGATCCTTCTCTGCCATTCGCCTTCTCAGCTCTCTGGCTGTGCCCAGGTTTCCGTTATAAAGCCTGGCCTGAGGACCTGCCGCTTCTTTTATCTCATCTGCAACGAAGGGGAAATGGGTGCAGCCCAGAACTACCGCGTCGGCCGGTCTTTCCCCTATTTCCGAAAAGAGCCCTTTTATATATTCCTTAAGGCCTTCGTCATGAAGCCTGCCCTGCTCTACGTAATTCACTATCCCGGGCGCCGGCATCCTTATTATCTCAGCGTCTTGTGAATATTTATCCATGAGCTTAGCGAACTTGGGGCGCCTCAATGTTACAGGAGTAGCCATGACCACTACGCGGCCGCCGTTATTTTCCTCAACCGCCGGCTTTATGGCAGGCTCCATGCCGATCACAGGTACGTCAGGATACTCCGCCCTGAGTTTTCTCACAGCGACGCTGGTAGCCGTATTGCAGGCTATGACCACGGCCTTTACACCTTTATCCATAAGCGTCTGGAATACGTTATGAGTCAGGCCGAAGACATCCTCGTCTGTTCTCGTTCCGTATGGAGCGTTTTTCGAATCGCCGTAGAAAATATACTTTTCGTCCGGCATAAGCTTCTTTATCTCCCTGAGAACGCTTATCCCGCCCATACCTGAATCGAAAACACCTACAGGACCGTTGTTCATCTGGACACCTCCTCATCCTGAACAAAAAAATACTGCCGGCAGCCAATAAGATGCCGGCATAGGTATATTATCAGCGGATGAATTCTACAGCCGCGAAAGCCTTGCCCTCCTCAGGGATAAGCTCTACAGCGATCTTGTCGTCACCCTTATATATTCTCGGGATCACCAGATCTCCAAGCACAGCCTCATGCCTGTACTCCACCCTTATCTCATTGAAGGCGAAGCCTTCCGGCAGGCAGTCCGCCGCCATCGCGACGTACTGGGCGTTGTTGGTATGGCCGTTTGTGTCGATCTGATGCCTTCTTATAGTAAAACTTTCGCCTTCCTCAAAATCGCCCTTGCAGACTATGCGTCTATTTCTGAAAGGCATGTCGATCCTTTTCTCCAGAGTATAGATATCTTTCTGCTCCTGCGGGACCTTTTTAGGACGGCCGGATTCCGTATCGACGAATATCCATTCCGAATTGCCGATCACCATCAGCTCACCGTCCGGCGATTCTATAGAATGGCATCTGTAGGCAAAATACTCTCTGAACCTGTGCGGCCAGGTGAAGGCCCTTATCTGCTCGCCCATAGCCGGCAGCCTGTTGAATTTAAGATGCCATCCGGCAAGTATCCAGGCTCTGTGCTGCTTCTGAAGGGCTTCTACACCCTGTCCCGCGTCTTCCGACTGAAAGGTGCAGCAGTCCTGGAGATAGTCGAATACGCCCTTTACGCTCAGGCAGTCGCTTTCATCGGCTTCGCTGTACCTTACTCTGCTGTCTATAGATGTAAACATATATATCCTCCGGGAATGCAGCGTTTATTAATTTTCTGAAGCTTCCTCAGCAGGAGCTTCCATGATGAACTCGTCGCCCGGCTTGATGGTGCCGCCGTGGAGAACTCTTGTGAACACGCCCTCGTGAGGCATGATGCATGTACCCATCTTCTTGAAGATCTCGCAGTGTGAATGGCATTCCTTGCCTACCTGAGTGAGCTCTAGCTCAACATCATTGCATCTGAACTTAGTACCTACAGGAAGAGTCTTGAAATCGAATCCCCTTACTACGATATTTTCGCCGAAAGCTCCCGGTTCTACTCCCGCGCCGAGCTTGTTGAACTCGTCGACCCTTTCCTGGGAGAGCAGGCTCACCTGTCTGTGCCACTTTCCTGCGTGAGCGTCTCCCTCGATGCCGAAATCCTCTATAACAGTTATGGATTCGTGAGGAGTCTTCTGAATTCCGCGAATATCGCTGGTACATACTGCTGTTACAATACCTGTGTTTTCCATATTATTCACCCGATTTTTCTGACTTTCCTGTATTCTGAAGGCTCCCCAGAGGAACCTCCGCGAACGGAAATCAATAAAACTAACTATATAACGCCGGCCTTAATCCATTTAGAAAAAAGGCAGACTTAAGCGAGGCTCAGCATACTGCGCTGTGCCCCGCTCTTATCACTTCCACGCGGATCCCAGCCGCTCCAGAAGTTTTATCTACTATTTGTTCTGATCTATGAAGCTGAGCATGCTCTTCTCAGGCTGAGCTCCCAGAGTCTGTCCTACCATTTCACCGTTCTTGAAGAGAGCGAAGAAAGGAATGCTCCTTACCATGAACCTCTGAGCCAGCTCAGGCTGTTCGTCCACGTTCACCTTGCAGATAGAAACGTCGTCTCTTTCTGAAGCGATCTTTTCGAGTACTGGTCCCATGCTCTTGCAAGGTCCGCACCAGCCGGCCCAGAAGTCAACGAGCACGAGGTTCTCGCTCTTAACTGTATCGTCGAAATTAGCTGTTGTGAGATTTCTGATTTCCATTTTTATATTTCCTCCAGATTTTCTTTATACACACGCCGCTTTTCTATCCGGCGCCTCTGCTTTGTTCCGCCTATGCGCCGAAAAGAAAGCTTTTTTCATCGGCGTCAGATGATTTTTACCCGCCGCCGTCAGACCGGAAACATACAAAAGCTGTATACTTTAAAATTATCTCCTGCGGCTTTCCTTCATCGCCCTGTCCATACGCCTTCCCGCGTCTCTCTTCGCTATCGAATCGCGCTTGTCGTAGAGCTTTTTACCCCGCGCCACACCTATCTTCATCTTGGCCAGGCCCTTCTCGTTTATATAAACGGAGAGAGGGATGAGGGTAAGGCCGTCGCGCGTCAGGCTCTGGTCTATCTTCCTTATCTCGCGCCTGTTGAGCAGGAGCTTGCGGGGACGCATGGCGTCCACATTATATATATTTCCGAATTCATATGGACTTATGTTCATGCTGTAGACATAAACTTCGCCGTTCTCGACCTTAGCGTAGCTCTCCTTGAGGCTTACGCGGCCGGCTCTGACCGACTTTATCTCGGTTCCTGTGAGCACTATGCCCGCTTCATATGTTTCTTCTATGAAATAATCATGGCGGGCTTTTTTGTTGTTCGCTATGGTCTTTACTGCCATGAAATTCCCTTCTTTCCTGTAGTACTTTTATTTATCTGCTTTATCGGCATCAGGAAGGTTCTTATATATACCCCCGATGCTGTTGAACGGAAAAAGCCTGCAGACAGCTTTTCCCACCAGAGATTTCTCATCGACAAAGCCAACCTCCGGAGAACGGCTGTCCAGGCTGACTATCCTGTTGTCCCCGCAGAGGAAGAGCTCGCCGTCCGGCACTACAGTTTCATCCATGCCTCCGTTAGTGAATCCGTCCTTTGTATATGGCTCGTCGAGAGCCTCTCCGTTCCTGTATACTACGCCGTCGCGGATCGCGACCGTATCTCCGCCTTTAGCTATCACTCTTTTTATCAGCAGCTTGTCCCTGCCGTTCTGTTCGTTCACGATATGGCTCTTAAATACGACGATATCGCCGTACTGAGGCTCGCCGCCGAACTTGTATGCTGCTTTCCACAATATCAGATAGTCATTATTGTGTAGCGTGTTCTCCATGGAATGCTCCTGGACTATGGTCGGCGTAACAAAATACGATATGACGAGAGCGATCACTACCGCTATCGCTATATCCCTTACCCACGCGAACACTTCACGCCCCGCGCTTTTTTTGCCATCATCATTCTTTTCTGTGTCTTCAGGCTGGTCCACATCATGCTGAAGCCTGTCTTTCTCGAGATTGTCATCCATATTTATTCCCCTGATCTTATCCCTTGATCCTGTATATCGTTTATCTGTATATCTTCTTCCAGTCTGTACCGAACAGGGCCTGGGCCGCTTTTTCCCTGTTTTTCGGAAGCTCCGATACGAAGGTCTTATCTGTGAGATATCCTAAAGGATCGGCTGCCCTTTTTACAGTCAGCCTATAGGCGTGGAGAAACTGGCCGTTTATGCCCAGGCTCCCGCGCATCCTGCTGTTGAAATCCCTGTCTCCGTATTTTACGTCGCCGGCAAGCGGAAAGCCCACACTGGCCAGATGAGCCCTTATCTGATGAGTCCTTCCGGTCACCAGCTCTATATCGAGCAGGCTGGCGTCTTCTCCGTAAGCTATCGCCCTTACATGAGTCTCTATCGCAAGGCCCTCACTGTCGGCAGAGCCGACGCTGACACGGTTGTTTTTCTCGTCTTTTACGACCGTTCCTTTTAATACCGACGGACCGTCGTAGTGTCCTTTTACCACAGCCAGATACCGTTTCTCTACGCATCCGCGCTCACGGATCATAGCCGCCAGAGTTCTGAGGGCGGCGGCATTCTTGCCGAACATGACCAGACCCGATGTATTTCTGTCCAGCCTGTTTACCGCCGCAGGCGAAAATGTCTTTTCTACGCGCGGCGAATAGTCTCCCTTATGTATCAGGTAATCGGTCACCTGATTGACAAGGGTGTTCTTTTTTTCTGAAGCGCTGCCGTGTATGAGGAGGCCGGCAGGTTTGTTGACCACGATGATATTATCATCCTCATAGATCACCTTAAAAGTCCGCTTAGCAGGCGGACCGGCTGTTTTTTTCCTCTCTGTAAAGCGCTCAAGATCCTCATCGCTTATATAAAGGCTTATCTCGTCTCCCGCGGAGAGCTCAGTCTCCTGACGCGCCCTTTTTCCGTTGACTTTGGCGTCTTTCCGTATTATCCTGTAAATCACGCTCAGCGGAGCGTTTTTCAGGTATTTTCTCAGGAACCTGTCGAAACGCTGTCCCGCGTCATTTTCAGCTGCTGTGATCTTTACCATACTACCGCCTTCTGCGGCAGAGCGCGCGGCTCTGTCATTCAATATCTAACTGACTAATTATAACTGACAGACATGATATGCGCAATAAAAATCACGTGTACAAAGCGCGGTTGTACCTGAAAAAATACGTACAAAATTACGTTTTTGCCTAAAATTTAATGGAACATGTATACAAAGAGTGCTATACTACAGTCTGACATTATTGCATGGGAATAGAGCAAGATGTACACCCATAAAAGGTTTAACAGGAGGATCATCATGGAACTTACGATGCTTAAAGGTAAAATCCACAGAGTAAAAGTAACACAGGCTGCTCTCGACTATGTCGGCAGCATAACTATAGACGAGGATCTCATGAAAGCAGCGGGAATCCTCGAATACGAAAAGGTACAGATAGCGGACGTCGACAACGGCTCCCGTTTCGAGACATACGTCATCGCAGGCGAACCGGGCAGCGGCCTCATCTGCCTCAACGGCGCGGCAGCGCGCTGTGTCAGCGTAGGCGACCTGGTCATCATCATGTGCTACGCCCAGATGACTCCAGAGGAAGCCTCTTCCTTCAGGCCTAAGGTAGTGCTCGTCGACGACGAAAACCATATCACAAAGGTCTGCGATTACGAAAAGCACGGCCTGCTCACAGAAGAGCTCAAAAACGCTTAATAACTTAATGATATAAAGATAAAAATAAGAATCCGCATATAAAACGCGGGGCTGCCTCATCGGTGATAAAACATCACTCCTGAGGCAGCCCTTTTTAACAGCGAAGGCGCCGGTCAGATGGCCGGCGCCTTTCAGTGTCTTTCATAAGATCCGCATTAAGTCTGCCGCGGCTTACGCGCAGCGGTCTGTGAGCGGAGCTCTCGTGTTTTTTATTTACTTATTTCCAGCACTCGGCTTCTTCCGTGCTTATTCCCACGTTTTCGGCCTTGAACTCAGGGTTTTTCCCTGCCTTCTGCTGCTTCTCAAAATCCTTCAGTGTCTTGAGGACAACTCCTGACAGGAGCAGGCATGCCGGGATATTGATGATAGCCATACCGCCCATTGTGATGTCCGCAATGTCCCAAGCGATGTTCATAGGGATAAGAGCGCCGATAAAGATAGCCACAGCGCAGAGGATATGGAATACTGCCATAAACTTCTTGCCAGGCATCTTTTTCTTATTGAGGAAGGCGAGACCGTTGTCCATGTAGTAAAGGTTTCCGATCAGGGTCGTAAAACCGAACATCAGCATAGCAATGGTAATGAAAGCAGGCCCGAAGTGACCGAATACAGTGGACATAGCTTCCTGTACGTAAGGAGTTCCCGCATTTTCTTCTGTGCGGCCCGCTCCTGAAGCGATGCAGGCGAAAGCTGTAGCTGTACAGATGAGGATAGTATCGATATAAACCGAGAGCATCTGTACGAATCCCTGCTTAGCAGGATGGCTTACGGCAGCGGACGCAGCCGCGTTAGGCGCTGAGCCTACGCCGGCTTCGTTGGAATAAAGGCCTCTCTTGATGCCGTATACCAGGCAGGAGCCCGCGATCCCGCTTCCGATGGCACGGAAGTTGAAAGCGTCAGCGAATATGAGCTTGAACATCTCCGGGATAAAAGTAACGTGAGCGAAGATGATGATAAGAGACGCGGCAACATAGATGACGCCCATCAGCGGTACCATTATTTCCGTTACCTTAACGATCCTCTTCCCTCCGCCCATGATGCAGAAGCCTACGATAACAGCCAGGACCAGTCCGATGATCAGCGGTGTCGCTGTCCCATGATAAAAATCATAGATCTGGAATGATGACTGGATATTGTATGAGCAGAGCATGTTGAAACCGAAGCCGTAAGTCAGTATGAGGAATACCGCGAAGAGCACTGCCAATGCCTTGCTGTGGAGAGCAGTCTCGATGTAGTAGGCCGGGCCTCCGTAGAAACTGCCGTCTTCCTTATTTCTTCTCTTATATATCTGTGCCAGAGTACTTTCGGCAAAAGCAGTGGAAGATCCCAGTATAGCCAGGACCCACATCCAGAATACCGCTCCCGGTCCGCCCAGGCATATAGCGGTCGATACGCCTACGATATTGCCTGTACCTACTCGTGAAGCCGTAGATACCATAAGCGCCTGAAACGATGATACCTGAGATTTATCGCTCGGCTTTTCCGTTACCATCTTGAAACAGTCTTTAAGATGACGTCCCTGGATAAATCCGGTACGGATCGTAAAATAGACCCCCGCCGCGGCGAGGACGATGATTAAGATCGGATAGTATAATATACTGTCGACCTGATCCAAAAAGTTTAACATCTTTTCTCTCCCTGAAACCGATAAACAGAAATGAAACAAAATTATTACGGTTTCTTTTCCTTTCTGCATAATTATTAACATTATAGCATAATTATTATTTATTAAAAAGATGTCACACTTATTGCATTGTATTTATGAACCTGATCGCACAGGCGACGGCTCTGCAAATTTCATATTTTTATTTTCTTAATCAATCACAAGGAAATAGAATATAACAACGGCGCCGAGTATGATCCGGTACCAGCCGAAAACCTTGAAATCATGCTTTCTGATGTAGCTCATAAGGAAGCTGATGATGAATACCGATACCACAAAGGCCACTACCAGGCCGACTATCAGTGTCATGATCTCGCTGCCGGTAAAGCCTGCGCCGCCCGCCAGATATTTTACGATCTTGAGCAGGCTGGCTCCCGCCATTACAGGGATAGCCAGGATAAATGTAAATTCCGCTGCCGCTTTTCTGGAAACGCCTACCAGCAGGCCTCCTATGATGGTCGCTCCGGAACGGGACGTGCCCGGGAATATAGCGGCGATCAGCTGGAAAAGCCCGATCTTAAGGGCTGTGAGATAATCGATATCGTCGAGAGTCTTCATACGCGCGTTGTCGTTTTCCGGCCCTCCGTTCACTTTTTCGTTCCTGTTCTCTATAACTATGAAGGCTATGCCGACCAGTATGAGCATGATAGAAACTACCAGCCAGTTATAAAGGTGCTCGTTGAGCCAGTCGTCCAGCAGCAGGCCTATGACCGCGGCCGGGATACAGGCCACTATGGTCTTTCCCCACAGCGACAGGGTCTTCCTGTCGACTACGTAGATCTTTTTGCCGGTATGGTTTGCCTTGGACTTTATCGGCCAGATAGTGTTCCAGTACATGAGCACGACGGCCATGATGGCGCCGAACTGGATGACTACCAGGAACATCTCCCAGAATTCTTTAGATACGTCGAGTGTTATGAAATCGTTAAGCAGTATCATATGGCCTGTACTGCTGACAGGCAGCCATTCTGTGATTCCTTCTACAAGTCCGAAGAAGGCGGCTTTGATGAGATTCAGCATAATTTTCTTGTATGATGATTGCAGAAGCGAAATCATCATTTTCCTTTCTTTTTCTACTGTGGTTCAATACATTCAGATACTGTGGGACTTTTAATGTTTTCCTGTAGCTTTGACTACTTAAAGGAGTGTATTGCCGCTACCTTTA
>JAQYCQ010000008.1 GCA_028724585.1 Bacillota bacterium | reverse complement strand
TGCTATACTCTTTATATAGTTTTTGTTGCATAAAAAAATTATACCTTAAGGCAGTCTCCGAGTGAGGCTGTCTTTTGGTATACATGAGAAATTCAACTGAAAAGGAGCTATCCCAAAACTGTATAGTTTTGAGACAGCTCCTTTTTGCGTACATGATATTTCTTTTTCCGCAGCGCTCCGCGCAGAAGCGGCTGACGCCGAAAGCCGCGGATCTATCTGGTCAGCTGTTCGTTTTTTCCTTGGCCACGATGATATTGAAGTAGCCGATGTCGTCAGGAAGATCACTGATGTCCTCGAAGACACGTTCGTCTTCCAGACAGCAGTTCTCCACTATCTTAGCGTCAGCTTCCTCGGAGCGGAGCCTTTCCAGAAGAGCAGGCAGGTTCTTCTCGGTCTTCATATAGACGCGGGTAACGCCGGAGGTCTTTTTGACTCCGGGTATGATTTCCAGGCTCTCGCTGCCGCTGCAGAGCATTGTGCCCAGCCGGGCCGAAACTCCGCAGAAGGACGGCACGCCGCTGACGAATACGATCTCGTATCCTCTGCCTTTAAGGATATCTGCCGCGTAGCCGAAAGTCGTATATATGGTCGGGTCACCGATCGTGAGAAATGCCACATCCCTGCCCTGGTCGAGGAAAGCGGCTATCTTATCAGCGTTCTCAATGCGGCGCGCGGCCCGTTCTTCCTCTGCTGCGCCGCCCATGAGGAAGGGAACCCGGAGGATTTCTTTTTCTTCTATACCGGGACATGCTCCCGCGGCAGCCCTCCAGGCTATGCAGTCGTCTATATCAGACGCCGGTACGGCTATCACACCGCATTCGCTTATCACGCGTACAGCCTTGAGCGTCATCAGCTCCGGATCTCCCGGCCCCGTACCTATCCCGTAAAGTATTCCCTTCAAAACGATTACGCTCCGAGGACGTTTTTGATAGCGGCGAGAAGGTCGCTGTACTCGTCGTAAGCAGGGATGTCAGGATTATCGGCCTTTATCTGATCTGTGCTCCTGAAGAGGAAGCCCGCCTTGCTGGCTTTGATCATTCCCAGGTCGTTATAGCTGTCGCCGGAAGCTATGGTCTCGAATCCGATGGACTGCAGAGCTTTTACAGTGCTGTACTTGGAGTTCTCGACTCTCATCTTGAAGCCTGTGATGGTGCCGTCGTCCGCTACCTCGAGGGAGTTGCAGAATATAGTAGGCCAGCCCAGCTTCTTCATGAGAGGGCCCGCAAACTGGCTGAAGGTATCGCTGATGATGACCACCTGAGTCAGCGGCCTGAGCTCATCGAGGAATTCCTTAGCGCCCGGGAAAGGGTCGATCTTTGCTATAGTCTCCTGGATCTCCTTAAGTCCCAGGTGATGTTCCTTAAGTATATCGAGCCTGTAGTTCATGAGCTTGTCATAGTCCGGCTCGTCCCTTGTCGTCTTTCTGAGCTCGGGAATCCCCGTCTCTTCAGCGAAAGCGATCCATATCTCCGGAACGAGTACACCTTCCAGGTCGAAACATGTGATAAACATAGTTGTCCTCCAATCAATAAAAAGAATTTATATTAATCAATTATATTATCTTAGATAGATTAATTCTACAGGAAAAGGGCAATTTAGACTGTATCGGTCAGCCGGTGTACGCATCAGCGCCGAGTATATACAGATCGGCGATCGATCTCAGACCTGCGTACGGCGCGATTTTGCTCACCGACACAGGTGACAGACTATGGAAAAAAGAGTATACTATATATTTGATAGATGATCATGATTTATTGGGAGAGATTTAGATGAAGATATCCTGGTGGCTGACAGGACTTATAAAAAAGAATAAGGCTTCGGGCAGAGACAGGCTGATGTCGGTTACGGTCACGGTCCCTATGCCTGACTGGTGCAGATGGCTTACTGAAGAGACTCTCAAGAGTCTTCATGACTACTGCTGGGTCAACAATATTTCACCGGATTCCCTGGAAAAATATACAGACGAGCAATGGCGCGAGATAGCTGGCAAAAGGATAGGTCAGGAAATAATAGACGCTGTGCGCGGCACCCGTATGATGGAGCAGAAGGAGCATGAAAGGATAGCCCGCGCCGAGCAGAAAGAAAAGGAAGAGCAGGAGGCTCTCGCGGCTAAGAAAGCCGAACAGCAGAAGAAGTGATTCTCTGCGAAAAATTGTATAAAATAAAAACAAAATAGTATCACGAAATGACAACAAAGCCGCGCGGTGTAGGCCAGCGCGGTTTTTTCGCGGCTTTCCGCCGGCTCCGCCGGCGGAGGTCAGCGGAGCTGACGCGGGACAGGGTGAGGGCGCGCTGAGCGCGCCCGGTTTATTTTAAAAAATTCGTGTTAGAGAAGCCGGCTTTTATGGTATAGTACAGGGTACGACTTTTTATTGTTTGAAAACGGAGGTAAATTATGGCAGATAAAAGCTTCGAGTATCTCGGCGGAAATCTCTACCGTTTTACTCTTAAGACCGAAGAACATACCCAGATGATAGATATCACTTCAAGAATAGAAGAGATCATCAAGTTCAGCGGCGTTTCGGCCGGACTGTGCGTAGTAGACGTACCTCACACTACGGCGGGCGTTACTGTCAATGAAAACGCGGATCCGGACGTGCAGAAGGATATGATGAAGGAGCTCGACCAGATAGTTCCGTGGGAGAACGGCTACGCTCACGTCGAGGGAAACTCGGCGGCTCACGTGAAGGCATCGCTCATGGGCATGTCACAGACTCTCGTGATCAGGAACCAGAGTCTGCTGCTCGGCACATGGCAGGCTGTATATTTCATGGAGTTCGACGGTTCGAGAGAAAGAACTGTATATGTAAAGCTCGTCTAGAGCTTGCGCTGTCCGGGCTGACTGTCGGCCCGGGCAGTTTTTATGGCAGATGAAAAGGAAATAAAAGAAACGTATGAGGAAGATTTTTAAAAGTCTCAGGAGATACTGGCTCCCTGTGCTCATGGTGGCTCTGCTGCTCGTGGTACAGGCCTACTGCGATCTCTCGCTGCCTCAGTACATGTCTGACATCATAGATGTCGGCATCACTAACAAGGGCGTAAGCCACATCATTCCGGAGGAAGCGACTCCGGAGGAGTACGACTACGCGGTCATGTTCATGGACGGCAGTGAGAAGAAAGCCTGGGAGAGCGCGTATAAAAAGGGAGACAGCAATTACCTGAGGAAAACTGACGACGAGGAGAAGCTGGACAGCCTTGACGAAAAGCTCAAGGTGCCTCTCCTCATGGATTACGAGACTTCGCATATGCCGGAGTCCCAGTTTAAGGATATTGTTTACGATATGCTGGAGTCGCAGGCAAAAGCTCAGGCTCAGCAGGCCGGGATTTCTGAGGATCAGGCGCTTCAGGCGGTGCCCGACGTTAAGAACATGTCTGTCGACGAGATAGGAAAGCTTCTCGGGACGGATATCAGCTCCTTTAAGGAAAAGAATGAGAAGGGCAAGTCCATTACCTACGTGGATATAAGGCCTATGCTGGAGCCCGTCATCCAGAGCGGAGCGGGAGACCAGTTGCTCGGGAATCTGAGAGAGCAGACTCAGAAGATGATAGACTCCATGGGCAGCACCATTCTCACATCTATGGGAGCATCCTACGCAGCTTCGGTCGATTCAAAGGCCGGAATAGATATGAACGCTCTGCAGATGAAGTACATGTGGAGCGTTTTCCTCAAGATGGCGATAATGTCGCTCATAATGCTGGCGGCAGCTGTCATAACGTCATACGCGGCCTCGGGAATAGGCGCGGCTGTCGGCAGGAACCTGAGACAGGATATATTCCACAGAGTAATGTCGTTCTCGGACGCTGATATGGAGAAATTCTCGACTGCGTCGCTCATCACCAGGAGCACCAACGACATTCAGCAGATCCAGATGGTAGTAGTCATCATGCTGAGGGTACTGCTCTATGCTCCTATCCTCGGGATAGGCGGTGTCTACAAGGTTGTTCAGACCAAAGCCAACATGGAATGGATCATAATCCTCGCGGTAGCGGCTATCATCGTCTTCGTAGCTGTACTTATGGGAGCTACGCTCAAGAAGTTCAAGATGATGCAGAAGCTGGTAGACGCGCTGAACCTGGTATCAAGAGAGATTCTGACGGGGCTGTCCGTTATCAGGGCATTCGGCCGTCAGGAAGAGGAAGCCAAGCGCTTCGATAAGGCTAACAGGGAGCTTGCCGATACCCAGCTCTTCACCAGCAGGGCTATGACATTCATGTTCCCGGGCATGAGCCTTATCATGTACGGAACTACGCTTCTCATAGTATGGGTAGCGGCTCACAGGATAGACACCGGGGACCTTCAGATAGGAACGATGACCGCCTTCATCACATACGCGATGATGATAGTAATGTCATTCCTGATGCTCACTATGATCTCCATATTCCTGCCTAGAGCGGGAGTAGCTGCTGAGAGGATAGACGAAGTGCTGACAACCCAGCCTTCTATCATGGAACCGGAACATCCGGAGCATGTGGAAGGAAAGAAGGGAATAGTCGAATTCGACAATGTCGGTTTCGCTTATCCTGACGCTGAGGACGAGGTCATCTCTGATATCAGCTTTACGGCGGAGCCTGGAACTACGACAGCGCTCATCGGCAGCACGGGATCAGGCAAATCCACGCTCATCAATCTGGTGCCGCGTTTCTACGATGTTACCCGCGGAGCTATCCTTGTCGACGGAGTCGACGTAAGGAAGATCCCTCTTGATGAACTGAGAGCTATGATAGGATTCGTGCCTCAGAAGGGTGTGCTCTTCTCGGGTACCATAGCTTCCAACCTGAGGTTCGGCGACGAGAACGCTTCGGACGAAGAACTCAGAGAAGCGGCTGACATAGCTCAGGCGACTGAATTCATAAGCGAGAAGCCTGAAGGCCTGGAGACCCACATAGCCCAGGGAGGAACAAATATCTCGGGCGGACAGAAGCAGAGGCTGGCTATCGCCAGGGCTATAGTAAAGAAGCCGGAGATATTCATATTCGATGACAGTTTTTCGGCGCTGGATATGAAGACCGACGCTAAGCTCAGGCAGGCATTTGCCGAGAGATCGGCGGGCAGCACGATAATAATCGTCGCGCAGAGGGTCAGCACCATCATGCACGCGGATCAGATCATAGTCCTCGATGAGGGAAGGATCGTAGGCAAGGGCAGACATGAGGAGCTCCTCGGGACGTGCGATATTTACAGGGATATAGCTGAATCGCAGCTTTCAGCTAAAGAACTCGATCTGGAAACGGAGGCGTAGAGCATGGCAGAAAAAGAAATAAGAAGCAGCGCTCCGCGCAGAAGAGGTCCGGCAAAGGCCGGAATGGGCGGCGAAAAGCCTAAGGATTTCCGCGGCTCGATGAAGAAGCTGCTGAAATACATGGGAAAATATAAGTTCACCCTGTTCGCGGTCATGATATTCGCGGCAGGCGGAACTGTTTTCTCGGTAGTCGGACCTAAGGTCATGGCGAAAGCGACCAACGCGCTGGCCGACGGCCTTATGAAGAAGATAGCCGGAACAGGCGGCATAGACTTCGAATATATCGGAAAGATACTGATAATAACGCTGGCTCTCTATCTGATCGGCTCCCTGCTGCAGTTTGTGCAGGGCTGGCTTATGACCGGCGTTACACAGAAGCTTGCGGTCTCGATGAGGAAGGATATCACCGATAAGATAAACAGGATGCCTATGAAGTACTTCGAGAGCCGTACCTACGGTGAGGTGCTTTCCAGGATAACCAACGATGTCGATACGCTGTCCATGGGCCTCAACCAGAGCGTGGCTCAGGTCATTTCCAATGTGTGCACTATCGTCGGCGTTATCATCATGATGCTCACCATATCGCCGCTGATGACTCTCATCGCTGTGGTAATGGTACCGCTTTCTATCATCCTGATCGCCATACTGGTAAAATTCTCGCAGAAGTATTACCGTATGCAGCAGGATTACCTGGGGCACATCAACGGAGAGGTAGAGGAGAACTACAGCGGACAGCTGGTCATCAAGGCTTTCGGCAGAGAGAAAGCTGTAACCGAAAAATTCGACGAGACCAATAAAGTGCTCTTCACTTCGGCGTGGAAGTCTCAGTTCCTTTCGGGACTGATGCAGCCGCTGATGGTCTTCGTCAGCAATCTGGGATACGCCGGAGTCGCTATATCGGGCGGCTATCTGGCCATTAAGAATATCATCGGCATCGGAGATATCCAGGCATTTATCCAGTACGTAAAGAACCTGACTATGCCTATACAGCAGCTGGCCAACATAATCAATATGCTCCAGTCGATGACGGCGGCGTCCGAGAGAGTATTCGAGTTTCTCGAGGAAGAGGAAGAAGTCCAGAGCATTGAGGACCCTGTACATCTCGACAGTGTAGAGGGCAATATAGAATTCGACCACGTGTCTTTCGGATACAATCCTGACCAGACTGTCATCAACGATTTCAGCGTAGACGTAAAGAAGGGCAGCAAGATAGCTATCGTAGGGCCGACGGGCGCCGGCAAGACGACTATAGTAAAGCTTCTCATGAGATTCTATGATGTAAATTCCGGATCCATAAAACTGGACGGACACGATATCAGGGAGTTCGACAGGAACGAGCTCAGGTCCAATTTCGGAATGGTGCTCCAGGATACCTGGCTTTTCAGGGGCACGATCATGGAGAACATCAGGTACGGAAGGCTGGACGCTACTGACGATGAGGTTGTCGAGGCTGCAAAGGCGGCTTATGTCGATCACTTCATCAGGACGCTTCCTGGAGGCTATAACATGGTGCTCAACGAAGAAGCGTCGAATATATCGCAGGGCCAGAAGCAGCTGCTCACTATCGCGAGGGCGATACTGGCGGACAACAGGGTGCTGATCCTGGACGAGGCTACTTCTTCAGTAGATACACGTACAGAGGAGCTCATCCAGAAGGCCATGGACAGGCTGATGGAAGGACGCACCAGCTTTGTCATCGCCCACAGGCTCTCTACCATCAGGGACGCTGACAAGATCCTCGTCATGAACGAGGGTGATATAATAGAGCAGGGAACTCACGACGAGCTCCTGGCTAAGGGCGGCTTCTATGCTGATCTGTACAATTCGCAGTTCGAGGAAGTCGAAGAATAAGTTACAGCGATTTTAACAAGACGGAGAAGATATGTATTCTGATTCCCGGAAAAGAGGAACATATTTCATACAGACCTTCGGATGCCAGATGAACGAGCGTGATTCCGAGACCATAGCCGGAATGCTCGAAGACGACGGCTATGTGAAGGCGGAGGAGCGCGACGGCTCCGATGTGATCATAATAAACACCTGCAGTGTAAGAGAGAACGCCGACAACCGTTTTTTCGGCCAGCTTGGCGTCATCAAGAAGATAAAGGAGAAAAATCCAGATTCTATCGTGGCGGTCTGCGGATGCATGATGCAGCAGAAAAGAGTGACGGATATCATAAAAGACAAGTACAGCTGGGTTGATATAATATTCGGTACTATGAACATCGATGAATTTCCTTCGCTCCTTCGAGAGCGGAGAGAGCTGGGCCAGCACGAGTATGCTGTCGCTGACAGCATAGACCACATAACCGAAGGTCTGCCGTCCAGGAGAAAGTTTAAATTCAAGTCGTTCGTAAACATAATGAACGGCTGCAACAACTTCTGCACCTACTGCATAGTGCCTTACACGAGGGGCAGGGAGAAGAGCAGGCCTCCTGAAGCTATAATCGCCGAGATAAAGCGTCTCGCGGACGATGGGGTGAAGGAAATAACTCTGCTGGGGCAGAACGTCAATTCGTACGGCAAGGCAGACGGCTTCGACAGCGACTTCGCCGACCTTCTCTACAGGATAGAGGACATTGACGGCATAGAGCGCGTCAGGTTCATGACATCGCATCCAAAGGACTGCTCGGACGACCTGATAAAGACTTTCGGCCGGCTGGATAAGTTATGCCCTCATATCCATCTGCCGGTACAGTCGGGAAGCAGCAGGCTGCTCAAGAAGATGAACAGAAGATATACTAAGGAAAAGTATCTTGAACTGCTGGCTAAGCTCAGGGACGTCAGGAGCGACATAGCGGTCACGACTGATATCATCGTAGGCTTCCCGGGCGAGACGGATGAGGATTTCGAGGAGACTATGGATCTGGTCCAGAAGGCCAGGTTCGACTCTGCCTTTACTTTCCTTTATTCTAAGCGTGAGGGGACGCCGGCAGCAGAGTACGAGGATCAGGTGCCTGACGAACTCAAGCATGCCAGATTCAACCGCCTTGTGGACGCTATAAACGCGATCTCGGCGGAAAAGAACGCGGCGTATGAAGGCCGTGTAGAGAAGATCCTCATCGAGGGCAGGAGCGCCAGAGGCGGTGAAGGAACCTGCTCGGGAAGAACCGGCACATTTAAGCTGGTAAACTTCAAATGCGACGAATCCAGAGCAGGCCAGATGGCTGATGTAAAGATCACCGACGCAGGTACATTCAGTCTTTTCGGAGAACTTGTATGATCGAATATGAAACAGAGCGGGGGCAGGTGAGATTCGCGGACCAGATATTCGCGATGATCGCTCTCGAAGCCGCGAAAAATACGGAGGGTCTGTACGCGCTGACCAACGCCAAGGGCAAGATCATGAAAGCGCGGCAGACCGGAAGGGAAAGCCTGGGCTTCATAGAGGTCTCGAGTGACAGCGGAGCTGTCGACCTCAGGCTTTACGGGATAATCCGCTTCGGAAGCAGCATAAGCGGTACGGCGGAGATCCTGGGGAGGAAGATCAGAAGCATGATAAAAGATATCACGGGCGCAGAGACGGGCAGGATAATGTTTACCCTGACGGGCGTCAAATCGAAAAAGATAGCCAGACGGGAACTCGATATATTATGCTGAAGGAGATCTCACAGCTCAAGGGTGTAGGCCCTAAAAGGCTCGAGGCTTTCGCAAGTATGGGCATAACCGATGGAAAAGATCTGCTGGGAGCTTATCCGGTTTCATACCAGGACAGGACAAATATCAGAAAGATAGGCGAGCTTAAGGCAGGAGATGAGTGCCTGATAGAAGCGGTGATCGCTAGGGCAGCCCGCTGGTACGCTCCGAGAACCAGGAGCTCAGTGGTAGACCTGACAGCCGTGGATGACTCCGGAGAGATCAAGCTCAGGTTCTTTTCCCGCCCTTATATCGCAGGATATGCCCGAGATGGGTTTACATATAAAATATACGGTAAAGTGACGGAGACCAGGGGAAAAAGGCTGGAAATGGTCCAGCCTGATATAGCCAGAGCTTCTGATTCCGATCAGGAAGGCATCCTTCCTTTTTACCGCCTGCCCAAAGGGCTCTCACAGAAGGTGATGAGAAATGCTGTAAGGGAAATGCTGGATTCGCTGGATGAGAGCTATGAGACTCTGCCCGAAGGACTTCTGGAAAAGAGGCACATGGCCGGCTGCGCTTTTGCTGTCAGGAATATACACTTTCCTTCCAGCAGGGAGGCTTACGCGGCTGCCCGGTTCAGGATAGTTTATGAGGAGATGTTCCTCTTCGCGGCGGGACTGGGAATACTGAGCGGCCGCATGGAGGAGACTGCTCCCGTGACGACGGGCATAGCTTTTCCCCACGATGACTATACAGGCGAATTTCAGAGATCACTGGGCTACGAGCTTACTGACGCGCAGAAGAGGGCTGTGAAAGAGATAGAGGACGATATGGAGTCGGCTTCGCAGATGCAGCGTCTGCTTCAGGGCGATGTGGGCTCGGGAAAGACCGCGGTCGCGGCCTCAGTCCTCTACAAAGCAGCTAAGGACGGCTGCCAGGGTGCTCTTATGGCGCCGACGGAGCTGCTCGCCTCCCAGCATTATGAGAAGTTCAGGAAGCTGTTCGAGCCTCTCGGGGTCAGAGTCGGATTCCTGAGCGGAAGCCAGAAGCTGGCTGAGAAAAGGGAGATGAAAAGGCTCATAGCGGATGGCAGAATCGATATAGTCATAGGCACCCATGCCGTGATCCAGGATGATGTCGAGTTCTCGAACCTCGGTCTGGTGATCACCGACGAACAGCACCGCTTTGGAGTAAACCAGCGCGTGAGTCTGGCATCTAAAGGAGCCAGCCCGGACGTCCTTGTCATGACGGCGACTCCTATACCGAGGAGCCTGGCGGTAGTGATCTTCGCGGGTATGCCGGTATCTATCCTGGACGAGCTTCCAGCGGGAAGAAAACCGATCATCACTGAGACTTTTTCAAAGGCAGAGCGTGGCAGGGCGTATGAAAAGCTGGGACAGGCTGCCGCCGAAGGCAGACAGGCCTACGTTGTCGCTCCTCTCGTTTCCGACTCTGAGTTCATAGACGCTCATTCCGCGGAGAGCCTGGCAGCTGAGATGTCATCAAAATTCCCGGGCGTAAAAGTGGGTCTGCTCCACGGGGCCATGAAGGCGGCTGAAAAAGATGCCGTCATGCAGGACTTCGCCGCGGGAAAGATACAGATACTGGTCTCGACCGTTGTGATAGAAGTCGGCATAGATGTACCGAATGCCACCATCATGCTGATAGAAAACGCCGAGCGCTTCGGACTGGCCCAGATGCATCAGCTGCGGGGCCGCGTGGGAAGAGGCAGCCAGCAGTCCTACTGTTATCTTATAGTCGAAAATGACA
This sequence comes from Bacillota bacterium, assembly GCA_028724585.1. Lineage (GTDB taxonomy): Bacteria > Bacillota > Clostridia > Peptostreptococcales > Anaerovoracaceae > RUG708. The sequence continues at coordinate 21,197 of JAQYCQ010000008.1, read as the reverse complement.
GCGGTCTCGGCGCTGAGAGGGCTCAGGTGCTGGCATCCACATCAGACGGCTTCGAGATAGCCGAACGCGATCTTGAGATGCGCGGGCCGGGTGAATTCTTCGGCACCCGTCAGCATGGCATACCTGAGCTCAGGATAGCCAATCCGGCTAAACACGGCAGGATCCTGCAAATGGCGTCGGAGGATGCCGAAGCCCTGCTGAGGGAGGATCCCTCGCTTTCGGATCCGCAAAACGCCGGCGTTAAAGCGGCGGTTGAAAAGCTCTACGGCAGAGTGCCGGAAGAAAACATCGGAATTTAGCATATTTTCAAAAGCCGACCGGCACCCAGCCGGCTTTTTATGTGCGCGGAGCGCTCGTAACAGGCCTGGTATCATCCGCGTTAAGCCGTGCTTTACGCAGCTTTTAATACTGTGTGATTTGCAAATCCATAAAAATGATTTATACTGATTATATGCATGGATATTATTTCACATCGCATGCAAATCAAAACGAAGCGTATTTGATTTCGCGTCAGAAAAGAAAGGAACTTGAAAATGGCTGTAATAAACACTATCAAGGACAGAGCGAGGGCAGACCTTAAAAAGATCGTGCTTCCTGAGACCAATGACGAGAGGATCCTCAGAGCGGCGGATATGACTCTCAAAGAAGGCACAGCAGAACTTATCCTTATCGGAGATGAGAAAGATATAAAGAGCAGAGCGGAAGCGCTGGGACTTGACCTTTCGGGAGCTTCCTTCGTCAACCCTGCAGAATCCCCTAAACTGGACGAATACGCCAACGTATTCTATGAGCTCAGGAAAAAGAAGGGCGTTACGCCTGAGCAGGCTAAGGAAAAGATCAGCACAGACTACGTATACTTCGGAGTAGTAATGGTAAGGGTAGGAGACGCTGACGGACTGGTTTCCGGCGCGGCTCACACGAGCGCTGACACTCTCAGGCCGGCTCTGCAGATAGTCAAGACTGCGAAGAACGAAAAGATGGTATCGTCATTCTTCCTCATAGAAGTGCCTGACTGCGAATACGGCGAAAAGGGAACCTTCATGTTCGCTGACTGCGGACTTACACAGGCTCCTACATCAGAAGAGCTGGCAGATATCGCTGATATGACAGCCAGGAGCTTTAAGGATCTGGTAGGGGCAGAGCCTATAGCTGCCTTTATCTCTCATTCGACCCAGGGCAGCGCTAGGCACGATATCGTCGATAACGTAAAAGAAGGCCTGAGGATAGCTCACGAAACTTATCCTGACCTCAAATGCGACGGCGAATTCCAGGTTGACGCGGCGATCGTTCCTGAGGTAGCCGCTTTCAAGGCTCCGGACAGCGAACTGGCGGGCAAGGCCAACATACTGATATTCCCTAATATCGACGCAGGCAACTCGGCTTACAAGATCGCTGAGAGACTCGCGAAGGCATCAGCATACGGCCCTATCCTTCAGGGTATAGCTAAACCTGTAAACGACCTTTCCAGAGGCTGCCGCTGGCAGGATATCCCGGGCGTTATCGCCATCACGGCTGTACAGGCGCAGTTAATAGAAGAAAGAAATAAAGCTGAATAAAGATCTTCATTTATATTTTGATCTGTAGGAACGCGGCTCCGCCGTTATGGCGCTGCCGCGTTTTTCTGCGATAAAGGCAATGTTAGCTATATGGAACTCCCACAAAATGTCCTTTTCATGCTAAAATATAGATTATATTGCGGATAGTGTACTATAATGTCATGATCACGCGATAACATGAAAAATCATGAAAGCGCCGAGGAGGCGTTTTCGAGGGGGAAAACACAAATTATGAGAATAATAGCCGGAGAATTCAAGGGCAGGAAGCTTACCGCCCCTCCAGACTACAATGTAAGGCCTACAGCGGAAAAGGTCAGAGAAGCGGTTTTCAGCATGATACAGATGCATGTGGAAGACGCGGTGGTCGTGGACCTTTTCGCGGGAACAGGAAGCCTGGGCCTCGAGGCTCTGAGCAGAGGAGCCAAACGTGCCTATTTCGTAGATAAAGACAGACGCAGTATATCTCTTGTCAGAGAAAATGTAAAAGCGTGCGGTATGGAAGACTATTCAGTCATCATGTGCTCCGATTACGCTCTCGGGCTCGCCAACTTACATGACAGGGCGGACATAGTGTTCCTTGATCCTCCGTATAAAGCAGGGCTGATGCTGGACTGCCTGCGCAGGCTGGCCGAATCAGACGTGCTCCCGGAAGGCGGGATAGTCGTGGCTGAGCACGGCCGTGAAGAGCTGCTCCCTGAGAAGATCGGAAGCCTGGAGCTCGTCAAAGACAGGAAATACGGCAAAGTGCGCGTTTCAATTTACGAAAAACAGGAGGCAGACAGATAATGAAGAAGTTCATGTATCCTGGATCATTCGATCCTCTGACATACGGGCATCTCGATATCATAAAAAGAGCGTCTAAGCTCTGCGACGTGCTCGTTGTCGCTGTAGTCACAAATTCAGGCAAGACACCGCTGCTCACGGTAAAGGAACGCAGAAGACTGATCCGCGAGGCCGTCGACGACGCCGGCGTAGAGAATGTCGAGATAGTAAATTTTTCCGGATTCTTAGCTGACTATGTCAGAGAAAACAATATAGCGTGTATCGTAAGAGGACTGAGAGACATACCGGATTTCACTTCTGAGATCCCTAGAGCCTATATGAACAAACATCTCTATAAAGATTTCGAGACTATGTTCCTTCTCACAAACATCGAGCACTCCTATCTCAGCTCGAGCGCTATCAAAGAAGTAATATTTTTCAACGGCAGCATCAAAGGTCTGGTGCCGGAGAACGTACGCCGATATATAGAAGAACATCATATAGGGAGGATTTGTGATGAAGATAATTGACCTGCTTCAGGAGATAGAAGATATACTTAACACCTCAGGCAATTTCCCGCTTTCCAGCAAGGTCATCGTCGACCCTGAGGATATCCTGGATATCCTTCACGAGATCAAGGACGAGCTGCCTAAGGAGATTCAGCAGGCTCAGTGGATCAAGGACGAACGCCAGCGCATACTCGACGAAGCCAAAGCCGAATACGACAGGACTATCAGCATAGCCAAGGAAAAAGCTGACCAGCTCGTGGAGCAGGACGATATAACTCTCAGGGCAAAGAAGCGCGCCGACGACATCATGCGCGTTACAGAAGAAAACGTCAGAGAGCTTAAGACAGGCACCTTCGAATATATAGACCAGGTGCTCGCTTCATTCCAGGAAAAGATCGACGATCTCAACGAAAACTACGCCCAGCGCATGTATGAAGAAATGGCGGATATGTTCGGCAAGATGAGCAGCACTCTCGACGACAACAGGAACGAGATCAGGACGCTTTCCGACCAGGCTGGCCGCGGAGACATCGAGTAAGATCCCTATCATGAATATAACGGGTATAACAGCTGAATACGACCCCTTCCATTACGGGCATTTGTATCAGATGAAAAAGGCCGCGGAGCTTACAGGCGCCGACGGCCTTATTGTCGTACTGGGGGGAGATTTCCTGCAGAGAGGGACACCCTGCATGATCCCTAAGTCACTTAGAGCGCGCATGGCGGTCGACTCAGGCGCTGACCTGGTCTTGTCCATGCCGTATATCTATTCCGTAAACAGCAGCAGCGAGTACACCAGAGGCGCGGTCTCTGTCTTAGAGAGTGCGGGCTGTGTCGACAATATATCCTTCGGCTGCGAGAACGACGATCTGGAAACACTGGAAAAAGCCGCTTCTGCTTCGTCCGATGACGAAAACCTCGCGCCGCTCATAAAAGAAAACCTGTCAAAAGGCATATCTTACGCGGAAGCTCTCACCAGATCAGCCGAGAGATTCTACGGCAGGGAAGTCTCAGACGTGCTGAGGACTCCCAACAACCTTCTTGCCTGCGGCTATCTGTCGGCTCTGAAAGAACTGGATTCAGGTATAAAGCCTGTACCGGTAAAACGCCGCGAAAGCTCCGCTTACGGAGATGCCTCCGGCAGTCCCTGTGTATCCGCTTCGCGCGTCCGCGGCCTTTTGAAAGAAGGAAAGGCCGACCAGGCGCGTTCTCTTGTGCCGCCGGCAGCGGCGGCCGTATTAAAAGAGCTGTTTCCTGACGGAAAGACAGCGGCTTCGTGGGCTGCAGAGGCTGACTGCAGCATGCTCCGCCTTTTAAGGTACAGGATCATGACATCCGGCCGCAGGGAGCTTGCCGCTGTCTACTCGGCCGCTGAGGGCATAGAAGCCAGGGCCGCCGCCGCGGCGCTGGCGGACGGAGTCCGCGTGATGGACGATTTTATTGATATTATTAAAACGAAAAGATATACAAGGTCCAGGATCAGCAGGATGCTCGTGCATACGCTCATGAATTTCAGGGCTGAGGATTTCAGCGAGCTCAGGGGAGTCAGGTATGCCCGAGTGCTGGGCTTTTCAGAGAAGGGGAGAGAGATCCTTTCAGTAATGAAAAAGAAGTCGGATATGCCTGTACTCAGCAATCTGGCCGGCCTTTCCAGATATGATGAAAAGGTAAGGAGATCAGTCGAGCTGGACATCAGGGCGGCAGGCCTGTATAACATGCTGCACGGGGGTTCCGACATAACCGGCGGGGAGTATAAATACGTTCCGTATAGAGGATGATATGTATACGGATATACGATATTTGTTTCTCTAATGGCAATTATATGTAAATATTTCTGCGCTGCTTGACTATTTTTATGATGGATAATATAATTTATAACCGTGATTTGAATATTATTAAATCATCTAATCAATGAAAATATTTTACTAAATTGGAGGAAAACATGAAGGTACTGGTAATAAACTGCGGAAGCTCTTCCGTAAAGTATCAGATCATTGAAACTGAAACTGCGGAAGTTCTCTGCAAAGGTCTCTGCGAGCTCGCTGGTGAGAAGTCAACTTTCTCATACGAGAAGGCAGGCGCTGACAAGATGAAGGAGACTCTCAACTTCGCTGACCACGGTGAAGCTGTAGCCCGCATCATCTCAACTATTACAGATCCTGAGATCGGTGTCATCAAGGACGCTTCAGAGATCGGCGGTATCGGCCACAGGATCCTGCACGGCGGAGACAAGTATACTGAATCAATCCTGGTAGATCAGGACGTTAAGGACGCTATTGAAGAGTGCATCCCGCTCGGACCTCTCCACAACCCTGCTAACCTCATCGGTATCGAGGCTGCTGAGAAGGCTATGCCTGGAACTCCTAACGTAGCTGTATTCGACACTGCGTTCCATCAGACTATGCCTCCTGAGGCTTTCCTCTATGCTGTTCCTTATAACTACTACACTGACTACAAGGTTAGAAAGTACGGATTCCACGGAACAAGCCACAGATACATTTCACTGAAGGCTCCTGAGCTCCTCGGCAAGAAGCCTGAAGAAGTAAAGCTCATCAACTGCCACATCGGAAACGGCGCTTCACTGGCTGCTATCGAATACGGCAAGTGCGTAGACACTTCAATGGGTATCTCACCGCTCGAAGGCCTCATGATGGGAACAAGATCAGGCGACATCGACCCGACTGTAGTTACTTACATCATGCAGAAGGAAGGCAAGACTGCTGAAGAGATGCTCACTATCCTCAACAAGAAGTCAGGTCTCCTCGGTATCTGCGGAATGAGCGACATGAGAGAAGTAGACTCCGCTGCTGAAGCTGGCGATGAGATGGCTGAGCTCGCTCTTAAGATGTACGCAAGAAGGATCAAGGGCTACATCGGCAACTACTATGTACAGCTCGGCGGATGCGACGCTATCGTATTCACAGCAGGTATCGGCGAGCACGACGCTGAGATGAGAGCACGCGTATGCGAGGGTCTCGACCTCATCGGCATCAAGCTGGATCCTGAAAAGAACGCTAAGGGCGAAGATATCATCTCAACTGATGATTCCCCTGTTAAGATCCTCCTCGTTCCTACAGACGAAGAGCTCATGATCGCAAGAGATACTGCTGAGATCGTAAGCGGACTCAACAAGTAATAACGCTTTTAGGATTTTACGGATAATAAACAGAAATTTATGTTGACAGATTTTCTGGCGGTGATATAATAATTTCTGTTAGACTTTTAGACGGCAAGGAGGTGTTTTAAATGGCAGTTCCTAAGAGGAAAACATCTAAATCAAAGAGAGATATGAGAAAATCACAGAACATGAAGATGGTTGCACCAGGAGTTTCTATTTGCCCTCAGTGCCACCAGCCAAAGCTTCCGCATAGAGTTTGCCCTAATTGCAACTATTATGATGGAAAGAACGTTTTGGACGCTTAATCAGAGAATATCATAAAGCGCTTTATTGTGATAAAAACGGGGATCGGCTTTTCAGCCGGTCCCTTTTTTTAGATTTAAGGAGGTGACTGCTATGCTGCTGCAGATCTCGAATATTTCACAGGCAGGGATCATATTCGCCCTGATAATAATAATGTTCATCATCCTGATCTCTATCCAGTTTACCCTTAACCAGATATTGAAGGAGCTCAGGGAGATAAGGAAAAACGTAGTGTATAAGGATTATCTGTCGGACAGATACGGAAAGGGAAGAGAAAAGGATGAATGATACGGCTGTCATCACCGGCGGTTCCAGAGGTATAGGACTGGCTGTCACAGAGGCTCTGGCCTCCAGAGGATACAGAGTCGCTATGATCTACGCTTCACGAAGAGAAGAAGCTGAGAAAGCGGCTGAGAAGCTCAGAGAAGATGGAATCGATGCTGTCGCTTATCAGTGCGATGTCTCAGATGCCGAGCAGGTAAAGAAGGTATCCGCTCAGATCCTGGAGAAGTTCGGAAGGGTGGATGTACTGGTAAACAATGCGGGCATAGCCCAGATAAGGCTTTTTACTGATACCGATGAAAATGACTGGGAAAGGATCATGGGAGTGAACGCTGGCGGAGTATATAACATGTGCCGCGCCTTCGTTCCGCAGATGATCAGCAGGAAGAAAGGCAGGATCATAAACATGTCGTCCATGTGGGGCGTCTCAGGCGCTTCCTGTGAGGTGATATACTCTGCCTCAAAGGCAGCGGTGATCGGCCTTACAAAGGCTCTGGCAAAGGAGCTGGGACCGAGCGGCATAACTGTAAACTGTCTCGCTCCGGGAGTTATAGATACGGAGATGAACGCTGAGCTGGACGAAGAGGCAAGAAGCGAGCTCATAGAGGAGATCCCTCTGGAGCGCTTCGGATCTCCTGAGGATGTGGCAGGGGCTGTGGCTTTTCTGGCGTCAGATCAGGCTTCCTACATCACCGGCCAGGTCATCGGCGTGGACGGCGGAATATTATAACGAAAAAAGCTCCCGGGCAGGGAGCTTTTCTTTTATCGCGGCGCGGCCTGAGCCGCGTGCGGAGTCCTGTCGGCGGAGCCGTCGTCGCAGGATCTTATACTTTATTTTTTAGCCTCTGAGGTCGTCGAGCAGCTGAGTCTTGCTCTCGGTCTTTTCGTCCTTCTTCTTAACGACAACGGCAGGGGAGCCTGCTGCCACCGAATCAGGAGGAACATCCTCGGTAACCACGGAGCCCGCTGCTACTACTGAGTTTTTGCCGACCTTTACGCCTTCGAGCACTACAGCGTTAGCGCCCACGAGAACGTTGTCTTCTATGATAACAGGTGTAGCTGAAGGGGGCTCGAGAACTCCGGCGAGCACAGCGCCTGCTCCGATGTGGCAGTTGTTTCCTACAGTGGCACGGGCACCGAGTACAGCGTTCATGTCTATCATAGTGCCTTCGCCGATGGAAGCTCCGATGTTGATGACAGCGCCCATCATAACTACAGCGGACTTGGCGATCTGAACTCCGTTTCTGATGAATGTGGCCGGTTCTATCCTGGCATCGATCTCAGTGAGGTCGAGCTGAGGAACTGCTGAGTTTCTCATATTGTTTTCGAATACGAAGTCTGATTCTGGGATATTCTTGTCAGCGATAGCCTTTTTGATCTCAGCGGCGTCTCCGATAAGGATCCATGAGCCGTTTCCACCGAACTTCTTGACGTTTTCGAACTTTACGTCGTCGAAGTCGCCGTTTACGTAAGCCTTTGCTGTAGTCTGCTTTTCAGCTTCCTTGATATATCTCGCGATTTCATATGGATCTGTAAGATCGTATAAATTTGCCATATCCTATGTTTTCTCCTTTTTCTCACAGCGGCGTCTTGGTGAAAAGCGGCGCGCCGTTTCTCCGCGTTTTAAGCTTTTAGATGATGTCGTCCATAGAGTACATGCCCGGCTTTACTCCGCCCGCAATGAACTCAGCAGCTTTTATAGCACCGTTTCCGAATATATCCCTCGAGAAAGCAGTATGAGTGAACTCCAGAGTCTCGTCAGGACCGCAGTACATTACTGTGTGTATGCCGGGGATAGTGCCGCCTCTTACAGCGTGTATGCCGATGTTGTCCATGCTGAACTCGTCATGCTTGCTGTGTCTGCCGTATATGTAGTGCTTTTCGCGGCTGGAAGACTCTTTAATAGTATCCGCCAGCATTACAGCAGTGCCGCTCGGTGAATCCAGCTTCTTGTTGTGGTGCTTTTCTATGATCTCCGCGTTGAAGTCAGCCTCGAGCGCCGGAGTGACAGCTTTAAGAGCCTTGATCAGCGCGTTGATGCCAAGGGACATGTTGGCGGACTTAAATACAGGGATGACCTTTGCTGCTTCCGCGATCTTGGCGCTGCAGTCATCGTCGAGGGCCGTAGTGGCGATGACGATAGGTGTCTTGTTAGCGGCAGCCCAGTCTACGATAGCCGGAACAGCGCTGAAGTTTGAGAAGTCGATGATAACGTCCGCGCTCTCCTTTATCTGGTCCGGAGCTGAGTAGACAGGGAAGTCGGACAGCTGTTCGCCGCTCTTGGAAACGCCCGCGACTACCTTCATGTCATCGCGTTCGCCTATAAGCCTTGTGAGCACCTGGCCCATGCGGCCGTTGGAGCCGTTCAGTATGATGTTCAGCATATTATTGCCTCCATTTACATTTGAATAAGTAAGAAAAGGCTGTACCAATAAAGGCACAGCCTCCGGAATTTTATCTGGTAGATTTCTTAATTAAAGGATGCCGTAAGCGGTGAGTTCCTTCTTAAGAAGCTCGATAGTCGACTCCTCAGGTTCGCAGAGCGGAAGCCTGTATTCCATCTTGGTCTTGCCCATGATATCGAGAGCTGCCTTTACAGGAATAGGGTTTACTTCAGCGAAGAGAGCCTTGATGAGAGGCATAGCCTTGAGCTGGAGCTCGAGAGCGCCCTTTACGTCGCCGTCGAGGTACTTGTGTACCATATCGCTGGTATCCTTAGGAGCTACGTTGGAGAGCACAGAGATAACGCCCTTGCCGCCGAGCGAGAGGATAGGGACGATCTGGTCGTCGTTGCCGGAATACATATCGAAATCGTCCGGAGTCAGTCTCGCGATCTCGGCGCACTGAACTATGTCGCCAGAAGCTTCCTTGATAGCCGTGATGTTCTTGTGCTCAGCCAGCTTAGCCGCTGTCTCAGGCTTGATATTGAATCCTGTCCTGCCCTTTACAGAGTAGAGGATGATAGGGATGTCAACATTGTCCGCGATAGCGGTCATGTGCTGGATATATCCCTTCTGTGTGCACTTATTGTAATAAGGAGTGACGTGAAGCAGGGCGTCAGCGCCTGTCTTTTCGAGCTCCTGTGAAAGAGCGATAGCGTGCCTTGTGTCATTGCTGCCCGCTCCGGCGATAACAGGAACGCGTCCTGCGGTTCTGTCTACTGCGAATTTTACAGTTTCAATCTGCTCCTCATCTGTCATGGTAGAAGCTTCGCCCGAAGTACCGCATGAAATGATCGCGTCAGTACCCTCGGCAATCTGCCAGTCGATGAGCTCGCCGTAATTGTCAAAATCAACTTTTCCGTCCTTAAAAGGTGTAACGATCGCTACGCCTGCGCCTTCGAAGATTGCCATAATAATTTCCCTCCTGCCGGCATCGCCGGCTGATAGTAAAATCGTATTTTACCGAATATTATATACCATGTTTTCAGTTCTGTTTACACAAAATCATAAAAAACACGGCGATATGCTGTATACATAAAAATGAAAGCAGGAATACCTTAAAACAGCCCTTTACGCGCGCTCCGCGCGCAGCTGCCGGCAGAGCCGGCGGCATCCCGGCTTAAATAAAAACGTTTATTCCTGAGACTCTGAAGCTTCGCTCTCCGCCTGCTCCTGGTCTGCTCCGTCTCCTCCGTTCATAAGAGGACCGAAGGTGACCCTGCCTGACTTGGTATGGTAGAGGGCCGGGATGATATCCAGTTTTCCCTCGGCGACGAGAGAGGCCAGACCTTCGTGCTGGAGAAGGTGCTTTACTCCGCTCTCCGCGTTGAGCCACGCACACCTGTCAGGATCGGTTTCATCGCCGATCGCTTCTTTTATACGGTCTGTGATAGCCTTTACGCTGCCATCAGGCTCGCTTGAGAGAGCTGCCGATACAGCTCCGCAGAGTGTGTGTCCCATGACTACGACCAGAGGGACTCCCAGATGCTCAACTACGTACTCGACCGAGCCTTCCTCGCCGGCGTTGATGACGTTTCCGGCTGTCCTGACCGTAAATATATCTCCCAGGTCCGCCGAGAATATCATCTCGGGCACGACTCTGGAATCGGAGCATGAGATGACGCAGGCGAACGGGTGCTGTCCTTTTTTAGCAAGCTTTAGCCTCAGTTTCGAGGATATTAGTGATTTTCCGCGTTTCGAACCGCGGAATTTTCGGTTGCCTTTTTTCAGTTTTTCCAGCGCTTCCCTGCTGTTCATAGCTGAGCTCCTTTCAATGTCCGCTATTGCTGCCGCCCGATGATGACCTGATAAGCGGCATATATTGCGCTCCGGAGCACCTGAGGCTGACAGAAGATAAAAAATGTTTATGTTCTGATGATACGCCTTTGTTACACATGCAGTCAACAGGAAATTTTAATACGTTGACGCGATATAGCGGAAAGGGAAGGCGCTGATCATCGCCCGCTCCTCGGGCGGCTGTCGGCGGAGCCGACGGAAAGGATGTATTTTTATATGAAGATTTTTCCAGAGTAAAATGACAGACCGGGTCAGCTTTCATGCTTTATGTTGTGGAAATCGCGGGTAGGGATTGATATAATAAATAGTTGATATTTTTATTTCATTTTTATATTTTTTCGCGTTTGGCAATATGTCATGGACCGGCTGCCGGCAGGCGCTAAGTTCCGGCGGCGGGGCATTTTCGATATGATTCGGAGGAGGTTTTATGGCAGAGAAAAAAGGCGGAGGCGGCAGCAAAAAAGCGGCGTCCACAACTGGTAAAACACAGGAAAAGAAACAGAAGGAAAAAAAGTCTAAGATCAAGACAAATCCGGCGGGAAGCAGGATGAAGGACGAGATAATCGCTGTTATCCTGGTGGCACTCGGCATATTCATCATCATCGCTGAGCTCACGGATGCTACCGGCCAGGTCGGGCACGTGCTCTCTACAGTATTTAAGGGATGCTTCGGTCCGGCAGCATACATTCTTCCTTTTTATCTGATAGTTTACGCGCTTCTGGTGCTGACCAACAGGACGGCGCATATCAATTCGCGCACGGTGGTCTTTACGATCATTCTGTTCCTGGATATAGATATGCTGCTGTCTATCAGGTATTCGGCGGTCAAAACGCCATATTTCGGCGTTTCATACATAGCAGATATGTTCAGGTCAGGCGTCCTGCTGGACAGCGCGGGAGCGGTCGGCATGTCTATAGGCTGGGGACTGGTCAAGCTTGTCGATATCACGGGGCTGGTGCTGGTGGGCATAGTCGTGATCATCATCTGCGCTATACTGATCGCAAACACGCCGGTATCGGTGTTCTTCGACAACCAGCGCATAAAGCGCAATCAGAAAAGGATAGACGCCCTTGCGGAAAAGACAGAATCGGGTACTTCGGATCCGCTGAGCGACACTATGCCGCTGCCGGTACTGTCTGACGAAGGACAGGAAACAAAGGGAAAAAAGGGCAGCAAAAAGAAAAAAGACAGGCCTTCCGGCGGTCAGGAAAGCAGTACCCTGCCAGATTCAGATCCTGCGCCTTCAGTTTCAGCCGCGGGAGCGGGAGTTTCTGAGATACCGGCTCAGGATTCTGTAAAAAGTGTATCTGACGACAGCTCCGCTGACAGCCTTTCCTCGCGTCTGCCTTCGTTCCTTACGGGCAGAAAGAAGGAAAAGGAAGATAAGACAGCGCCGATCCCGGGCACGTCCGACGCAAAGGGCAGTTCTACTGTATTCAGAGGCTCAGACAACAGACGCCAGATACTTGACTACATGAACGACGACAGCCTGTTCGGCCAGGGAAACGGCTCAGGAAGCGGGGACGATCCCGCTAAGGGTCTCGGTTTCGCTTATGAGGATCTGGGTAAAGTTAAACCGGCAGAGGTACCGACATTTGAGGTATCGTCCTTCGGAGAAGGACCGGGCGCTGCCTTCGAAAAGAGTGAGCCTGAACAGCCTTTTAATGGACAGAATATAGATTACGAAACTGGTGAGATCCTCGACGATCCGGTGCCGGATGCCGGTAATTTCGAGGATACTGCGGCTGTAAATAACGATGCCGATGTTATCCAGTTCCCGGATGAAGCAGCCTCTGCGCAGAAGCTCAGGGAAGCGGCCGGCGATATAAAGGGAACTGCGGGAAAGGCAGCGGACCTGGCTGGTGACCTGGATGCCGCGGCAGCGTCTGTCAGTAAGGTCGTTCAGGACGCGGAAAAAGTGAAGACGACAGCTAAGGATGTGGCGAAAGCAGCGGCTTCTGTAAGGGAAGCGGCAGGAGCTCCGGGTGGATCGGTAAGCTCGGGAAAGCAGTATAAGCTGCCGCCTCTGGACCTGCTAAATAAGACTGAGAGAAAGTCAAATCCAGGCGGGGACGCGGAACTGAGGAACAGCGCGGCGACTCTTGAAAGGGTGCTTCACGATTTCGGCGTTGACGCGCGCGTCACAAATGTCAACAGGGGACCTGCCGTTACCAGGTACGAGGTCCAGCCTGCCACAGGCGTGAAGGTGAGCAAGATAGTCAGCCTTTCGGACGATATAGCCCTGAATCTCAGGGCAAAGAGCCTGAGGATAGAAGCGCCTATACCAGGCAAGGCAGCTGTAGGCATAGAAGTGCAGAACGACCATTCTGAGATAGTATCCCTGAGGGAAATGATCGGCTCCAGGGAGTTCCAGCAGGCTAAGTCAAAGATCAGCTTCGTGGTAGGAGAGGACGTTACAGGAAGGCCGGTGGTGGCAGACCTTAAGGGCATGCCTCATATGCTCATAGCCGGTTCGACCGGATCAGGAAAATCTGTCTGCATCAACTCGATAATACTGAGCCTGCTCTATGAAGCTACGCCGGACGAGGTCAAGCTCATCCTGATAGACCCTAAGGTGGTAGAGCTGGGCAATTACAACGGCATACCTCACATGCTGATCCCTGTAGTGACGGATCCGGCCAAGGCGGCCGCAGCTCTTGCCTGGGCTGTACAGGAGATGGAGGCCAGGTATAAGAAGTTCGCTAAAGAAAAGGTCAAGGACCTCAAGTCGTTTAATAAAAAGATGAGATCTGAAGCCAGGGAAGACGAGGTCATGCCGCAGATCGTTATCATCATAGACGAGCTGGCTGACCTTATGATGGCAGCGGCCAAGCAGGTTGAGGAATCTATCTGCAGGCTGGCTCAGCTGGCAAGGGCGGCCGGCATGCACATGGTAGTAGCTACCCAGCGTCCTTCAGTAGACGTGGTTACAGGCCTTATCAAAGCAAATGTGCCTTCCAGGATCGCTTTCGCGGTATCTTCCCAGGTCGATTCCAGGACGATACTGGACAGGGCCGGCGCGGAGAAGCTGGTCGGCAAGGGCGATATGCTGTTCAGCCCTCTGGGAGCGGCACAGCCTGAAAGACTGCAGGGACCGTTCGTCACGGACGAAGAGGTAGCCGCCGTCATCGACTTCTGGAAAGCCCAGGAGGGCGGGGAAGACGGAGCCCAGGAAAATATGCAGCAGGTGATGCAGGAGATAAATACGGTCAGCACAGGCTTTATGTCCTCTGACGATGATGAGGACGAGCTTTTCGGCGATGCTGTAGATCTGGTGCTGAACGCGGGACAGGCTTCTGCCTCCATGCTGCAGAGGCGTTTCCGCATAGGCTACAACAGGGCCGGACGCCTCATAGATATGATGGAAGCTAAAGGAATAATAGGGCCGAGCGAAGGCAGCAAGCCGCGCAAGGTCCTGGTCACTAAGGAAGAGTACCAGGCTGCGTCCAGCGGAGCGGCGGCAGGCTCTTTCGGAAGCGGAAACACCGCGGAAGGAAATTAATATATGAGAGTATACATCGAAACACTTGGATGCCCTAAGAACACAGTAGATTCTGAGTCAATGGCTGCGGTCCTCGAAAAAGGCGGCCACAGCCTTGCCCAGGACCCTTATGAAGCGGACGCTCTGGTGGTAAACACCTGCGCCTTCATCAAGGACGCCAAGGAAGAGTCTATCGGAGCTATCTTCGATATGGCGGGCATAAAAAAGGACAGCGGTCAGCTTCTGCTGGTGACAGGCTGTCTCCCTCAGCGCTACGCTGCTGACCTTTATAAGGAGATGCCTGAGGTGGACGCTTTCCTGGGAGTCAACGATTACGAGCACATCAACGAGGCTCTGGAGGAAGCTGCTTCCGGGAAAAGAGTCAGCGAAGTGACGAGGGCTCCCAGGGAATACGACGAGCTCGAGGTCAAGGTCATGGATGCTGGCGGAGCCAGCGCCTATCTCAGGATCGCTGAAGGCTGCGACAACGTATGTTCATACTGCGTCATCCCGGCTATCAGGGGACCTTACAGAAGCCGCCGCATGGAGAATATCATCAAAGAGGCTGAAAGCCTGGCTGCCCAGGGCAAGAAAGAGCTCATACTCATAGCCCAGGACGTTTCGGCGTACGGCAAAGATATATATGGAGACCTTGTACTCTACAAGCTGCTGAGGGAGCTCTGCAAGATAGACGGTATAGAGTGGATAAGGCTGCTTTACTGCTATGAGGATTCCATAACTGACGAGCTCATACAGACTATGAAGGAAGAAGACAAGATCTGTAACTATATCGATATTCCGCTCCAGCACATAAACGACAGGATCCTTTCAGATATGAACAGGCACTCGACTACCGCCTCCATCAATGATACGATCTCCAGGCTGCGCGCCGCTATCCCTGATATCCATATCAGAACTACTTTCATAACAGGATTCCCGGGTGAGACAGAAGAGGAATTCGAGGAGCTTCAGGACTTCATAGAAGAAACTAAATTCGACAGGCTGGGCGTGTTCTCCTTCTCGCTGGAAGAGGATACTCCGGCGGCTGAGATGCCGGACCAGGTAGATGATGATGTCAAGGACGCCAGAAGGGATGCTCTTATGGAGCTCCAGCGTGAGATATCTCTGGAGAACAATAAGAAGAAAATAGGTTCTGTGCTCGAGACCATTATAGATGAAAAGAACGATGACGGCACTTACAGCGGAAGGACCAGATACGACGCTCCGGAGATAGATGACGGAGTCATCCTGACTTCGGATACCGAGCTTCAGCCGGGAGATATAGTTTATGTAAAGATCACTGACGCCTTCGATTATGACCTTACAGGAGAAAGGATAGAAAAATAAATGAATCTGCCTAACAAACTCACCACGATGAGGATGATACTCGTTCCTGTCTTCATCGTGCTCTATTTAATGAATTACAATATCGCGGCTCTTGTGGTATTCGTCGTCGCTTCGTTTACCGATTTTCTGGACGGACACCTGGCCAGAAAGAACAATCTGGTGACGGATTACGGCAAGATCATGGATCCGCTGGCGGACAAGCTTCTGGTAACATCGGCTCTGGTCTGCATGGTCCAGCTGCAGGTAGTGCCTGCTTGGATGGTAATAGTCATCCTCGCCAGAGAGTTCGCTATCACAGGCTTAAGGGCTGTAGCAGCCAGCGAGGGCATAGTCATAGCCGCTGCCTGGTCGGGAAAGGTCAAGACTGTCACCCAGATGATAGCCGTTATCTTCCTGCTCTTAAACAACTGGCCTTTCAGCCTCGTCAACATCCCGTTCGCGACTATCATGCTCTGGATAGCAGTCATCATGACCATCTATTCGGGATGCGAGTATATCTGGAAGAACAGAAAGATCTTCAGCGATATGTAGCTCGATCGGAGGCAAAAGTATGAAAAGCGCTGTAATCTCTATCGGCACAGAGCTGCTCTTCGGCAGCATAGTGAACACCAATGCCGCCTGGCTCTCAAAGGAACTCAACGAGCTGGGTATAGACGTCGTCTATCATTACACGATGGGCGACAATCCGGACAGGCTCAAAAGGATACTCAGCCTGGCTTCAGAGGACTGCGACATCATAATCTGCAGCGGAGGCCTGGGACCTACTGAGGACGACCTTACAAAGGAGACCGTATGCGAGTTTCTGGGCGAAAAGCTGGTATATGACGACAGTATTGAGAAGCGTATGATGAAGAAGTTTGAGCGCCTCAATCTGAAGTTCGCGGATAACAATAAGAAGCAGTGTTACGTTCCGGAGCATGGAGACGTATTTAAAAACGATGCCGGCACAGCGCCGGGATTTTCTGTCAGGAAGAACAACAAGCTCTATATATGCATGCCGGGAGTTCCGCTTGAGATGAAGACCATGTGGAACAACTACGTGAAGAAGTACCTGATGGATCTGGAGAACGCCTATATAGTCTCCAGGCATATCGAGATATTCGGAGTCGGCGAGTCGATGGTGGAGACCATGCTCCTCGATCTTATAGATAACCAGACAGACCCGACTCTGGCGACCTACGCCAAAGAAGGTACGGTCGAGGTGCGTGTGACTTCCAAACGCAGTACGCACGCTGAAGCAGCCAACGCGGTCGACAGGATGACCCGGCATGTAATGGACAGGGCAGGGGAATTTGTCTTCAGCATAGACGGCGAGACTGTCGCCGAAGCCGCTTCAAAGAGGCTTATAGAAAAGAAGATATCCTTTTCCTGCGCTGAGTCGCCTACGGCGGGACTTTTCGCGGCAAAGCTGGCTAACATGCCGGGCATATCGGAAGTCTTCGACAGAGGCTACGCTGTTTACAGCGACAGGTCTGTGATGGAAGAGCTGGGCGTGAGCAGGGAGCTGATAGAAAAGTACAGCCCTTACAGCAGGGAAGCTGCAGAGGCTATGGCTGTAGGAGTACATGTACGCACAGGCAGCAGTATGTGCGCGGCGATAACCGGTCTGGCAGGTCCTGACGGTTATAAGGATATGGAACCTGGAACATACCACATCAGCATCTATTACGATGGAAAGCTTACGACCAGATCCTTCAAACACAACGGCTGGACAAGGCAGCTGACCAGAAATCTCATGGCTGATACCATGCTCAATATGATGATATATGTGATGGACGGCAGGGAGATACCGGAGAGCAGGAGACCGGCCGCCTCTAAATAAGCGGAGGTGTAGACCGGGAGCGCCCGGAGGGCTTTGTCAGCGGAGCTGACGGCAGGCGCGTAGAGTCCTGCGGAGCAGGACGGCTTAGAAAATTTATGCCCTATCATAAATTACATATATTTACAATTATTATCGTATGTGATATATTTTTAAGCGGGAGATGATCCCGCTTTACTTTTGTCCGGAATCTGGTTTTGAGGGGCGGATGAGTCTAAAATTTACTTGACCTCGCGGCGCCAGAGATTATAATAATAGTTGAACAGATGTTCGAGAATTTTGTGAAAGGAAAAATATATGGCAGCAAAATCCAAAGAGAAGGTGCAGATCGTGAACGATGATCTCACTCGTGAGGGCAGGGAAAAGGCCCTCAGCGAAGCGCTTAAACAGATAGAAAAACAGTTCGGCAAAGGCTCGATAATGAAACTCGGCGATGACAGCGCCATCAACATAGATACGATCCCTACAGGCTCGCTGAGCCTCGATATAGCTACAGGAGTAGGCGGTATCCCGAGGGGCCGTATCACGGAGATCTACGGACCTGAATCTTCAGGTAAGACGACTCTGGCTCTCCATGTTATCGCGGAGGCCCAGAAACTGGGCGGCAAAGCGGCTTTCATCGATGCCGAGCACGCCCTTGACCCTGAGTACGCGGCGAATCTGGGAGTAGATATTTCCGAGCTTTACGTATCACAGCCGGATACCGGCGAGCAGGCTCTGGAGATCTGCGAGCTGCTGGTAAGGAGCGGCGGCATCGATATCGTGGTCATAGACTCGGTAGCGGCTCTCGTTCCTAAGGCAGAGATACAGGGAGATATGGGCGACAGCCACGTGGGACTCCATGCGAGACTGATGTCGCAGGCCCTCCGTAAGCTGGCTGGAGCTATCAATAAATCAAACACATGTGCTATTTTTATAAATCAGCTGCGTGAGAAGGTAGGCGTTATCTACGGAAATCCTGAGGTCACTACAGGCGGCAGGGCACTTAAGTTCTACGCTACTATGCGTCTCGACGTGCGTAAGCAGGAAGCTATCAAGAAAGGCGACCAGTTCATCGGCAACAGGGTGCGCGTCAAGATCGTAAAGAATAAGGTGGCGCCTCCGTTTAAGACAGCGGAGTTCGATATCATGTACGGAACAGGTATCTCGCGTACCGGCGATACGCTCGACTGCGCGGTCGAATGCGATATCATCAATAAGGCCGGCGCTTGGTACAGCTATGACGGAAACAGGATCGGCCAGGGCCGTGAGAACGTCAAGGCTTTCTTGGAGCAGAATCCTGATATCCTCACAGAGATCGAACAGAAGGTCATGGAAGAGCTCAGGGAAGAAAAGGAAGCTGAAAAGCAGGAGAGAGCGGCGGCAAAGCTCAAAGCCCAGCGCAGGGAGCCTGCTGAAGCTGCTCCTGACAGTGACAGCAGCATAGAGGACAGCCTCGACGATGACATAGAGAGCGAGATACCTGACGGCATGTTGGTCGATAACGAGACAGGAGAGATCCTGTAAAGGACGCTCTCAAAATGCGGTTTTCAGGTACCTGCCCGGCTTATTTACCGCGGACGGCTTCTGTGCGTACGCAGTGTCGGTCCCGATCCCGCCGGTAAGATATTCCCGCCGTCTGACTCCGCTGTAGTATTCGCTATATTAAATGATATTTAAAAGCGATTTTAAAAGCGATTTTGCTTGACTTTTACCTTCATGGATAGTATCCTATTTCGGTAAGCCGCTCAAAGAGGGCTTTTTAAAAAGCGTAAGCTTGCCCTTGATGGCGAGACTGGATAGAGGAGGTAAGACACAGAATGTACGCAGTAATTGAAACAGGCGGAAAGCAGTACAGAGTACAGGAAGGCGATGAGATTTCTGTAGAAAAGCTCGGAGCTGAAGCCGGTGAAGAAGTTGTATTCGACAAGGTTCTCGTTGCTGGCGAAGGCGCAGACGTTAAGATCGGCGCACCTTATGTAGAAGGCGCAAGCGTAAAGAGCACTGTCGTAGAAAACGGCAAGGGCCAGAAGGTCATCATCTACAAGTACAAGGCTAAGAAGGACTACAGAAAGAAGCAGGGTCACAGACAGCCTTATACAACTGTTAAGATCGATTCCATCGTTCTCTAGTATTTATTTAATACAGAAACGGCAGATCATTGATCAGAATCAACGCGGGATATCTAGATATCCTGTCAACATATGCAGGCTTCATTTTCAGGGAGGTGTAAGTCATGGCAAGTAAGAAAGGTGTAGGAAGCTCCAAGAACGGACGTGATAGTGAGTCTAAACGACTCGGAGTCAAGAGAGCAGACGGTCAGTACGTATCAGCCGGCAGCATCCTCGTTCGTCAGAGAGGCACTAAGTTCCACCCGGGCAACAACGTAGGCAGGGGCGGAGACGATACTCTGTTCGCCAAGATCGACGGAACTGTTAAGTTTGAGAGAGAAGGCAGAAAGAGAAAGCAGGTAAGCGTATACGCTGTAAAAGACACTGCTGACAGCCCGACAGAACAGACTGTCTAACCAGCACTGAAATTTAAATTCAGACATTAAAAGGCCCCTTTTCGAAGGGGCTTTTGTTGTATAATCAAAAATGTATATCACAGCGGCGGGTTTCCGTAAAAGGCGGAGATCCGGGCTGACGCGATAGAGAAAGGAGGAGCCATGTTCGTAGACAGAGCCAAGATAAAGATTAAGTCAGGCAAGGGCGGAAACGGAGCTGTTTCATTCAGGAGAGAGCCTTTTGTTCCGGAAGGCGGACCTGATGGCGGAGATGGTGGCAAAGGCGGAGATGTGATTTTCCAGGCCGATGAAAATCTGCGTACGCTGATGGATTTCAGATACAAGAGAAAATACGAAGCTGAAAATGGTCAGGACGGTATGAAAAAAAAGCGCTACGGCAAAAACGGACAGGATCTGATTATTAAGGTGCCTGTTGGTACCGTAGTCATAGATGAAGAGTCAGGGCTTGTGATGCATGATCTGACAGAGCATGGACAGTCTTTCATAGCAGCAAAAGGGGGCAAAGGCGGCAAAGGAAATGTGAAATATACAACTTCAACAAGACAGGCGCCTAACTTTGCAGAAGCCGGAGGATTTGCAAAGGAGAGAACTGTAATACTGGAAATGAAGCTGATTGCTGATGTAGGGCTGGTGGGATTTCCAAATGTAGGCAAGTCAACATTGCTTTCTGTTGCTACAAGTGCGAAACCAAAGATTGCAAATTATCATTTCACAACTATAGAACCTAATCTTGGTGTTGTGCAGATATTTGACACCAGCTTTGTAATGGCAGATATTGCCGGAATAATTGAAGGAGCACACGAAGGGGCTGGTTTAGGCCATAAATTTCTCAAGCACATCGAGAGAACCAAGGTGCTTATACATGTAGTTGACGTAGCGGGAAGTGAAGGTCGTGATCCGATAGAAGATTTTGATAAAATCAACAGAGAACTGCAGCAGTACAGCCCTAAACTGATGAAAAAACCGCAGATTGTGGCGGCAAACAAAATTGACCTGATAAGTGAAGATGATCCTCAATACATCAGATTCAAAGACTATGTTGAAGAAAAAGGATATCAGGTGTTCCCTATGTCTGCTCCGATCAGTATTGGCGTGAAAGAAATACTGGCCGAAGCTGCAAATCAGCTTCAGCAGCTTCTTTTAAATCCTCAGGAAGAGGAAGAAGAATATGAAATGTTTGATTTCGAAGCAGATGAACGTGACCCGGATTATAGAACAGTATATGTTGATTTTGACGGAACAGATTATATCCTGTCCGGCAAGCAGCTTTACAAAA
>JAQYCQ010000007.1 GCA_028724585.1 Bacillota bacterium | reverse complement strand
GTTTTCGCTCAGACAGTGATCGCGGACCAGCCCCTCCGCTGAGAATTTAAGTTTTGAGAACTTAAATTCTCTTCACCGCTTCTAGCCGCTCGGCACCGGGAAGATCTACGATCATCTCCAATGCTGCTGCGTCAGTCTGCCCCGGACTCCGCTGCCGTTTTGAACAGTTCACGCCGTAAGGACCAGGCCGGCGCCAGCAGAGTATATTTCTCCCGCAGATGATTTCCCTCATTTTCTCTGCTAGAATATAAACAGTAAGATAAAGTTACCAGGCGAGAGTGATCTGCATGAACGATGAATGCCTTATTCATCAGCAGCGCTGACCGGGCGTAAGAATTGACAGGAGGTAGCCATGAACATATTTGATCCGGACAAGATGCCGGCAGGAAACGGCGTTGACAGGAGCAGCAGAGAATACCATGAGCATGAAGCTGAAAAGGACAGAGCAGTTGCCGGTTCCCTGGGCGCTATAGCGATCATGACCGCAGCTTCGTATCTCATACCGAAAGCAGTTTCCCTGGTATCAGAGAAGCTCGGCGGCGGGAAAAAGAGATCGGACAAAAATGAGAAGAAAAACAGAGAGAGCGAGTAGGCAGTCGTGCCGGAGGCAGCTGTCCGCGGAGCGGTCGGGGTTTCTGATATATTTGAGGAGCTGGAAATGGAAAAGACACATTACAATGCAGATGATATAAAAAGGGTAGTAAGGTTCGAGGATCTCGGCAGCGATATCTGGAACCCGGCAGAGGATGAGTTCTTTGTCGACGGCTACTATGAGATGACATTGGACGATATGAGGACTGCGGTCAAAAATATGTCCGCTCAGGGAGTGGACAGCAGTATGTACCTGAAATGGGCTGATATGCTGTATGATATGTTCGAGGATTCGCTGGGACCGGACGATATAGTCCACTTTTACTACGACAGAGAAAACTATTTCGATATGGCGCAGGACGAGAAGGGGACTCTGGACGCGGTCTGGAACCTGTTTTATGAGATGGAAAGGGATTGCAGCGAGATGGAAGCGAAGGGCAGGACAATTCCGCTCTGCGTTGAGGAAGCCGGGGAATATATCGAATGCTTCGACAGGAACAGGGGGCTGCCGAGATCTGAATGGAAACTGCCGGCCTTCGTGAAAAGCGGGTATATTGAGCATTTCAACTGGGCAGACGAGCTGGAAAGGGCGTCAGCGGAGGAGAAAAAGCTCTTCAGGCAGTATGTCGACGAGCTGGCTCCTGAGGGTGATCTCGATGCCCTGCGTGCCAGAGCCTATGGAAGGTATTACGGAGAAGAGAGCTTCGAGCAGGATATCGAAGGGGCGCGTGCAGATTTTGAAAAGCTCTTCGAACTGACGGAAAGCTGGGAATATGCCGGTATTCTGGGAGATATATATTACAGCGGTATCTGCGGTGCGCCTGATTACGACAGAGCGCTTAAATACTTCGTCTTCGGCGCCGCGCACGGAGATCATGGTTCTATCATAAAGATCGCCGATATGTATATGTACGGAAAAGGAGTCATACAGAGCGAAGATACTGCAAGGCTCATTATCGAAAAGATCTACGGAGACCTTGAGAAAGCATACGATGGCCACGGCGGAGGCGAGGAATTTGCCGATGCCGCTTACAGACTCGGGAGCATTGAGCTGAACAGCCGCAGCGGTTCCCCGGATGTTAATGAGGCTCTGAACTATCTGCTCCCCGCCCGCATGGCGGTCAGAAAACGCATGTGGGAGCACGGGAGTTACGACGAAAGTGATGTGGCACGCGATATAGACGAATGCATTAAAAAAGCTGATGAGCTGATGCCGCCTGAGCCCAATACCGGCGCGGTCGAGGTTTACGACGCCTGGCCTGTAAGAGAGCTGCTTAGCAGAGGATATGAACTGACCTGGGACGCTGTTCCTGTCGATGAAGGAAAATGGGAGGTCACATTCAGGCGCAGCGAGAAGGGCGGCGAACATGTTCCCAGGAGAGTCTTCCTCACAGTTCCTGAGATCCGCTGGTGCGATTTTGCCGATACCGTAAGAGTTAGAGTTGTCCCGACGGACGGTCTCATAAAGCGACAGGGCAAGACGGACAGGCTTAAGATATCCTACAGCTCGGAAGGCACTCTGCTCATGCTTAAATACAAAAAAGAGAACGTCATGAAGCTGGACGGTTCCATGGTAGAACTGCTGCTGCCGGAGAATGACTTCGAACCGGATCAGGTACTGAGAATGGCAGCAGTCGAATTTCAGTCTGAAGGAAGAATGTATGACTATATCTGTCCGGATGAGGATATAGAAGAAGGAGATACCGTTGCTGTTGAAGGTTACGCCGGAGTGCGGGAAGTGAAGGTAAAGAAGATCTTCAATGCTAAAGCCGCCGACCTGCCTCTGCCGCTCTACAGATACAAAGAGGTCATTAAGAAAATACAGGAAGAGGCAGAATGACCTGCGTGAGCTCTGCACGATCTGTCCGCGCCAGCGACTTGCCGGCGGAGCCGGCGTCAGCAGTGTATCTTTTTCCTGTGTGTGTTACAATATCATTATTGATTTTAATATATTAGAAGGGAAGAACATAGATGAATGAAGAACAGGCAATAGCCATGTTTGAGGATACTCTCAAGATCCTCAAGAACAGATACTATTTCACGACTATGGGAAAAGAGGTCGTGCTCAGGCTGGAGAAGGAAGAGAGACAGGAAGCAGAGATATTTCTTCCTGATGAGATAAAAGCGCTCCAGAAATGGGAGTTCGAGGTGGAGCCTTCCGGCGAGAAGTGCAGGTACAGCGTTCAGGGAAACGATTCCCTGGTACAGGCGCAGAAGCTTCTCAAGGAAGAGAAATACAACATGTTCGATGACAAGAAGGGCGTGCTCGTGCTCAATATGGCCAACCCGTGGAATCCGGGCGGCGGAGTAAAGCTTGGAGCAGTGGCTCAGGAAGAGGACCTCTGCCGCAGGAGCTCTCTCATGGACTCTATCGACAGCAAAAAAGCCGAGAGATACTATAACTACAACCGCGGCAACGGCGACAGCGACCTCGACAGCGAAAAGATGAGCCTGGGCTCAAACGGCGTCATCATCTCGCCGAAAGTGGAAGTCATCAGGGACGAGGAAGGAAAGCTTCTCCCGGAGACTTTCAAGATAGCGGTCCTGACATGCGGCGCGCCTATGGTAAATGACGGATACTGCGGACTTTCCCAGGAAGAGTATGAACAGCTCTTCTACGAACGCATCTGCGGCATGCTCACAGCTGCGGCACACTGCGGCTACAGGTATCTGGTGCTGGGAGCGTTCGGCTGCGGATCCTTCGGCAACGATGCCCGTCTGGTATCCGACCTTTTCTACAAGGCATTTAACGAGATAGATTTCAACGGTGTAGCGCCGAGCGATTTCTTCAAGAGAGTAGATTTCGCTATACGCTGCAGGGATGAAAAAACATATAACTTCCAGGAATTCGAGCGCAATTTCGCGGATTTCTATAAATAAGGAAAATAAACCAGCCCGGGCGGCGCCATGCTTTATGAGCTTGACACTGCCGGGCTGATCTTATTTTTTGTTTCCGATAATGCGCTATGCGAAATGATGATGGTGGTGATGATGTCCTGAGTGGTCGCATGTAGGGTCGTCAGTGTACTGGAGCGTGCCGTTCAGGTAGCTTGTCACGCAGTCGTCGGCTTCGCCGCTGCATCCTGCCATGATCTGGATCCCGTTAGCCTTGAGGAACTGCTGCGCTCCCGGTCCTATTCCGCCGCAGATGAGGGTTTCTACTCCCTGGGCTTTGAGGAGCGTAACGAGAGATTCGTGAGCGTATTCGCCGGCTCCTATGATCTCCGATGACTTAATGGCTTTATCTTCGATGTCGTAGATCTTGAACTGCCTGGTCTGTCCGAAATGCTGGAATATCTGTCCGTTGTCATATGTAGCTGCGATCTTCATTTATAACCTCCGTGAATGCGATGGTATAGCTTTTTCTTATATCGTAATTGTACGGGGATTAATGACATATGTCAATTATTATTTTCGACATATGTTTTTTATCGGTTCGCGAGCATTTTGTTCTGTCTTACTGTTTTTTCGCGCTGAACTTTTTCCTGATATACACGAACATTACCAGACACATTATGATCTGCACTATGGTCGAGCAAGGCGTCGCGAGGCCTATATAGAACAGGCGGCTGGTATGTCCTGAGATCAGGAGAGCTGCCGGGATACGGATCGCGAAGGCGCCTACTATTCCCTGAGCCATGACGAAGAGAGTCGAGCCGACGCCGTTGTAAAATCCGATGAAGCAGAAGAGGAAGCAGGTCAGCAGACAGTCTATAGCGTACGATTTCAGGTAGTCAGCAGCTGCCGGAATGACTAAAGGATCGCTGGTGAAGATACCGCAGAGCAGGTCTCCGTGGAAAAGGCCAGATAGAACATGGTCAGGCCGAACAGGAAAGAGAGTCTCACGCCGTAGGACAGGGTCTTGTAAGCGCGGCCGTATTTCCCAACGCCTATATTCTGCGCGACAAAAGCGGCCATAGACTGCATGAAGGCGCTCGGCACCAGCATGATGAATCCGCAGACCTTCTCTGCGACTCCGACTCCCGCGCTGGCGTCTACACCGATCCGGTTTATGATCGCCATGATCACGAGAAAAGAGATGCCGACCAGAAAATCCTGCAGGGCTATAGGAAAGCCGATGGTGATGATGCGCTTTATGAGCTTAAGCTGCGGCTTCAGCGATGAGAGAGAAAAACTGAAAGGCAGCTTCCTTCTTTTTATGATCAGCAGAGAAACGATAACGCTCAGCAGCTGGGCCAGCACAGTCGCCAGAGCCGCGCCGGACGCTCCCATATGAAGCACAGCGACGAAGTAAAGGTCTCCGACTATGTTAGCCACACAGGCTATAGCCACTGCCATCAGCGGAGTTTTAGAGTCGCCCAGCCCCCTGAATACGCTTCCGAGTATGTTGTAGGCTGTGATTATCAGGAATTCCCCGCCGCAGATCGCCGTGTAGGACGCGGTCTGTGAAAAGGCTTCGGGCGGAGCGTTCATGATATCGGAAAGGATGTTTTTCCCGAGCACCAGGATGAAGGTTAGTATCAGCCCTATGATGCTGAACAGAAAGATTCCTGTTCCTATGGTGCTGCCGGCGCGCTTTTCATCGCCGCGCCCGATCTGCTGCCCCAGGGTGACCGTGATACCCATGCTGAAGCTGGTAACGACGTTCGTCAGCGTGAACAGCAGCATGGATCCAGTCGAGACCCCCGAGACGTCGGCGCTGGTCCCGAAATGCCCGACGACCAGCAGGTCGACTGCGCTGTACATCGACTGCAGAAAAAGAGCCGCCATGACAGGGAGCATGAATCCCACAAGCGGCCTGAGGATCTTGCCCTCAGTAAAATTCTTTATCTGTTCCATATATCCCTCCTAAAATACAAGTATCAATATATCAGGATTTGCAGTTCAGTTCAAATGTCATAAGGAACAGCAGACCTGCGCCGGCTGGCTGAAAACCGGTTCTGCCGGGGGCAGCTGCGCGCTGAGCGCGCGTGCTTCTATCCTGTGGACGGATCTCCAGAAATATTTTACAATTAATATGCTGCGGGAAAGCCCGCGGTTACAGCCGTGGAAGAAGATCAAGATCAATGAAAGTTGAGTATTGAGATACAGAAAAATGGGGTGGCGGATATGCCTTTTAGAATAGTCGAAAATGATATCACAAAAGTAAAAGCTGACGCTGTTGTCAGGATAACGGATCCGCAGAGGGCAGAGGGAGATGGACCTGGAAACGCCGGCTTTGAAGCCGCGGATCGGGTCAGCATCGCTCCCGCTTCCGGGATGGCGGCAAGGTATATGATAGAATGCAGCGTGGCACGGCGGCAGGATGGGGAGCACGATGAAGCTGATATACTCCGCCAGTGTTACAATATGTCGCTGGAAACCGCTGATGATCATAACTGCCAGTCGATTGCCTTTCCGTTTACGGGGGCAGAGGATCATGGATCTCAGAAGGATGCCGCTTTGCAGGCGGCGCTGGATTCGTTCGCTGATTTCCTGCGGGAGCACGACATGGATATCATTCTGGCTGTGCCGGATGGACGCTCCGGCAGTATCTCCGGAAAACTTTACGACAGCGTAGAAAGCTTCGTCGGCAGTCGTCTGTCGGAGATAAAAAGAAATCTCATGTACAGTCCGAACGGGGCGGAGATGAGATCGGAGGATCCTTTTGAGTATGATCCGGGGTTCATCGGCCAGGCGGAACATTCGATGTCGAAACCGGCCGCAGAGGCACCGAAGAAGAAAGCGACTAGCAAGTCGCTGGAACAGGCGCTCCGTGGAATATACACAGATTCCTTCGGCAAACACCTGCAGCAGCTGATAAACAAAAAAGGACTGAAAAATTCAGAAGTCTACACTGCGGCTAACATTTCCAGGCAGTATTTTCCAAGATCCTGAAGGGCAGGGCTAAGCCGTCTAAGGGAAAGGTACTGGCTCTGGCGGTCGGGCTGAGGCTCAATATGGACGAGACCGTGGATCTGCTCAGGCTGGCCGGCTATGCCTTTTCGCCGATATCCCAGACCGACACGATAGTAGCGTATTTTATAGAAAACGGTATTTACAACGTAATGAAGATAGACCTGGTCCTGTTCGACTACGGTCTCGAGCCGCTGTCTTAGTCCGCGGCAATGATTCCCTTCGGCAGATCCAAAATATTCGAAAATCTCCCAATGTCGCCTGCGGGTTGACCTGAGCGGCTTCCTCCGGAGCTATCATGTAACCGTAAAGGGGAGCTCGAGAAGGGCTGCCGGGTTCAGTAATTGCAAGGAGGCAATGACATGGGAAAAGGGTTAACAGAGATCGTATACATCTTAGACAGAAGCGGATCCATGAGCGGGCTTGAATCCGATACGATAGGCGGCTTCAATTCTATGATAGATAAGCAGAAGAAGGCCGGCGGAGAAGCGATCGTATCGACCATACTCTTCGACGACAGCAGTGAAGTGCTCTGCGACAGGGTCGATATCAATGATGTTCCGGAGATGACGGAAGAACAGTATTACGTCAGGGGATGCACAGCCTTGCTGGACGCGGTCGGCGGAGCCGTCCAGCACATTAAGAATGTGCACAGGAAATGCAGTGATGAGGAAAGACCAGAAAAGACCATTTTCGTGATCACTACGGACGGGCTGGAAAACGCCAGCAGGGAATATTCCTACGACAAGATAAAAAAGATGATAGAGAAGAGGCAGAAGAAGGACGGCTGGGAGTTCATGTTTATAGGCGCCAACATAGATTCGTATGGTGAAGCAGGACGTCTGGGCATCAGAAAAGACCGCGCCGCGAATTACGTCCACGATGACAAGGGAACGAGGACGGTCTATGACGGTGTCGCCAGGGCAGTATGCTGCGCGATGAAAGCTAATGACGCGCTCGAGATGGGTGATATGCTGAACAAGAGCTGCTGGGACGAGGAGATAAAGGCGGATTTCAAGAAGCGCGGGTAGATGGCGAAGAATCTGCCGCAGCGAAAGCAATGTCGGCGGACGCGTGGTTGAAAGAAAAATCATAGGGTATGAAAACTGAATCTCACGCCGGCTCCGCCGGCAGAGGCCGCGGGCGGCCGCAGAACAGAAAGGACAGAAGCGATGAAATACGAAAAAAATATGAAACTTCACGAAGCAGTTATATTTGCGGCTAAAGCGCACGAGGGGCAGAATAGGAAGGGCACGGATATCGATTATTTGTCGCATCCGATGGAGGTCCTGGGTATCCTGGCGGCGGCCGGGGCTGATCCTGACCTGCAGATGGCGGGCATCCTCCACGATACGCTCGAGGACACAGATGCTACGGCGGAGCAGATCGGTGAGCAGTTTGGTGAAGAAGTTCTTTCTCTGGTACAGGGCCACTCTGAGGACAAGTCGAGAAGCTGGAAAGAGCGCAAGCAGACTAACATCGACCTCACAAAGGCTGGCGATATCCGCTACAAGATGCTGATCGCTGCAGACATGCTCTCTAACGTCCGCAGCATGTACTCTGACTGGAAAAAAGTCGGCGATACGCTTTGGGATCGTTTCAATGCAAAAAAAGAGGACGAAGCCTGGTATTATCACGGTCTGCTGGACGCGCTGGCTCCGCTGGGCGAGGATTCGCAGATACCTGCCCGCCGCGCTGTCTACGATGAGATCAGCGGGCTTGTCGAGGAACTCTTTCCGGAAGAATAGCGAAACGCAATATACGTCAGCTCCGCTGACATTGCTGACGCTGTTAAGACGCGGACAGGCGGCCGGTTCATGGATCCGGCGGCTCTGCAACTTGCCACCGGCTGACGGGAGCGCTTTCAGATAAATAAAAGCCGGCTGGTGTGGCGGACTGATGAAAAAAGGGCCTTAGGGCAGGCTGATGACAGGCACCGGACCGCTTGGCGCGGCCATATGCTGGCGGCAGCATTCGGGCTCGGCAGGCGCGGGAGGTCTTCAGCCGGCGAGGCGATTCTGCAGCTTGCTGGTGGTGGATGGCCAGCCGGCGAAATGTTGAAGTATCTGCAGCGGCTCCGCCGGAAACAGGAGGCAGCCTGCCCTCGGGCGGAGAAGGGTGGACGGTCAGCCGGCGAGATGTCGCAAAAGTTGTGCTGAATAAAAATGCGAGATGCAGTGTCACATAATCGTGATGTTTTTCGTCTGATATCGAGGATGCCTGTTAAACGACGAAGTATTTTCGTCTTATCCGGAAACATAATAAAACTGGACGAAAGACAACCGTACAATCGAAGCTGACCTATACAATTGTCAGTTGTTAGTCGCTGTCGGATCAGAGCTGGAGCAGATGCATTTGGCAGATTAAAAACATTTTTTACAGATATGGTAATTAAGAAGAGCTCAATGACAGCATAAATATGCAAAAACAATGAATGCTCATACATTTTTTCGTCCACTTGAAGTCAGCGCGCAGATTGGACGAAAATACTTCGTCGT
>JAQYCQ010000006.1 GCA_028724585.1 Bacillota bacterium | reverse complement strand
AAGAAATAAAAGAGCGCCTTTAGGCGCAGCCCGAGAAAGATATGCGGTTGGCGGAATCTTTCAGGGCGCCTTAAGACGCTGCTAGTAACATGCCCTTTTAGGGCTAGTGCAAACCACCAGTTTAACTGGTGGTTATGATTTATTTACTTATTTTTCGTTGTGCTGCATCTGTATTTGAGTAATATTTCAACAAACTGTTTTTTCGGATTTTCCGGACTGATTTTCCTGACGGATCGAGATAGCGAAGGCTGATTGGAAAATGACCACCATAATTTAGCAGATTTATAATAATAAACCTTAAGATTGTCTGACTCAGAGAGTAAATAGCGTTAAAATCGGTCATATGCCGTTATAAGGCTTTTAAGAGCGATTTAAGCAAAATATCACCAGAATCGAATAACTACATAAAAATCATAATATCGAGGCTGTATGAGCCCCTGAGGGGCTCGAAAATCTGCTTTTTCCAGATAAATTTTATTATCGACGGACCGGGAAAGCGATCATCACAAAATCTGTATGATTTTTAAGATTATGGACATATCAGGAGTCGATAGCTGATCGCGAAGACGGATGCAGACTAAATATTATTGAATGGCTGAAGGACACTGATGATCGCAGGATGCTATTTATAAAATGATATCTGAATGATGATGCATGTGGACAGTCTGTGAGATATGTGCGGATGGTTTGTCAGTGGAATCGATATTGGTAAATAATAAAAGCGAAACATGAAATATACATGAATATATAAAACAAGGCTTAGGATCAATCTGAGAGATCATATGAATGCTGAGGTCATATCTGCTGGAGCTAACAAGAAGCTGGTTCTGAAAACGAGTTCAGTTACTGCGAAAAGGAACAAGAGGATCAGTAAAAGACGAGAAAGAAAATGCAGGATCATATGGGAAGTGATTCTTTGAAATGTAAGAAATTCAAAGATAGTAAAATTATATGCCATAAAATGGATAGAATAGATTTAAATGGTCAAAATACGCATTAACTATTCCTAAAATTCATATTTTAGGAATAGTTAAGTTACTTTATCATTCCTCTTCTCTCCCTTTGCGCAGCGATGATTCAGATCAAAGTAAAACACCGGCATCTGCCGTAATGACATGTGCCGGTTGTTCTAATGATCTTCAATATTTTATTTTTATTCGTTATCCTGATCCTCAGGCTGTTCGGATTCATTTTCCCTGAGGAATCTCTGCCTGTCCAGATAGCTCTGCAGGATTATGACGGCCGCCTGCTTGTCTATGACATCCTTGCGTTTGCTTCTGGAAACGTCCGCGTCTATAAGTACTGATTCTGCGATCTTGGTCGTAAAGCGTTCATCCTGAAATACGCATGTCACTCCCTTGATCGCTGTGCTTCTCATCTTGTTTTCCAGCATGGTCCTAAAATCGCGGACCTTCTGAGTCTGGACACTGTCGCCTCCGTCAAGGTTCAGCGGAAGCCCGATTACTACAGTATCGCATTCATATTCTTTGATCATCTTAATGACTTTGTCGCAGTCTTTCCTGATGCCGATCCTGTCGATCGTCGTGATGCCCTGGGCTGTAAGCATCAGCGGGTCGCTGACGGCGACGCCTATGGTCTTGTCTCCTACGTCTAAAGATATTGCTCTCATGTTATACAGATCTTCTCCTTAAAAAATATGCCCGGGTTCATGATACTGGACCCGGGCGTATATGATGGTCATTAAATTACTTGTTTAGAAAGCTTCTGAGCAGAGTTTCGACAAGGTCGTCTCTGTCAATCTGCCTGATCAGGCTGCGGGCGTTATTGTGCCCGGTGATATATGATGGATCCCCTGACAGAATATATCCTACGATCTGATCGATCGCGTTATAGCCTTTTTCCTCCAAAGCGTCATAGACTTTGTTCAGGATGGAAGCAACTGTCTTATCATGTGCTTTCTGAGGCGTTGTAAATAAAATTGTGTTCTTGTCCATATCTACCATCTCCGATTCAGAGCCTCGACAAATGTTCCGGAAGTGGACCATTATCTGCTCCTGCTAAAACCAAATCACTTTACAGCAGAATGGCAGGCAGATCCCTCAGTATTATTGCCTGTCCACTAATATCATGGCGGAGCATCCTGCTGAATTTTTGATAAATAGATATTACTGCAGCAATTTGAGATTTACAAGCACTTTTTATGACGCATCCCATATTATGACATTTTGAGCCGCTACCCATGCTCCGGAAAACGTTGACATGCTCCCGAAATAAGGCAATTCGGATACCGCTGTGCTCCCCCTAAAAAATTTTACAGAAGAGTTTCAGCAACAGCGAAAGCATCGTCGATCTTGGAAGCATCCTTAGCGCCGGCCTGAGCCATATTTGCCTTTCCGCCGCCGCCGCCTCCGGCAGCCTTCGCGATCTCCTTGATCATCTTGCCAGCGTGGTATCCCTTTTCGACAAGTTCGTCAGATACAGATACGAGGAATGTAACCTTGCCGTTGTTGACAGCAGCGAGTACATTGACAAGGCCTTTTTCTCTGCCCTTGAGTTCATCTGAAAAGGCTCTGAGTTCATCGATGCCGATATTGTCGAATTTAGCAGTGACCAGCTTAACGCCGTTGATGACTTTTGCTCCATCGAGCAGATCACCGACGGAATTTCCGATATTCTGTGCTTTTATGTCCTCAAGTTCCTTCTTCAGTGACTTTATCTCATCTTCGAGCGATCCAATCCTTGTAATGAGGTTAGCCGGCTGAGTCTTGAGTGCCGAAGAAACATCTGAGATAAGAGATTCGTCAGCGCGCAGGGCTTTCGCAATGCCATCGCCTGTGATAGCGACGATCCTGCGGACACCTGATGCCACGCCGCTCTCGCTCACGATCTTAATGGCACCGATCTGACCGGAATTTGAAACATGTGTTCCGCCACAGAGCTCCTTGCTGAAATCTCCAACGGAGACAACCCTTACGCTGTCCGCGTATTTGTCGTCGAACAGAGCTGTGGCACCGGACTGCTTAGCTTCCTCGAGAGACATTACAGTCGTGTTGACGTCTTCGAATTTTGCGATCTCATCATTGGCGATATCTTCTACCTTCTGGATCTCTTCTGCTGAGAGAGCTTCGAAGTGAGTGAAATCGAATCTGAGCTCATCAGGATTTACAAGCGATCCAGCCTGAGATACGTGGTCTCCCAGTACCTGCTTGAGCGCAGCCTGAAGAATATGAGTTGCGGTATGATTCCTTGCGGTCCTGTTCCTGAAGAGAGGGTCGACTGAAGCAGTTACAGTATCGCCTGCCTTTACCGAACCCTTTTCTGCCTTTACCTTATGTACGAAGAAATCCTTTGCCTTTACAGTATCGTTGACGCGGAGCACGCAGCCGTCTGCTTCTATAGTTCCGCGGTCACCGACCTGGCCGCCCATTTCAGCGTAGAAAGGAGTCTTATTAAGGATCACGACACCTTCCTGACCTTCACGGATCTCGTCTACAGTTTCGCGGTCGATGATGATAGCTTCGATCCTGGCTTCGTCGATCAGCTTATCGTAGCCTGTGAATTCAGTAGGATCTCCGGTATTAAAGAAACCTATGTTCTCATCCTGCCATGCTACCTCAGCATCTGATTTCCTTGCGTTTCTGGCGTTTTCTCTCTGCTGCTCCATGAGCTGATTGAAAGCTTCTTCGTCAGCAGTGAACTGATGTTCCGCAAGGATTTCTGTAGTAAGCTCGAGAGGGAATCCGTATGTATCGTAGAGCTTGAAAGCCTTGTCTCCAGGGAGCACAGTTTTTCCTTCTTTAGTAAGCTCATCGATATAGGAGTTTATGATATTAGTTCCCTGGTCGATAGTCTCGGCGAACTTTTCTTCCTCTATATTAACGATCTTCTTGATATAATCGTGCTTCTCAACGAGAGCCGGGTAAGCTTCGCCGGAGACCTCGACTACCACGTCAGTCAGGTCAGCCAGGAAAGGCTTGTTGATGCCGAGGAGCTTGCCGTGGCGGGCAGCCCTTCTGAGCAGTCTTCTGAGCACGTAGCCTCTACCCTCGTTGCTAGGCAGAATACCGTCGCTGATCATGAATGTTACAGAACGGATATGGTCTGTGATGATCCTGATGGAAATATCGGTCTTGGCTTTGCCGCTTTCGTATTTGACGCCCGCGACAGCTTCGACCTGCCTGAGTATGTGCTGGATAGTGTCTATATCGAAGATGGAGTCAGTGCCCTGCATGATGCAGGCGATACGCTCGAGACCCATTCCTGTATCGATGTTAGGGTGAGCCAGCGGAGTGTATGTTCCGTCTTCATGTCTGTCGAACTGAGTGAATACGTGATTCCAGAATTCCATATATCTGTCGCATTCGCAGCCAGGCTTGCAGTCAGGCTTGCCGCATCCGTATTCTTCGCCTCTGTCGAAGTAGATCTCGGAGCACGGGCCGCAAGGACCGATACCAATCTCCCAGAAGTTGTCTTCTTTGCCAAGGCGCACGATATGCTCTTCAGGCATACCGATCTTGTTTCTCCAGATATCGTGGGCTTCATCGTCGTCGAGATAGATAGTCGCCCAGATCTTATCCTCAGGAAGCTTGAGGACTTCCGTGATGAACTCCCATCCCCATGTGATAGACTGCTCCTTGAAGTAATCGCCGAAAGAGAAGTTGCCCATCATCTCAAAGAAAGTACCGTGCCTTTCAGTGTAGCCGATATTTTCGATATCGCCTGTCCTGATACACTTCTGGCATGTGGTCATGCGCTTAGAAGGCGGGGTCTTGAGTCCTGAGAAATATGGCTTAAGAGGAGCCATTCCTGAATTTATGAGCATAAGGCTTTTGTCGTTGTCCGGAATGAGCGGAAAGCTCTCATGCACAAGATGTCCCTTGCTTTTATAGAATTCGAGGAACTTCTTTCTAATCTCGTTAAGGCCGAGTTTTTCCATTGATAAAAAACCTCCCTGCAGGATGCCGCGCCTGCGCGTATAGAGCGCGTGTACTGGTAAAAAAAGACCCGTCTTTACGGGACGAGTCTTCTGGGCTTCGGCACACCCTGTGTTTATTGATCAATTAATTATATTTTATAACTATACTCGAATATTATACAAAATCCGACTGAACTATGTCAACTGTGAAAAGAAAAGCCGGACTGACGTGGACTCCGTCCACAGGATCCTCCGGATATCCTTATTTTTTCAGGACGCGTGCCGCTATCTCCCTGCCCGTAGGGGTTCCTGCCAGGCCGCCCTTTCCTGTCTCTCTGAGTTCGGAGACCATAACGTCGCCGACTTCCTTCATGCAGTCTATCACTTCGTCGGCAGGGATATCGGATTTGATGCCGGCGAGAGCCATGTCAGCGGAGCTGACGGCAGTCATAGCCCCGGCCGCGTTTCTGTTTATGCACGGTACTTCGACCAGGCCCGCTACCGGATCACAAACGAGTCCCAGCATGTTTGTAAGCGCGATAGCGAAGGCGTCGGAGCACTGGTCAGCTGTGCCTCCTCCGATCCAGGTAAGGGCTGCAGCCGCCATTGCCGCGGCGGTACCGATCTCGGCCTGGCACCCTCCTTCAGCTCCTGATACAGACGCTCTTGCCGCAGTGACTTCGCCGAATCCGGCTGCTACATAAAGGGCTTCTATGATCCTGTCTTCAAAATCGGGTTCGTCCATGTGCCTTTTTGCCAGCGGGATCAGAACGCCCGGGAGCACTCCGCAGCTGCCGGCGGTAGGCGCCGCTACTATCCTCTTCATGCAGGCGTTGCATTCAGCGGTCTTCATCGATTCTTCTATGACTTCGAATATGAAGGGGTCGCCGATAAGTTTGCCTGCGGCGGCAGCTTTTTTTATTTTAGCTGCGTTTCCTCCAGTCAGGCCGCTGTTGGACCTGTCATCTTCGCAGTAGCCTTCGCTTGCCGCCTTCATCACCTGCCAGACATATTTCATTTTATTTACGGACTGTTCTCTGGTCAGGGAGCTGTCACTGAGATCGTGGAGCAGGACGGTTTCCGGGAGAGTAATGTTTTTTTCTGCGGCTTCCGCCTTCATTTCCTTTACGCTGCTGAAAGACATATCAATCATCCTCCCTGTTGAAAATAGTGACTTTAAGAATCTGGTCTATAGACGACAGCCAGGTCCTTATATCATCTGGTATCGGTTCGTCGCACTCACATACCATAACGGCTTTTCCGCCTTTGACGTCACGGTAAAGCTGGATGGTCGCTATATTGATGTTTCTCTGTGTGAGCGCGGTGGTTATGGCGGAAGCGCTTCCAGGCATATCTTTATCGTGAACGATAAGTGTGTCCATGTCGCCGGAAAAATTTACAGTGATCCCGTCTATGGAGCGTATGTTTATCCTTCCACCGCCTATACTTTCGCCGATGACATCTAGTGTGCGGCCGTGCTCCCCTTCCAGCTTCAGCTGGACAGCATTGGGATGTACATTTTTCAGCTGGACTTCATGGATGTTAAAATCCAGTCCCTGCTCCCTGGCTATCTCGAAGCTGTGAGGAATGCGTTCGTCATCGGTCTTCATTCCGAGCAGTCCCGCTATGATCGCCACATCGGTTCCGTGTCCCTTGCCGGTTGAGGCGAAGCTGCCGCTGAGGCCTATATCTGCTTTTACGGGTCTGTCGTCCAGCATCTTCGCGGCTGTCCTGCTGATCCTTACTGCTCCGGCGGTATGACTGCTGGATGGTCCGATCATTACAGGACCCAGTACATCGAAAATATTCATAACATTTTTTAGGCGCGGAAACCCACTCCTTTTAAGGGGTGGGAGGAGCGCCGTTTCTCCTTCCTGTGATATAATAGATGTATAGAGAAAACTGTTGGGCGGCTTCGCCGCTGAAGGCACTCTTTTGCACATTTACAAGTATATATGAGGTTGTGGCATACAAGTCTTGATGCCGCGTAAAATATACTCAAGCATACCGACTGTACGGCATGGGAACTTACACCCATAAGGGCATGTAAGCAGAGTACCTGATACAGTTGCAGACGAGCACATCTCGTTTGCAAGGGGCGTTGTCAACCGTCCCGCGATGTAACATCAGCAAGCTCGCTTGTAACAAAGGTAGGAGGCGAAAGCCGCTCGCACTACTGGATAGTTACAAGCTCACTCACTTTAAGTGGGTGGGTAGTTGACCTCCTGATCCCTCCCCAGTTATAATAATATTTGCAAAATCCGGGTTATGAATATATAATATCTTATGCGTGATGCGCAGGTATAGTTTATCGGTAAAACACGGCCTTCCCAAGGCTGGGAGGAGGGTTCGACTCCCTTTACCTGCTCCATATGCAGAAAGCAGCTTCCGATGGTTTTCATCATTGAAAGCTGCTTTTCTTTTTATGGTCTTTATTTTTTAATTATTCTGTCATTTCCAGGACACCGCAGAGGATCTCTACAGCGTCATCTATGCATCCGGGACATGAACGGAGCACCTGACCGGTGGTCACACCCTTGAGGTCAGCGCAGATGAGAGACTTGTTCTTTTCAACGAATTTTTCGTTGATCTCTCTGGAGAGTTTGTATGTGCTGCCCTTTGTGGAGCCTGGTACCGAAGGATCGCTATTTTTCATGCCTGCGGCCATGACTGCTCCGGAGACAGCTCCGCATGTGCATTCCATGTTTCCCATGCCGAGACCGAAGCCTTCGGCCATCTTATATACGGTATCATGGTCGAATCCGAGGTCGCCGGCGAAAGCGCATGCTACTGACTGCGCGCAGTTGTATCCGCTTCTGTGATATTTAGCCGCGAGTGCTTTTCTTTCATCTACTGTCATTGAGACGTTTTCCT
This sequence comes from Bacillota bacterium, assembly GCA_028724585.1. Taxonomy (GTDB): domain Bacteria; phylum Bacillota; class Clostridia; order Peptostreptococcales; family Anaerovoracaceae; genus RUG708. Next base: position 27,656 of record JAQYCQ010000006.1, on the reverse strand, counting down.
TTCTTATTATATACATTATATACGCTATATACGCCGAAATGAATTTGCCGTTTTAACATCGTATCAACTTCAAGGTCGGCGTCTAGTATTTAAATTATTCCATTATCTTATCATTGATAGTCAATAAAGTAAATAATCCGCGGACGATGCCGCGGAAAATATACAAGCTTGATTTTTATGTGTATATGATATTAAACAAAGATCATGATAACGCGGAATATGACCGCCGCGATGACCGCGGAGATTGGAATGGTTATGAACCAGGTCGTTACCATCCTGCGTCCGGTATCCCATTTTACCGCTCTGATCCTGTAGGAAGATCCTACACCCATGATAGATGAGGAGATGACGTGAGTTGTGCTTACCGGAAGTCCTATATGCGACGCTCCGAAGATGACTATCGCCGATGCCATATCTGCCGCAACACCGTTGACAGGTCTTATCTTCATGATCTGGGTTCCGACTGTCTTGATTATCCTCCAGCCGCCCAGGCTTGCTCCGATAGCCATGGCTGCCGCGCATGATACCTGTACCCAGAGAGGAATATGTCCCTCCGCGATGATCCCGCCGCTTACAAGCGACATGGTGATGATGCCCATAGATTTCTGGGCGTCGTTGGTTCCGTGTGAGAACGACTGGACTGCCGCGGTGACGATCTGTATTTTTCTGAAAACATTGTTTGTCTTATGCAGATTGAAATTCTTGAACACTATCTTGAAGATCGTGAACACCAGATAGCCCGCCGCGAAAGCGATGACAGGCGAAAAAATGAGCGATTCCAGTATTGAAATGAATCCGTGCCACTTTATAGACGACAGCCCTGCGTCGCAGATGGCGGCTCCGGCGAGAGAACCGATCAGCGTGTGTGAGGAGCTGCTCGGTATTCCGAAGAACCAGGTGAGCAGGTTCCACAGTATCGCAGAGATCAGGGCGGCTATCAACACGTAACTTCCGTAATCGAGTGTGTTGAGGTTGACTATCTTTGTAGCGATAGTCTCCGCTACGCCCGTAAACATGACAGCGCCGATGAAATTCATACAGGCGGCCATGATGATCGCGTGCCTGGTCGAAAGAGCCTTTGTCGATACAGCGGTAGCGATCGAATTCGCTGTATCGTGGAATCCGTTGATAAAGTCAAAAGTCAGCGCCAGGATGACTGTGATAAATATGACAGCATTCATACGATCACCTACGCGTTCTTCATTACTATCGAATCGAGAAGCTTGCCTACTCGGTGGCATGTGTTGGAGGTACGCTCCATCAGTTTATAGACTTCGTAGATCTGGACCAGCCTTACCGGATCGTCCTTGTGCTCATCGAAGAGCTTCTTTACCGACTGTTTAACGGTCTGGTCGTTTTTATTTTCCAGAGTACTGATCTCGATGATATGCTCCTTGATATCGAACATCTTCTTCTGGGATAAAAGCTCGACTGCCAGGTAGATCTGCTGGCAGGAAAGGTCTATCTTCTCTGCCATGTCTATCATAGAATATGAAATCTTCGATATGCCGAACATGTAGATATGATCGACAGTATCCTCAAGTCCGTCCAGGATCTCATCCATAGCGTCAGCCAGCGCCAGCGCATCCTCTCTTTCGATCGGAGTTATGAAGGCGTTGTTCAGATCCCTGATGATCTTATGGACCAGATCATCGCCTTTCTGTTCGATCGCTGAGATACCGTTCTGGAATTCGGTGATGTTGAGATCTTTCTTTGAAATTCCGGAATAGAAGAATTCGCTGCCTTTCCTCAGGTTAGACGCGATCGCCAGCAGCTCCGTGAAGAGCCTGTCCTGCTTCTTATGATTTTTTATTTTCATCAGATACCTTTCATAAATGACCCGTGCCGCAATTTTTCACGTTCACAGCCGCGGCGCGATAACTATCAAACGTACTTCCCTGTATTATATCATCACATCCTGATTTAATTAACTGCGTTTTAACATTTTGGGGATTTATCTTCCATAATGTAAATTTTAAATTAAGAATTTCGTCTGACGACGGCTCCGCCGACTTCTTCCTTACGGAGAATTCGTCACAAAAAGCAATAAAAAAACTGACCTCCGAATTCTCAGAGATCAGTTAATCTGGTGCGGTTGATGGGACTTGAACCCATACGTCTTGTGAACACACGCCCCTCAAACGTGCCTGTCTGCCTATTCCAGCACAACCGCATATATTCGATTGTTGTCGCCGCAAAATGTTTTTCTGTGAACGACAATGATTATTATAAATACAAGTATGTATTCTGTCAACACTTTGTAAAAAAATATTATATTTTTTCTTTCGATAACTCAGCCCTTCATCTGGTCTGTTTGATATATTGCCGGTCAATAGAAAAGCAGCGGCTCCTTAATCTTTTCCATGTCCTTTCAGGCAATAAAAAACTGACCTTCGAAACTCAAAGATCAGTTTAAATGGTGCGGTTGATGGGACTTGAACCCATACGTCTTGTGAACACACGCCCCTCAAACGTGCCTGTCTGCCTATTCCAGCACAACCGCATAATATTCAGTTGATATCTCTCAGCCGTTTCCGGTTAATCAACAATAATTATTATACGGACAGGCTTCATTTCTGTCAACACTTTTTTAAGATTATTTTAGGCGAATTCCGTGTCGACCGTTACGAATACAGCATAATCAGGATACTTTTTCTGGATAGCGTTAGTCACTCTCCTGTATATGGATTCTCTGTCACAGTCGAAATCGAGAGTGATATCGCAGTATATTGTTTTGATCTCCGAATCGACGTCGAGACCGTGGAAGCCGAGTATATGGCTGTCCTCTCCTGCAAGGGAGGTCAGCAGTTCCACCAGGTCTTTCGTTTCCTCGTGATCCATATCCACAGCGTAGAGACCGAATACGATATATGTCATATGCTCCTTGAGCAGATGAAGCTGCAGCTTGTGCAGATACGGGAATATCTCCCCTACCGTCAGGGAATGGTCTACTTCGACGTTGATGCTGCCAGTCATCCTGTCAGGTCCGTAATCGTGAAGGATAAGGTCGTGCGCCGCGATTATATGCGGGCAGCTCCTGACATCCTCATAAATGGTTTCAGACAGCTGCTTATCTGCTCTCTGTCCAAGGAAGTGTCCGTGCATATCGACGAAGACGTCTATACCGGTCTTGACGACGAATAAGGATATGACGGCGCTGGCCAGAGCGTCTATCGATATTCCCAATATTATATAGATGATAGCCGATAAAAAAGTCATAGTTGAGATCAGGGCGTCGTTTCTGGCGTCCGCTCCTGATGCTGTAAGCGCTCCTGAATTGTATTTCTTCCCTGCCTTCTTAGTATATCGGCTCAGGAATAACTTAACGAAGATAGTTGCCGCGATGACTATCAGCATGCCTGTCGAGTAATGGATATCCTCAGGATGCACTATCTTTTTCGCTGAAGTGATGAACATCTGGACGCCGGTATAAAGAAGGATGATACCTATGACCACGCTTGTGATGTACTCTATCCTGCCGTATCCGAATGGATGGTCTTTGGACGGCGGCTTATTGGCAAGCTTAGTCCCTACTATGGTTATTATAGACGAAGCAGAGTCCGTCAGGTTGTTGATGGCATCTGATACGATCGCTATGGATCCGGATGCCAGGCCGACAGCTATTTTTACAGTTGCCAGCAGAAAATTAGCGGCGATCCCGATAGTCGAAACGCGTACGATCTTTTTTTCACGTTCGGTCGCCCGGTTATTAGATTCTATTACCATGTCTTAAATATCTCGCATTATCATTTCTTACCTTTATATATACAAAAATCACCTGTCCGGGACCGCTCCGCGGTCGGGAAGGAATTAAACCATATTGTAACATTTTCAAAATGCAAGTAAAGGTTTTGATGAAATTTTGATCATGGCTGATCGTCAGCCGGGATAACTGTCCGCGTTTATGAGGAGTGCGGCTCTGCAGGGGCGGCATTTTTAGTGGAACAGCATAAAAAACACTGGATGGAGAAAATCTACGGCTTTTTTCTCCATCCAGTTATGAATTGCTGATAATAAATCGCTTCCTTTCGTTATGGTATCCGTCTTATCATCCGGCACCTTCTGATCGGCAAACTACTTAAATATAAGTATTATCAGTTTTCTATATTCAATTGTCCGACAATCTCTCAGCTCTTGACCTGTCACATCATACGCTTCTAAGACCTTTGTGATATTTCGTATCTTCTAAAGCCGTTCCTTCCATTTCTTCCGTTTCAGATAACTGCTTCCTTTAAGTTTCATCGATACTCTTTAGGCTTTATCGATACTGCTGATCTCCCGGATGCTGTACCCGTCATAAGATCTTCAATACTGCCTTTCTGCTGTATTCCTGAAACACATTTATAAAACTCTCGTCATCTCTCTTCCTGGATTCAGGATTTCTTTCCTGTTTCCTGATCCTCCTGCTGGAAGCCATCGCAGCTATTGAGTTTTTTTGATCTTCGTAAATATCCCTGCTTCCGAATATCAGTAGATCCACAGATCATCAATCTGATTACGAACCAGCGGGCGAAAATCTGATTTTATCCACCTGATAATCCTGCCAGTCACACTTATTAAATAACACTTTATCTTACCTAACTAAAATACTTTACATCTATATTAAACCTCGCTTTGTCTATACGAAGGATCATGATGTTTAGTATCATCATAAGCACTTATGCTTCTTTCCTGTTACAGCTACCCTTATGTCATCGCTGCGTCCGATGAACCGGGACTTATTACTTATTGTTCCAGGATCCATGCCCACATACTTATGATGAAATATCAACTCAATATTTTACAGGCTGGTCATCTCTGTCATGTGACTATATTTATCATTGTAGAAGTCTCAACCTTGATCAGATCTTATCCTGATCGATTATGATGTTTTCTACATTCACGAACAGCTTTCGGAAATTTTCCGTTCCGCTGCTCCAGATACAGGAATTGAATATCAGATATCTGGCAGAATCGCCGCCAAGTAGTGCTGCGCCTTTCTTTTTTTCTAAAACCATCGGAAGATATGCTAATCTTTCTTCTGCTCGTCTGATCATTCTGATACGGCTCGTTTCGACTTTACTGTCGGTGTTTAAAGCCTTTAGATAAGAGCCGCTGCTTTACGGCTTGATTAGAATTCAATAAACTTATATGATCAACGAAAACATTTCTGTTTTCTGATATAAGATCTCTTAACCTTTGCTTTCTGTCCTGAAATAAGAATCTGAATTCATTCAGCTGGGACAGATAATATATTTCAGATCCATGTTCGACATTCCATATTGTATATGAAATGTCATCATATCCAAGATGGATATCAGTATTCTGAAACATCCTCGCTCATATGCCTTCCGGAAAAATGCTTTTTTGAATATCTCCACATTACTCAACCGGAGGTTTCAAGTACTTACCTGTACTTCGGAAGCATCTTGCCTGATTAGATATTAAATCTGCGGGCGATATGTTTATCTGATTCGCTCTGCATGATCCAGGTTCTGATATTTCCAGAAAAAGCTCTTGAAAGAGATCCATTTATTGAATTTTTATCCGCGCCTGATAAAACAATGTATCCGGCGCTGCCGAAAAACACATCGGTCTCATCATAATTACCCATTGGAATCTCCTCCCTTCGCATCCTTGACTTTTAACTGAATTACCGACCGTTATCCGAAATCTCTTCACTTAATCTATCAAGACCTTTTGATTTCCCGGAACCTTTTCGGTAATCCTTTTTTCATCTTCATTATAGCATGCTTGCACTTTTTTGCAAACATTTTTTGTGAAAAAATTGCTGAATTCATTATGTATACGTTTGTCAGGTATGTATACGCTGGAAGTATCAGGCGCGTGCGCGATGCCGGTCCTTTAAGCTGCTGAGATCCCCTGCGCCATTGAACCGTTGAACTTATTGTGGTTCTGTGATATGCTTGTCATTGCAAATAATAGTTTCCGGCGATATGCTTTGCCGGGACATTTACCGATGATAAATAATTAACGAAAGGAACTGTCCCGTTGAAAAGAGACGTAATAACAAAAGTAAATGGTTTCCATACTATGGACGGTGCTGGCGTCAGGCTTTCAAGAGTTCTGGGGCTTAATACCACTAAGGATTTTGATCCTTTCCTGCTGCTCGACAGCTATGACAGTACGGATCCTGCCGAATATCAGGCGGGCTTTCCGGGAGTGCCTGCCAGAGGAATGGAGCTCATCACGTATGTAAAAAACGGCACCATGCGCCATAGAGATAATCTGGGGAACGATACGACTGTGGAATCAGGAGAAGTACAGTGGATGACCGCCTGCTCCGGTATTCTCCATACAGAAGCTTTCCTTCCTGTAGAGCATCTGGTCGGCGTACAGATCTGGCTCAATGTCATGAACGATGAAAAGATGGATGACGCGGATTACCATATCATTAAGAACGATGATATTGAAGAAATAGCGCTTGAGGGCGGATCGCTGAGACTGCTGGCTGGAAGATACGAGGATCATAATGGATATATGGGAAAGCACCAGCCTCTGGACATGTATGACATATCGATCAAGGCAGGAGCATCTGTCAGCATCCCTACTCCTGATTACGCTTCAGTCATGGTATTCAGCATGAGCGGAAACGTAAAAATCGGCGGTACCCCTGTAGACGAGCGCTCAGCAGTTAAGCTTTCTCAGGGAGATTCTATAGAAATAAGCGCTGATACAGACTCTGATATCCTGGTGCTCAGCTCAGTGGAGACAGGAGAACGCGTAGTATGGGGAAATACTGTCATCATGACAAGTGAGCGCGATATAGAGACAGCTTACAGAGAGCTCGAAAAAGGCACTTTCTTCAAAACGAAGAAATAGAGATCAGTATCGTCTTTTTCAACCATAAATAAGGCGCAGAAAAGCCGGGCCATGGCGGTCCGGCTTTTCTGCTTTTCTGCGGGCGGAGCCCGCGTATGTAAAATAGGTTATCAGAAAAGGCCTGTTGAGAAATACCGGTCTCCCCTGTCAGGGAGAATGGTCACGATATTGCCTGTCTTTACTTTTTCCGCCAGCTTTCTTACCGCTGCCACAGCTGCTCCGGATGATGATCCTGAGATTATGCCCTCCTTTGACGCAAGGAGACGAGACGCCTCGAAGGCTTCGTCGTCGTTGATCTTGATGACTTCGTCCACCAGGTTCATGTCCATGGTGTCAGCGATGAAATCGTTTCCTATCCCTTCGATCTTATATTCATGGTGAGTGCCTCCGCCCATGGTAGAGCCGAACGGGTCGGCGAGTATCCCCTTTATATCAGGATTCTGTTCCTTGAGGTATTTTAATACACCGGAATATGTACCGCCGCTGCCGGCGCCTGCCACGACGTAGTCTATCTGACCGTCCAGGTCGCGCCATATCTCAGGACCTGTAGTCTCGTAGTGAGCCTGAGGGTTCGAAGGGTTCGAGAACTGGCCGAGGGAAACCGAATCAGGGATCTGTTCCCTGAGTTCTTCCATTTTCCTTACCGCTCCCTGCATTCCTTCTTCGGATGGTGTATGGACTATCTCAGCCCCCAGAGCTTTCATGAGCGCCTGCTTTTCCACTGAGAATTTCTCAGGGACAGCGAATACGACACGATAGCCTTTACCGAGAGCCGCGAAGGCTATCCCCAGGCCGGTATTGCCGGCTGTGGCTTCGAGTATTGTGCTTCACTCGTGAAGAAGTCCCTTTTCTTCAGCATCCTTTACCATGTACCAGCCGGTACGGTCTTTGACGCTGCCGCTGGGATTGTAGAGCTCCAGCTTGGCGAAGACGTTCAGGGTTTCCGGCAGTCCGAGGCTGCTGAGTTTAACGATAGGTGTATTTCCTATAAGGTCATGCATAGATGCGTAATATTTCATTTTATTTACCCCCAGTGTTGCAGAGCTGCCTTTCGGCCGCATAGGCTCTGATTTTGGTTACTTGCTGATCCTCGACGCTTTTATAGCCTGGTCGAGGTCTTCTATCAGGTCGTCCGCGCTTTCGATTCCTGGTGAGAAACGGATGAGGCCGTCTGTGATGCCTACCTCCTGCCTGATCTCGTAAGGAATAGAAGCATGAGTCATGCTGGCAGGATGGCAAGCGAGAGATTCTACTCCGCCGAGGCTTTCAGCGAGAGCTATGACTCTGAGGCTTTCGAAGAATTTTCTGATGTCGTGGTCTTCTGTAAGTTCGAATGACATCATAGCGCCGCCGTTCTTAGCCTGTGATCGATTGATCTCATAGCCGGGATCTGTCTTGAGTCCAGGATAGTAGATCTTCTTTATATCATCTAGTTTTTCAAGATAAGCCGCGATCTTTTCAGCGTTTTCAACCTGGCGGTCAAGCCTTACTGAAAGAGTCTTCATACCGCGAAGAAGAAGGAATGAATCGAAAGGTCCGAGCACTCCGCCTGTCGAGTTCTGGATGAATGCGATCTGTTCAGCCAGATCGTCGTCATTAAGAGCGACCAGGCCTGCTACTACATCGCAGTGGCCGTTCAGGTATTTGGTCGCGCTGTGTACGACAATGTCTGCTCCCAGCTCGAGCGGTCTCTGAAGATAAGGGGTCATGAATGTGTTATCAACTATAGTGAGGATGCCCTTTTCTTTCGCGATCTCAGCTATCTTCCTGATATCGGTGATAGTGAGCAGAGGGTTGGCAGGGCTTTCTATGTGGATGGCTTTTACGTCCGGGGTGATGGCAGCTTTGACTGCCTCGAGATCGGATGTGTCTACCATCTGATAGGTTATGCCGAAGTGGTCGAAAACCTTGTCGAGGACTCTGAAGGTTCCGCCGTATACGTTGCTGGAAGTCAGTATCTTGTCCCCTGTCCTGAAGAGACTGTATACTGCCGTTATCGCAGCCATGCCTGAACCGAAAGCGTAACCGTGTTTACCGCTTTCCAGATCGGCGGTCAGCTGCTCGAGCGCGAGTCTGGTAGGATTGCCTGTGCGTGAATATTCCCAGCCAGTGTTGTCTCCCAAGGCATACTGCCTGTATGTGGATGTCTGGTAGATAGGAACGTTTACAGCGCCGGTAACAGTATCGATGCCGCCTGCACCGCCGTGGATGACTTTAGTTTCTATCGATGTACCTTCTTGCTTGAACTTGAATTCTTTCATGATGACTTTTCCTTTTCAATAACCTACTTAAATAGTATGTTTATACTGCTATAAAAAACGCCCATGCCTGCGCATGAGCGTTATATGTATCTTCTCTCTGGAACTTTTTATCGGAAAGATCCCTTTTTATGATACGGCGCATGTGCGGCATTCAGATTATGAGCATCACAAAAACAGCAGATACAGTCTGCGTCAGTCCAGAACATACAGCAGCGAGCCATATCAAATGAAGAGTATGTGTTGTGAGCTCTCATATCTGAATCCTTTCTCTGCCCTGGCAGCGCCGGTTTAAACATACCGTAGAACTTTAACTGATAAACCTATTATATTACTATGTTTATAAAATGCAAGCTGTTTTTATATATTTTGCTTCACTGCTCTAAAGGCCGAACATTTCCATGCACAGCCTGCGCCCTGTATCCGTCCTGAATATCTTTTCGAGCGCTCCGCGCACACCGGATCCGTCGATGCCGTCCTCGTAGAGATTTACAAGGAAGTCAGCTTCTATGAGTATCTGGCAGTCGGCTCCGTCGATATCGGTATATGTGTGGTGCCTGCCTACAAGATAAGTTATCCTGTCCACGGCATCGCTGTCAAATCCGAGCTTTTCGAGAAGTGCCCTGGCGTGCTCCGGGCCTTCTTTTTCCTGTATCTTGCCGTCATTTCTGCCATATTTCTTCTCTGCCGGAATTATGCCGATGTCGTGTACATATGCCGCGGCTTCAAGGATGGACTGGGTTCTGTCATCTAGTCCCTCTTCCCTGCCGATGAGGCGCGCGAAGCTGTGCACCTTTATGAAATGCTGAATCCTCTTAGGGTCGCCCTCGTCGAACTTTATCATCTCGGCAGCGAGCCTGTCCAAAAGCTTTTCATCCATTGATATTTACCTCTTTTTCTCCCAATACAGTTGTTTTTTGCAGTCCAGCGGATACAGCGACGCTGCCGCCAGGGTCGGGGATTTTATCCAATGCTCAGGTTTATATACCCGCCGAGGGCGCCCTCCCATTCGCTGAACAGCCTGTCGATGGACCATGCTGCATTGGCGGGGCTGGTCGAAGGAAGCTTAACGGCTTCGAGTCCGGTCACCTTTTTCAGGTATTTATCGTAATACCTTTTTGAAGCTGCTCCGTTGCAGGCTATGATCTTTATATCCGCTGCATCTGTTATGACTTTGATATCTACAGGAGTCACGTCTTTTATTGAAGTGTCGCTGGATCCTGTGATACGGCAGCTTTCTATGGAGTCCCACAGGGCGATCCGGTGGACAAGAAGCAGCTCCTTCTTTTCTTTTATGGTCTCCGGCACCGCTTCTCCTGTGAGCCTGGCGATCAGCGGCCAGAACCTGTTGCGGGGATGGCCGTAATAGAAGCTGACCTCCCTTGATCTTACCGAAGGAAAGCTCCCGAGTATCAGCACCCGGCTGTTTTCGTCGTATACGGGGCCGAAGCCGTGTGTATGAAATTCACTCTCGCTCATTGTGCCTGCGCCGCGATCAATCAGTGACTACAGCGGTTCCGCTTACCGTTACCATGAGCATGCCGTTATCCTGGCCGAGCACCTCGTAGTCTATATCGACACCTACTATGCCATTGGCGCCTATGCTGTAGGCTCTCTGTTCCATTTCCGCAAGAGCGTTCTGGCGGGCTTTGACAAGCTCGTCTTCATATGATCCGGAGCGGCCGCCGAAGATATTGCTGAGGCTCGCCGCGAAGTCCCTGACGAAATTAACGCCGGATACTACCTCGCCGAACACTATGCCCCTGTATTCCAGTATATGCTTTCCTTCTATAGTAGGTGTTGTGGTTATTACCATATTAAGTTCCTTTCCCGTCAGCTCTGCTGACCCTGTCGGCGGAGCCGTCGTTATGCTGTCTGATATCTGCTTATCATACGACTGATTATAACACATGATCTTTACACTATAGTGTTATACTTTAGATGTGATACGCGCGCGGCACGATGCCCGGGCTTAATATTTACGACCAAAGGAGCACGAAATGTTTGAAAATTACCGTTACGACGGAACGAAAAAATTCGATATAAAGAAGGTCTCGACGGACGAGACAGAGCTGGTAAAGGATCGCGAGGAGGCCGAATATCTGCTCGAACGGAACAACGTCGAGATAGACGAGTTTCAGCAGAAGCTCTACGCCGAGAAGCGCGAAGGTGTCATCTTCCTCTTCCAGGCAATGGACGCTGCCGGAAAGGACGGCACTATAAAGGCTGTTCTCCAGTGCCTGTCGCCTCACGGGGTCCACGAGGCTGCTTTCAAGAGTCCTTCGTCACAGGATCTGGCACATGACTATCTCTGGCGTATAGAAAGGGAGATCCCGGCTAAGGGCGAGATCGCTATCTTCAACCGCTCTCATTACGAAGAAGTGCTTATATATAAAGTTAAGGAGCTCTGGAAGGACCAGGCCAACGCCAGGAGGATCAGCCTCGACAAGATAATGGAGCACCGCTACGAGGACATCAGGAATTTCGAGAAGTACCTGTGGCACAATAACGTGCGAGTGGTGAAGATATTCCTCAATGTCTCCAAGGAAGAACAGACAAAGAGATTTCTCGACCGCATAGAGGAGCCGGAGAAGCACTGGAAGTTCTCCGCTGCCGATTACGAAGAAAGGAAATACTGGGACAGCTATCAGGAAGCCTTTGAGGACGCCATAAACGAAACATCGAATAAAAACGCCCCGTGGTTCGTCGTTCCGGCTGACCATAAATGGTACATGCGCTATGTCGTGAGCGAGATCATCCTCGATACATTGAAAGATATGGATCCGCATTATCCTGAGGTCACTGAAGACCGTATGGAAAGGTTCGGCGAGATAAAAAAGGCCCTGGAAGCCGAGCTTGGGATAGATAAAGAAGAGAAAAAGGACAAAGATAAAGACAAAAAGGATAAGAAAGAAGATAAGAAGACTGGCGGAAAGAAAAAGAAAGACAAAAAAGATAAGAATGATAAGTAAGCGTCTCTCCCCCTCACGCGGACTCCGTCCGCAGAGGTGCTCCGCACGCACTCCAGCGCCTTCCATTTCCGGCGGGCGCTTTTTTACGTTCTTGATGTTATCTGGTATAATAGCCGGTAGACTGACTTAACAGGAGGGATGGAAATAAATTGAACAATAACAAAAATGTCGCTGTGGGCATAGCGTCCGCCTGTGCTATACTGGCGGGAATATTCTGGGGATCAGAAGGTACTTTTGTCAGATTCCTTATGGATTACGGCCTAGACAATGTATCGATCATCGGCACCAGGCTGTCGCTGGCCTCCCTTATAATACTTGTCATGATACTTGTCTATGACAGGTCGCTGCTCAGGATAAGCGCTAAGGATATTCTGATACTGGTGCTGACGGGCCTTGCGGGTTCCGTCGGCCTCAACTACTGCTACAATGAAGCCATTGACCGGATGACGCTTTCGCTGGCAGCGGTGCTCCTGGATCTGTGTCCGGTATATATGATCCTCATCGCCTATTTCGCTTTTGGTGAAAAGATAACCCGGAGAAAGATCCTGTGCCTGGGAATGGCTATAGCCGGAGTTATCCTGCTGAGCGGACTGGGCACCGACAAGCCTGTATGGACCGGTCTCGGTGTCTTCTTCGGTCTTGTGAGCGGATTCTGCTACGCTGCCTACGGGCTTTTGAGTAAAGAAGCGGCAAACAGGGGCTGCAGGCCGCTGACGCTTAACTTCTATCCTATCCTTACGGCTGCTGTCGCGACAGCTCCGTTTACGGACTGGCAGAAGGCCGGAGAGGTCATTGTCCAGCATGGAGTCAAGGCATGCATTATACTTGTGCTTAACGCCCTTTGCTGCGCGATACTTCCGTATATCATGTTCGCGTACGCGCTTACAAAGATGGACGCCGGCAGAGCCGGGATCCTCGCTATCGGAGAACCCGCCGCTGCCATGGTGTTGGGGATCATCTTCTTCAGAGAAATACCTACAGGGCTTATGGTGCTTGGCATGGCGATGATAATCGCTGCGCTGGCGGTACTTAACCTGCCTGAGCGCGCGCCGCTCAGTCGGCGGAGCCGTCGGGATGAAGTATAAAATTACCATAAAAAATTACGGGTCTGGCCGGAATCCTCCGCCAGGCCCGTTTTTCGTTTTCTTATGGATGAGATATATGGGACATCTTTCATTAGATCAGAAATGTGTTATCTGGTCGGTTCTGTCAGCTCGTCTATGGTAATATCGATGAATTCACGCAGGGAAGGCGAAGGTTTTTTCTTGAATATTATGCCGTAGGGAGAATAATGGTTCCACTCCACAGGGATGGTCTTTATCGACGGATGGACTCCGGACCAGATGTCGAGTGTCTCCATGAGGCAGTTGAGCTGGTCGCAGACGTTGAATGTATCGAGTGTATAGATAGAGCTGGTGTCTATTATCCTTATGTCGTGGTGGTTGTTGGATATATCCGACCTGAGTCTGCCGAACGCCGATGATACACCCTGCTTCATCATTATTATGCTTTCGCCCTTCAGATCTGCCCAGCTGAGCTTTTTCCTGTGGGCAAGCCTGTGGCGCTGAGGAACTCCTATCATGCAGCTGAGCTGGCTTATGACTTCGATATTGTATTTGGTCTGCCATTCTGAAGAATCGCAGGGGCCGACTATGCAGTCTATGCCGGAATTGTCGTCAAGAACGCTGGAGAGGCTTGCCGGTTCGTCGGAGAAAGGCACTATCATTATCTGGAATTCAGGATGGTACTGTTCTATATCCTTCCATATATCTGTGATCTCCCTGCATGGGCGCAGTATGGATGTGCCGACGCGGATTATCTTCCTGCCGGAAGCGGCGGTCTGTCTGGCGCGGCTTACCGACTTGCTTATCATTTCCGTAACTCTCCGCATATCTTCGTAAAAGATACGGCCGGCGGCGGTCAGGTCCGCTCCATGGTTTGTTCTGTTGAACAGTGTTACACCGGTTTCGCTCTCAAGCGTGTTTATCTGGTTCATTACTGTTACATTAGAACAGTAAAGCTTTTCTGCCGCTTTCGCGAAGCTCCCTTCGGAAACCACTGCTTCGAAGGTTTCTATCATTTTATCGTTCATTTTCGTTATGATGCCTTTCTCTTTTCATCATTTAAGACGCGTTAAGTAATTATTAACGCTGTCTTAAAGTATACAGGAATTCCACTTTAATGCAATAAATAATAGAATATTCGCAGAGCAATAATAAGTGTACACTATATATGTCAGCTGACCTGGATTGCTTCTGAAATGATTTTTGTTTTATTGGAGGTAATACTATGGGCAACAACAATAAGGCAATGACGCGTATAGCGCCTCTCTTTGCTTTACTCGCCGGAGTGTTCTGGGGTTCAGAAGGCTCGTTCGTAAGAGTGCTTACGGACTACGGCATGAATAACATAACTATACTTGGTACCCGTCTTCTGGGTGCCGTTATAGCGCTCCTTATCTTTATCCTGATCACAAACAAAGACCAGATAAAGATAAATCCGAAGGATATCGTGCTCTTCATCATCATCGGAGGCATCGGTTCCGTAGCTCTTAACTTCTGCTACAATGAGGCGATAAACTCCATGACACTGTCTCTTGCGGCAGTGCTGCTGGATCTGTGTCCTGTATATATGATCATCATAGCTTTCTTCGCTTTCCATGAGAAGATCACTATGAGAAAGGTACTCTGCCTGCTCATGTCGCTCTGCGGTGTATTCCTGCTCACAGGAATAGGCACATCGAAGCCGGTATGGACCAGATGGGGCCTCGTTTTCGGTATCCTTTCCGGTATCTGTTACGCTACATACGGACTGATCAGCAAGGTAGCTACTAACAAGGGATACACATCAGTAACCCTTAACTTCTACTCTATCCTGTTCGGAGCTATCATCTGCGCGCCGTTCACAGACTGGGTAAAGACAGGCGCTATCATCGGAGATTACGGCGGCAAGGCTGTAGCCGTAATGATCTTCAACTCCCTGTGCGCTTCCCTCTTCCCTTACGTCCTCTTTGGATTATCACTCCAGTACATGGACGCAGGAAAGGCCGGGATCTGTACTACTATCGAGCCTGCGGCAGCAATGTTCCTGGGCTTCATCTTCTTCAAGGAAGTTCCTACTCCGCTCATGCTCCTCGGTATGGCAGTCGTTGTCGCGGCTCTCATCATCCTCAACCTGCCTGAGAAGAACCAGATCGAAAGCGCATCTGCGGCTGAGGTTTCGGGCGCTGACGGAGAGATCCAGGGATCTGACGACAAGGACGCTGAATAAAGTTCCAGGATCATTAAATGTGTATATAACGCGCGTTGATACCACGATATACACGCGAAAGATAACAGTAATATTTGCTATTCTGTAATTTAACTTATATAGAGAATTAAGCCGGGGTTCATGCTGCTCGTAGCCCCGGCTTAATTCTTTTTTGTATTCTTTTTTCAGTTTATGGATGCGGATCATGTTTCGCGCGGTCAGCGCGACGCGGCCGGAGGCCGCGTGAGAGCCGTTCTTTCCTGCCCAGGCGGTGATCAGAACTGCTGCTTTTCCGCCGTTTCGATAAGATTTTTCAGATAAGGGAACGGCTCCAGTGATCTTTTTAATATTCCCTGCATATACGCTATGAGAGTTCCGTAGTTTGTCACAGGAACGTGCTGGTCTTCTGCGCATTTCATTCTGTAGACCATCTCACGCTCGTTCAGCATACAGCCTCCGCAGTGGATGACCATAGCGTACTTCGAGAGATCGTCAGGGAAGCTCCTGCCGGAGCAGGTTTCCATGTTGAAGTCTTTGCCCGTGTAGTTTCTGAGCCAGCGCGGGATCTTTACCGTCCCTATATCGTCGCATTGCCTGTGATGAGTGCATCCTTCGGCTATGAGGACTGTATCGCCATCCTTTATCCTTTCGACCGCTGAGACTCCCCTTACCGCCATTTCGAGGAAGCCCTTGTAGCGGGCCATCAGTATGGAGAAGGAAGTGAGAGGAATGTCTTCAGGTACATCGGCGGACACCTTGGCGAATACCTGGCTGTCTGTGATGACCATGCGCGGCTTCTTCCCAAGATGCTCCAGCGTATAGCGAAGCTCGTATTCTTTGACTACGATCGCGGCAGCGTCTGCCTCGAGGATATCCCTGATGGTCTGCTGCTGGGGCAGTATCAGGCGTCCTTTTGGCGCTGCTTTATCTATAGGGACTACGAGGACCACGAAATCCTCTGGATGGAGCAGATCCGCGACTATCTGCATTTTTCCTTCGTTGACCGGTCTGATCTCCGCCATGCGCTCCTTGAGCTTTTCTATATTTTTCCCCTGCTCCGCGGAGACTATTACGCAGTTTTTCTCAGGAGCGTCAGGATTGTCATGGTAACCTGGTATGTCATCGGCAGAGCTGAGAAGGTCGGATTTGTTGTAGACGACGAGGAAGGGTATGTTCTTCTCTCTGAAAAGTCCGGTCATCTGGCGGTCCGCGGCCTGCATTCCGCGTGTGCCGTCGACGATCAGCACGGCTATATCGGTGCGGTTAAGTACCTGTTTTGTCTTCCTGACCCTGAGCTCTCCCAGGTCTCCGACGTCATCGAAGCCCGGAGTGTCTGTGATCATCACAGGACCGAGAGGAAGGAGCTCCATCGCTTTGCTGACAGGGTCGGTAGTCGTGCCCGCGGTATCCGAAACTACTGCCAGGTCCTGACCTGTCACTGCGTTCACCACGCTTGATTTTCCGGCGTTCCTCATCCCGAAGAAGCCGATATGTATTCTTTCGCCGGAAGGTGTGTCGTTCATTCCCATCCTATCTGCCCTCTTTCTCTTTCTTCATCTCTTCAAGTATTTTCTTGGCTCCTGCAGGCGCGTTCTCCTTTACCGTCCTGCTCACCGTGTCATATCCCAGATCAGCCAGATATGAAGCCGCGAAGGCGTATGTGCTGTCCAGTATCTCCCGGCATCTCTTTTCGTCTGCTTCGAGCACGTCTATGCATTTCTCTCGGAAAATGTCGGCGGCGTTTTTCAGTATCCTTATGGATGTCAGCAGGCTATCCGCGATGAGCGGGACGAGCGCGTTGAGCTCGAATTCTCCCCTTGTCGCCGAGTAAGTGACAGCCGCGTCGCAGGATATGACTTTTGTCCCTGCCTCCAGCACCATCTCCGGAATGACCGGATTGATCTTGCCCGGCATCACAGTAGATCCCTGCTGGACAGGCTTGAGCCTTATCTCGCCTAATCCGCCGTAAGGACCGCTGGCCATGAGCCTGAGGTCGCCGGCTATCTTCATCATGTTCACTGCCATGGACTTGAGAAGCCCTGAAACTTCCACGAAAACATCCTGATTCTGGGTTATATCCATGGGGTATTCAGCCTTGGCTATACCGATGTCCGTGAGCTTTCTCAGTTCTTCTATCACGCCGAAGCGGTAGCCTCTCAGCGAAAGGTCCTCGCCCCCGACAGCTGCTCCGCCCAGATTGACCTGACGCAGCCTCTCCTCGACCTTGTAGATCCTCCAGCGGTCTCTTGCGATGGCCTGAGCGTAAGCTCCGAACTCGCCTC
Organism: Bacillota bacterium; assembly: GCA_028724585.1. Lineage (GTDB taxonomy): Bacteria > Bacillota > Clostridia > Peptostreptococcales > Anaerovoracaceae > RUG708. Next base: position 10,073 of record JAQYCQ010000006.1, on the reverse strand, counting down.
CAAGAGTGACAGGCACAGCATCCATGAGCTCTGTGCGTCCGAGCTTCTTGATCCGTTCAAATTCAAGTTCCTTTTTCTGAAGGCTTTCCTGCAGGGCTGCGGCGGCTGAGCTCAGCTTTCTGAGCCCGCGGATAGCCGCTATCCTGAGCCCTGTAGGGTAAACGTCGTTTGTGGACTGTCCCATGTTGATATCGTTCAGAGGGTGGCAGTATTCATATTCGCCGGGTTTATGGCCCAGCTTTATGAGGGTCAGGTTGGCTATGACCTCATTTACATTCATGTTTGTGGACGTGCCTGCCCCTCCCTGAAGGGCGTCCAGGGGAAAAGCCTGTTTGATGCGGCTGTCCCCGGGAGTTTCCAGAGCTTCTATCACCTCATCGCAGGCTTCAGCTGCCGCGGCGTACATTTCCGGCTTTATACCGAGCTTTCTGTAGGTTACGGCTGCAGCTTTCTTCACTGTCACGATAGCGCTTATCAGAGAAAGATCGGTCCTGTGGCTGTCCATAGCGAAATTGTCCAGCGCTCTCGCTGTGTTTATTCCGTACAGGCAGTCATCGTCGAGAGTGACGCTGCCTATGATATCTGTTTCAGTTCTCATTTTTTCCTCCCCGCGCCTTTGCGCGTCTCTTCCAGGTCTGCGTGCGCATTCCGGTCAGGTTCTGCTTAATGCGGAAGTTTTTTATATTTTATCACATAAGTATGGGAAAGATCACAGGGAGCTTATCATTATCGCTTACGTGAAAGCAAATATGAAATGATCCGGGTTCCTCCGCCCGCTCCGCGGGCAGGGCTGCCGCGAGGATCCCGGCATAGATGACGTATATATGCATTTTTTCCCGTGCGCAGTTCAGGATTGTCTGTTAGTATATATGAAGTGTGAAAAATTACAGAGAGGAAAATATCATATGTTTTTGTTAGATTTCTTAAAAGATCTGATCACGAATCCGGTTCTCATGTCAGCGTGCGCGTCCTGGTTCGTCGCACAGGTATCTAAGGTCATTATAGAGACTGTGAAATACGGCTTCGATAAAAAAGTCATAGGCAGATCAGGCGGAATGCCAAGTTCACATTCGGCGACCTTTACGGGGCTTACCTTCTCCTGCCTTCTGCTCTACTCGGCTCACAGTACCGAGTTCGCCATTTCGCTGATGCTGGCGATCGTAGTTATCTATGACGCGCTCAACGTGCGTCGTGAGGCTGGCCAGCTGGGAGCAGCCATGAACAGGCTCAGAAAGAGAGACGCCGCAGAGGGGCGTCAGCCTCTGTCAGACATAGAATTTGAAGAAAAGGCCGGGCATACCCTGCCTGAAGTCATAGCGGGCATATGTGTCGGCATTGCCGTTTCAAGCATTGTCTGTCTGCTGATATTCAGCAGGATCTGATCCGGTGTCAGCTCCGCTGACCCTGCGCGCGGAGCGCGCGTATATAAAAAAGAAAACAACAAGGAGGGGCGGGCCCGCGGGCCCGCCTTTTTTCGCGCAGCGAAAGCTGTGAACGGAGTTCTCGAAATGCCGGATCTAGGATTCGTTTACAAGTTTTCCACAGATGTTTTCAGGAGTCAGCTCCAGAAGCAGGGTCCTGTGGCCGTCCTTTCTGATCTCTTCTTTCGCGTATTCTTCGTCGTCGGTGAACTTGCGGCAGAGCTGTGTGGTGATATCGACTATCATATCCATATCGTCGATGATCTTCATCCTGCCGAATACTATCACGCTCCTCACGTTGTAGGCCCACTCTCCCGGCTTCTGGTATCCAGCGTCAAAAACGCAGAAGGATACTTTGTCGCTCTTTTTGAGGGAATCGAGCCTGTGGCTCCTCTGGTTTCCTATATGGAAGTAGATCTTTCCGTTTCTTTCGTCATAAAAGTGGTTGATCGGCATTCCATAAGGATAGCCGTCATCGCCGTTTACCGACAGGACTCCCCTGTTTTCTGTCTTAAGAACGTCGACGCAGTCTTCCATCGACAGCTTCTGTTTTATCCTTACTAATTCTCTGAACATCTTTTCCCTTTCTTTTATTAATCGCAATATTGATAGCAGTTTCATTATAACGAAAATGAAGCGTTATACACATGATTTCTATGGGAAAGGCTGATATACTGAAGATTTTCAAAGTCATCGCAAAGATTAGTCAAAAATAACTTGACTCTCGCTATTTGAGTTAGTATAATCTAACCAAACCCCCATAATATCTGCCGGCTGCAGGCATAATGCTTGTGACCGGCACTTTTTGTATCTGCGGTTTTTTCAGCGGAATCCTGCTTTCCGGCTGAAGACCGGAGCCGCGTTTGGATCCGCGTCATCTAAAAAAGGCTTATTCCTGCACTCCTCAACGCTTCGCTGCTGAGTTCCGGAAACGGTGTGAATGGCGCAGGATCGCTTGTATGCTGTCCCAGCATTTTTTCCATCCAGATCATATCGTACCAGGTGCCGAATTTATAGCCGGAATCACGTGGCTGTAGCCGAGAGCTTTGTGGAATTGGGGACTGGCCATGCTGACGTACTGGTCCTCTCCGTCTTTCGGGTATGTGATGCAGGCGTTCATATTGAGGACGTTCTGAGCTTTAGAAAGCGCTTCCAGGATTTCGTATAGTCTGGTGCCGACCCCGTTTCCCCTCTCGCCCATAGCCAGGTAGATAGAGGTTTCCACAGACCAGTCATAGGCGGCGCGATCTTTAAACGTTCCAGTGTAGGCGTAGCCGATGATCCGGCCCTCACGCACCGCTTTTATGTATGGATATTTTTTCAGGGTCTTCACTATGCGCTCCCGGAATTCCTTTACCGATGGGACAGTATATTCGAAGGTTATAGCTGTTTTCTCGATATATGGCGCGTAGATGCCGAGTATCTCTTCAGCGTCTTCAGGGCTGACGATGCGGAAGTCTGTTTCGTTCATTTTATGCTTCTTTCATGAATCAAAAGGCCGGAACTGGTCCGGCCTTTTAAATATTATTGGAGAAATGTTTTGCTGATGCATTCGCAGGGCATTGTCCTGCTTTTATTCTTTGATCTTTTCGCCTTCCGGAAGCTGATCCGGAGTCGGTCCATGCTTCACGAGCTTGTAGATACCGATCGTGAAGAGCGGGATGATGAGTGTTATAAGATAAGCGTACGGCATAGCTCCGTATCCCTTGAGGATGATGGCTGTGATGCCGAACTTGGAGATCAGAAGTCCGATCACTACGAATCCGATCGTGATAGTCGGTCTTACCCATTTAGGAGCTTCTCCGCTCTTCTTCTGATAGCTTACTTCTACTCGGTCTGTGATAGCCTTTATGAAGCCCATTCCGGTTTCGATCAGAGTACCGAAGAGGACTATCTCGAAGAGAACATAGAGCCAAGGCATGTTCAGCTTCTCAAACAGGAGATTGACAGGCACATCGAGCGTAAGAAAATCAGGATAGAAGGCCGAGAGCGCCAGGAAGAGGAATACCGCCGGAAGTATGGCGATGACACCTGTGAGAGCGCCTGAAATGTATGCTTCTTTTCTGCTCTGCTGGTCGTCTGTCGAATAAAGCACCGCGGCTACGATTCCCAGATTGTATGACGAATATATGAGACCGTTTGAGAACCATGTGTGCTTTACTTCCATCATTCCCAGGTTCGCGCTTATGTTGCTGCCGAACTTTACGAATACGATGATAAAGAAGACTATATATACGGCATAGAGTACATATGACCAGAAAGCGAATACCCTTTCTACGACTTTTGTGCCTGATATGATGAACAGGCAGATGAGAGCCGCGAGTATGAACGATCCGATCCACTTGTTGGCGTGAAACATCGTGTTGAACATGCTTCCTGATGTCGCTATGACTACGCCGAGAACCATCAGGCTGGCAGCCAGATAAGTGATCTCGTAGAGGATCGATCCCCTGCCGAGCAGCTTATCTGTGAGACTGTGATAGTCGTAGGTTCTGAAAACTCTGGCGAACTCGTAAGTCACCATGCTGATCACGCTCCATACGATGGCTACGACAATGCAAGTGAGCAGGCCGCCCATTACACCGCTTACGCCAAAGTACTGCGCCATTTCGGCGCCGGTTCCGTAACCGCCGCCGATTACCATTGACTGGAAGATAAATCCCGGCAGGAACAAACGCTGGAATTTATTATGTCTGACCAGTTCCATTTTTCTTTCTACCTCCTAATAAACAGGCATCAGCTGTTTGCTATGCGGCAGAGCCTTTCAGCGGACTCTTTTATAAGAGTGCACCTTTTGTCGGAATAATTGTGGGTGCTCGGTATCGAAAGATAGTCGAGACCGCCCTTTCCATATTCCTTTACTCTGTCATATATATACTTCCCGTTCTCCTCCGGGACAGCAATCGTATCGTAGCTGCTGGTGATGATCGACAGTGTCTTTCCCGCCAGTTTATCAGCCTTTGATGCGGCTGAAAGCTGTACGTAATTCTTATCAAGCTCGCTGTAGAACTCTTCCCTTGTGGTGTTGAGCCAGTCTATGCCGCTGTCGATGATGTCGTACATTATATGATGCGCGCGCTCATCGGTCTTGGACAGCTCGTACATCCTGCCGAAATCGAAAGGAGAAGCCACTACGGTTCCCTTTATTCCTTCGCAGTCAGCAGCTGTGTGAAGCGAAACGTAGCCTCCGAGGCTCTGGCCGAAAAGAAGCACATTGTCCTTTTCGAAGCCGTAGGTTTCCTGATTTTCCGGATCACGAACGAATTCCAGAAGGGTCCTGGCGTCATCGAGATCGTTCAGCAGAGAGTATTTTCCTTCTGATCCATAGCATCCGCTGTAGTGGAACGTGATGACATTGAATCCAATACGCCTGAAAGCGTAGCCGGCGTCGAGCATCTGCTCGTTTCCCGGGAAGCCGTGAAATAGCAACACTGTGGGATGAGGGCCGGCTCCTTTCGGAGTGAAGAGCATGGTGAGCAGAGTCCCCCTCTTTCCTTTGAGCAGGATCTCTATTTCCTGAGGAGGGTTCTCAAGATCCTGAACAGGGTCGTCTTCAAATAAATATCTGGTATATAACATTATCATTCTTCTCCATTTCAAGTTATTATCAAAATCGTATCATACGCCGGCTCCGCCGGCAGGTGCCGCTTCGCGGCGGATATATGAGATCGCACTCTGATTTTCTATTCTACGTAGATCTTTTCCACCCTCTGGGTCAGCAGGCAGGTCGGTTCACAGTTGATAGAACCGGTCAGTTCGGCAATCTTATCCAGCGGCATGCCGCCCCTTCCGTAGAGGATGACTTCGTCGCCTTCAGTGACATCAGGGACGTCTGATACGTCGAACATGCAAATGTCCATGCAGATGCGGCCTATCTGACGGCATTTGTGCCCTCTGATGACGCTCCAGGCTCCCCTGTTGCTTATTATTCTCGGATAAGAGTCGGCGTAGCCGGCCGTGACCGCGGCGATCTTCATGGGATGGTCGGATGTGAACGTGCAGCCGTAGCTGACACTGGTCCCGGCAGGTATTTCCTTTACCTGAGCCACTCTCGCTTTCAAAGAGAGTACCGCTTCGAGAGGGCCGTTTTCTTCGTATATGCCGTTAGGATAGAAGCCGTACATCATTACTCCTTCGCGGACCATATCGAAATACGCTTCGGGATGGTACATTATCGTCGCGCTGTTGCCGACGTGGTGTACGACCTGCTTATCGAAACCTTTCTTTTTCAGCTCTTTAAGGACGTTTTTGTAGTTCTCGAGCTGCCAGGCTGTGTAATCGTCCTTTTCAGGCATGTCAGCCGCGGCGAAGTGAGTGAATATGCCGCGCATATCCAGACCCGGAAGGCTGTTTACAGCGATGACGTCGTCAGCGGCCGCTGAGGCATCGTGCTGGGCGAATATACCAGTCCGTGTCATGCCTGTATCCAGCTTCGCATGGACTTTTAGGTTTCCGCCCGTCTTCACAGCTTCAGCGGAAAGCTCTTTAGCGTATTCCAGCGAAAGCGCCGACTGACTTATATCGTTTTTTATCATGTCTTTTACAGAATCAGGATCTGTCCAGCCCAGGACCAGGACCGGGATCTTTATCCCTGCTTCCCTGAGCTCAATGGCTTCCGGAAATGCTGCTACAGCGAAGGCATCAGCTCCGGCTTTTTCGAATATCTTTCCGCACTCTACGGCTCCGTGCCCGTGAGCGTTGCCCTTGATGACGCACATGACTTTCCTGCCTGTCTTCTCTTTTGCGTAGTTCAGGTTATGTACCAGAGCGCCGGCGCTTATCTCCGCCCATGCCCTGTATTTATGTTTTAAATTCATTTTATTAATCAACCCCATTAAATCCAATATTTAAAGCCTATTATATCAATAGGCATTATAATTTGTTAATATTTTCTGACTAAGAAGTACAATAATACAGGATTACTATTCTGTTGACTGTCAACGCTGATCATACAGGCTTGTCTGCTTTTTGGATGAAAGATCGGCGGATCATTTGTTCAGCCGGAGCATATACGCCGGCCGCTCCCCGGGGATCAGAGCATAAAAATTCCCCCCGGGCTTGTGCCCGGAGGGCTCGCAGGTCTGCGATCTTTTATTTTATATTTGCCAGATCTATACTGACAGCGTTTTTGTCTTTCCTTTTATACTGAGAAGATACCGAAGGCTCCGAGTACATATGTGATCAGTATAGCGACGATGGCGATCGGGCAGAACCACTTTACGAGGAACCTGTAAGCTCTCTTTGTGTGGAATGTGATGCCGTCCTGCTCTACTTCTGCGATGAGGTTCTCAGGCTTGAGCTGATAGCCTACGAAGATGCATGTGAACAGTGCCAGTACAGGCATGAGTACGCTGTTGCTGATGAAGTCGAGGAAGTCGAGGATATCGAATCCCAGGATGGTGAATCCGCTCCATGCTCCGAATCCCAGCGAGCTGAAGATACCGACGATCGCGCAGTAAACTGTCATGATCAGTACTGTTTTCTTTCTGCCCATATGAGTGAGGTCCATTATGTTCGAAACAATAGCTTCGAGGAGTGATATGGATGATGTCAGGGCGGCGAAGAATACCAGAACGAAGAAGAGGAAGCCTACGATGCGGCCTGCCGCGAATGTGTCGAATACCTTAGGCAGTGTGATGAACATGAGTCCGGGGCCTGCGCTGAGCGCTGACTGGTCACCGTTCGAGAACAGGTAAACTGAAGGTACGATGATCAGTCCGGCGAATAAAGCTACGAAAGAGTCGAAGAAGGCGATCTGGCCGGCTGAAGTGGCGATGTTGTCTTCTTTCTTCATATACGAGCCGTATGTGACCATGATACCCATTGCCAGGGACAGCGAGTAGAACAGCTGGCCGAGTGCCGCGAGCACGAGCTTTCCGCTGAACTTCGAGAAGTCGGGCATGAAGTAGTATTTTACTCCTTCGCCTACGCCCGGAAGCGTGCAGATGTAGATAGACAGGCCGACTACCAGCACCAGAAGTACAGGCATGAGTACGCTGCTGACCTTTTCGATACCCTTCTCTACTCCAAAGAATACTACTAAGGATGTAAACGCGAGGAATATCATAAGGAATATGATCGGCTCCGCTGTGCTTCCGATATAACTGCCGAAGAACGAGTCGGCTACAGCTTCCTTCTCTGATCCGGCTGCGAATGTCACCATATATTTGGTTACCCATCCGCCTATCGTGCAGTAATAAGGTGTGATGATCATAGGTATGATAAGTCCGAGTATACCGCAGATGTTGCTCTTCTGGCCGAGCGCTGTGAACGCGCCGATGGAAGACTGCCTGGTCTTCCTTCCGATACCGATCTCGGTGATCAGCAGAGGTACGCCGAACAGAACTGCCAGTACGATATACGTCAGCAGAAAGATACCGCCGCCGTATTTAGCAGCGAGATAAGGGAATCTCCAGAGATTTCCCAGTCCTACGGCAGACGATGCCGCTGCGAACACGAATCCCAGCTTAGACGAGAAATTCGCGCGCTGTTTTCCATTTTCCATTTTTATTACTCTCCCTTCCTTTTCTGCGTTGGAAATACCGCGGAAAAAGTTATCTTTTGCATTATATCACATTAAAGTGTGTAAGCACCTCGCAAAAGAGATTTTAAGGTATATTCGGGAAGAAAGATTAAAAACACGTAAAATATACGAAGAAATTATATGATCGCATAAATATATTCTATATGTCATTACAAGAGTATATATATTCTACGGACAACATATCTTTTTGCCGCGATTTTTCGCTTCATTGGCGTGCCGCATTAACGCAGTATAACCTTTGCGTATGGTGAAATAAAATAATGTTATCAGATGATATCCCGTCGTCCCTTTTCATGAACATTAACGACCGCTCCGCGGTCCCCGGCTGCCGCTGTGATCAGCCGTCGGCACACGTAACGTCAATAGGATTTTCAACAATACTGACAGAGAAAAATTCAATTATTAAAAAGAATCTATGTTCTTTTTAATGGATACATGGTATAATCTATAAGACATCCGATCATATTGATCCAAAGCGGTGAATAGCGTATTTTACTGGAATCTATAGAGTTTAAATGCGGACGGCGCCGGAGACTGTCCGCAATATTTAAACAGATAAAAAGAACATTTGTTTATATAATAAGGAGGAATCTATTTTGAACATGAGATATATGTGTATAGATCTGAAGTCTTTTTACGCATCCGTAGAGTGTGCCGAGCGCGGGCTTGACCCTCTGAAGACGAATCTTCTGGTAGCAGATGAAAGCCGGACCGACGGGACGATATGCCTGGCTGTATCTCCTTCTCTCAAGGCGGTCGGTGTGCCTTCCCGGCCCAGACTCTTCGAGGCGAAACAGGCGATAAAAAAAGCGGAGATCAGGATCGGACGGCGGATAGATTACATCATAGTGAGACCGAGAATGTCCCTTTATATAGATTATTCGGCCCGCATATATTCCGTGTACCTCAGGTATTTCGCGCCTGAGGATATCCACGTATATTCTGTCGATGAAGTTTTCATAGATCTCGGGCCGTATACAAAGATGTATCATACCAGCGCGCACGAAACTGCTGTCATGGTGGTCAGAGATGTCCTTAATGAAACAGGTATAACCGCGACTGCCGGAGCCGGTACAAATATGTACCTGGCAAAAGTAGCTATGGATATAGTGGCTAAGCACAGCGAAGCCGACAGCGATGGCATAAGATTCGCCCAGCTTGATGAAATGAGCTACAGGAAGCTGCTGTGGGACCATATGCCCCTCAACGATTTCTGGCAGATAGCCCGCGGGATATCAGGGCGCCTGGCCCGTTACGGGATCGATACTATGGGAGATATAGCGGAGATGTCTTTGAGGAACGAGGAGTTCTTTTACAGGCAGTTCGGAGTCAACGCTGAGCTTCTGATCGATCATGCCTGGGGTATAGAACCGTGCACGATGAAGGACATAAAGAGCTTCAGACCGGCTGCTCATTCGGTTTCAAGCGGCCAGGTACTGCCTCGGGCTTATACTTACAGCGAAGCTCTTACAGCAGCCGGAGAGCAGGCGGAGCTTTTGGCCTGCCGGCTCATAGAGGACGGCCTTGTCGGAGATTCGCTGACTATGTATATCGGTTATGACGTAAAGTCGGATATACTGTCCGCGCCGGGAGTGAAGCTGCATCAAGATTTTTATGGACGTCTTATACCCGCCCATTCCAGAGGCACATTTCGCTTCGGGACATTTACAAACTACACGGATATGATGATCGATGCCTGCGGTAAACTTTTCGAAAAGACTGCCGACGAAAGGCTGCTCATTCGCAGGATCTTCCTGACGGTCAACGATGTCAGACCTGAAAAGGACGCTCCTTTTCAGCTGGACATGTTCCATGATCCGGAGAAGATGGAGTCGGACAGGCGGCTGGAGCGCGCTGTGCTTTCTATACGCAGCCGGTACGGCGGCAATTCACTGCTCAGAGGCGTAAGTTACCTGAGCTGCTCCAGGACAAGAGAACGCAATGCTGAGATCGGAGGGCACAGAGCCTGACGGTGTTGTACTAAGGAAGATATGATATAAGGTGTGTGATATTATGGAACATGACGATATCATAGATGAAGAGCGCCCCGTACATGATGGTGACGAGTTTTCAGTAAAACATCCTAAGATGCCTATAGCTCTGAGAGC
>JAQYCQ010000005.1 GCA_028724585.1 Bacillota bacterium | reverse complement strand
ATGAACGGGCTGCCTCGCAAAAAACTGGATTACGCCACCCCGGAGGAACTCTTCGAGAACTTCCTCGATCAGGTGTATTCAGTTGTCAAAGTTCAGATAGCTTAATCTACAAAGGTGTTCAATTTGGAATTGCAATTAATGTATTTTTTCTAATATCAAATTTCTACTTATTTTAATTGTTAATGATACTGATAATCTTATTACAGCAGTTACATCACTTTACGGATATTACTTACACAACTCTTATTGACAGAAAATGATCTGAACATTTATAGAAAGCTCATGTAGATAGCTCACCAGCAATTCCCATCTCGCTTCGGCTCTCGAAAACCTGGAAAGCTATTCTCTCCTGACAAAACATCAAAACAACTAGAATACACCAAAGGCCGGGACGATCATATTTCGAACGTCCCGGCCCTCGTTATTCCAGCCGGCGGAGCCGGCTTCCTCTTTATTACTACTTATCCCGCGCCAGCGCCCTGTCGGCGCGTCATCCTAATACAGTGATTGACGAGCCTGATAATAAGACTAAGGCGAAGTCAGAACTGATATAGGATGTGTGCAAAGCTAGCCCGTGAACGAAAAAAGTTCAAGGTGAGCGGCTAGCCAGCGTCGGCGGAGCCGTCGTCAGGCAGCATATTTTCCGACATTTCTACAGCTTATCGTACTTCGTGCTCCTGCCCTTGCTCTTCTCCACCGGATACTTAACTGCATTCTTCTGGATCTTGTCGTATATGGCTTTGCCGGGATCGATACCCAGCTTGTCCGCCAGCTGTAGGCAGTAATTCATGACATCAGCGAGTTCCTCCGAAACAGCCTGAAGGTCTATGTCCTGCCCCCACTGGAAGCATTCCAGCAGCTCGCCTGCCTCTATGGACACGGATTTTGCCAGGTTATCAGGCGTATGGAACTGGTCCCAGTCCCTCTCCTCGGTGAATTTCCTGATCTCGCCTGTGAGATATTTCAAACTATCGTGATCGTTCATTTTCCAATGCTCCCTCTTTTCGTTTATTTCTGGGATCATTATACCCTATTTCTCCAGCGGTTCGGTAAGCGAATACCCTTTATAATCGTCCATTCCGTAGAACAGGTCCACCGCCTAAGCAGCCTGCACTATTGAGTTTTCCGAATCGTAGTCCTCGCGGATCATCCGGTCGACTCCGACGGAATTCAGATATGCCCGGGCTTCAGCGTCCGGATCCCTGAAGTTTGCGTAGGTCTTCAGCTGTTCAATGACGTCCGCCTTGTACTCTTCATAGGTCCGGTCTCCAATGTTTATCTCATGCCTCGTCGCCATCTTCTGCTCCTCCTAAAAAGCCATGGACTGGTAGTGTATGTCATTCTGCTCCAGGAAATCCTCCATGCCGCTCACATTCTTTTTCCTGCAGAGCTTGATAAAATCTTCCAGAGTAATTACCGAAAACAGCTTCTCTGTCTCCTCTTTAGAAAAGGAATACATCTTTTCGCTGTCGTACTCCGGGCCATAGACATCCGATTCCAGCGACAGACAGCCGTCCTCGACCTTCCCGCCCAGATACGTGTGCTTCCGCTGATATATGGTGAATTTCCTGTCTTCCATACTGATTTCCTCCTGATCACAAAGCGGCTGAACGCGTGTGCCGCCGCTCCGGCGCTGATACCCGGTGCTGTGGTGCTGATACCCGGCGCTGATACCTGGTGCTCCGGCGCTGATACCCAGCGTTTTCGCGCCCGCTCTTTCTTACATATATATATTAGACCCGAGGCCTTCTGGAATGGTCAACTATCAGGCGACACTGTGAAACATTGCGGATCCGGGTGAAAAGATCAGGCCCTGCGACGGCTCCGCCGACAGCTTAAGCGCTTCGCGCAGAGGGTGCTCCGCACGATCGGCAGCCGGCGGTTTATGCGAAGCATCTCCGTCCGCGAAGCGGTCGCCGGGCAGTGCACTTCTCGAAGATTTTACGCAAGACTCAATATAATCAGCCTTCCTACGTAAAAGGTCTTTCAGAAAATTAAATTTGCGATCCGAGATACCACTTTATACGTGATATTTAGCAATATATCGATGCAGACGGCACGAAACTCATTCTTTAAATGAACAATACTATACTATGTGTATATTTGAAATGCCGATTTTCAGTCTCCGAAGGCTCTTACTGTCTGGAGTTTCCTCTAATATTACGTAGAAGTCGAATTTACATCGCGTCCTACGTAAAAAGTCCGTGCAGAAGCCTGGCAGACTGCAGATCATGAGCGGCCCGGCAGTCTACAGCAGCCAGCGGGGCAGTCGCGGGTGCGGGGGACAACGGGCATCGGGGAGCCGCCCGGAGTCCGGAAAACAGTATTTTTATGCGGAACTCAAAATTTTTGAGAATCTGCATAAAATATTTTCCTATAATTTGTAATCACATCCTGTATAGGCGCGGTGGCTTAACATAAATTAATTAATGGATAATAATTGAGATTTCTGTCAGTCGTCAAATGAACAGTAAACTAAATATGTCCTTTAAATTGAGTGCCTGATGCCAGAAAATCGCATTTACCTGCCAGTTTCAGCTCAATTTTTATGCAGATCGTAGATTTTTTTGAATCTTGCATAAAAATCCTGTCATGAGCTCTCGCTGGAAAAAGCTCACAGAAGGCGGCCCATGTCTTTCTTCTCTCATAGCTTTGCCGGGGGCAGCCCGTGTCTTTCTGCTCTCAGCTCTTTGCCGGAGGCGGCTCGGCAGAGACTAACTGCCCTGCGACGGCTCCGCCGACAAATGCCTGCGGCATTCACAAAACTTTCACATACAGAATATGAACTGACCATTTACGGATAGTATATTATAGGTGTCGAAAGGAACAGGAGCTCAGAAAACAGGATCTGGCGCTCCGTTCCGACCGACATCGAACAAAGCAAAACAGAACACTTTTCATAAACTCTCCTAAAACAAAACAGAAACAAAACAGCAAAACGACAGCAAAGGCCGCAGCGATCATAAGCCGCGGCCTTTGTCATTGCGTTGGAAGATCCGGCTTTTCCCCACTCTGCAGATGAGAGTAACATCACTCTATCTTCGCCATCCAACCGGATTCGTTCAAAGCATCCACCGAAGCCTCATTGAACGAACATCCAGATAATTATATTTATATCCCATGCCGACATATCAAAATCACTATCCATATCTATGCATGCATAGCAGTTAACTGATCAAACACTCCGAGAGCTCCGCTCACGATGTCAGCTGATCACAGAGAGACGGACGACGGCGGGGCTGCCCGGGTTCCGCTTGTATTGTACGTCTATGCGATCCCTATACCGCGAGTCGAGCCATGGATCCGGCTGCCCGCACGCGCCTTCACAGCGTAAGCAATGTCAGCGGAGCTGACGCAAGCAGAAATCACGGCAGAAATATCTGATCTGTCATAGCGAAGCGCCTATACCAAACATATTATTCCTGTATTTTACTTTATCCAGGGCTCGGGTTAATATAATGACATAAGGACGGAGCGACACAGCAGCCGCCCTGAAAAATCAGAATATTTATTTATTACAAATATCATCTATAAGACAAACGGAGGAAATCACATGAAAATTTCAGCTAGAAACCAGTTCGCAGGAAAAGTTACAGCAGTTAAGGAAGGCGCAGTAAACGGCATCGTTACTATCGACGTTAAGGGCACTCCTGTTACAGCTACTATCAGCATGTCAGCTATTAAGGAACTCGGCCTCGCAGAGGGCAAGGACGCAGTCGCTGTTATCAAGGCAACTGAGGTTATGGTCGGCGCAGGCAGCCTCCAGCTTTCAGCTAGAAACCAGTTCGCTGGCAAGGTAGTTTCAGTCGAGAAGGGCGCTGTTAACGACATCGTTAAGATCGACACTGCCATCGGCACTGTTACAGCTACTATCACTGACGGTTCAGTTCAGAACCTCGGTCTCGAAGCTGGCAAGGATGCTGTTGCAGTAGTTAAGGCTACTTCAGTAATGGTTGGCATCGAATAATCCAATCCTGCTTTAAGAAAAAGGAAAATAGTATAAGTTCCGGAAATTACGGCTGGGCCGCGGCGATCTTAGTTTGACCGCCGCGGCCCTTTTTATCGTGCGGGCGCGTCAACTTAATACAGAGATTGACGAGCCCGCTTCCTCTTCCCTGCTGTTTCCGCGTCAGCGGCTTGCGGGCAGAGCCCGCGGACAGCAGTTAATCATTTTTATTTTTCAGCCAATCCATATATTTTTTTATATCCGCGTTGCAGAATCCCACAACGACACTGGCTACCAGCGCGTCGTCCATTATGCCCGCTACGGGTATAAAATCCGGTATCACATCCAGCGGAGATACGAAGTACAGCAGAGCGGCAACGATCGCGGTGAGCTTTGCAAACGATATGTCCCTGTACTCACCGAGCATATAGCTCCTGATCATCAGGGTCATGTCCGGAATATAGGCCAGCTTGCTGCCCAGCTTTGGGATCATCCTGATCTTCTGGTCCGCCTTGAGCAGGATGGGTTCTATCTTAGAATCGTCTTTCAACAGTTCTTTTGCCTGCTCCATATAGCCCATGAATTTTTTCGCGATCTTTTTCGTGAGTCCCCTTAAATTCCTGCGGTCTTCTTTTGGATCCGCTTCTTCTTTTTCGCACTGATCCACAAGCATGAGCTCGAATTTTTCTTCTGACATATTTTCCGTCGGCATGGCTGCTCCTTTCTTTTCCGTATGCTATGCAATCATTTTACGCTATATGGATATTCACGTGAAGTATCTATCCCAATCCGCCTACCCCGTTTCTGTAACAGAGGCTGCTGTTTTTGCGAAAAAACAGGCCTCTGCCGTGATGGCAAAGACCTGTGTGGATGCATGTAAGTTACTTGTTCTTTTTCAGCGTTTCCGCTCTCCACAAAAGCTTTTCCGCCTTTCACCGCCAGAGTGACCGGATTATTCTTAACCGCGAATTTTCCTGCAGCCGCGCCGCCTCTAAGCGCTGCCTTTCCAGCACCCATAGCAGCTTTACCTGTCCTGCCTCCGGCAAGAACAGCCGTGCTGGATGAAGACCTCCCGCGCCGATCGGGCCCGCATGCCGGCGGCAGCAGGCTGCACCGGTCTCCAGCCTTCGCCGATGGATCCATTTATATAGAAGCGCTCCTCGCCAGCCGGCTTCCATTTGTAATATGAAAGCGCCACCATCAGCCAGCGTTTTCGTCTGATTTTGAGACGGTCCTCCAGACGACGAAATATTTTCGTCCAATCTGCGCGCTGACTTCAAGTGGACGAAAAAATGTATGAGTATTCATCATTTTTGCATATTTATGCTGGCATTGAACTCACCTTAATTACCATATCTGTAAAAATTACTTTTAATCTGCCAATTGCATCTGCTTCAGCCTTGATTCGTCAGCAACTAACAACCGACAATTGTATAGATCAATTTTAATTGCACTGTTGTTTTTCGTCCGATTTTATAATACTTCCGGATAAGACGAAAATACTTCGTCGTTTATCAGGCATCCTCGATATAAGTTGTTATACATCACGATTATGTGACTGTTCTTCTGTCATTTTTAGTGATGACCACTTTCG
>JAQYCQ010000004.1 GCA_028724585.1 Bacillota bacterium | reverse complement strand
TCATTAAGACCTATTTCTCCTCTGATAACTTTTTCTACAATTTTTACCTTCTCAGCCGGATCAATTTTACTTTTTCTAGGCATGAAAACACCCCCAAGCGGTTTCACTTTTCAGTGTCCTACTTGAGGGTAGCATACCACTGTCCCGTCCCGGCTTCTCTGTTTTCTGCATTATTTGTTTTTGGAGAGTTTATGAAAAGTATTCTGTTATTCTGTTTCTGGGTCTCAAGGGTGTTTGCTTTTCCTTTCGACACTGATAATATACCAGAGCAGTATGTTCGTATTCCGTGCCGCGGATGAAAGCCGCGCGTCAGTGCTGTGAAGAATATGTGAAATCTAATAAAGTCATATATAACATTATGTAAATTGCTGTAATTATGATACAATATTCTAATATACGGTTTTTTGCCGTATTGCGTTAAAAAAGGGGAAGAGCCGGACATTGATCCGGCCGTTGAAAGGAAGGCAAATTGGCAGAGATTCAAAAAAAGAATAATGAGCACGAGCTGCTGAACGCCCTTAAATGGGTAGGAGTCTGGATCGCTATCGCTATGGTAGTCATGGTGCTGATCAGGCTGTTCATGCCGGATGATAAGCAGCTGGCGACCGAATTTCTGGGCGGCTACGTCATCGAATTCAGCTTGAGCATGGATAACCTGTTCGTGTTCATGTCGATATTTACAGCGTTCGGCATCAGCGAACACGCTCAGCACAGAGTGCTGCACTGGGGTATAATCGGCGCGATAATCCTCAGGTTCATCTTTATCATGGCAGGCGTCGCGATCGTAGAGAGATTCGCCTGGGTGCTCTATATCTTCGGAGTGCTGCTGTTCTACAACGGCATAAAGATGTTTAAGGGTGACGACGACGAGAAAGACCCGACACAGAGTCCGGTCATGAACATCATCAGGAAGTTCGTTCCTATGACAGACGATTTCCGTGGAGAGAAGTTTTTCGTCAAGGAATACAGCGAAGCTCACGGAAAGGTCGTTCATCACGCTACACCGCTTTTCGGAGTCCTTCTCCTCATAGAGTTCTCCGATATAATCTTCGCTATAGACTCAGTACCGGCGGTATTCTCTATCTCCATCCATCCGCTGGTAGTATATTCATCCAACATCCTTGCGATCATGGGCCTCAGACAGCTTTATTTCGTAATAGAATATATGGCTAAGCGTTTCCAGTACGTAAGGTACGGCGTAGCGATCATCCTCATGTTCACAGGCTTCAAGCTTCTCGGAAAGCTCGTTCACATCGAAGTAGGCACAGTAGCCTCTATAGCTGTGATCGTCGGTATCCTTGCAGCGAGTATCGTTCTCTCGATGCTCATCTCAGGTAAGCAGGAAAAGAAGGAAGCAGCTGCTGAAGCGGCAGAGATCAAGGCGGAACAGGGATCAGGCAGCGAAAGCCAGAGTCCTGCGTCAGCTCCGCTGACAGGCGGCGCCGATGAAGTATCTGATGAAACAGATCCTGGAACGGCAGGTCCTTCAGAGGGTGGACCTGATACAGCTCAGCCTGCCGGTAAAACGGCTGAAAACGATCAGCATGCGGCGCCGGAAGAAGAGCAGTAAAAAACAAAAAAGAGGACGGCTTTCAGCCGGTCAGGCGGGGCATCCAGATCGCGGATGCCCCGCCTTTTCAGTATTTAGAGCGCGGCTATGCCGCACGTTTTCGTAAGCGGAGCTTTCGAAAAAAATCAATAATTAATTGCGAATTAAAATATATTAAATAAAACTAAAATTAATAATTCAGATATAGTACTGACAATAAGCTTTTTTAAAGGTGAAATATGTTTGTTGACACGAAATACGTTAGGTGTTAATATTTAGTCAATAAGATTTCCTGCGGGCTTCAGCAGCAATAAAGCAGCCGGGGCCGCTGTAGGAAATGACCATATATAGTTATAATTTCAGAAAGGAAATTAAAATGAGAGATTTTTGGAATGACGTCGTTGTAGAAGACGAAGAAGCAGTTAAGAAGGCAGTTATCGACCTTATCAACGCAGCTAAGCCTTTAAGCTATTCAGAGATTCAGGAGCTCAGAAACTCCTCAACTCTGTGCGACAGATCACACTTCCAGTACACAGTAGCTAGAATCGCTGCAAGAAGCGGCGCAGAAGTACCTGCTGATCTCGACGCTATCATGGAAGATCCTGATTTCGACGTAAGAGTTTCATTCATGAACGACGTTGTTAAGGCTGTAGATGAGCAGCCAATCAAGCCTAGAGTACACAGATAGTCTGTCTGTAACTGTAAGGTTACTTACGCGGTGTAGAGCCGCTCAGTATGGTTCCCCGTCTGATTCGGGCGGGGAACTTTTTACGCATTTCCTGGAACGAAAATGGGTGTTAAAAATAATTTAAAATTATTTTAAAAAACCTATTGACAGTAACGGGTACCGATGCTAATATAATATGCGTTGACGCACTTAAATAACAAGTGCGGCGCACTTAGTCATCAAGTGATTTCAACATCTTCGGGGTGTAGCGCAGCTTGGTAGCGCAACTGGTTTGGGACCAGTGGGTCGCGGGTTCAAATCCTGCCACCCCGACCATTTTGTGGGCCATTAGCTCAGTTGGTTAGAGCATCCGGCTCATAACCGGCAGGTCCGGGGTTCAAGTCCCTGATGGCCCACCACCAAAACTTCATCGCATAACATTTTATTATGGGCGCTTAGCTCAGCTGGGAGAGCATCTGCCTTACAAGCAGGAGGCCATAGGTTCGAGCCCTATAGCGCCCACCATTTTGCGATGAATGTCGCATATGCGGCCCGGTAGTTCAGTTGGTTTAGAATGCCAGCCTGTCACGCTGGAGGTCGACAGTTCGAGCCTGTTCCGGGTCGCCATTTTAAACGACATAATAATCAAGATTTGCGGAAGTGGCTCAGGGGTAGAGCATCGCCTTGCCAAGGCGGGGGTCGCGAGTTCGAATCTCGTCTTCCGCTCCATATTCGCCCAGATAGCTCAGTAGGTAGAGCAGGGGACTGAAAATCCCCGTGTCCTTGGTTCGATTCCGAGTTTGGGCACCACTTTTAAAGCTGCTTTTCGAAGCGGCTTTTTTTATTGCATTTTTTGAGGTTTTTTATGAAAGATTCCGATAATAAAAAAATGCCTCTGGCTGAGACAGCAGCGGAGTTTGCTGACGGAGGAAGGATCTCTTTTCATGTGCCGGGACATAAAGGAAATGAAAAAGAAAGCGGAGAACTGGGATGGTTCTTTGGAAAAAAAGTGCTGAGTCGTGACCTGACAGAACTGCCGGGGTTAGATGACCTTCACAACGCTGACGGTGTGATAAAGGAAGCTGAGGAGAGAGCCGCAGAGCTTTTCGGTGCCGATCAGACATTTTTTCTGGCAAATGGAACGACCAGCGGGATCGCCGCGGCTATAGCAGCGGTATCCGGTGAAAAGAATAAAGTAATAATGGAGCGCTGCTCGCACGGATGTACGACCAGCGGTCTCATCATATCAGGCTCGTCTCCTTATTATATTTATGACGCATATGACGCTGAAGCCCATATAGCCGGCGGTATATCGGCTGACGAGGTTAAGAAGGCGCTGGTCATGTGCGAGAATCCGTCTGCGGTCCTCCTTACCCATCCTTCGTATTACGGTGTTTACAGCGATCTCAGGGAGATAGTGGACGCGGCTCACGGGTCAGGTGTTCCTGTCATCGTCGACGAAGCCCATGGCGCCCAGATGATGTTTACAGGCCAGGGGATCCCCTCGGCAATGGAGGCGGGTGCTGATATAAGCGTACAGAGTACGCATAAAATGCTCGGCAGCCTTACTGAGAGCTCTATGCTCCACATTCAGGGAGATCTGGTGGACAGGAGAAGGCTGAAATTCTTTATCAGCCTTATGACTTCGTCAAGTCCTTCATACCTTCTCATGTCTTCTCTGGACGCTGTGAGATACGATATGGGATCGCGGGGTCATGAGACATGGCAGAAGCTCAACAGAATGATAAAGGAAGCGGCTGACAGGATAGATAACATAAAGGGTATAAAATGCTGCAGAAGCTTTACGGGAGCTGATGGCAGGAGGCATGACACAGAAGGCTCGAGGCTCCTTGTGACGGCGCGGGGACTGGGACTTTCCGGCAGGGAGCTGGAAAGTCTGCTGGCGGACGACTACAGGATAGACGCCGAGTTTTCTGATCTGCTCTATACTGTACTGCTCGCGGGAACGGGCAGCAATGAAAGTGATCTCGAGGTGCTGGTGAGCGCGCTGGAGGACATCTCGCAGAGATTCGCGGGGAAATCAGCGGAAGAAAGCGCGCTGCGGGATAGGCTTGAGATGTACGACCGCTTCTTTTCGCTGACCTGGTCAGCGGAGCTGACGCCCAGAGCGGCTGTTTACGCGGATCAGGCTGTGCTCGCGCCGGAAGCCGCGGAAGGAAGGGTTTCTTCTTCTGATATTTCTGTATATCCTCCGGGCATTCCGGCAGTAAGAGCGGGCGAGGTCCTTACGCGTGATATAATAGGATATATCATCGACTGCGCGAAGCTCGGTTTCGAGTTTCACGGTCTGGCAGAGTACGATGAAAGCGGAGCAGTGAAATTTTTCTGCGCGGAGGATGAGAGAGACAGCATGATCCTCGGGGGATATTTTTAGAGATCATCATTAAAATGGTTGGAGGCACGATGTGGCACAGCTTTTCTTCAGGTATGGGACGATAAACGCGGGCAAGAGCATTGAACTCATCAAGGTCGCGTATAACTATGAGGAGCGCGGCAGGCATGTTCTGGTCATGACCGCCGGCGTAGAAGGCGAAAAAGACGGAAGAGGGATAGTCAGGTCCAGGATAGGAGTCGAGCGGGAGGCTGACCTTATCAGGGAAGACACCAATATCCTCCAGGCCTTTATTGAAGAAAATTTCAAAAACCACGTGGACTGTGTGCTCATAGACGAGGCGCAGTTTATGAAAAGGCATCATATAGAGGAGCTGACCGAGATAGTGGACAGCTTCGACTGCCCTGTCATGTGCTACGGACTGAAGAACGATTTCAGGAATGAGCTTTTTGAAGGCTCCCAGTACCTGCTGGTCTACGCGGATAAGATAGAAGAGATCAAAAGCATATGCTGGTGCGGCCGCAAGGCGACTATGTCAGCCCGGGTGGTCGACGGCAGGATGGTGAGGACCGGCGACCAGATCATGACAGGTGAAAACACAGAATATGTCCCTCTCTGCCGCAGGCATTACAACGAAGGCAGGCTCAGCCCGGACGGCGAGTAGGTTACAGCAACGTTTTCGACCGCTCCGCGGACAGGGGGCGCTTACGCGCCCGAGCGGCAGCCCTGTACGCTTCCGCGCCTTTTTAATTCGCGGTTTATTCCGTTTAATACGGCTCTTTTATCAGGTATCCAGTCAGGCGCCAGGAGCAGGTCTGCCGGAGCGTCTCCTGTGAGCCTGTGTATTGTGATCTCTCTTGGTATTATTTCCAGCGCGTCGCAGACCAGCGAGATGTACTCGTCTCTGTCCATAAGGCTGACTTTGCCTTCGCACCACATCTTTTCTATAGCGGTGTGCTTCAGGATGTTGAGCATATGGAGCTTTATGCCGAATATCTTTTTTTCACATACATGTCTGGTGCTCTCCAGCATGATCTCCCTGTCTTCTCCCGGAAGTCCGTATATAAGGTGGGTCACGACCCTTATCCCGCGGCTTATCAGCTTGTCGGCGCAGCCGTCGTATTCCGCTAGGGTGCATTGCCTGTTTATCATCTCTGCTGTCCTGTCGTTTGTGGTCTGGAGGCCGAGCTCCACCCAGAGGAAGGTTTCTTTGCTGAGCTCATCCAGAAGGTTCAGGACATCGCTGTCTATGCAGTCGGGCCTTGTCGCTATGGCTATGCCTGCGCAGTCAGGATGGGACAGGGCGTTCCTGTAGAGCCTTTCCAGGTGTTCGACCGGCGCGTAGGTGTTGGTGAAGTTCTGGAAGTATGCTATACAGAGGGGGTGCCCCCATTTTTCCTTGAGGAAGTCAAGCTGTGAAGTGATCTGCGCTGCCGGCTCATCGATGACAGCGTGGTCTTTGACGGGTACGAGTATGTGCTTCTCATCGCTGGAGATACCCTTTCCTATAGTGCCGGCGTATTCTCCTGAACCTTCCTCAGAGCAGTAGATGCATCCGCCGTAACCTTTAGTTCCGTCTCTGTTAGGGCATGTAAAGCCCGCGTCTATAGCAGCTTTTGCTGTCCTTTTTCCGAAATGGTCCAGGAGCCATGGACCGATAGAATTATATCTGGCTCCATTTTTGTACAATAACATGATTAAGATTTTCCTGTCTGTGATATACTAATTTAGATACGCTTCGCGCCTGACCGGGCGGAGCCCGGCGAGGGGCGTGTCTTTTTTGATAATATTAATATCAGTATATGATAACATATGCTGCGATATCAGCATACGAGGAAAGATATGGATAACAGAGACAGCGGAGAAAAGCGCGGCATATTTCTGCACAGCTGCTGCGGGCCGTGCAGCACCGCGGTTATAGAGCGGCTCGTTCCCAGATACCGCGTGACGGTCTTTTTCTACAATCCCAATATCACGAATGAGGGAGAGTACGAAAAGAGGCTGGCGAACGAGAAAAAGTTTATAGAAGAATATAATAAGACGCTCGCCCCGGAGGATAAGGTTACCTTGATAGAGGGTCCTTATGACCCGGAAAACTATCTCAGGTATGTGAGCGGCTGGGAGGATGAGCCGGAGAACGGTCCGCGATGTACACAGTGTTTCAGGATCCGTATGGATATGACAGCCAGGTTCGCGGTTAAGAATGGTTTCGACCTTTTTACGACTACCCTTTCGGTCAGTCCTCATAAGAGTACTCCCAGGATCGTGGAGACCGGGCGCGAGATCAGCAAAAAGTACGGTATAGACTTCCTGGACGAAAGCTTTAAGAAAAAGGATGGCTTCCACAGGTCGGTGGAGCTGTCTAAGGAATACGGACTTTACAGGCAGAACTACTGCGGCTGTATCTTTTCGGAGCGTCCGGGAGCGGGGCCGGAAGACCCGTCTAAGGAGAGAAAACTCAGGCGATGAAATATGTAGACCTGGTCGTCGACAATGCGTCGAACAGCACAGATAACCTTTATACATACAGGTGCTCCGACGATGATATTAAAGTCGGAGATATAGTAAAGGTGCCTTTCGCGAGGCGCAGAAAAGATATAACCGGATATGTTTTCGCTGTGTCAGATCATGCTCCTGAAAATATAAAAGGAATAAGGGATGTGGCATCTGTTTCTGACGAATATTCGCTGCCGCCCGACCTTATCAGGATGAGTTCCTGGATGAAGCACCGTTACATGTGCCGTTATATAGACGCCATATCATGCATGATACCGCCGGGAAAAAAGCCGAAGCGTGCTCCGGCTAAGGATCCGCTTGATGAATATACCGGCGATGGAGCATCATCAGATGCTCCGCCTCTTACAGAGGAGCAGCAGGCGGCCTTCGACCGGATAAAGCCGAAGATCCACAGCCGGGAAATGTCCTATTTCCTTCTGAACGGCGTGACCAGCAGCGGCAAAACGGAGGTATATCTCAGGGCCTGTGAGGAAACTCTGAAGGAGGGCAGGGACGCCATGATCCTGGTTCCGGAGATCTCGCTGACGCCGCAGACTATCAGCAGGTTTACAGCAAGGTTCGGAGCGGACAAAGTCGCGGTCATGCACAGCAAGCTGACTAAAGGACAGAGATATGTCCAGTGGATGAGAGCCCGCAATGGAGAGGCTAAGATAATGATAGGCGCCAGATCGGCGGTATTCG
The DNA here is from genome assembly GCA_028724585.1 of Bacillota bacterium. Classification (GTDB taxonomy): domain Bacteria; phylum Bacillota; class Clostridia; order Peptostreptococcales; family Anaerovoracaceae; genus RUG708. The sequence continues at coordinate 14,236 of JAQYCQ010000004.1, read as the reverse complement.
CGCCTCTTGCCGATCCGGGACTCATAGTCATCGACGAGGAACATGAATCTTCGTACAAGGCTGATCAGACGCCGAAGTATGACGCTGTCAGCGCGGCGCTGATGAGGGCTAAGATAAGCGGATCCGTGGTGATACTGGGTTCGGCGACGCCTTCGGTGGTCAGCAGCTACAGGGCTAAAAAAGGCTATTACACAGAGCTGAAGCTCCTCAAGAGGCATAATAAAACGCCGCTGCCTGAGGTTTCCATCGTAGACATGAGAGATGAGCTGAAGGACGGGAACAGGGGTGTTTTCAGTTCCAGGCTGTATAATGACATAAAAAAGACCCTTGAGGAAGGGCGTCAGGTCATACTGTTCCTGAACAGGAGAGGATACTCGTCCTTCATATCCTGTAGATCGTGCGGATATGTAATGAAATGCAGTACCTGCGGGATCTCGATGACATACCACAAATCCAGCGGAATGGCCGAGTGCCATTACTGCGGCAGGCGTGTGAGAGTGCCCGACGTGTGTCCGGAGTGCGGAAGCAGCTATATAAGGTACTTCGGCGCCGGAACCGAGCAGGTAGAGGAAGCCGCGGCGGAGCTGTTCCCTGAGGCGGTCTGCGCCAGGCTTGACCTTGATACAGCGAAGAAAAAAGGTGAGACGAAGCGTATATTAAACCTCTTCAGAAGGGGTAAAATAAACATACTCGTCGGCACTCAGCTGGTCGCTAAAGGTCTGGATTTCGACAATGTAGGCCTGGTAGGCATAGTCGCTGCCGACGTCACGCTGAACATACCCGACTACAGGTCGGCGGAGCGCACGTATCAGCTGATAGTGCAGGCTTCAGGACGCGCTGGCAGAGGAGACAGGCCGGGATCTGTAATCATCCAGACATACGCGCCGGACGACCGGACTATAGAAGCCGCGGCGCGCGGCGATTACGCCGGTTTCCTGAGGGAAGAGCTGGCGGTCAGGGAGGTATCAGGCTATCCGCCTTTTACCAACATCATCAGGCTGGTCTTTTCAGGCGAAGACGAGGTTAAGACACGTGCCGAAGCCGACAGCGTATTCAGGGAGATAGAAGGCCTGGCAGTAAAGCTGGGCGCGGCGGTGTTCAGTCCCCAGCCGGCCTACATGGCTAAGCTGAACGGTCGGTACAGATTTCAAATACTGGTAAAAAGCCCTGTGGCACGCACAAAGTACTGCCGCAGGCTTGTAGAAAATATAAAAAAGGAAAGGAGCAGAGCGTCAGGGACGGCAGACATCGTGATGGTCGCTGAGCTCGATCCGTACAGCATCACATAAGTTCCTATCGGAGGGAAGAGAAATGGCATTAAGAAATATCGTTACATATGAGGATCCTATCCTGAGAAAAAAGTGCAGGCCTGTTCCTGAGGTTACAGACAGGATCAAGCAGCTCGTGGACGACATGATCGAAACCCTTTACGATGCCCAGGGCGTAGGCCTGGCCGCGCCGCAGGTCGGAGTACTCAGAAGGATATTCGTAGTAGACATCATGGACGGCACAGGCCCTAAGGTACTGATCAATCCTGAGATAGTCGAGACAAGGGGCGAGCAGGACGGCGAAGAGGGATGCCTGAGCGTTCCCGACAGGGCAGGAGAAGTCATCCGTCCTGAATACGTTAAGGTCAAAGGCCTGGACAGGGACGGCCAGCCTGTGGAATATGAAGGCGAAGGCCTTCTGGCAAGAGCTTTCTGCCACGAAAACGACCATCTTGACGGCGTATTATATGTAGATAAAGCTAAACAGCTCTGGGAGATACAGGAATAATGGAAGACCTCAAAGTAGTTTTCATGGGCACTCCTGATTTTGCTGTCGTTCCTTTCAACGCTCTGGTAAAGGCAGGATACGATGTGCGCCTGGCGGTCACTCAGCCCGACAGCAGAAAAGGCCGCGGCAAAAAGATAGTCCCTACCCCGGTAAAAGCAGCCGCAGAGGCGGCAGGCGTTCCGGTGGCACAGCCTGCTAAAGTAAAAGGCAATGAAGAGTTTCTCAGTCAGCTCAGGGATATCGCTCCCGATATCATCATAGTAGCGGCTTACGGAAAGATCCTTCCTCCCGACCTTCTGAACATCCCGAGACTGGGCTGCGTAAACATCCACGCTTCGCTCCTGCCGAGATTCAGGGGCGCGGCACCGGTACAGCGCGTGATAATGGAAGGCGATGAAAAGACAGGCGTAACCCTGATGCATATGGCGGAAGGTCTGGATACTGGAGATATGATCGCCAGCGCGTCTATAGATATAGGAAGAAAAAATGCGGGCCAGCTCTTCGATGAGCTTGCGGAGCTGGGAGCCAGGCTTCTCATAGATACACTTCCTAAGATCGCCGACGGCTCCGCCGACAGGATCCCGCAGGATGATTCACTCTCCTGCTATGCTCCTATGATAGAAAAATCCGAGGGCAGGATAGACTTCACCAGGGACGCGGCATATATAGACAGACATATAAGGGGCATGTCTCCTTCACCGGGAGCATTTACCGATTACGAGGGAGCACGCATGAAGATAAAAGAAGCGGAGCCCCTCGATGACGATGACAGCGCGGCTCCGGGAACGATCGTTTCAGTCGGTAACGAAGGGATCAAAGTTTCCTGCGGCAGCGGATCGCTGCTCATAACACAGATCCAGATGCCGGGCAAAAAACAGATGAAGGTTTCCGACTACCTGAGAGGAAACAGCATCGAAAAAGGCACGGTCCTGGGCTGAAAATAAAAAATTGATTTTTAAAAAATTTTTGAAAAATCGTGCCAAAAAAATAAAAAATAATAAAATCAGGAAAGAAAAGAACCTAATTTCCCATAACCATTTATGGGTAACCAGAAAAACGGGCTTCCGGCGGAGATGAATTCGCTGGAAGCCTTGAAAACAGAGGATTTTATGGATATCAACAGACGTACGGCATATGCAGCCTTATTTGAAACTGAAGAAAAAGGCGCCTATTCGAACATAGCTGTAAACAACGCGGTAAAGAAAAATCACCCGGATGACGAGGCTTTCGTCAGAAATCTCGTATACGGAGTGCTGGAAAATCAGATATATATCGATTATATGCTGGACGGGCTGATAAGATCGGGAATAAAAAAAGTAAATCCGCGGGCCAGGATCCTTCTGAGAATGGGCGCTTACCAGATAGAGTTCATGAACAGCGTGCCGGAATATACGGCGGTGGACGAAACCGTAAAGCTTGCCAAAAAACTCTGCAGGGGGCTGAGCGGATTTATCAACGGCGTCCTCCGGTCCTATATAAGAAATGAAAAACGCCCGCTTCCCGACCGCTCCGCGGACTTTTCCGGATGGTGCTCCGTAAAATACTCTTATTCCAGAGATATCGCTGATATGTGGATATCCATGTTCGGCCCTGAGAGAGCCGAAAAGCTTATGGCAGCCGGTAACACTGCCCCGAAACTCTCAATATGCGTAAATACTCTTAAGACGACCTCTGAGAGCCTTTCAGAGGTACTTGAAGAAAAGGGATTCGAGGTAAGCCGTCCGCATACAGATGATACAGCTCTGCTGGAACACGTCCTGTTTGTGAAGGGAAGCGGACTGCTGAACACAGACGAATTTTCCAGGGGTCTTTTTTACGTTCAGGATATGAGTTCCATGGAAGCTGTGTCATCGCTGGCTCCGGAGCCCGGAGAAAAACTTATTGATATCTGCGCGGCGCCTGGCGGCAAATCCTTTTTTTCATCTATGCTTATGAAAAATTCCGGAAATATCGTCACATGCGATATTTACGACCATAAATTAAAATTAATAGAAGAAACTGCTTCCCGACTGGGGATAAAGATCATAAAAACCATGAAAAATGACGGAAGCAAAAGCAGGGAATCCTTCGTCGGCTCCGCCGACAGGGTCATCGCTGATGTTCCATGCTCCGGCCTGGGAGTAGTGAGGCGCAGGCCGGAAATAAAGACCCGCTTCAACAGAAAAGGCCTTGAAGAACTGGCAGATCTTCAGCTTCAGATCCTGGTCAGCTCGGCTCCTTACGTAAAAAAACATGGAAAACTGATCTACAGCACATGTACTATCTCAGATATGGAAAATGAGCGTGTAAAAAATAAATTTTTAAAAAAATTTCCGAATTTTTTTGTGAAAAATGAAAAACAGCTGCTTTTCGATATCGATGAGACAGACGGCTTTTATTTTTGCGTGTTTGAAAGATTATAGTTTGATAATAAAAATAAAAATATATGTAAAATTTTGGTCAATCGATCATCCGCGATTGAGTGAAATGTAAAAAAATGGCTTGCGTTCCGGCCAAACCGGCGTTATAATGCACATGTGTTAATTTTTCTTAAGAGAATATTAAGAATTTTAAGAATCATTTCAGAGAAAAATTCTTCTGTTATTGAAGATCATTGCTGGAAAATCGGCAGTCCGGCTTTGGTAAATTAAAATTCTTGCAAAAAAATTGAATATTGAAAAGTTGAAACTTGTAACGAAGGGAGTTTATTTTGAATCCTAAACGAATCTTAAGTTTAGTGATATCTATTCTTATGGTCTTTTCCGTTGTTTCTTTCGCAGATACTGAAGCTTATGCTGCAGAAAACGATATCACCAGCAGCTATGAGCAGTCAGGTATTTCCCTTTACATTTGGGGACTTTTAAGCAGCACAGAAGAGAATGGGCTCAATCTCGAAGCTAACTCTACAAGACTTCAGGGCGCTCAGGAAACTGTAAAGCTCCTCGGTGCTGTCGATGAAGCGAGATCAGGCAACTACCCTACAAGCTACGCAGATGTACCTGACGGCGCGAAGGGATTTACGGGCTATCTCGAATCCATTGGCGTAGATATATCGAGAAATGATACAGAATTCGGCATTAATGATGAGCTGAATGCTCCGACGTATCTCGTAGCTCTTCTTCAGGCATTCGGATATAAGGATGTTACAAAGTATTCGTCAGAAGACGAAATCTACGCAAAGGCAGTTTCAGTAAATCTTATCTCCGAAAGCGATGTAGATCAGCTGAAAAATATTGCTTTTACGAGAGGAACTCTTGCTTACATCACACGTAAGGCTCTCGATGTAAAGCTTAACGGCTTTGACTACAATGTTTACCAGTCACTTTTGGCAAAGGGTAAACTCCAGCAGCTCGCTTATCCTTCAGATGTTATCGTCTATGGTAGATCAGCTCTTGGAAATAAAGTAGTTTCCGAAGGCTACAAGTACATGGGCGTCAGATACCGCTGGGGCGGCAGGACACCGAAAGGCTTCGACTGCTCAGGATATGTAGGATATGTAATGATCCAGTCCGGCATCTGGAATAAGTTCTACGGCGACTGCAACGGAATCTATTCACAGTGCACAAAGATCAGCAAGTCAGAAGCCAGAGTCGGCGACCTCGTATTCTTTAAGGGTACGTCACGCAAGAGCGGATACACTCATATCGGTATCTATATCGGAGACGGCAAGATGATAAACAGCGCGAGCAGCAAGGGCGTTTCACTCGCCAATGTCTACACAGGATACTGGGGAAAGCATTTCGCGGCTGTCGCAAGACCTAATGCAATGATGTAATAAGACCAAAGACCAAAACAATAATAGATATTAAGTTCACAAAAATGAGATCAGGCGGCTGTTTTTTAACAGCCGCTTTTTTCGCTCCCGGCAGTCCATCCGGAGGAAAATGTGCCCGGAGGGCACGTATTCACAGCCCTTTAACGTATGATGGAGCCTGTAATATCATGCCGTTATATTGCTCACAAGCGGCTGATGATGTAAAATATAATAAGTGTTTTATGGCGGCACGGGCTTTCCGGCCGCGAAACAGTTACTACTTTTTAAGGAAAGCTTTTTGGAGAAAAATGATGTATGAATTCGGATTCAGGTGCGATACCGGTCGTGTAAGAGATATCAACCAGGACGCTTTTTTTGTTATTCCAGAAAAGGGCGTATTCCTCATCGCTGACGGCGTAGGGGGACATAATAACGGTGAGCTCGCCAGCAGGACCGCTATGACGGACATAGCCGAATATATAAAAGAAAATCCGATACCTGTGGAACTGGGAGCGGAAGAGCTGAAAAATTACTTTGTTTCGCTCGTTTTTGCTGTAAACAGGCATATCTACAATATTGCCAGAGAGAGCGCTCCGGAGGGAATGGCGACGACGCTCGTCATATTATTCATATCCGGAGGCAAGGCCTATGTTGTAAATGTCGGTGACAGCAGACTGTACCTTTTACGTGACGAAAATATGATACAGGTAACTGAAGACCATACTTATGTCAACGGGCTTGTAAAAAAGGGAATAATAGACGAGGAACAGGCAAGGACGCATCCCGACCGCAATATGATAACCAGGGCGGTGGGAGCTGAGCACGATGTGGAGCCGGATCTGTTTCTTTTTGACGTCTACGGGGGAGATATAATCCTCATGTGCACGGATGGACTGTATAATGAGCTTTCCGACAGTGAAATGCATGACATGGTCTTGAACAGCAGGGATATGAGGACAGCCTGCTCGGAGCTGGTCGATGAGGCCAACAGAAGAGGAGGAACAGACAATATCACAGCTGTCAGTGTCAGAATATAAAAGGGGAGGTTTTTCATGAGCAGTAAAGTCCTCGCAGGGCGTTATGACCTTCTTGAAAAGATGGGCGACGGAGGGATGGCTGTCGTATATAAGGGCAAAGACCGCCTTCTCAACAGATATGTAGCCATAAAGATCTTAAAACCGGAGTTTATAAGAGACCCTAAATTTATAGAAAATTTCAGGCGTGAGTCCCAGGCGGCAGCGAGGCTGTCAGATCCGAACATCGTTTCGGTCTACGATGTCGGACACGAGGGAAATATACATTATATAGTTATGGAGCTTCTGGAGGGCAGCAGCCTGGGCGACCTTATCAAATCCGAGGCGCCTTTTTCAGAAGAGAGGACCATCGAACTTACAAAACAGATCGCGTCGGGCCTGAGCGCGGCGCATAAAAAGAAAATAGTACACAGGGATATCAAGCCTCATAACATCCTTATGACAGCAGAAGGCGTACCCAAGATAGCGGATTTCGGCATAGCGAAAGCCGTGAACGGCGCTACTATCGTAAACAGTACGACTACGGTAATGGGCTCTGTACATTACCTTTCGCCTGAACAGGCTAAAGGCGGTTATGTTGATGTCAGGACAGATATCTATTCGCTGGGCATAGTCATGTACGAAATGCTCACAGGGAAGGTTCCTTTCGACGGCGATAACGCTGTCAGCGTTGCTATGATGCATATCAACAGTGATGTGCCGGCCCCTTCGAAGATAAATCATAAGGTATCTCGAGCTATGGACGAGATAGTTATGAAGGCGGCTGCCAGGTCTCCGGAGCAGAGGTATAGATCCGCTGACGAACTCATAAAAGCACTGGACGACGCTAAAAAAGGCATAGGCAGGAGAACGGACGATTCTACAAAGGTATTCGGGCTTAACGATTTCTACTCGGTGAACCCGAATCCGCCAAAGAGCTATGACGATGGTTACGGCATCGACGATTTCATTACAGACAGCTATTATAAGACTCCGGCTCCGACGGAGCCGCTGGGGCCTGTGAAACAGAGAACGGCCGCGCCGATAGATGACGATATCTTCGATGATAAGAGGCGTCAGGAAGAGCTGGCGGCCAGGCGCGCGGCGCGCGAAGCCAAAAATGCCAGGAAAAAGAAGAAAAAAAAGAGCAGCAGACGCATGAAGGCGCTGGCCATAGTGCTGGCCCTGATATGCGCTATACCGCTCAGCATGCTCATGCTTCACGCAATAAACGGTATCGGAGCTGATAAGGTTGAAGTTCCTGACCTGGTGGGTATGACTGAGGAGCAGGCTTATGAGGAACTGACAGAGAAAGGTCTTAAATATGATCTTGCCGCCAGCGTGGAGAGTGACAAGTACGATGACGGAGAAGTCGTCAGTACGGATCCTTCAGCGGGTAAAAAAGTTGAAAAGGGCACTACAGTAATGCTCACACTTGCCCGGTCGCCTGATGAAGAAAAGTCGTCAGGCAGCAAGGCAGTGCCGGATGTAAGGGAACTGACGCTCACAGACGCTAAGGATACTATCAAGGAGCAGGGCTTCTCTGTTGGAAATGTCGCCTATAAGGCAAGCGATTCAGTGGAGAAGGGAACGGTCATCAGCCAGAGCCCGGGCGCCGGAACGAAAGCTAAAGAAGGATCTTCTATAAGCATCGTGGTCAGCAGCGGACCGGAGGAAAAGACTGTTGAGATGCCGGCTGTTACAGGTGTAAGCGAAAGCGCCGCGAGATCGGCTGTCGCCAAAGCCGGACTCAGCGTAGGATCTGTTTCCGAAGAATATTCTGATGAGCCGGTAGGTACTGTTATAAGGCAGGGAATAAGCGCCGGCACATCAGTGAAGAAGGGCGAGTCTGTAAGCCTGGTAGTCAGCAAGGGCAGGAAACCTTCGACCAGCAGTGACAGCAGCGATAACAGCGGGAACGGCAGCAATAGCAGCGGAGAAAGCGCTTCAGGCAGCTCCGACAGCTCCGACAGCAGCGGTTCGGACGACAACAGCGGCAAGATAGTCGATGATAACGAACAGAACGCGGAAGCCCAGAGCTATAAGACTGTTAAATATAACATCGATTACGGAAAAGCATCGAACGATCCCTTTTCGCTGACGGTCACCATGACCAGCCCCGACGGTACTGTCAGGACGATCATACCGACAAAGCTCTGTTTCAAGTCACAAAAATCAAAAAGCGTGAGTCTCACAGGAAAGGGAACATGCGTCCTTAATGTAATGATGGACAGGAAGACATATAAAAAAAAGATTAACTTCAGCTAATGGCATATGATCAGGAGAATGAAGCTTTGGATAATGAAGGTACAATAGTCCGGGGAGTCGGAGGTTTCTATTACGTCGATACAGGAGAAGAGATCGTGGAATGCCGTGCCCGCGGCATTTTCAGGAAGGCTAATGTCAAGCCCTGTGTGGGCGATGAGGTCACTATAGAGAGGACTCAGGACACAGATAAAGCGGCCGGATTCATAACAGAGATACACGAACGGAGAAACAACTTCGCCAGGCCGCTGGTTTCAAACGTGGACCAGTTCATAGTGGTTTCGGCGCTGGCCGATCCGGAGCCTAACTACAAGGTACTGGATAAGTTTCTCATAGCCGCTGAGATGCGCGGCATAGACATAGTGATCTGTTTTACCAAAGCGGATCTGGTCGATGACGATACCATAGAGAAGGCGCGTGAGGTTTACAGCAATGTTTATCCGCTGCTTTTTCTGGACGCCAGGGACCCTGAGCAGCTTAAGGACCTGGTGCCTTACCTGTTCGAAAAAAAGAGCGCTCTGGCAGGACCGTCAGGCGTGGGCAAATCGACAATACTGAGCACGCTCAGGCGCGATTCCAGCATACAGACAGGAAGCGTCAGCGAAAAAACAGGCAGAGGCCGCAATACGACACGGCACGTCGAGCTCTTCCGTATGACCGATTTCGACGCAATGATCTTCGATACGCCGGGATTTACATCCTTTGACCTGCCTGATCTGGAACCGGCTGAGCTGGCTGAATACTATCCAGACATTTACAGATATGCGGAGGGCTGCAGATATAACGGCTGCCTTCATGACAGGGAGCCGGACTGCCGCGTCACAGAAGCTGTGAAAAGAGGAGATATAAATCCTCATAGATATAATTCATACATAGAAGAACTTCACGAACTGCAGGCCAGAAAAAAATACTGATCTGCGTATCCGCTCCGGAGGGAAAAATGAAAAGACTTGCGCCATCAATTTTATCAGCTGATTTTTCGAAGCTCGGCGAGGAAGTCGCCGAAGTAGAAAAAGCGGGAGCACATCTCGTACACATCGACGTTATGGACGGGGCCTTCGTTCCGAATATAACGATAGGACCGCTCGTGGAAAAGAGCCTTGTCGGCAGGACCTCTATGCCTTTCGACGTCCATCTCATGATAGAAGATCCTGACAGATATATAGATGAATTCGTTACTGAACAGACAGAGTATATAACGGTGCACGCAGAGGCATGCAGACACCTGAACAGGACTATCCAGCACATAAGGTCGCTGGGAGTAAAGCCTGCCGTAGCCCTCAACCCGGCCACATCTCTCACGGTCCTCGATTACGTGCTCGACGATGTCGATATGGTCCTGCTCATGTCCGTAAACCCAGGATTCGGCGGCCAGAAATTCATACCTCAGACCATGGAAAAGCTTTATGTACTCGATGATATAAGGAGAGCAGAGGAGCTTGATTTTGAGATAGAAGTGGACGGCGGCATAGGCGCCGGAAATATAGCTGAGGTTTCAAAAGCCGGCTGCGACATCTTTGTAGCGGGAAGCGCCGTATTCGGAAAAGAAGATCGCGCCGCTGCTGTCCTTGAACTGGTCAATCTGATGAATTCAGAAGAATAAGCATAAAGAAAAAGGCGGCATTCAGCCGTTTCATAGAGATAGTACCAAAAAAGACGTTCCGCCGCGCGGGGCGTTTTTTTATGCTCCGGATGTACCCTGGACGCTCCGCGCGGCGCCTGCGCCGGCTCCGCCGGCCTCGGTGAGCGGAGCTCACGCAATGTGGCATGATTTCCTGAAATTAACATAAAAAATGATTGACATAATCTGGTTAATGGAATATTATGTATTTACAGATATATCCATTATATGTTTTTGACAGGAGGTTTGAGAACTATGAAAAGCAGGAAAAAGGGACGTCTGTTTTCCCTGATTCTGACGGCGGCGGTGATCGTCACCGCAATGCCTGCGCTGCCGGTATCCGCGGTGCAGGATACAGAGTACAGGGACCCGCTGGATCACTGGGTCGATTCTGTTAACAGGACGAACGAGCTGGACGTAAATTCGGTGGTCACGCGTGAGACATCTCATTGTGATGTCTGCAATGCCCAGGAGGTGTTCAGGGTTTTCCGCGTGCCGGAATATACCAAGGACGGAGTTTCGGCAGCCAGGAGCGGAATAATGTTTTCCGATGGAACTATGGCGGACGGCAAGTCCAAGGGAGAGATCCGCAAGGGTGAGATCTATACGGGATATCACTGGACGAAGTCGGTATGCAGCAACTGCGGGAGCATAAATACTAACTGCGCTCCTGATCTTTACGCGCACGGCAATAATGTATATGTGCTCTACGACTGCGCTCAGAATTTCACATTACAGCTGCAGCCTAAAAAGACCTATGAGTATAAAGGACTGGAAAGCCATCTTGTAAAAGAGGACAGCGGCGAATACTGCGGACTCTGCTACGGTACGACGAAAAAGCATCAGGAACATCTGGAGGCTCATACTTTTGTCAGGACGGTAGTTCCGCAGCCGGCGAATAAGCGCTTTAAGGTCGTTGACAAGTGCTCCCTCTGTAATTTCGAGAAGATAGAGTATGTCGCAGCCGGTCCTGTAGTGGAAAACTACACTGGAAAAGCGGATGGCAAGGATCACTCGATCAAGATCAGCAATTATACCGACGAGAGCGTTAAGGTAAACGTGGTTTACGGAACAGAGCCGGGAAAATACTCCGGGGATAAAGCTCCTTCGTATAAAGATGCCGGCAGGTATCCGGTCTATTACCAGATCACATATGAATGGGGAGGCCAGTCTATGAAGCAGGAAGGCGTGGCCTATGTCATCCTCAGCGGCGGAGAAGATAAGGCAGACGGCGGGAAGCAGTGTGCCTGCGGAAAAAACAACTGCAGCTGTAAAGATGATCCTGGCAAAAAGGACGACAGCGGCGAATGTAAATGCGGCAGCGACTGCAAGGAATGCGGCTGCGGTAAAGACGGAACGTGTGAAGAGCATGTCTTTAAGCTGGTTGAAAAGATAAAAGCTACATGCGTCAGCGAAGGCTATGATAAATATGTCTGCGAGAACTGCGGCAAGGTCGAAGAGAGAAATAAGACTGATAAGCTACCGCATACATGGGATAAGACTGTCATCCAGAAAGCTGACTGCACACACGAAGGAAAGGTGATCCTGATCTGCTCCTCATGCGGAAAATCAAAGGTCGAGATCAGCCCTAAAGGAGAACATTCCTTTACACAACACAGCGAAAAGGCCACATGTGTCAGGCCGGGATTCACAATACTGGAATGCTCGAACTGCGGCGAAAAGCATGTGACCGGCATAACTGACGCGCTCCCTCACAACTATAAGGAGCACAGGTCGGAGGCGACATGCCTTGCCGGCGGCCACATAAACCATGTCTGCGACGGCTGCGGAAGCTCTTTTATCACGGACTACAAGGATGCTCTGGGTCATAAATTCGATAAAGGGACTAAAGTGACAGGCTCGACCTGCACAGGCGAAGGCGTCACACAGTATGAGTGCGTGCGCTGCGGCTATAAATACATATCAGCCTCAGACGCTGCAGGTCACACTCCGGGAAAAGAAGCGACATGTGAAACTCCACAGATATGTGAGAAATGCGGTGCCATATTAAAAGAAGCTCTTGGACATGATTATGAGAAGAAGGTCGTGGAGCCGACATGTGAAGAAATGGGATATACCATATATACATGCCGCAGATGCGGACACTCATATAAGGAAGATTATGTTAACGCGGCTGGACATAAGCCTGGAGACTGGATCATCGATAAAAAGCCCGACGCGGAAAACGACGGCAGCAGGCACAAGGAGTGTGAGGTATGCAAAAAGGTTCTGGAAACAGAGGTTATTCACAAAGATGGAAGCGTCCCGCAGTCAGATAAGGATCCTTATAAAGATGCAGATTCCGGTGATCCTGACGATAAAGGCGTAACAGAAGCGCATAAACTCTATATGTACGGCTATCCTGACGGAACATTCAGGCCTGACGGAAATATGACCAGGGCAGAGGCCTCCGCTGTATTTGCCAGACTGCTCGCTCATGACAGGAACGAGAAGATAGCGGCTCCTCCGGCAGGCAGCGCTATGTTCTTTGATATGCCGTCCGCAGCCTGGTTTGCGGGAGATGTGCGCTACCTGATGAAGAACGGGATCATAAGCGGAGACACCAGCGGTTTCTTCCGTCCGGACGATGAGATAACACGTTCTGAGCTTACGGTCATGGCAGCAAAGTTCCTCAAGGCTGATTCACCTTCATATACGGCTTATAACGGAGGACAGAGCAGCTTCAGCGATGTCAAGGAAGGCTACTGGGCTGATCCGTATATCGACGAGGCCTATTCCAGAGGATGGATCAAAGGCTATGAAGACGGAACGTTCAGAGGAGATAATGCTATAACTAGAGCTGAGATGATCACGATCACCAATAACCTTCTCGGCAGAATGCCGGATTCTTCATATATCAAGAAAAATGTAAGGACGGTAAATCCTTTCTATGATCTCAACAGCAGCCACTGGGCCTTCTGCGCGATCATGGAAGCGGCTACTGATCATCAGTCCAGAGTAGGCTCAGGAAGAGAATACTGGATCAATATCGTGCACTAAAATTTCATATGACGTGAAATACATCACACAATAAAATGGAAGATAATAACTAGAAATAATTAACAATAAAAACATGATGCCGCTCACCTGAAAAGGGATTGGCAAAAACAGAAACAGGAGCAGCTTTCGGCATAAGCTGCTCCTGTGCGTTGAAACTTGAAACGAATAATAGATATAAAATAAGTTCATCCTCAATATATATCTTTTCCAGAAAAAAAGCAATAGGTTTCATAAGTATTTCAGAAATATTTTTTAATTTTTTTTTATCGCCGCTAAGCAAGCAATAGCAAGGGATAGAGCAAAGTAATTTTTTGCCATCAAAGACTTCGGACTTTATAGTTGTTATACATATATTTAGATATCCGAAGGCAACTACTTTTATAATCGAAATGATTTTGGCAAACAGACCGGACTGCCGGATCTCGTGATCAAAGTATCTATATTTAGTCCATTCCAACCCCACTTTTAAAAATCTGAATATTAACATAGATCCATGGTCGTCAGCAGCGGATATGAAACACGCAATGCACATAAAATGACATGAAATTTAATCGCATTAAAACAGGAAAATATTTGTAATTTTCATAACAAAATAATAATATCGTGATATAAAATTATATAAAAGTGCTGCTAATGTATGTAATATGTTTTCATGATAAAAACTGTATTGGCAAAGCAGTAACGGTTTTTAACAAGCGCGCAGGAAGAATTCTCCCGCCTCTAAGCGAAGCGTAGGCGGCGAGATGAATTCCGAAAAAGCGCGCTTCTTTTATTGTAAACAGGCGTACATACGTTCGCATTTATGATATAATATATTTATCAGTAGTA
>JAQYCQ010000003.1 GCA_028724585.1 Bacillota bacterium | reverse complement strand
AAGAAATAAAAGAGCGCCTTTAGGCGCAGCCCGAGAAAGATATGCGGTTGGCGGAATCTTTCAGGGCGCCTTAAGACGCTGCTAGTAACATGCCCTTTTAGGGCTAGTGCAAACCACCAGTTTAACTGGTGGTTATGATTTGTCTATCTTGTGGACGAACCAGCCGCTTCCCAGCTTGGGCTCGAACCAAGTCGACTTAGGTGGCATGATGCAGCCGCTGTCAGCTACGTCCATGATCTCGCTGACAGTAACAGGGCAGAGCTCGAAGGCGGCTGCGGCTTTTCCTGTGTCGACCGCGTTCATGAGAACGTGGTGGTCATCTATCCCTCCCGAGAAATCCAGCCTTTTGTCCCTTCTAGGATCTTCGATGCCCAGGATGGGCGAGAAGACCAGATCCTGAAGCAGTGACACATCGAGGCGTTTTACAGGATCTGTCTCGTCGATGAGATCTTTCCTGAAGACTGCTTTGTACCAGCTTCCGCCTGTATAGATATATATGGTATGGCGTTCAGTCGGCCAGTGTCCCGGATCCTCGACCGGGGTGACTTCGGCGGCAGCGGAGAGATGCTGAAGGAAGGATTTGACTGTCAGTCCCGGAAGGTTCTTGACCAGCCTGTTATACGGGAGCACACAGAGATCCGAATCTGGAAAAGCTACTGCCATAAACCTGTTGTATTCTTTATCCTCCGAGGCGTCTGGATCTTCAGCGCGGAGCTTCATCCCCACATGCACCGCCGACGCGGTCCTGTGGTGGCCGTCGGCAATATACATAGCCGGGATATCGTCGAAGAGACTTGAGAGACGGACAGTGAGGCTGCTGTCTTCCAGGACCCAAAGCCTGTGCGTAACTCCTTCATCATCCTCGGCTTCGTATTCGGGACCACTTTCCGCGATCCTTTTTTCCATGATATCCCTTATCTCAGGATCGTCGCGGTAGGTGAGGAAAACAGGCTCTGTATCTGCCATGCAGGCGGAGAAATGTTTTATACGGTCAGTTTCCTTTTCCGGTTTTGTGACCTCATGCTTCTTGATGACTCCCTTCTCGTAGTCGTCTATAGAAGCGCAGCCTACTATCCCTGTCTGAGTCCTTCCCTGGAACTCTTCGCTATATATATAGAAATGAGGCTGCCTGTCTACAGTATAAATACCGTCTCTGATGAAGTTTTCAAGATTTTCAGCTGATCTGGCATATACAGAGTCGCTGTATTCTTCAGAAGGCTTGAAAAAAGCATCGGCTCTTGTCACGTTCATAAAACTTCTGGGATTTTCCGAAATGACCGCTGCCGCTTCGTCATGATCGACGACATCGTATGGCGGGCAGAGTGATTCCGCCGCGTAACGGGCGTCTGGTCTCACTGCCGTGAAAGGCCTGAACACTGCCATGATAAATACCCCCTTGATCTTTGTATTTACTGATGCTGTCTAAATTAAACTGTTATTGATTATAGCATATACCGCGCTTCCGTTTTAACTGAGGTGCCGCTCCTTAAAACGGAAATACACTTTTACCGGGAAAACAAAAAGCAGCCTTAGGCTGCTTCCTGATATTTCTGTTATCTTTAAGGCTATACTACCGTAACGGACATAGCTTTGAATACCGCGTAAACGGTATCGCCGAGTTTGAAGCCCAGCTCTCTGACCGCTCTTTTTGTAACATTGACTGTGAGCGGGATGCCTATGTTGATCACCAGCTTGTAACCGGTCTCGATCTCTTCCATACCTGTTATGATGCCTTCGATGTTATTCCTTGCGCTGCATTCGAGAATGTTGCGGCTGAGAATGATGTCTTCGGGTTTGATGGAAATCTTAGCTGAGCCTTCGATATCTGTCGCTACTACAATGTCTACGTCTTTGGTCGCGCCTATAACACGGGCGATCTTTTCCCCGTCTTCGGCGGTATATATCTCAGCTTCGTAGGAGTTATCAGCCTGCCTTGACTGCATAAGGTAGGTTTCGAGCTGAGAATCGCTGATCCTGAGGCTTCTTCCTATTCTATGCGCGGGGATCTCGCCTCGCTTTATCATTTCATAAATGGTGTATTTCGAAAGTTTGAGCTTATTGGCTATTTCTTCCGGAGTATACAGCACATCCTCTCTCATATCTGTCACCTCTTGTATCGTGTTTTGTATATGGTATGTGATATTCTTATCAGTAAGAATATATATTATATTTATAATAACATATATTTTGCTTAATTAAAATGTGTGAAAATGCGAAGAAATGATAAAAAATACTATCCAAATAAAAATAAACCAAATTAAAACGAATTAATGCCTCAGAATGTGATCTTTAATATATTCATTTGATAATGATAAAAACAGGCTCTCGGAAGGTGGTATCTGTATTCAGAATTTGTCGTTTCTGCCCGGATATACTGCAGATCCTCTGTGATAATAGGCGCTGATATGCGAAATTTTCACCAGATGTTCACAAAAGGCGGTAAATAATTATTGAATTATCACTTTCCAAGTATACAATTAATTACTGTACGGTTTTTGCCGTATCGGAATAATACAATATTGTTTTTGAAGGGCAGGTGTACTTAATGATCGAGGTTACGAATCTCACAAAAAAGTATGGAGACAGCACAGCTGTCGACAACCTCAGCTTCACTGTCGACAAGGGGCAGATCTATGGATTCCTCGGGCCGAACGGTGCGGGCAAATCCACGACCATGAATATCATCACCGGATATACTGCTGCCACGGAGGGCAAAGTGGTCATAAACGGCCACGATATTCTCGAGGAACCTCTGGAAGCCAGAAAATGCATTGGCTATCTTCCGGAGATACCTCCTCTATACCAGGATATGACAGTAGGTGAATATCTTGATTTCGCTGCGGAACTTAAGGGGATAGAAAAAGAAAAACGCGGCGGTTCGGTCGACGACGTAGAGGAACTCCTGAAGATAAAGTCTATGGACGGCAGGCTTATCAGAAATCTGTCGAAAGGATACAGGCAGCGTGTAGGCTTCGCAATGGCGCTGCTGGGATTTCCGGAGATAATCATCCTCGACGAACCTACTGTAGGACTCGATCCGCAGCAGATGGCCGAGATAAGGGATCTAATAAAGGAACTCGGAAAAAACCATACGGTCATACTCAGTTCCCATATCCTTTCTGAGGTAAGCCTGGTATGTGATCATATCATGATCATTTCTAAAGGAAGGCTTGCAGCCAGTGATTCTACGGAAAACCTCATGAAGATGATGCAGCCGGAGACAGTTCTTACTGTGACAGCTTTAGCGGATAAAAGGACTGTCGAAAAGGTGATAGAAGGCATTGAAGATACGGAACTCCAGTCTATCGAAGAAACAGAAGACGGAAACACGAAGGCGGAGATCAGGTACGGGTCTGACATGGACCGCAGGAAAGATATCGCTTCAGCCTTTGCTGCAGCGGGCTGTGCCGTTATCGAGATGAATACTGAGAAAACTTCGCTCGAAGAAGTATTCCTCGAGCTCACAGCCGATGAGGAAAAGGAAAAGACCGCGGCTGATATCGTTGCCGATGCTGACAGCGATGCTGAGGATCTCAGCGAAGCTGTCGACAGCGTTATGGAAAGCGGCAGCGGCGATGCTGCGGAAGATGAAAAAGATGCCGGCACTGGAGCAGACCAGGATACCGGCGACAGCGCGGAAGGAAAGGAGGACTGAACATGCAGGCAATATTCAAGAGAGAATTCAGGTCGTACTTCCATACTATGACAGGACCTGTGTTAACAGCGGTGCTCCTTGCGTTCACAGGGATATTCTTTGTGGCATATAACCTTATCCAGGGCTATCCTTATTTCTCGGCATCCCTTTCGAGCGCGGCAGTAGTGCTCCTGCTCGTGGTGCCGGTACTGACTATGAAGAGCTTTGCGGAAGAGAGGAAGCTGAGGACCGACCAGCTCCTGCTGACCGCACCGGTATCAGTAAACCAGATAGTATTCGGCAAGTACCTGTCTATGCTCGCTGTATTCGCGATCCCATGCGTGATAATGCTCATATGTCCATTTATCATCAAGATCTACGGCGGCACGGCTCTGCTTTCGGACATCATAGCGGTATGCGAGTTCTTCCTGCTGGGAGCGGCATATATATCAATAGGGATGTTCATTTCATCTCTTACTGAGAGCCAGGTCATCGCGGCGGTGGGAACACTTGCAGTGCTCCTGCTCCTTCAGCTGGCTGACGGAATGTCCAACATATTCCCGTCTTCAGCATTCGGATCTTATGTATGCTTCTTCGTCCTGATAGCTCTGGCAGTATTGCTGATCTATCATCTCACAAGGAATGTCTACATTGCCTGCGGAGCAGGCGTAGCAGGTATCGCCGCCCTTACGATCGCTTTCTTTGCGAAGAAATCCGCCTTTGCCGGACTCTTCGGATCTATGGTATCGTCCCTCTCGCTGGTTTCGAGATTCCAGAAGATAACATCGCAGTCCTTCGACCTGACTACGATAATATATTTCGTATCGATCGCCGCGCTTTTTGTGTTCCTGACCGTACAGTCGATCCAGAAGCGCAGATGGAGTTAGGGAGGTGTCGGGTATGAATAAACCAGATCTCAAAAGAGCGTTCGGCACAAAAAGCTCGCGGTACGGTTCCTACAGCGCTCTGATGATAGCCATCGTTATAGCAGTGGTAATAGTCGTAAACCTGCTTGCCGGCGCTCTGCCTGCAAAGGTAAAGTCCGTTGACCTGTCAGCCAACAAGGTCTATTCCATAGGGAGCAGTACTGAAAAAGTCTTAAAGAACCTGAATAAGGATGTGACCATCACAGTCCTCTCTTCCAAAGATAACGCTCAGGACGCGATAAAAGAACTGCTCGCCAATTACGATGACAGCAAACATATAAAGGTAGTTTACGACGACCCTTCGGTAAATGTGGCTCTGTCCAACAAGTACAGCAATCTCACAGAGGGAAGCGTTGTAGTCAAGTGCGGGGACAAGGAGCAGACTATAGATTCCAGCGCCCTCTATCCGTCTGATTATGCTTCGGGCTCATATACCAGCTCGTTCGACGGCGAAGGCCAGATCACAAGTGCCATACAGTACGTTACCAGCAAAAAGCTGCCTAAGATGTATACTGTGACAGGTCACGGGGAAGCGACTCTTTCCACGAGCGTAAGCTCGCTGGTCAAGAAGCAGAACATACAGGCGACTGACCTCAACCTGATGACCAGCGGCGGTATCCCTGACGACTGCGACCTGCTCATGCTCTACGCTCCGACATCAGATTACACAGCTGAAGAGGCTAAGCAGATAACCGAATATCTCGATAATGGCGGAAAGGCTGTGCTGATCATGTACTACACGGATTCGGACATGCCTAATTTCAAGTCGATACTCAGCGCTTACGGACTCGACCTTCAGGACGGCCTGGTCATGGAATCCGCCAACCACTATTATCAGTATCCTATGTACGTTATGCCTTCCATCGCCTCGTCTGATATCACAGACGACCTTGCGGGACAGAATGCCAATATCCTTATGCCTAACTCGCTTGGCATGACGGAAAACGGAGCTTCCGGCGTAACAGTAACACCGCTGCTGCAGACTTCCGACGGAGCCTTCCTTAAGAAGGTAACTGACGGCAAGATCACTACTACTGAAAAGGAAGACGGAGATACTGTAGGCCAGTTCGACGTTGCCGCACTGGCAGAGAAAGAGAATGGCGGAAAGCTTATCGCTATCGCTTCCTCATCTCTTATCGACGACAATGTCACACAGTCCTTTACACTTGGAAATCTCGATTTCTTCACAAGCTGCCTCACCAGCCTCACGTCTGAAAAGGGTACCGGCACAGTTTCTATCAGCGCCAAGAGCATGACTCCTGCCAGCATTACTGTAAAGGCTATGCATTCTGTCATCTGGGCGGCACTGACAATCGTCGTGATACCTGCGGCTGTCATCATCGCAGGCCTCATAGTATGGCTCAGGAGAAGAAAGAAATAACCAGCTATGGAAAATAAAAAGAAAATATCGCCTGCCGTCCGCATACTGCTCCTCCTGCTGGTCCTTATAGTATTAATAGGCGCTTACGCGGGAGTGAAGCATTACAGCAGCACTCATGACGATGACGGCAGCGCTGACGAAAAGACGACCGAGATCTACAAGGTCGATGCCGATAAGATCACCCAGATGAGCTATACGCTCGACGGAGTGACATATACATTCGGCAGGGAGAACAATAAATCGGACTGGAAGTACAGCGAAGATCCTTCGCTGGCGCTGGATCAGGATTCCATTGATAATATGGCTTCTACAGCGGCTTCAGTAAGCACTTCGCAGGTCGTCAGTGAAGACCTCGACAGCTCCGCTGACTACGGGCTTGACAGCCCGTCCTTTACGCTGACGATCACCTTGAAGGACGGGACAGTTAAGACTGTAAAAGTCGGCCAGCTGAATTCCGTGACTTCAAAGTATTACGCCTGCGTAGAAGGAGACAGCCGGATATTTACGCTGGAATCAGACTTCGTCAGCAGTTTCGCTTCGATAGACAGTCTGTCTTCGAACTTCGTATCGCAGATGCTCGACTCGTCTGCCGACGAAGAAGAACCGTCAGCCTGACAGCTGAGGAGAATGTTATGACAGAAAACCGTATCCTTTCGGAAAAGCCGGGGGATACGGTTTTTTTAAGGTCTTTGGCTCTCGACATAGACAGCTCGTTAGTTTATACTGGAAAGATGAAAAAAACAGGAACATGGAGTGATCACAATGCAGAATAAATTTCAAAGCCATCATGTTAAAAACCTGAACCAGAATTTCATCACCAGAGATTCTAAGTTCAAGTTCAGATGCACTCAGTGCGGAGACTGCTGCCGCAATAAAAAGCTGGAGGATATGATCCTGCTTACGACGATGGACGTTTACCGCCTGTGCAATATCCTCGAAATGGATACGACGGATATGATCGGCAAATACTGCGACATGATCCCGGGAAAAGAGTCAATGCTTCCGCTCCTGATCATGAAACAGCGTCTCGACGGCAGCTGCATATTTCTTAAAAAAGGAAAATGTACTGTCCACGAAGGGAAGCCGCTCCTCTGCACTATGTATCCGCTGGGCAGGATATCGCTGCTCAACGAAGAAAAAGGAGTTCAGGAATTCCATTATTTCCTGAAAGACTTTAAGAAAGAAGGCTGTAAGGCGGCGGAGGATGAGGAACAGACCGTCACTGAGTGGCTGGAAAGATACGATCTCGAGCAGTACGACGAGTGCGCCAGGCTTTACGGTCGTCTCGGCAATGCCTGCTCAAAGATGATGCATGCTCTTGATTCAGACGACCAGCGTCGTGAGATGTTCATGACATCTTTCTACATGATGTTCCTTAAATATGACAGAGATCAGCCCCTCGAAGAGCAGATGGCGGTAAACCTGGCATACGTACAGAGCCTTAAGCCGGACATGTTCTTCGGCGACAAGCTGAAATCATAGAGACCATGGCGCTCAGCGCCAAGTCGGGACCAATAACGTATAATTTTATTTTATATATTCCTGGAGGAGACACAATGGAAATGACACCGCTCAGCGAAGTGCTCGAAAATAACGAATACCCGGGCAGAGGCATAGTTATCGGAAGATCGTCAGACGGCAAAAAAGCAGTCGCTGCCTATTTCATCATGGGCAGAAGCGAAAACAGCAGAAACAGGGTCTTTGTAGAAGACGGAGAAGGGCTCAGGACTCAGGCTTTCGACGAGTCCAAGGTAGAGGATCCGAGCCTCATCATCTACGCTCCTGTCAGAGTTCTCGGAAACAAGACTATAATCACAAACGGCGACCAGACCGATACGATC
This sequence comes from Bacillota bacterium, assembly GCA_028724585.1. GTDB lineage: Bacteria > Bacillota > Clostridia > Peptostreptococcales > Anaerovoracaceae > RUG708. Next base: position 52,854 of record JAQYCQ010000003.1, on the reverse strand, counting down.
TACGAGCTCATGGATAAACAGCAGACTTTTGAGCAGTCGCTCCGCGGCAGGACATTCGAGCCGGACGAGCCTAACTATACGCCGAGGATATCGAGCGTCATGCATATCGAAAATGGAAACTACAGCTTCGCAATGTCAGTGATCAGGTCTGACAACGGCGATCCTTCTTCATGCCTCAGATATACTTTTGCCTACGAGACTCCTAAGGCGGGAGAATACAGGTTCATCCACACATATAAAGGCAACGGCAATCCTCTTCCGAGCTTCGAAGGCGAGCCTGAGCTGGTATCAGTCGCTGACGGCAGCGCTTCAGAGGTTGCCCAGGCTATCTGGAAGAGCCTTAATAAGGACAATAAAGTTTCCCTCTTCGTAAGGGTTACTGATATCGAGACAGGAAAGTACGAAACGGAGATCATAAACGCAAGGCAGTAGGAACGCATGAGCTCAGGCACTGTGTTCCGCGCGCTCCGCGCGCAGTGCCGGCGGAGCCGGCGGGGGATGCTGAGCTTGTTATGATATTTTATTCGTGCTAAAATATAAACTACGTGACTGGAATTTATTCTGCTGTCTGCCGACGGCAGATCATTCGGAGGAAAATATGGCTTCACAGATCATACTCGCTTCGGCTTCGCCGAGGCGGAGCAGGCTTATGAACGATGCCGGAATCCCTTTCGGGGCCGAGGAAGCTCATGTAAGCGAAGATATACCTGACGGTACAGACCCTCGTACCGCCTGCATGTACAACGCGCTGAGAAAGGCGCAGTATGTATCTGAGGAGCATCCTCACGCTTTCGTGATCGGAGCGGATACTATCGTTTATGACGGGAAGATACTCGGCAAGCCGGCCGACGAAGAAGACGCTTTTAAGACGCTCAGGGAACTGAAAAACAGGACTCATAGTGTCTATACCGGAGTCTGTGTGATACGCGCGGACGAAATGGTTACGAGATTCTTCTGCGAGCGGACGGATGTGGTGTTCGGCGATTACAGCGACGAAGAGATAAAGGAGTACATCTCCACAGGAGAGCCTATGGACAAGGCCGGATCCTATGCTGTTCAGGGACAGTGGTCCGCGCATGTCGAGAGGCTCGACGGTGACCGTGACAATGTGATCGGTCTGCCGGTAAAGCGCCTTTCGGAGGAGCTGGCCAGCCTAGGAGCTGACCTTAACGCTCAGTAAAAGAGGGCAGGATGGCTGGTGATGAGCCGGCGGGATCTGCCTTTACCGAAGGGAGACAGAATAATAAACAGCAATCCACTCATGATAAGGGAGATGCCAGAGGCGGAAAGGCCGCGCGAGAAGATATTCAGCAGCGGCGTTTCGTCTCTTTCGAATACAGAGCTCGTGGCTGTGCTCATAGGCAGCGGGACCAGAGAGTCTTCGGCGCTGGATCTGGCGTCGAGGGTGCTTTCGGCCGACAGCTCGGGAATACTGTTCCTCAGGGACGCGAGCCCGGAGGAACTCTGTACTGTAAAGGGCATCGGAGCCGCAAAAGCGGCTGTGCTTTTGGCGGCAGCGGAACTCGGCAGGCGGATCATGACGGCGCCAAGAAACAGGAAGATAAGTGTTTCTACACCGGATGAGACGGCTGCGCTTTTTATGGAAGATATGCGCTATCTCCGTAAGGAGCATTTCAGGGTGCTGCTGCTTAATGTTAAAAATGAGATCATTTCCCTCGAGGACGTATCGATAGGCTCTATATCGAGCTCAGAGGCTCATCCGAGGGAGGTTTTCGCCGACGCGGTGAGACGCGGAGCGGCGAATGTGATACTGGTTCACAACCATCCGAGCGGAAGTCCGGCGCCCAGCAGGGCAGATATCGAGCTCACCAGGAGGCTCGAAGAAGCCGGCCGTATACTCGGAATACAGGTCCTTGACCACATAATCATAGGTGACGGCAGGTTCGTCAGCATGAAGCGCGAGGGGATCTTTTAGACCAACAATAAAAAATTTATGTCAGACGCGTCTGGCAAGAAGGAGTAAGTGATAATGGGACTCAGTCTGTTCAAACAGGACATAGGTATAGACCTAGGCACCGCGAACACGCTCATCTACGTAAAGGGCAAAGGGATCGTCCTCGATGAGGCATCTGTTATAGCGTACAATAACAACCTGAAAAAGGTCATCGCGGTCGGCAACGAAGCTAAAGAAATGATCGGAGCCGCGCCCCCTCACATTAAGGTTGTCAGACCGCTGAGAGACGGAGTTATTTCTGATTTCGGCATGACGCATCTCATGCTGAAGTCTTTCTTATCGAAGGTGATCAGGACATCATCTTTCTTTACGGCTGTAAGGGTGGTCATAGGCGTCCCTTCGGGAGTTACCGAGGTGGAGAAGAGAGCCGTCGAAGAGGTTACCCGCCAGATGGGCGCGAGGGATGTGTTCATCATGGAAGAACCGATGGCTGCCGCTATAGGTTCCGGTCTCGATGTCGACTCATCCACAGGATGCATGATCACAGATATCGGAGGGGGCACTTCCGATATCGCTATCATTGCCCTGGGAGGAATAGTTACTAGCACATCGCTCAGGATGGCTGGAGACAAGATGAACGAGGCTATCATAGCTTATATAAGAAAGGTATACAGCCTGATGATCGGCGAGAAGATGGCTGAGAGAGCTAAGATCGACATCGGATGTGCCTATATAGATGAGAGCGACCCAGACTGGGTTCTCAAGACGAATATCAGCGGCAGGGATCTGGTAACCGGCCTTCCTAAGTCGATAGAGATATCCTCGAGAGATGTCTGCAAGGCCCTCGAGGAATGCGTAGACGCTATAGTCGATGGAGTAAAGGTCACTTTAGAGAACGCTCCTCCTGAACTGGCTGCCGATATAATCAACAGCGGAATGACGCTGGCAGGCGGCGGAGCCGCGCTCAGAGGTCTGGACAGCCTTATCGAAAGGGAGACAGGCATCAAGACGGTGATCGCGGAAAACGCGGACGAAGCAGTTGCGCTTGGCACAGGCTTGAGCCTTCAGAATATGGAGACTATCCAGAACCACGTCAGAGCAAAGAATCCGTACCAGAACGCGATCCAGAACAACAGCCCTAACGCCAATAACTATAATAATTATTAATATCAGAGGAAATCTTTCAGATATGAGCCACAGGTTAATAACACTTAACTTATGGCTCATATCTTCTTAATGCACTATTACAGATTTGTACAGGTAAAAGTAAATGAGATGGATAAGAGAAAACGCGGGTAAGACTCTCGTCATCGCGGTCGTCATCTTTATGCTTGCCACCGTGACTATGTCCGCCGCGAGGACTGAGAACGACAGCATAAACGATCCGGTCACGGAACGCGCGGCCCAGCGGCTTACCGCCGATGCCCAGGTCGGCTTTTCAAAAGCTTTCAGCAGTATCGGTGATTTTTTCAGCGGAGTCGTGCACTTCAGGAAATATCAGAATGAAAACAAAGATCTAAAAAAAGAGAACGCGGAACTCAAGGAGTCACTGGCCCAGGCACAGCTGGATGAAAAACAGCTCGGCGAACTTAAAGCACTTTCTGAGTCTCTCAATTATTCAGATTACGCTTCATCTTATGACAGAGTAAGCGCTGATGTCATTTCACTCGATAAATCGGGAGTGTTCGGCATAATCACAGTATCCGCCGGGAAAAACGACGGAGTGAAGAAAGGCAGCCTGGTAGTTAATGAGGACGGTCTGGTAGGCAGGGTAGTGTCTGTTACAGGAAGCACTGCCAAGGTAGCAGGGATCATTGATTCCACTATGTCGGTGAGCTTCTACGACAAATCCGCGTCTGATGTCCTGGGCATGGTTTCCGGAGACGGAAAGGGTGTACTTACAGGATATCTCTTCGATACGCAAAAAACTATCACCAAGGGAGCCGTGCTGATGACGTCCGGACTTGGAAACTATCCTGGAGGGATAGAGATCGGCACAGTAAAGAAGGTCAATAAGGATAAGAGCACAGGCCAGGTCACTGTTACCGCTGAACCTTCAGTAGATTTTTATTCGGCAAAAACTGTCACTATCCTTGCTTCCAACGGATCTAAGGAATCCTCAGATAAGGACAAGTCAGCTGAGGCAGCGAAAACGGAAGCTGATACATCTAAGACTGCCCAGACCGCGGAATCCGGATCCAAGGGCAGTCAGGCTTCATCATCAGAAAAAACGACAGCCTCAACAAACAAGGAAACCGCGTCGAAAACATCGTCTGAAACTTCAGGCTCGAGGAAATAGAGGGACAGGAAATGCGCAGATTAATAACGATAATAATATCTCTTGTCTGCTTTCTGCTCCAGGGAAATCTGATGCACTACTTCTCGATCTGCGGGGGGATACCGAATCTGCTGCTTGCGCTGACCCTGTACTATACTATCATCGATGATTACAGGTTCGGCCTCGGCTGTGCCGTCGCTTTCGGATTTTTACAGGATGTATGTTACGGGCAGCTTTCAGGCTCATCGGCGCTTCTTTATCTGGCGGTCGGCGGTCTCATGCTCTATCTGGGCAGGAAGGTTTACGCGGACAACAAGCTGGTCCTCCTGCTGCTGACGGCGCTGGCAGTATTCGTTTTCTCGGCAGGCAGCTGGCTGATATACATAGTGTTCATGCAGTCAGACCTGAGTTTTCTTTTTGTGCTCAAACGTGTTCCGGGAACTGTCGTGTGGGATTATATAGTCCTTTTCGCGGCAGATGTGATATACAACAGAAGACATAGAAGCCAGGGCTTTCTTATGCATTTGAATTAAAGTTAGACAGGAGGCATATATTTTGGGATCATATCTAAAGAACAGGCATATGATCGTCGTGATAACGTTCATCATCCTGATGTGCCTGCTGGGGGGCAGGCTGTTCTACCTGACTGTAATACAGCACAAGTCATGGTCGGACGCTGCTGACAATCTGAGTACAAAGACAGTATATACTTCCGCTGCCAGGGGCGAGATATTCGACAGGTACGGAAGGCTGATCGCCGGCAACAAGCAGCTGTTCGCTGTAAATATGATAGCCGCGGATACAGATGAGAAAAATCTCAACGATGTTGCCCTCAAGCTCATGGATCTTCTTGAGAAGAACGGCGACACTATCACAGATGAATTTCCTATCATAATCAACGAAGACGGATCGTTTTCGTATACTTATGATAATGATATGAAATCCTGGCTGAAAAGTCAGGACATGAGCACAGACCTCACGGCAAAACAGGCATTTAAGGAACTGAGAGAAAGAGAGGGCATAGATAAAAGCCTGAGCAATTATGACGCTCAGAAAGAGCTTCAGAATACATATAGTATCTTTCCTCCTATTTCTGTAAAAAACATGAAGTACACCAGCCAGCTTGAGCTTGAAAAATTCCTTGAGGGATTTCAGCTGGATACAGATCTTAGCGCCAAGAAAGCGTTTAACAAACTCAGGAAAAAATATGATATAGATTCTTCTCTGTCAGACGCCGATGCCCGCAAGATCCTGATAGTCAGAAACGCCCTTAAGAATCTGGGCTATCAAAGCTACATGCCTGCAGAGATCGCGTCGAGCGCTTCACAGCAGACAGTCATCGAACTTCAGGAGAACGCTTCTAAATATCCGGGAGTACAGGTGGAAAGGAAATCAGTAAGGTACTATCCTAACGGAAGTACAGCCAGCCATGTTATAGGCTATCTGGGGAGCATCTCGGAGTCCGAAAAGGCTGAGTATGTAAAGAAGGGTTATTCCAGCACGGACCTGATCGGAAAAGAAGGCATAGAGAGCTATTACGAATCAGTCCTTAAGGGCAAGCCGGGATCGAAGACCATAGAGGTAAATGCAGAAGGACAGCAGGTATCTGAGATAAGCTCGACTGAACCTAAACCGGGAAAGAATGTAACACTTTCCATCGATCTTAACCTTCAGGAGGTCGCTGAAAAATCTCTTGAAAAAGCGATAAAGGGAATACAGCGCGGAGGATCCTTCCAGAGCAAATACGGCAGCTTCGGATTCAGCCACGCTTATCCTAACTGCAACGCGGGCGCGGCTGTAGCTGTTGACGTAAAGACGGGACAGGTCCTGGCGCTTGCCAGTTATCCGGGTTATGACCCGAATCTTTTCGCGGAAGGAATCTCATCTGAGGACTGGGATTCGCTCCAGAGCACAAACCCGAGAGATCCGCTGTCAGCGAGACCTCTTTATGATATAGCTACGATGACATCCGTTCAGCCGGGTTCAACGTTCAAGCCTATCACATGCCTGAGCGCTCTCAACGCGGGATTCAGCCCTAATACCTACCTTACCTGCGCCGGTTATGTAAAGCTTGGCTCCAGGACGTTCGGCTGCTGGATCTGGAATGAATATCATGGATCGCACGGCGGACTGAACATGAGGACCGCGCTTGAAGTATCATGCAACTATTTTATGTATGATCTCGGTTCCGGCAGGAACCTGGCTTCGGGCTCTAAGCTTAATGTCGATCATGACATAAGCAACGTAATGGACTACGCTAAAAAGCTTGGCATGAATGAAAAAACAGGCCTTGAGATATCAGAAACGATCGCAGGAGTTCCGAGTGAGGAATCCAAGAACAAGAATATCAAGTCACAGCTCAGCTATTACCTCAAGGTAAACGCCTCTAAGCTTTTTGAATCTGATATTGCTGACAATAAGAACAAGCTTGAGAAAAATATCTCGACGATCACATCATGGGTAGACAGCGATAACAACACCATGACCAGGAATGTAGTCAAGGATCAGCTCAAAGATCTGGGCGTAAAAAATGACAGTTTGGACGAGCTGACGGACAAGATAAGGTCTGACTATGTGGGCCAGGGCAAATGGACTACCGGCGATAAGCTCAACCTTTCGATAGGACAGGGCGAAAATGCCTATACGCCTGCTCAGATGGCGAGGTACGTGGCAACCGTCGCAAATGGAGGCACTCTCTATGACCTGACGCTGACTAAGGAAGTAGAGGGCAGACAGATAAGCGAAAACAAGGGAGTCACTGTTGAAAATTCTAACTCTGACGCCTGGAAGGTAATACAGCAGGGCATGCATCTCGTAGCGCAGGGCAGCAATGGTACAGCCAAGAAAGTATTCGGAGGTTTCCCTTACAGCGTCGGCGCCAAAACCGGTACAGCACAGAAATCAGGAAAGATAAATACTCCGGATGAAGTAGAGTACATAAAGCAGCATCTCTCCGGAATAGCGCCGGGCCTTACATTTGATCAGGTGCAGACAGAGATGAAAAGGCTTATGAAGGAAGACCCCAAGACATACAGCAGCGAAGCCATAGCTGTGAGACGAGCTGTAATGAATCTTTCGGACGCGAAGTCAGATGATATAGACAAGTACAAGAGGAGCTACAGCAACTTCGCCTGGTTCATTGTTTTCGGCCCTACGGACGATCCTCAGATCGCCGTATCGGTACTTCTCTTCCAGGGAGGCGCCGGTGCCTATGCGGGACCTGTAGCGCGTGAGATCATCGGCCAGTATCTCGATCTGCAGAAGCAGTACGCTTCCGGCAATTACGATCTTGTAGGCAATGCTCTCGAGGATTCCTCAGCTGGCGGCAATGCCGCGGCTGCTTCAGGCGGAGACGATCCTGCTGTATAAAATCATGTATAATGTCTGTATAAAGTTATAACTTACTGGTAAAAATATTCAGAGAAATTTCTGATGAAGTTTCTGGTCCGGGAGAGAAGGACGATATGAGTGTCACAATTGCTGTAACATCTGGAAAAGGCGGAACAGGTAAAACAATGTTCTCTGTAAATCTGGCAGCCCTGCTGGCTATGAATGAAAGCCGCGTTCTGATAATAGACCTCAATACAGGCCTGAGGAATGTGGATATATGCCTCGGCATGGAAAATCAGGTAATTTACGATCTGTCGGACGTAGTGAATGGGCTGTGCCCTGTAGACAGGGCTATGATAAGGGATGACAGGTTCGACTGTCTTTACCTTATTTCCGCTTCTCAGGATGTTTCAAAAGCTGAGATAGGATACAGCGATATCGTAAAGCTTCTCGGCCAGGTAGCGCCTGATTTTGATTTCATAGTTATAGACACACCTCCGGGTATGGGAAGCGACTGGAAAGCCGCTGTCAAAAGCTCGGATCTGACTGTTGTCATGCTGACTCAGGAGCTCGCTTCAGTGAGGGATGCAGACTCAGTGGATTACATGCTGGAAAAGCTGGGAGTAAAGAAACGCTGCGCTGTGATAAACAGGCTGAGGAGAGAAAATTATGGAAAGGGTGAATCCTGTTTTCCATCTCTCAATGAGATATTCAGCATGCTTCACATGCAGGTTGCCGGAGGTATAATCGAAGACAGCAATATCCATCTGTCGATGAATTCCGGTGTTCCGGTAGTGTGTATGAAAGAAGGATATGTGCTTGGAAATTTCAAGAGGATATTCATGAGAATGCTGAGTGTCCTGCATGGAGATGAAGAGAGCGTCCAGCAGCCGTCCGGAAAATGATATAAATAAAAACTTCGTGTCAGTATCAATAACAGACATGGAGACGTAAAAAAGCGGTCCGCGCTGGCGCGGGCCGCTTTTTTATACGCAGTATGATATCCGCATTTCCGGATGATCGTTATCAGCCGAAATGGATTATTTTGCTTCTGGCTCCGATTCCTATAATGATCCCCAGCGCCATGAGATTGGCGATCACTGAAGTTCCTCCGTAGCTTACGAATGGAAGCGTGATGCCTGTAACCGGCATTATTCCCATAGTCATTCCGATGTTCTCGAACAGCTGGAAGAAGAACATAGCGCAGAGGCCTGTAACTATCAGCATGCCGAAGAGGTCGCGCGAATTGCGTCCTATGCGGATGAGTCTGTATATGAAGAGCGCGTAGAGCGCTATGATCCCGATACCGCCGATGAACCCGAGCTCTTCGCCTATGACAGAGAAGATGAAGTCGGATTTTGCTACAGGTAGATAGTTGAGTGATTTCTGGGTTCCCTGGAAAAGTCCCTTGCCGTCTATCCCGCCTGAGCCTATGGCTACCTTGGAATTCCATACCTGATAGTTGCCGGGCAGGGATTTGTCTCCTGGATGGAGAAATGCGTCGATACGTTCTTTCTGATGGCCTTTCATCATGAGATAGGCCAGAGGTGTGCAGGCAACGACTACCGCTATGCATTTCGCGAAGAGCTTTCCGTCAACTCCCGCGAAGAATATCATCATCATAGTCATGAAGCATAAGACGAGCGCGTTTCCCAGGTCTTCTATCGCTATAGCGCCTATGACAGGCAGCGCCCAGAAGACTGCTCTGAGAAGTCCGGCAAGGTGTCCCAGCTCATCTTTATGTCTCTTGAGATATGACGCGTACCAGAGGGTAAAGGTTATCTTTACGAACTCGCATGGCTGGAGTGTGGTAAAACCGAGGTTTATCCAGGCTCTCGAACCGTACTGGCTCACTCCGAGAGGAGTAAACACGAGCAGCATGAACACCAGCGAGAATACGTACATGAACTTGTAGATACCCTCGTACTGAGCATAATCGATCGTGAGCATTACCAGCATGAGAACGTAGCCGATGACGTAGGCCGCAGCCTGGACGACTACATCTCTGGTTATGTTGAAATGATCTGTATAGGATGTGCTGCCTACCATCAATATACTGATAACTGCGAATATCAGCGGCAGGACCAGCAGGATTTTGTCTGAATTGCGGAGCGGTTCTCTCAAACCGTATATAACTGACACCCCCTTTTCTTGACAAGCAAGTAGAATCATTATAATATAAATAAGATATGTATATCAATATGAATAATTATTTTAAAGCTTAATTAATAAAGATTCAGAAGTTCGTTTTGCTGATTCAACTATATAGCATATGAAAATAATTGTACAGCTTGTTATACAATAAGTTTTGGCGGCCTTAGCGCCGGTTCATATAAACAAACCAGGAGGTGGGTTACAAATAAATACAGTCAAAGTGCTGATACTTGGCGCAGCCGCGGCAGCTCTGCTCATAGGCATACTGCTGGGCTATATCATACGCAAATCAGTCAGCGAAAAGACGATCGGATCTGCTGAGCAGCGCGCTCAGAATATCGTCCTTGACGCTGAAAACCAGGCTGAGACTATAAAAAAAGAAATAACTATCGAAGCAAAAGAAGAAGCGCATAGAATGCGCACTGAAGCAGAAAGAGACGCCAGAGAACGCAGGAACGAAGTCAACAGGCTCGAGAAACGGTTCCTGGCAAAGGAAGAATCGATCGACAGGAAACTCGAAAACCTTGAGAAAAAGGAAGACAGCCTGGCAGGCAGAGAGAGAGCTCTCACCGGAAGGGAGAAAGAGTTCGATAACTACATCGCTGAAAGGCAGAAGGAGATAGACAGCTTCATAGATAAGCAGAATGAGGAACTGGAAAGGATCTCAGGTCTGACGAGCGATGAGGCGAGGGACATCCTCCTTTCAAATGTCGAGAAGGAAGTTCGTCACGACGCTTCCCTCATGATCAAGGATATCGAGTCTAAAGCGAAGGAAGAAGCCGATAAGAAGGCTAAGGAGATCATAGTCGGAGCCATCCAGAGATGCGCCGCTGACCAGGTCGCTGAGTCGACAGTATCGGTGGTAAGCCTTCCTAACGACGACATGAAGGGCCGTATCATCGGACGCGAAGGAAGGAATATCCGCGCGATCGAGACAGCTACAGGCGTTGATCTTATAATCGACGATACGCCTGAGGCGGTCATCCTTTCATGTTTCGATCCAGTGAGAAGGGAAGTCGCGAGGATCACACTCGAAAAGCTCATCGTAGACGGACGTATCCATCCGGCCCGTATCGAAGAGACTGTAGCTAAGGCTGAGCGTGAAGTGAACAATTCAATCAAGGAAGCAGGAGAACAGGCTACGTTCGACGTGGGCATCCACAACCTGCATCCTGAGCTCGTCAGACTTCTCGGACGTCTTAAGTACAGGACAAGCTACGGCCAGAACGTGCTGCAGCATTCCGTAGAGGTCGCCCAGCTGGCAGGCCTTATGGCGTCAGAGCTGGGTCTTGATACCAAGCTCGCGAAGAGAGCCGGACTGCTCCATGATATCGGTAAATCCATAGACCATGAAGTTGAAGGCACTCATGTAGATATAGGTATCGACCTTCTCAGAAAGTACAAAGAGTCAGAAGCTGTTATCGACGCGATGGCAGCCCATCACGGAGACTACGAAGCGAAGAGCCCTGAGGCTGTTCTCATCGCAGCAGCTGATGCCCTTTCAGCCGCAAGGCCGGGAGCACGCCGTGAGACTCTTGAAAATTATATCCAGAGGCTTCAGAAACTTGAGGAAATTGCGGACACGACTCCTGGCGTTGAAAAATCATACGCTATACAGGCAGGTCGTGAGATCAGAGTTATTGCAAAACCTGATGAGAAATCTGACAGCGAGATCCCGCTTCTTGCCAGAGAGATCAGCAAGAAGATCGAGAGCGAGCTGCAGTATCCTGGACAGATAAAGGTAAATGTCATCAGGGAAACTCGCGCGGTAGATTATGCCAAGTAATATTTAAAGATCCACAGGCTGCCTCATTTGAGGCGGCCTTTTTTACGCAAAAATAGACAAGGAGACTATATGTTTGTTTATCTGGACAACAGCTCGACGACTAAACAGTCGCGCGAGGTGACAGAGACTGTGGCGAGGACAGCTGAAGAGACTTTTGGAAACCCTTCATCCCTTCACAGGCTGGGAGTTGAAGCCGAGAAGGCGCTCAAGGCTTCCAGAAAAGAGATAGCGTCTACTATCGGCGCTCATCCTGACGAGATATATTTTACCTCCGGCGGAACGGAGTCAGACAATACCGCGGTACTGGGAATAGCGGAAGCGCTCAAGAGGGAAGGCAGCCGCGTTATAACCCAGGAAACGGAGCATCCCGCTGTCATGGAATGCTTCGACGAACTGGAGCGCCGGGGAATGGACGTTGTCAGGATCCCTGTAAAAAGCGATGGAATAATAGATATGGAAGCGTTTGAAAAAGCGCTGGATGAAGATACTATCCTCGTATCAGTGATGCACGCCAACAACGAGACCGGAGCAGTTCAGCCGATAAAAGAGATAGGAAGGCTCGTGAAAAAACAGGGCAAGGCTCTTTTCCACTGCGATGCCGTGCAGAGCTTCGGAAAGCTTCCGATAGAGGTAAAAGCAATGAACATAGATACACTGGCTGTAAGCGGACATAAGATCCACGGTCCGCGCGGAACAGGCTTCATATTTGTGAGAAAAGGCATAAATGTACGTCCGCTCGTGAGGGGCGGCGGCCAGGAACGCGGCTTCCGCTCAGGCACAGAGAACCTTCCGGGCATAGCCGGCCTGGCATGCGCAGCTTCGTCCGCGGAGCGGTCGATGGACTCGAATCTGGAACATGTAAGAGGGCTTGCTCTCAGGCTCATCAGCGGACTTAAGGAAAATATCCCTGACGTGGAGATCAACGGACCTGAAAAGGACGGGGATCCCGGATCGGATAAGTGGCTTCCTTATATAGTCAGCGTTTCACTCAAGGACACCAGGGGCGAAGTTCTGCTCCATATGCTTGAACAGAAGGATATATATGTGTCGACGGGTTCGGCCTGCTCTTCCCATAAGAAGGGCTTCAGCCATGTGCTTGAGGCTATGGGAGTGAGCGATAACCTGGCAGAAGGCGCGCTGAGGTTCAGCCTTTCTTACGACAACACTGAGGAAGAGATAGATTATACGGTAAAAGCGCTGGCGGAAGCGGCGAAGGAACATAGAAAGATGATGGCTCTTGCCCGCAGGATGGGCAGATAGGGCATTTCGGGTGAAATGATATGGAAAATGAAAAGCATACTTATATAGTAAGGACCGGCGAGGTGGCCCTCAAGGGCATGAACAAGCCGTATTTTGAAAAGGTCCTGTTAGGCAGGATCAAAAACGCGCTCAAGGATTACAAAAACGTGGAAGCCTATCGCAAGGAGGGACTGATCTTTGTCAAAACCCCTGCGGAATATCCGGAAGAGGAAGTGGAGCACACTATCCTCAACGTTTTCGGCGTGGCATCTCTCTCCAGCGCTGTCGAGACTGAGTCAGATATGGAAAAGATAGGCGAGGCCGCGGCTGAGTACATGAAGAAGCTGATCCCGCAGAGGAACATAAAGACATTTAAAGTAGAAGCCAAGCGTGCCGACAAGTCCTTCCCGGTCCAGTCTCCTGAGATTGCGTCCAGGATCGGCGGTTATGTGCTCAAGGCCAACGACGGTCAGATCAGGGTCGACGTACACAATCCGGACTGTGTGCTTTATGTAAATGTAAGGCATGGCCATTCCTATGTGTTCGCCGATAAGATCAGAGGATTCGGAGGCCTTCCTCTCGGCACCAACGGCAGAGGGCTCATCCTGCTCTCTGGAGGCATAGACAGCCCTGTCGCGGCTTGGATGATGGCTAAGAGGGGCATGATGATAGAAGCGGTACACTTCCACTCATACCCTTACACCAGCGAGCGCGCCAGGGAAAAGGTATATGACCTCACGGGCATACTCGCGGGATATTGTGGTACAATAAAAGTGCATTCAATCAACCTTCTCTCTATCCAGCAGGCTATAGGCGAAAACTGCCCTGAGGACGAGATGACCATCCTCTCCAGAAGGTTTATGATGATGATCGCGGAGCGCGTCGCTAAACAGAACAAGTGCGATATGCTGATCACCGGCGAGAGCATAGGACAGGTGGCCAGCCAGACAGTACAGGGCCTCGTGGCGACAGATAATGCCGTAGACATTCCTGTGATGCGCCCTCTGATCGCTATGGATAAGATAGATATCATAGACAGGGCCAGAAAGATCGGTACATACGAGACTTCTATCGAGCCTTACGAGGACTGCTGCACGGTATTCCTGCCTAAGCACCCTGTCACAAAGCCTAAGCTCGAGAAGATCCTGGAGTCGGAGTCGAAGCTGGACGTCGAAGCGCTGATCGACGAAGCAATGAAGACAATGGAAACCGTATCTATAGGTCCGGACAGGATCTAAGTGCGTGAAGCGCCTGCCCGTGCTCCGGGAGGCGCGGCTGTATACAAAAAGGAGACAATACGATGAGCTTGTTTGATCCATGTGTGATCGGCGGGATAGAGTCCCGCAACCATTTCGTGCGTTCGGCTACCTGGAGAGGCACCGGCGATGACAATGGCCATCCGACAGAAAAGACTAAGCAGATCCTCTGTGATCTTGCCGACGGCGGAGTAGGAGTCATCATAACATCCTTCGCCTGCGTCGACGATTATGAGAAATCCCTGCACAACATGCTGGGCATCTACGATGACAGCTTTATCCCTGAATATAAGGAAATAGTGGACGCTGTCCACGCCCGCGGCGGGAAGATCGTCATGCAGATAGCCCACGGCTCTGCTCAGTCTCAGGAGCATCCTGAAACAGCTAAGATCCTCGGTCCTTCGCCTGTAAAAGACCTTAAATCGGGCATCATCCCGGTCGAGATGCAGTATGACGACATCGCGGCTGTAGTAAAGCTCTTCGTCTCAGCGGCGGTAAGGGCAAAAAAAGCGGGCTTTGACGGGGTACAGATACATGCTGCCCACGGTTACCTGCTCTCCAAATTCATCTCACCGTTCTACAACAGGCGACTGGACGAGTTCGGCGGAACTATGAAAAATCAGGTACGTATCATAGAAGCGATACTAATGAGCATAAAAGCTCTTCTGGGTGACGACTATCCGGTATGGATCAAGATGAACTCAGTAGATGAGCTTCCTGAGAGATGCGAGAACGGGCTCACAGTAGCCCAGTTCGTAAAGATGGGCAAAATACTGGCTCAGAAGGGCATAGACTGTATAGAAGTAAGCGGACTCGGCTGGAACCAGCACGACCAGGAGAAGGAAAGAGCTTACTATCTCGAGGGCGCCAGGGCGCTGGCCTTTGAGATAGATAAGGACGTCATCCTTACGGGCGGTCTCAGGGAATACAGCATGATAAAGAAGATAGATCAGGGCCAGGGAGTGCATTTCTTCGGTTTTTCAAGGCCTCTGATCAAGGATCCGGCTTTCGTAAAGAAGCTGGAGGCAGAAGCAAAGGCATAATAAATATAGAGGCCTGGCGTGAGCTCCGCTCACAGCTGCCTGACGGCAGAACTATAGTGTCCTGCCGGCGCCGCGGCAGACATTCGCGCGCGAGCGCCTTGTCGGCGGAGCCGACGGAATATAAATTCTTTTAATAAAGAAAAAAATGTTTTACAAATATCTTATCTGTGATATAATAACTGCTGTTAATGATAAAAAGCAAATCGCAATAAACGTTGCCGACTTTGAGAAACGGGACGTTTTGGAATAAATCCCGTCAGGGCGCAAAGGAGGTGTTTCGATTGTCTAGAAAGTGTGAAATCTGCGGAAAGGGCCAGACTTCCGGAAACATGGTCAGCCATTCCAACATCCACAGCAGAAGAAAGTGGAACGCAAATATTCAGAGTGTCAGAGTCAATGACAATGGTACAGTAAGAAGGATGAACGTCTGCACTCGCTGCATCAAGTCAGGTAAAGTGACAAGAGCTCTCTAAGTCCGGAAAATCCAAGGCGCCAGGCATCGTAAATGTCGGGCGCTTTTTTTATTGTTCAGACTTTTTATGCCTCTGTCAGCGGAGCTGACAGAGGCTTGGCGGAAATACCGCGGATTTGCTCTTACGCGGAAGCTGAGGGCATTCGGATACCGGAGAAGAATAGGAAAATGAAGAAAAATTTATCTGAGATAAAAGGATTTCTGCACAGCTGGACTAGGCAGTCGGCAGAATGGTACGACAGGGCCTCTAAGTATACGGGCTACCATGACAGGCTTGTTTCGTATATCCTGAAATACATAGAACCTGGTTACAGCTGTTTTGAGATAGCCTGCGGTACAGGCAATATGGCGCTGGCACTTGCGCCGCATATGTCGAAATATACAGCTGTGGACAGTGATAGTGCAGCCTGCGGCTTTTTCAGGGAAAAGCTCGCTGAGAAGGGCTCACCTGACATTAGCCTTGCCTGCAGCGACTGGAAGGCAGCGCTGGAAGGCGGACACTACGATCTGGTCATAACAAGCTTTTTCGGAGCGGAAATAGACGACTGGGATCTCATAGAACAGGCGGCGGACCATCGTTTCATAGCGATAGTACCGAGAAGGAAAAAGAATGACAGGGGTGCCGGAGACGGGATCAGCGGCCGTCATGGAGAGCGCCTCGAGTCATATGACCAGATGAAGGTATTTTTCGATGCCCGGGGTCTTAAATACGATGCTGAGCCTTTGGATATAGAATTTGGCCAGCCATTTGAGAGCATGGACGAGGCCCGTGAATACGTAAGATATTATTACAGTCTCGAAGGAGAGGACATCGAAAGCTTTCTCAGGCTTAAACTTGTAAGGAAGCAGGACGGCACACTCTATTTCCCCAAGGTCAAAAAGGCGGGGATCATAGCCGTGCGCACAGATGGAAAATAGGAATAAAAAAGGGCTGTGCTTTCCCGCACAGCTTTTTTCTTTTATCGGGTATGACTTTGTACTATAATAAACGGAGATTTAAAATACCCATCAGAAGGAGATTAATATTGCAGAACAACGATTCAGTTTCGAACACAAAAAGAATCGAAATAACGGACGCGGCCCTTTTGTCTGATGTTTTCGGCGAAAACGATGCCAATATGGAGCTGCTTCAGAAGAAATTCAACGTTAACGTAGTGCTCAGGGGCGACGATGTCATCGTGAGCGGGGAAAACGCTGACGAGGCAGAGAGCGCTATCAGAGATATGGCATGGCTGGTCGGCAGAGGCGATACTCTTGACGAGATCAGGACAGAAGAGATCATAGACATGAATGCCGCCGGACGCACCCTGAGGAAGTCAGGCATAAGGAACGAGATCATCTGCTTTTCAAACAAGGGAAAGCCGATAAAGCCTAAGACCAGGACCCAGGCAGCCTATGTGGCATCTATCAGAGACAACGATGTTTCATTTGGAATAGGGCCTGCCGGTACAGGCAAGACCTATCTGTCCGTCGCCATGGCGGTCAAGGCTTTTAAGGACCGTGACGTGGAAAAGATCGTTCTCACCAGACCGGCGGTAGAAGCAGGCGAGAGCCTGGGCTTTCTGCCGGGCGACATGGAAGAGAAGGTAAATCCTTACCTGAGACCGCTCTACGACGCTCTTTACGATATCTTCGGAAGGGACACGGTCGCCAGGCTCAGGGACCGCGAAACGATAGAGATCATCCCTCTGGCATATATGAGAGGCAGGACTCTCGATAATTCTTTCATCATTCTCGATGAAGCCCAGAATACCACAAAAGAACAGATGAAGATGTTCCTGACCAGGCTCGGCTTCGGGTCCAAGGCAGTCATCACGGGCGACGTGACACAGATAGACCTTCCGAAGAAACGCATGTCAGGTCTGGTGGATGCGAAAAACGTGCTCCGCAGCGTGGAAGGCATAGGATTTACCTTCTTTGACGACAGGGACGTAGTAAGGCATCCTCTGGTAAGAAAGATAATAAGCGCTTATGAAAGCGCCGGGGAGTAGAGCTTATGAACATCATCATAGACGAAAATTCAAACGTCAGCAGCGAGATCCAGAGCTTCCTTATGGCCGCGGCAGAGAAAGCTGTCAGCGACGAGGGACTGGATCCTTCTCTTGTTGAGATAAGCCTTACTGTCGTTTCTGAGGAGGAGATCCATGAGCTGAACAGGATGTACAGGGATACAGACCGTGTTACTGATGTCCTTTCATTCCCTCAGTACGATGATCTCTCCGATGTGGATAACGACGAAGTGATTGCTCTTGGAGATGTGGTGATATGCGACGCGGTGGCACACAGGCAGGCTGAGGAATACGGCCATTCCTACGAGCGTGAGTTTGTTTACCTCTTCGTGCACAGCGTGCTCCATCTTCTCGGCTACGACCATATGGAAGCGGATGAAAAGCGTGAGATGCGCGCGAGAGAAGAAGAAATAATGAACAGCATCGGCCTTACCAGGGGTTTCACTCCCGCAGAGGACGCTGATCTTTTCCAGGAACTGATGCGCCGCGCCGAAGAGGCGTCAGCTAATTCATATGCTCCCTACTCAGGCTTGCATGTAGGAGCGGCTCTTCTGGCAGAGGACGGGAGCATCTATACCGGTGTCAATATTGAAAACGCCTCTTACGGCGCGACCCTGTGCGCGGAGCGCTCGGCTGTGGCATGCGCTGTTTCGGACGGATGCAGGAAATTTAAGGCTATAGCTGTATATTCTCCTGACGGAAAAGCGAGTCCCTGCGGAATATGCAGGCAGGTGCTCCTGGAATTCGGCGGAGATATAAAGGTTATACAGAAAGGTGATAACGGCGGGCTTCATGTGACCTCGGTCGCGGAGCTGCTGCCGGAAGGTTTTGTATTATGAGATCAGGTCTTGTCGGCATCATAGGAAGGCCGAATGTTGGAAAATCAACGCTGCTCAATTCGATCATCGGAGAAAAGGTAGCGATCACTTCGAGCAAGGCTCAGACTACGAGAAACGCGATCAGGGGCATATATAACGAAGACGGCATGCAGATAGTGTTCATAGATACGCCGGGAATACATAAGCCGAAGAACGCTCTTGGAAGGTTCCTGACAGATACCGCGGTATCTACTCTCAAGCAGGTGGACGTTATCCTGCTCATAGTAGACGAGAAGCTGAGCGGCGGCCCCGGTGATACATATATACTTAATCTGCTTAAACAGGTCAAAAAGACACCTAAGATCCTGGTCATAAACAAGATCGACAAGATCGGGCCGGATGAATATCTGAAGATCTACAACGAATATGACGCGGAAGGAGTATTCGACCAGATCGTCGGCACCAGCGCCCTCAACGGCCAGAATACCGATGTCGTTATAGACATGATAAAGCCGTATATAAAGGAAGGACCTCAGTATTTCCCTGAGGATCTTTATACCGACAACCCTATGAAATTCCTGGTTTCCGAGATCATCAGGGAAAAAGCTCTCATGTACCTCAACGACGAGGTCCCTCACGGCATAGCGGTGGAGATAGAGCGCTACGCTGAGAAGGATGGAATAACGGACATAGACGCTACAATCTACTGTGAAAAGAAGTCCCATAAGGGCATCATCATCGGTGCCGGCGGCAGGAAGCTCAAGGGCATAGGAAAAGCCGCCAGGCTGGAGATAGAACCTCTGGTCGGCACAAAGGTATACCTTCAGCTCTGGGTCAAGGTCAAGGAACACTGGCGTGAGAGTGATATCATGGTGAGCAATTTCGGCTATAAGAGGGATGACGATTAGCGATGGTCACTGAGACTGACGGCATCATATTAAGGCAGACGAAGATAGCCCGCGACCGCAAGATGCTCGTTCTCTTTACGAGAAAATTCGGCAAGATAAGCGCCGGGACCGGGATCAGGCAGTCGGGAAAAAAATCTTCGCTCCCGCTCAGGCCTTTTACGCACGGCCGATACGAGATATTCTGCGGAAGGACTTCCTATAATATAGACGCGGCTGAGACCATCGAGAGCTTCTATGAGCTTGGAGAAGATGTGGACAGGTTTTTCTGCGCGTCCTGCGCGCTGGAGTTTACAGATAAAGTACTTTCTGAAGGCATGCCGGCGGAGCCGGTGCTGGATACGCTGCTGTCCTTTCTCCGGATACTCTCCTCAAGGAAGACCAAGCTCAGGTCCTTCCTTATAATGTATGAATGGAAGGTACTGTATCTGACAGGCTACGGTCCGGTGACGGACCGGTGCACTTCCTGCGGTAAGCAGGCAGAGCCGGCGGGCTTCAGTATAGTGGACGGCGGCACGGTCTGCGGAGACTGCGTAGATTCCGACCGGGTCAATATGAGATTGCTTTATAGTATAAAATTTGATATAATCCAAATATTAAAGTTTATTGGTTCTAACAATATAGATTCGTTCGCGAATCTGGCTTTCAGCCCTGAAACAGCCGGATATCTGGATAAGATCCTTCACGAATACGTTTCGTATCATCTGGACATAAGGGGGCTGAAGAGCGAATCATATCTATCGCTTGATTAGTCTTAAAAGGACGGCAGTATTATGGAATTAAGTCTTGAAAAAATAGAGCTCGTAAAAGACAGAACAGGCGTCAGCTACAGAGAAGCTAAGGATGCTCTCATCAAAGCGGACGGCAGTGTTGTCGATGCTATCATACTCCTCGAGGATGAGATAGATGTCTCGCCTAAGACGGCTGCCGGAGTTACGGCGTCGGATATTGTTTCAACACTGAGAGAACTGGTACATAAGGGAAATGTGGAGAAGATCCTCGTCAGGAAAGACGACGAGACGGTCCTCAATATCCCTGTAAATATCGGTCTTCTCGGGGCCTTCATACTCCCTGAGGCGGCTATCATTTCCGCTGTCATCGCTCTCGGCACGAAGTGCAGCATAAGCGTGGTAGGAAGCGACGGAAGCGAGGTAGACGTAGTAAAGAAGGTTTCTGACAAGCTCAGCGATGTTAAGGAAACCTATTCAGATGCGGCTGACGATATCGCAGAAAAGGGAAGCAGCGCGTTTTCGAAGCTTCGCGAAAAGGCGGATACTGTTATTTCGAAGATGGCTCCATCAGATGCTGAAGATGACTTCATGGATGACGACTATTTCAATTTCGACGACGAATATCCTGATCTTGATGAGGAAGCTGACGTAAGCGAACCGGACAGCGAGACAGAGCCTGAAGAAAACGAGCAGGAGGAAGCTCCGGAAGCTGAAGAAGACGATCCGGCTGACGCCGCTGTAAGGGAGGCTTCAGAAGCTCTTGAGGAAGCGTCGGAGGCAGTAAGCGAAGCAGAGGACGCTGTTTCTGATTCCGCAGAATCTTTCGACGACGCGGGAGAAAAATTCGAAAATACTATAAACAGCTACAAGGAAAAGAAGAATAAATTCTTCTAACTACTGGTAATGATTTTTTGCAGGGCAGCAGGATGAGAATCAGGCTGTCCTGCGGGACGTATGAGGCTTTTTTTGCGCCGCGCGTCAAAAATATATATAAAAACGATTGCAGGAGAAGAATTAACTATGAGTAACAAAGTTCAGCACAGAGAATTTACGATGGACAAGCTGGTATCGCTTGCGAAATCGAGAGGATTCGTTTTCCCGGGTTCCGAGATATACGGCGGCCTCGCCAACACATGGGATTACGGTCCTGTAGGAGTTGAACTGAAAAACAACGTAAAGAAACTCTGGCGCACGAGATTCATACAGCAGTGCAAATACAACGTAGGTCTTGACGCCGCTATCCTCATGAACCCTAGAACATGGGAGGCTTCTGGCCATGTCGGCAATTTCAACGATCCTCAGATCGACTGTAAAGTCTGCCACGGCAGGTTCAGAGCCGACAAGCTCATAGAGGAATATTTCGACAAGCACGGCATCGACGGCGTCGCTGACGGCTGGTCGAACGAAAAGATGGAAAACTATATCAAGGAGCACGGCATTAAATGCCCTACATGCGGAAGCACTGAATTTACTCCTGTAAGACAGTTCAACCTTATGTTCAAGACATATCAGGGCGTTACTGAAGGCGGCACAGACGAGCTTTATCTCAGGCCTGAGACTGCCCAGGGCATCTTCGTAAACTTCAAGAATGTCCAGAGAACTACAAGGAAGAAGCTCCCGTTCGGCATAGCCCAGATCGGCAAGGCCTTCAGAAACGAGATCACACCGGGCAACTTCACATTCAGGACAAGAGAGTTCGAGCAGATGGAGCTCGAGTTCTTCTGCAAGCCTGGCGAAGACCTTAAGTGGTTCGAATTCTGGCGTCAGTACTGCTGGCAGTTCCTCAAGGATCTCGGAATGTCGGATGAGCATATCAGACTGAGAGATCACGATCAGGAAGAACTTTCCCACTACAGCAACGCGACTACAGATATAGAATACCTGTTCCCGTTCGGCTGGGGCGAGCTCTGGGGCATTGCTGACCGTACAGATTACGACCTGAGCAGGCATCAGGAATATTCCGGCCAGGACATGACCTACCAGGATCCTGTTACTAACGAAAAATTCGTTCCTTACTGCATAGAGCCTTCGCTCGGCGCGGACAGAGTAACGCTCGCTTTCCTTGCGGAAGCTTACAGCGAGGAGACGGTAGTGAACAAGGGCAAGGAAGATACAAGAGTAGTTCTCCACTTCCACCCAGCTCTGGCTCCGTTCAAGGCAGCTGTCCTGCCGCTGACAAAGAAGCAGGCTGAGCATGCCGAGAAGCTCGCTGACGACCTTTCTAAGTATTTCATGGTCGATTATGACCTTCCGGGCAGCATCGGCAAGAGATACAGAAGACAGGACGAGGTCGGAACTCCTTACTGCGTGACTGTAGACCCTGACACAGAAGATGACGGATGCGTCACTGTAAGAGACAGGGATACGATGGAGCAGATCAGGATCCCTGAGGAACAGGTAAAAGACTATATCCTCGAAAAGATCGCATTTTAGTCAGCTGATCTGAGGGTATATTTATCAAACAAGATATATTTTTCTGCAAGGATCATCATCTGCTGTTTCGCGCGCTCCGCGCGCGGAGGCGGACGGAGTCCGCGTAAACTGCGGGATCAGATCCTGCGGAATTAATATATTCATATAATTACTGATATTTTATGAGGTATTGATTATCATGAAGAAGTTTAAAAAAGTTCTTGTTGCCAACAGAGGCGAGATCGCAATACGTATCATGCGTGCTTGCAAAGAACTCGGCATCCGTACTGTTGCAATCTATTCAGAAGAAGACAAGAATGCGCTTTTCAGAACAAAGGCTGATGAGGCATATAAGATCGGTATCGGAAAGAGCCCGGTCGACGTATACCTCGGTATAGACGAGATCATCGCTCTCGCCAAGGCTAAGGGCTGCGACGCTATCCACCCTGGATATGGATTCCTCGCTGAGAACTCAGAGTTCGCTAAGCAGTGCGAGATCAACGGCATCGAGTTCATCGGACCTACAGGAGAAATGATGGACAAGCTGGGCGACAAGATCCAGTCCAAGATCCTCGCTACAGAGGTAGGCGTACAGACTATCCCTGGCGTTAAGGAAGCCATCAAGACAAACGAAGACGCTGTCAAGTTCGCTGAATACTGCGGCTATCCTGTTATGATCAAGGCTGCTGCCGGCGGCGGTGGACGCGGAATGCGTGTCGTAAGGGAGGCTAAGGACCTTATCCCTGAATTCAACAGTGCCCAGAGCGAATCCCTCAAGGCTTTCGGTTCGGACGAGATCTTCATCGAGAAGTACGTTGAAGACCCTAAGCACATCGAGGTTCAGGTACTGGGAGATAAATTCGGAAATCTGGTACATATGTATGAGAGAGACTGTTCCATCCAGAGACGTCACCAGAAGGTTATCGAGTTTACTCCTGCCCAGACTATTTCAGACAAGCTGAGAAAGGAAATCTGCGCAGACGCGCTCAAGATCGCCAAGGCAGTAGATTACAGAAGTGCCGGCACAGTAGAATTTCTCGTTGATAAAAACGAAAATCACTACTTCATAGAGATGAACCCTAGGATCCAGGTAGAGCACACTGTAACAGAGCTCGTTACCGGAATCGATATCGTTCAGGCTCAGATCCTTATCGCTGAAGGCTATTCGCTCGATTCACCTGAGATAAACATTCCTGACCAGGATGCTGTTAAGCCTAGAGGCGCTGCTATCCAGTGCAGGATCACCACAGAGGACCCTGCGAACCAGTTCGCTCCTGACACAGGCAAGATCGAATTCTATTCGACAGGATCAGGCAACGGCGTAAGGCTGGACGGAGGCAACGGCTTCACAGGAGCTGTCATCACTCCTTACTACGACAGCCTGCTCGTAAAGATCACATGCTACGGCAGAGACTTTAAGACGACTGTAAACAAATCTATCAGAGCTCTCAACGAACTCAGCATCAGAGGCGTAAAGACGAACAGGAACTTTCTGCTCAACGTGCTCAACCATCCTAAATTCATAGCAGGAACATGTACTACTAACTTCATCGCTGAGAACCCTCAGCTCATGAACGTAGACCTGTCCAACACAGCTGACGAAGAGGGCAGAGTCCTCAAGTTCCTGGGCAACAAGGCCGTAAACGAAGTTAAGTGGGACAAGCCTCCTGCAAACCAGCCTGAGGTTCCTGAGGTAGATCCTTCTATCATCCCTACACTCAGAGGCACAAAGCAGATCTTCGATGAGAGAGGACCTGAAGGCCTTTCAAAGTGGGTACTCGATCAGAAGCAGCTGCTCTTCACAGATACTACTATGAGAGACGCACAGCAGTCACTGATGGCTACTCGTATGCGTACAGTAGATATGGAAAAGATCGCTGACGCTACAGCTATTTACGGCAAGGATCTCTTCTCGCTGGAAATGTGGGGCGGAGCTACATTCGATACATGCCTGAGATTCCTCAAGGAAAGCCCTTGGGAAAGACTCGAGCTCCTCAGAAAGCGCATTCCTAACATCCTCATGCAGATGCTCCTGAGAGGATCAAACGCTGTAGGATACAAGAGCTATCCGGACAACGTCCTCAAGCAGTTCATCAAAGAATCCGCGAAGGGCGGAATCGACGTATTCAGGATCTTCGACTCACTCAACTGGATCGAAAGCATGAGATTCCCTATCGAAGAGGTAAGGAATCAGGGCAAGATCGTCGAGGCTACTATGTGCTACACAGGCGATATCCTCGATCCTACAAGAGAGAAATACAACCTTAAGTACTATATCAACAAGGCTAAGGAGCTTGAGAAGGCAGGCGCTAACATCATCGCAATCAAGGATATGGCATCCCTCCTCAAGCCTATGGCAGCATACAAGCTCATCAAGGAACTCAAGCAGGAAGTCGGAGTTCCTATCCACCTGCACACTCACGATACTTCCGGCAACGGCGGAGCTACTCTCATGACAGCTTCAATGGCCGGCGTAGATATCGTAGACGCGGCGTTCGACTCAATGGCAGGACTCACATCTCAGCCACCTCTCAACTCTACAGTAGCTGCTCTCGAGCACACTGAAAGAGCTACAGGCATGAACACTGACGAGCTGCAGGCTATCGCGAACTACTGGAGCGGCGTAAGACCTGTATACGCTCAGTTCGAATCAGAGCTCAAGAACGGATCCGCTGAAATCTACAAGTACGAGATGCCTGGCGGACAGTATTCCAACTTCAGAGCTCAGGTAAACAGCTTCGGCCTCGGCCACAAGTTCCAGGAAGTAAGAGAGATGTACCGTCAGGTAAACCTCATGCTGGGAGATATCATCAAGGTAACTCCTTCATCTAAGGTTGTAGGCGATATGGCTATCTTCATGGTACAGAATGGCCTCACTCCTCAGAACATCTACGAGAAGGCTCAGGGTATGGACTTCCCTGATTCAGTAGTTTCATACTTCGAGGGCATGATGGGCCAGCCTGAAGGCGGCTTCCCTGAAAAGCTCAGAGAGCTCGTACTCAAGGGCAAGCCTCATATCGACGTAAGACCTGGAACTCTGCTTCCGCCGGAAGACTTCGACGCTATAAAGAAGCACCTCAAGGAGAAGTTCGATATAGAGCCTACTGAGCAGGACCTCGCGTCATACAACATGTATCCGAAGGTATTCGAGGATTACCTCACTTCCATGAAGAAGGAAGGCAGCTTCAGATACATGGGTTCAGACGTATTCTTCCACGGTATCGCTCTCGGCGAGACTGTAGAGATCAAGCTGGACGAAGGCAATACTCTCGTAGTCAAGTTCGAAGATGTAACTGATCCTGACGAAAACGGCAACAGACAGCTCACTTATCAGGTAAACGGCCTTATGAGAACTATCCTCATCAAGGATAAGCAGGCTATGACTTCATCTCATAACGTTTCTATCGTTATGGCTGATGAAGACGATGAGCACGATGTCGGCGCCAACATCCCGGGCAATATCGTAAAGGTTGTTGCCAAGGAAGGCGACGAAGTAGCTAAGGGCGATTCTATCGCGGTCATCGAAGCTATGAAGATGGAGACCAAGATCCTCGCTACTATGGATGGTATCGTAGACAAGATCTACATCGCCCAGGGCGATCAGGTCAAGTCAGGCCAGCTGGTCGCAAAGCTCAAGGACAAGGAATAATCAATGACCTGGCTAAAAGTCAGGACATAAATCATACAGTATGAAGCCGTGACAGAGTACTATCGTGTACTGGCGGCAGACAGCTGATAGTTATCAGAGGCTGCTCCGGACTTCGGGGCAGCCTTTTGTTATAAATATATATAAAGACAGATAAAACAGAGGTAAGATAGCAAATGATCGTAATACTTAAAGAAGACGCGAATCCCGAAAAAGTCAAGCTGCTCAAGGGGAAACTCAGATCTCTGGGCTTCGACATCCATGAATCTCAGGGCCAGAGGCAGAGACTGCTCGGCCTGGTAGGAGATACTTCTATCCTGGAAACTGACGACCTCATGGCCAACGAAGTCGTAGCCGACGTCAAGAGAGTCCAGGAGCCTTACAAAAAGGCAAACCGCAAGATGCATCCGGAGGATACGGTCATAGATGTCTGCGGGCATAAGATAGGCGGCGGCAATTTTCAGGTTATCGCCGGCCCTTGCTCCATAGAGACAAAAGACCAGATCATAGAGGTGGCACAGGATGTGAAGAACAGCGGGGCGCATCTCCTCAGAGGCGGAGCATTTAAGCCTCGTACTTCACCATATTCCTTCCAGGGACTCGCTAACGACGGGCTCAAGCTCCTCCTTGAAGCCAAGAAAGCGACTGGACTTCCAGTAGTAACAGAGATCATGACTCCTGAGCACCTGCTCCTCTTCGACGATGTGGACGTTGTACAGGTAGGAGCCCGCAACATGCAGAACTTCCAGCTTCTCAAAGCTCTGGGCAAGACCAACAAGACGGTCCTCCTCAAGAGAGGTCTCGCCAATACTCTTCAGGAGCTGGTAATGAGCGCCGAATATATCATGGCAGGCGGCAACGAGAACATAATCCTCTGCGAGAGAGGAATCAGGACATTTGAGACTTCCATGAGAAATACTCTCGATCTCTCGGCTATCCCTATGCTGAAGAGCATGACTCATCTTCCAGTCATCGTAGACCCGAGCCACGCTGCCGGCATCAGGTGGATGGTTCCGGCTCTGGCCAAGGCAGCTGTAGCTGTAGGAGCTGACGGACTTATGATCGAAGTACACAACGACCCGGAGAACGCTCTCTGCGACGGACCTCAGTCACTCACGCCTGCCCAGTTCGACAAGCTCATGGGCGAGCTCCGTGCTGAAGTTGAATTCTTCGGAAAGAAAATGGACTAAGGAGAAAAAATGGGAGCATCAATTCATATCAATGCCGAAATAGGCGACATAGCGGAAACAGTGCTTCTTCCAGGCGATCCGCTCAGGGCTAAATACATAGCTGAAAATTTCCTCGAAGATGCTGTATGCTTCAATGAGATCCGCGGAAATTTCGGATATACGGGAACATACAAAGGCAAGAGAGTATCAGTAATGGGTACCGGAATGGGCATGCCATCTATCTCGATCTACGCACATGAGCTCATTACCGTGTACGGCTGCAGAAACCTGATAAGAATAGGTTCAGCCGGCTCCTATCAGGCGGATGTAAACACAAGAGATCTGGTCATGGCGGTGGCATCTTCTACTGACTCCAGATTTGAATACACATTCGGCCTTCCGGGACATTTTTCACCTTGCGCTGATTTCGACCTCATGGTGGCAGCAAAGACCAGTGCGGTTCAGCAGAATATCAGCCTCAAGGCAGGAAATGTGGCATCCGTAGACGTCTTCTATGATGATGATCCGGATACCTGGAAAAAATGGGCCAAGATGGGCGTGCTCGCTGTCGAGATGGAATCAGCGGCTCTTTATATGAACGCCGCAAGATATGGCGCCAAAGCTCTGGCGCTGGTAACTATCTCTGATAATTTCGTTACAGGCGAAAAGCTTACACCTGACGAACGTGAAAGATCCTTCACAGACATGATAAATGTTGCGCTCGGTATGCTGAAATATATATAATGATAGTAAATTAACATAAGATAAGAGTGTGAGCAGGGCTTTGCGCTCTGCCGCGCTCCGCGCGGAATGCCGGCGGAGCCGGCGTAAACCGCGTTGATACGTCATTTGCGTGTCACGTGGTTTTACAAGCGGGTATTGGAAAGGTATGTTGTTTATATGGATGAAAGAATAAAGAAATTTGCTTCGATGATCGTAAACTACAGCTGTGAGGTCCAGCCTGGCGAAAATGTCTTGATCGAAGAGGTCGGAACTGACGCCAAGCCGCTGATCCAGCAGATCATCAGGGAAGTTTACAAAGCGGGAGGCAGGCCTTATCTCGGTCTCAGCGACAGCATGTTCACCCGTGAGATCATAAAGGGCTGCACTAAAGAACAGCTGGAATTCATGCGCGAGTATATGATGGCGCAGATGAAGAGCATGGACGCTTATATAGCTGTCCGCGCTTCAGATAACACCTCCGAGCTTTCTGACGTCGATCCGGACAAGCTGAATCTCTATAACAAAATTCTGAGACCTGTCATAGACGAACGCGTCGACAATACAAAGTGGGCTATCATGAGATATCCTAATCCTTCTATGGCCCAGCTGGCCGGGATGAGCACGGAAGCTTTCGAGGATTTCTACTATGATGTCTGCACTCTCGATTACGCGCGCATGTCTATGGCTATGGAACCTCTGGTGGATCTCATGACAAAGACAGATAAGGTGCGTATCGTTTCACCGGGTACAGACCTCACTTTCTCCATAAAGGGCATTCCGGCTGTCAAGTGCGACGGTAAATACAACATTCCTGACGGAGAGGTCTACACAGCTCCGGTAAAGGATTCCATGAACGGTGTTATCAGCTACAATACGGTTTCAGAGGCTCATGGATTCACTTTCCAGGATATCAGGTTCGAGATCAAAGACGGAAAGATCATAAATGCCACGTCGAACGATAACGAAAGGATAAACAAGATCCTGGATACGGATGAGGGAGCACGCTATTTCGGCGAATTCTCGTTCGGGCTCAACCCATATATCCTGCATCCGATGAAGGACACTCTTTTTGACGAGAAGATCACCGGGAGCATACACCTTACGCCGGGAGCATCATATGAAGACGCGCCTAATGGCAATAAGTCCGCGGTACACTGGGATCTGGTCCTGATCCAGCGTGAAGACTACGGCGGCGGTGAGATCTGGTTCGACGATGTACTTATAAGGAAGGACGGCCGCTTCGTTCTGCCTGACCTCGACGGCCTCAATCCGGAGAATCTCAAATAAGATGGATCTCGATAAAAACGACTGGCTGATGAGGACTAAGCTCCTCGCCGGCGAAGAAGCGGTAGAACGCGCGCGAAAGGCTGAGGTGGCAATATTCGGCCTCGGAGGCGTAGGTTCCTATGCATGTGAAGCGGTATGCAGGGCAGGGACCGGGAAGATATTTATATGTGACGACGATACCGTGGATGTGACCAATATCAACAGGCAGCTCATTGCCGACACGACAACGGTCGGACGAAAAAAGGTCGATATAGAGGAAGAACGTATCAGGAAGATAAATCCGGAAGCGGCAGTAATAAAAGAATCCAGGAGATTCGATGAAGAAACCGCCGGCAGCTTTCCTTTCGAGGATTTCGATTACATCATAGACGCGATAGATTCGGTTGAATCGAAGCTGCTCCTGATAAAAAAGGCCCACGAGATGAATATTCCTATAATCAGCGCCATGGGAGGCGGGAGCAAGATAGACCCGTCCGGCCTTATGTACGCTGATATTGCGGATACTTCATATGATCCGCTGTCCAGGTCGGTCAGGCAGAAGCTGAGGAAGATGGGAATATACCACACGAGAGTAGTATATTCACAGGAATCTCCTAAGCGTAGCGTATCATATAAAGAAGCTCCATATACGGCGAGCATATCGTTCGTCCCTCCCGCAGTGGGAATAATGCTGGCCGCAGCTGCTATGAACGATATCATGAAGATATCAGGAGAATAGAAATGAGTACGGAAAAGATATTTGACAGACCACGTGATAAATACTGGTATGACATTCCAAGAGAAGTTTCAACTATGAAGGAGCTGCTCTCCGGAAGCGTTGAAAGCTTTCCGGATAGGCCGGCCTTCTGGGTAAAACGTAAAAAGGGAAGCGAATATGTTCCTGTAAGCTATACACTCCTGTACAGAGATGTACGTTCGCTCGCGACAGCCTTTATAGAAAAAGGCTATGCCGGAAAACGTATAGCTATCATCGGTATGAACTGCTACGAGTGGATAGCTGCTTATCTGGCCGCGGTCATAAGCGGTTCAGTGGCGATTCCTCTCGACAGGGAACTGAAAAAGAACGAGGTTGAAAATCTCGTAAAGAGTTCTGAAGCTTCCGTGATCTTTTATACGGAAAACCAGGCACAGAAAGTCGAAGACCTCGACGACGGAGTCGTCAAAGCCGCTATGCGTTTTTACGCTGACAGGACTGATATGAGCGTTCCTATGAGCGATTACATAAGATCTCCTTTTTATTCGTCCGTCAAAAGGCCCGCTGAATGCGACTATACATGGAAAGAGCTTGTCGCGGAAGGCGAGGAGCTTTTGGAAAAGGGAGACCGGAGGTTCGAGGAGATAGATACCGATCCTGAATCCATGTCCGTCATCCTTTATACTTCAGGAACGACAGGCAATCCTAAGGGTGTAATGCTCAGCCAGAGGAATATCATATCCGATATCATGGATACTCTGCGTATAGCTTATGTGGATGAGAACGACAAGACTCTTTCTGTCCTTCCGATCCATCACACTTACGAATGCACCTTCGGCATGCTGCTGCCTTTATATATCGGAGCCAGCACAGCCTTCTGCGAGGGACTCCACTATATCACGAAGAACATGCAGGAATGCAGTCCTACCGTATTTATCGCTGTACCTCTGATCCTGGAAATGATACATGGAAGGATCTTCAGGCAGGCTAAAAAAGAGGGCAGGGAGAAAACCCTCAATAGAGCCCTTGCGATCAGCAAGAGGCTCAGATCTGTCGGTATAGACGTCAGAAGAAAGCTCTTCGCATCGGTACTTAAACAGCTGGGCGGCGGTCTGCGTACTTTCATCATCGGCGCGGCGGCTATTTCCCCGAACGTCATCAGGGATTTCGAAGATATGGGGATCACGGTGCTTCAGGGCTACGGCCTTACCGAGTGCACGCCTCTGACTGTCGGAACTCCTGAAAAGGCTAAGGAGCGCTATAAAAAGGCCGGCTCTGTAGGCATTCCGCTCAAGCACGGCGACCTCAAGATAGTAGATCCGGACGAAGACGGTATAGGCAGGATCTTCTACAAGGGACCTAACGTCATGATGGGCTACTACAATATGCCTGAGGAAACCGCGGAAGTTATGCACGACGGCTGGTTCGAGACCGGTGACCTCGGTTTCATGGACCGAGACGGCTGGCTGTATATAGCCGGCAGATACAAGAATATGATCGTCACAAACACCGGCAAGAACATCTATCCGGAAGAGATAGAGGAGATCTTCAACAAGCTCCCGTACATAACAGAATGCATGGTCTATCCGGACGATACTGACGGCGAGGAAGTCGTATCCTGCCAGGTATGGCCGGATCTGGGATATATAACCGCTGACCTGGGGCATGAGCCTGAAGGAAAAGAAGTCTATGACTATGTCAAGTCGAGCATAAATGAAGAAAATATGAACCTGGCTTCATATAAGCGCATCAAGAAAGTCATTGTCAGAGACCGTGATTTCATCCGCACGACTACCGGAAAGATCAGGAGAAAAGACAACATGGGCGACTATTTCCCTGAAGGTATGGAAAAACCTGAATTATGAGTATAGAAGATTTGATAAAAGAAAAATATGAGCAGCACCGCGATGAGATCATAGAGATAAGACGACGTCTCCATGAGAATCCGGAAACGGGCGATGAAGAGTACGACACTACAGAATATCTCTGCGGTCTTATGGAGAAGCTGGGCCTGCGTGTCGGGCGCCCGCTTAAGACCGGTCTCACTGCGGTCCTGGATGTTCCGGACAGGGGCGGATACTGTATAGGTCTCCGCGCCGATATAGATGCCCTTCCTATAAAAGAGGGCTGCGACCTGCCTTTTAAGTCAAAACGTGACGGTGTCATGCATGCCTGCGGCCACGATATACATACGGCTTCACTCGTCGGTGCCGCCATTGTCCTGTCTGATCCCGAGGTAAGAGAGCATCTTACCGCGCCGGTCAAGTTCGTGTTCCAGCCGGCGGAAGAGACTGACGGAGGCGCTCAGCGCATGATAGACAAAGGTGTTCTGGAAAACCCGCATGTCGACCGCATGGCAGCCTTTCATTGCGAGCCTTCGCTTGAGGCCGGGAAGATCGCGCTCAAATACGGCTACACCCGAGCTTCTTCCGACATGTTCGACATAATGGTAAGAGGCGAGAGCGCCCATGGAGCTTATCCTGAGACAGGAGTCGACGCTATAGTAGCCGCTTCGGCGGTGGTTACGGCTGTTCAGAGCATAGTCAGCAGGAATACCAACGCTTTCGAGCCGTGCGTGATAACGATCGGAGTATTTCACGCCGGCTCCGCCGGCAACGTCGTCTGCGACGACGCCTTCCTGTCGGGAACCATGCGCACCGTTTCCCCTGAGGTAAGGGCAAACTCCATGAAACGTCTGGAGGAGATAGCTGTAAATACGGCAGCGGCATACGGAGCGAAAGCAGAGGTAAGGTTCAGACCGAGCTACATGGCCCTGCTCAATGATGATCAAATGACAGAACTCCTGAGGGATACGGCAGAAAAACTTATTGGAAAGGAAAATGTAGTGATCTACGATAAGGCTATGATGAGCGTAGACGATTTTTCCTATTTTGCCAAAGAGGTTCCTTCCGTCTATTTCTTTGCCGGCTCCGGATTCGAGGACAGGAAAAACTACAGCCTTCATCACGGCCTGTTTGAGGCGGACGAAAAGCTTTTCGATACGACAGTGCCGCTGGAGGCGCTCGCTGTGATAGAAATGGAAAAGAGAGGCTGAATCCGCGGCGCCCCGCGCGGAGGATCCTCCGGGTAAGTCGTGAATAAGGGCATAAAAAAACGAAGGGTGAGACACTTGCCCTTCGTTTTTGGATGTATTTAACTTATACATCAAGTTTATTGTTCTGTGGGGGACGGGTGAGATTATTCAGCCTTAGCCTTATTAAGTCTCTTGTAAAGACCCGAAACTCTCCTTGAAGCAGCGTTCTTATGAATTACGTTCTTAGTAGCAGCCTTCATGAGCTTCTTTTCAGCGATCCTGAGCTTCTGCTCAGCGTCCTCGAGATTGCCTGATTCGAGCGCGAGGTCATAGTTCTTAAGAGCTTCCTTAAGGTGATCTCTTACACGCTTGTTCTGAGCTGTCTTATTCTCGATTACAGTGATTCTTTTCTTAGCTGATTTAATATTTGCCATATATATTCACCCCACTTTCGCAAAATATCTTGTTCATTATATTCCCCTGCAGATGATATTGCAAGTAGAAATAAAGCGAATGATTGAATAAATTTTCCGTAGATGATAAACTTACTTAAGAAATTTTGGACAAAGAAAGGACTTCTATGGATTCATATCAGAAATATATAAGAAATTTCAGCATAATAGCCCATATCGACCACGGCAAATCGACACTGGCCGACAGGCTCATAGAGACTACCGGTCTGGTAGCCGAGCGTGACATGAAAGCCCAGTTCCTGGACAACATGGATCTGGAGAGGGAGAGAGGCATCACTATCAAGCTCCAGACCACAAGGCTGCACTATAAGGCAAAGGACGGCAATACATATATACTCAACCTGATAGACACACCGGGACACGTAGATTTCAACTACGAGGTATCGAGAAGTCTGGCGGCCTGCGAGGGCGCGGTCCTGGTCGTTGACGCGACTCAGGGGGTGGAGGCCCAGACCATAGGAAATGTTTATCTGGCTCTGGACGAAAATCTGGAGATACTTCCGGTCATCAACAAGATAGATCTGCCAAGCGCCAGGCCTGACGATGTCAAAGACGAGATAGAGGAAGTGATAGGCCTCGACGCCTCTGAAGCTCCGCTGATCTCAGCCAAGGAAGGCATCAATATCGGGGATGTGCTCGAGGATATCGTGAAAAACGTACCGGCGCCTGAGGGAGATGACAATGCTCCGCTGAGAGCCCTGATCTTCGATTCATATTACGACAACTACAAGGGAGTAATAGTATATTCCAGGCTCTTCGACGGCAAGGTAAAGAAAGG
Source organism: Bacillota bacterium (assembly GCA_028724585.1). GTDB lineage: Bacteria > Bacillota > Clostridia > Peptostreptococcales > Anaerovoracaceae > RUG708. Next base: position 18,702 of record JAQYCQ010000003.1, on the reverse strand, counting down.
CGACATGATAAAGCTCATGTCGACCGGTGCCGATTATGAAGTGACAGAAGTAGGTGTCTTCGCCCCTAATCCCGTTCCGGTGGATATCCTGAGAGCCGGCGACGTAGGCTATATCTGCGGCAGCATCAAGCACGTAAGGGACGCCAGGGTCGGCGATACAGTAACGCTCATGGACAATCCAGCTAAAGAACCGCTTCCGGGATACAGGCAGGTGCGCTCTATGGTATACTGCGGAATCTACCCGGGCGAGGGCGAGAAGTACGATAACGTAAAGGACGCCCTTGAAAAGCTTCAAGTAAACGACGCTGCTTTCGCCTTCGAGCCGGAAAATTCAGCAGCCTTGGGTTATGGCTTCAGATGCGGATTCCTCGGCCTGCTCCACATGGAGGTAATAGTCGAAAGACTGGAACGTGAATTTGAGCTTGCCGTTATCACGACAGCCCCGAGCGTTATATATAAAGTAGTGAAGACAGACGGGACCATCGAGATGATCCAGAACCCGTCGAACCTGCCTCCTATGACAGAGATAGATCACATAGAGGAGCCTATAGTAAAGGCGGAGGTCATCATACCTAACGACTATGTCGGTACGGTAATGGATATGTGCCAGAAGAGGCGCGGAAACATGATCTCCATGGAATATCTGACGGAGACAAGAGTAGAGCTCCATTACGAGCTGCCGCTCAACGAAGTCATCTACAATTTCTTTGATGAGCTCAAGTCCAGGACCAGGGGCTACGGATCTCTGGATTACGAGCTTGACAGATACGAGCCATCTAAGGTAGTTAAGATGGACATTCTTCTCAATAAAGAGATCGTCGACGCCTTCTCTATGATAGTTCACGAGAGCGAAGCTGCTGACCGCGGCCGTCAGGTATGCAAAAAGCTCAAAGAGATCATCCCTTCCCATCAGTTCGAGATACCTGTACAGGCAGCGATAGGCAACAAGGTCATCGCCCGCGAGACAGTAAGAGCTCTGAGAAAGGACGTACTCGCCAAGTGCTACGGCGGCGATATCTCGAGAAAGAAGAAACTGCTCAACAAGCAGAAGGAAGGCAAAAAGCGCATGCGCCAGTTCGGTACGGTCGACGTTCCTCAGGAAGCCTTCACTGCAGTCTTCAAGTATGATGAAGAAAACGATAAATAACGGTAAAAACGCAGCCCCGGCCAGTGAGCCGGACAGAAGAATACCGGGAATATATGTTCACATACCGTTCTGTGTGAGAAAGTGCCTCTACTGCGATTTCGCGTCATACAGCGGATGCTCCGGGGAAACACAGGAGCGATACTTCAAAGCTCTCTACAAAGAAGCTGAGCTGCTCTTTCCGGACGGGAAAATGCCTGGATGGCAGGGACGCATCGCGGATAATGCAGATAAAGACCGCGAGCCTGCGCCGGCTCCGCCGGCAGACACGCTGTTCGTCGGCGGAGGCACTCCGACCAGCGTGTATCCCCGCTATATAGCGGACCTGGTAAAAAGGCTTCCGCTGGCAGAAGAAGCCGAAATGACCATCGAATCCAATCCCGGTACTCTGACTCCTGAGAAGATCGACGTCTACAGGAGAGCCGGATTCAACCGGCTCAGTATCGGCGTCCAGTCCTTCGAAGACAGCGAGCTTAAGCTGCTGGGCCGTATCCATGACGCGGCAGAGGCTGAAAGGACTATCCGCATGGCGCGGGAGCATGGCTTCGGAAATATAAACATCGACCTCATGTTCGGTTTCCCGGGACAGACCATGGATACCTGGAAGCGGACGCTGGACAAGGCAATGTCGCTGCAGCCGGAGCATATTTCCTTCTACAGCCTTCAGATAGAAGAAGGAACTCCATTTTACGATATGTTCCGTTCAGGAATACTGGAGCAGCTGCCCGATGAGCTCAACAGAGAAATGTATCACTACGCTGTAAGTTTCCTGAGGGAGCACGGTTTCGTCCATTATGAGATCTCTAACGCTGCCCTGCCAGGCAGGGAGTGCCGCCACAATCTCAAGTACTGGACGATGAGGCCGTATTTCGGCCTCGGTTCGGGAGCACATTCTTTTGACGGGAGCACGAGGCACTTCAATCCTGACGGGATAGAGGAATACTGTGCCTCGATAGAGGCGGCAGGCGCGGACAGCCCTTCTTCCGTAAGGAACTATGCCCGCGGAGCGGGCGGAGGATCTGTTCCTTCTGATAATGTAAGCGAAGAAGCCGCAGGCTTTGAGCTTGAGGATCAGGACGACCTCATCTCCGACTGCATGTTCACGGGGCTGAGGCTGATAAAAGGCGTAGCGGACGAGGATTTCCGCAGGCTTTTCGGTATCGGGCTCATGGACAGGTTCGGGGAACAGATAGAGAAATACACAGGCCAGGGGCTGATGACCTTTGAAAAGGGCATGCTGGCTTTCACTGAGCGCGGACTGGATATTTCGAATTCCGTGCTCATGGATTTTATCTGAACATAAAAATCTCTGCCCGCGGCAGGAACCGGAAAAATAGAGGAAGGTGAGTAAGCTCCGCCAGCAGGCTAAATAACAATTAAATATCATAAATAATATGGCATCACGGCTGCGATGTCATTTTTTTGAAATTTCGAATGGATAATATTGACAATCAACCTAAAAAGCGGTATCATCGTTCTGGAACAAACTGGAAAGGAGAGAGCGGATGAATGTTCTGTATATAGATGACGATGACGAATTCAGGGAGAGATTCAGCGGCTTTATAGCTTCGGCTGTTGACGGGCTGGTGCTGACCGCGGATTCCGGGGAGAGATTCCTGGAGTCGGGCCAGGGAGCTTTTGAGCTGGAAGCTGAAAAATATGACCTGATCCTTCTTGACGAGTCGGTGGCGCTGCTGGACAGGATAGAGCGTCTCGGGTGCGGTCCGAAAACCGTCGTTCTTTCTGCCGGCGACAGAGGCAATACCACTGTCGGGAACGGCGGTATCCGAAATGTGTTCAAGTACCAGCGTGTGTCATCGCTCATCTCGTCGATTGCCGAGCTCGCTGCCGCTGCTGTTCCCGCGGCGGAATTCAGGACTGACAGGGATATGGAAACGGTTCTGGTAACGGGCTTCGGCGGGGGATGCGGCAGGACTTCCTTTGCGCTCATGTACGCCAGGCTTCTGAAGAGGATAACAGGGCGGTCCGCTTTGATCCTGTCCGCGGAGCGGACGGGTGATATCAATGACTATTTCAGGACGGCGGGGGACAGGTCTGACATGAATCTGCTGCTCCTCAATTTTTCGTCCGGAATAGCTGTCCTTCCTCAGAGATTCATCGCGGAGGATGATTACGGCGCAAGTTCTTTTGTGATGCCGGAGGATGCTGTGAGCGATCTCGGCGACCTTTCGGCGGACATGATGCTGAAGTTCAGGGAAATGATAGGCGGCTGGAAGCTGTTCGATACGTTGATCGTGGATATGAACCCCCAGCTGACGGGAGCGTGCGCGCCTTTTGTCAGATCGGCAGACAAGATGTTCGTGATCCATAACAGGATGCGGAAGACTCATCGGGCCGAAAGGGTATGGTGCGATATGCTCGCGGAGATGTGCCGGGGAACTGTCAGACACGTGGTGAATTTTGCAGACGAAGGCGGCGAAGACAGCGAGATCTTCATCGACGAAGCCGCTGAGAGAGACAACGACTACTCGATCTCGTGCAGGATAGCGTCGGATCCTGAGAGCTTTTTTATCAAGGACGGAACGGCGGATATCAGCATGACAGGGGAATTCTCAAGGTCGGTAGGAAGTATCATCGAGGAGGCATAGGAGATGGCGGAGCAGAAAACAGTCGAGCTCATATACGATATAGCTTCTGACGTAAGGAAGAAGCTTAACGTGACGAGCAGGGATATCGACGACGATGTGGTCATAAACGAAATACAGGCGACTGTACTTTCGGATCCGAGGACCAGGCATCTGACGCTGGATGAGAAGAAGGCGGTCATGGAAGGAGCTTTTAACTCGCTCAGGCGTGAACTGGATTTTCTGGAGAAGTACCTGGAAGATCCGGGCATATCGGAGATCATGGTCAACGGAAGGAACGACATATTCGTTGAGAAGAACGGTGTGATGTACAGGGTTCCAGAGTATTTTCCCACGGACAGGGCGCTTGAAGAAGTTATCATGAGGATAGGCGCCGGCATCCACAGGGAGATCAATGAGATGAACCCCATACTGGACGCCAGGCTGGAAGACGGTTCGAGGGTCCACGCTGTGTACAAAAATGTGGCTATCAACGGGCCGGTGCTGAACATCAGGCGGTTTCCAAATAATAGGATCACTATGGAGGAACTCATACATATGGGATCTATAACAGAGGAAGCTGCGGATTTTCTGAAACGGCTGGTCGAATGCGGCTACAATATATTCCTTTCCGGGGGGACCAGCTCGGGGAAGACAACCTTCCTCAATGCTCTGTCGGATTTCATCCCGCCTGACGAGAGAGTCATCGTCATAGAAGATTCGGCAGAGCTGCAGCTTGATGGCATCGAAAACATCGTGAGGATGGAAACAAAGAACGCCAACATCCAGGGCGTGGGCGAGATAACGATGAGGCATCTCATCAAAGCGAGCCTGAGAATGCGTCCGGACAGGATCATAGTCGGGGAAGTCAGGGGTGGCGAAGTGGTAGATATGATAAATTCCATGAATACCGGCCATGACGGAAGCCTCAGCACAGGGCACGCCAACTCGGCGGAAGGCATGCTGTCGAGGCTGGAGACTATGTTCCTGACAGCGGCGGCTTTTCCCATCGATGCGGTAAGGAGCCAGATAGCGTCAGCAATAGATATCATTGTCCACATGGGAAGGCTTTCCGATAAGTCGCGAAAGATCCTCGAGATAACTGAGGTCATGTCGTACAGAGACGGCAGGATAAACCTGAATCCTCTGTTCGAATACCAGCTCATAGAGGACGAAGACGGCGTTAAGAGGGGCAGGCTCGTGCGGACGGAAAACAGCCTTGTCAACACCGGCAAGCTGGAGTTAAAAGGAGGGATGTAAGATAATACCGGCTGATTATGACATCTATGAACTCTCTAAAGAAGAGAAGAGAGATTACTTCATTAAGGCAGGCCTTACATTGTTTATTTGTGGATTCGTTTTTTACAAGAGCATTATCGCCGCGGTCTGCGTAATGGCTTTTTCGGCTGCCGGGGTCAGGGCTTACAGGAGATCGCTCGCGGAGAAGCGTAAAATGCAGCTGCGGGCAGAGTTCAAGGATTTTCTATATTCAGTGTCATCATCGGTTTCATCAGGGCGTCATCTCAACGAAGCCATAGGGGACGCGGAGCATTCAGTATCGCTGATCCATGGGTCAGACAGCCTCATGACGCGTGAGATACGCAATATGAAGAGGATAATGACGGAAACAAACTGCAGCGAGGACGTTGTGCTTACGGATCTTGCCAAAAGGTCGAAGATAAGGGAGATAGCCGACTTCAGCGATGTGTGCATCACGTGCAAGTATACAGGCGGAGATCTCACCAGGATGATAGGCAAGGCTGTGTACCTTCTGACTGAAAATATAGAACTTCAGAGGGAAAAGGACGTAATGCTGTCGCAGAAGAAGCTGGAGTCGAAGATACTGGCGGTAATGCCCGTAGCTCTGACTGCGATGATAAACATAGCGTCAGCTGACTATCTCGCTGTTATGTACCAGACCTTTGCCGGAAGGCTCATCATGACCGCCGCGCTCATAGGGACCGCCGGATCCTTTGTCTGGAGTACGAAAATGACCGATTCCCAGGTTGCAGAGATATCGGAGACATAGATATGAAAGACGGACTGGCAAAGAGGATAGTAAAGGAACTGACAGGCAAGGACAGCGTTCTGAAAGAGAATCTTTCGGTCATATATACGGGTGACAGACTTAAACCCGCTATGGAATCATATAGAAAGAAGCTTCTGAAACAGTATGCTGCCGCGGCGCTGGTAACGATAGTTCTGGCGTCGGCTGCTTTTCTGTCAGCGCATTTTTCTGATCTCAGCATCTCACAGATCCCCAGACCGGGAGCAGGGAGTGCCGAGAAAAGCGTTCCCGTAAAGGTCGAAGCCGAGTACAAGGGTGAAAAGATAACAAAAAATACCAGCCTGAACATTTCGGCAGTCATACTCTCAGAAAAGGAAAAAGAAAAGGTGCTAAAGAAGTTCGCGGACGGCCTGGCTGATACTATCGTTCCAAGGGACGAGGACGGCAGGAGGGTCGCTGCGGAGGACATCAAGCTTCCGGAAAAAGATCCTGATACCGGAATAAATATGATATGGAAATCCAGCGATCCAGATATAATTTCAGAGGATGGCAAAGTCGATGTCGTTCCTCTCAACGGCAAAAGCAGGAATGTGACTCTGTCAGCGGAGCTGACGTTAGACGGTAAGAGCCGTGATTTCGATATGGATGTGCTGGTAAAGGACGATCCAGGTCTGTATGCTTCGTCTGTTGAAAAACAGATAGGAGATACTGCTGAACAGATCGCTGATTCCACCTCCGGCAAAGCGGTCCTTCTGCCGGAAAAGACAGACGGAGGGATAAAGCTCAGATGGTCTAAGCCTGACGGATCGTCGGCGGTGCTGATCATAGCGGTCGGTCTGCTCTTCTGTTTCTGCATTTATGCTTCCAGGTATGACAGGGCCAAGAAAAACGCAAAGAGATACAGGGCAGCTGTGGCTGCTGACTTCCCCGAAGTAGTTGACAAGCTTACCCTTCTGCTAAACAGCGGTCTGACTGTATTCAGCGCTCTCATGAGGATAAGCCAGGACTATGAGAGGCACGAGATCTACGGTAGGTCGCCGGCGGCGGTCGAAATTGCAGCTATCGGGAAGAGAGTCGAGAGTACAAATTCATCTATTGTCGAGGAATGGAAAGAGTTCGCCGCGAGGATGGAATCGGGCGAGCTCCTGAGATTCTGCACTATACTCGAGGATAACATGAGCAAGGGAAGCGAGCTGTGCAGAAAACTCGAAAATGAGAGTGACGAGCTCAGGGATATGAAGAAGAAAAGCATGCAGCAGTATATACGGAGCATAGATTCCAAGATGATGTTTCCGATGCTTATCATGCTCTTCTCCCTTATACTCGTCACTATCTCACCGGTGATAACCGGTTTTTGATCCATCGTTGTTTTTTATTCGCGGCAGGCGGAGGCAGGCTGCCGAAGCCGGCCGCAGGGGTATTATGGAGGAACTGATAATGTCAAAGGTTTACGCAGCTGTAACTACTGGTGTATTAGAGGCAGGAAGGAAGCTCAGATCAAAAACGAGATCCAGGAAGGGAATGGAACTCGTCCAGGTGGGAATACTCATCGCGATCGCGGTCGGTCTGGGAATCATCTTCAAGGACAAGATCGGCCAGTTTGTGAACGAGACATTTAACGCGCTTCTCGGAGCTAAGTTCAGCTGATGCTGAGGAGCAGGCGGGGCGCGGCGTATATCGTGGAGGCGGCATTCATATATCCGATGATCATAGCTGTTACTGTGCTGCTGCTGGCAGCGGCTGTGTATATCTACGGTCTCACCGCCGCCTGCTCGGATATGAACCGCGCTGTAAGGAGAAGCGCGGGAACTGAAGCGCATACCGTTTACTATAGCGAAAACGACGGTATGCGCGGTAAAAATATTGCGGTTACAGCTAATAAAGGTCTTATCACCGGTACAGCGGAAGCTTCGACGGACAGAAATTACAGAGGCCGTGTGTATTTCGATATCTCAAGAAAAAACAGGTTCAGAGCTGAAACGGTGCTGGTGAACGAGTCACAGGTGCTGTGGGACATGCAGGCGGTGAAAAATGCGGCTGGAATTTTTATCAGGGATTAGTAAAAAAACAGGGGTGCCGGCAGGCATTCTGGGCCGCGGAGCGGCCGGGATAAGAAAGCTGAGAATATGGAAGAGCAGGAGACGCGGCTCTGCTGTCGTTCTGCTGTGCATTCTTTTTATATCTTTGACCGGCGCTCTCGCAGTCACTTATGAAGCCGCGGACAGAAAAGCCGCTATAGCTGTTTCAGAAGCCGCTTTTTCTCTGGCAGGACGCAGCCAGCTTGCCTGTTATGACAAGGAACTCTTCGAAAGGTACAGCATATTCGCTTTTGAGGGCGATGAGGAAAAGACAGGCCGGAGGATAAAGAAGATCGCTTCTGATTCTATCGAGAACACGAAGGTGGCAGGCTGTAAAGTTAAAAAGGCGGAGGCAGAGCAGGGTGCCTACTCTATAGCCGATCCAGATAACTTTATGATGCAGCTGAGGCAGATAGAAAAGAAATCTGCGGTTCCGGATGTCCTCGCAAGTTTAAAAGGCGATCTGAATGTCGCCGACAGGAAATTGAAGGACAGGGAAAACAGCGGAAAGATGATGAAAAAGCTGGAAGAAGAGCAGAAAGCGGCGAAAGCGGCTTCATCCGACGCTGCTCAGCCTTCCGAAGATCAGGCAGGCGACGCTGCGGCTGCCGGGAGCAGTATCGCGGACATAGAAAAAGCAGAGAATATCCAGGAGAATCTAAGGAAAAACGCAAAAAATATTACTGGCGAACCTGCTTCCGGCACAGGGCCGACAGCAGGCGGTAGGCAGCTGAGGAATCGAGAGATCTCCGAGAACCTTCCGTCCGCTGCCGCAGGCAGAGGAAAAGGCGGAGCCTTTGCCGGCGGAACAGTGATCAATAATTTCGCAAACAGCGGGGCCGGAGCAGCATCCGATGATCTGATAACGATAGCTTATATCGAGAGTCGTTTCAGGAACATGCTGGATCAGGAAACTGCGGATAAATCTTTCTTCAAGGGAGAAACTGAGTATATACTTTACGGCTGCCTTTCTGACGAGGAAAACTACAAGAAGGCTTATCATTCCATTTTTGCCATAAGGCTGGCCATGAATTCAGCTTTTCTCTTTACAGATCCGCAAAAATCCTCCGAAACACTGGCTGCCGCTGAGGCACTTACCCCGGGACCTTTCGCGCCGCTGACGAGGATGCTGATCATAGCGGCGTGGTCGGCTATTGAAGCGGAGAACGATATGAAAAACCTGGAGAACGGAAATGGAGTGCCCTTTCTGAAAAGCAGCAGTTCGTGGATGACAGATATGGACAGCGCGGTCAACGGAAACGCGTCAGGTTATATTGCCATTCCGGGGGGAAGCAATATGAAGTATCATCGCTATCTGGACATGCTCCTGATTACGATGGACAGAGATACGAAGCTGTACAGATGCATGGACCTGATACAGATAAACCTTAAGGGGACCGCGCGGGACGATTTCACTATCGCTGATCATTATACCGGTCTGGTCATAAGCGCGGAGATAGCGAAAAAGAGCCATGCAGTCGGTGTTCCCGGATCGGAGTCGTCTATCAAGATGACGCACACATATTTCACAGAGGAATGATGGCCATTTGCATATTTATTTTAAAAAGTTGATAAAAAGAGCGGTGAGGATGATAAGGAAACTGAATCTATGCAGGCTTGCTAAGAATGTGATTCCTTTTAAAATTGCTGACGTCTGCGGAGAAAAGACCGGGAGCCGTCCGGCTTCGGTAAATTCTAAACGCGGGAGCATGATAACAGAGGCTGCGATAGTTTTTCCTATATACATTATCGCTGTCGTGACTCTGTGCTGGCTTGTTAAAGCCTGTTTTCTCGAAACGGCTGTCTTCTGCACATCCTGCAGCGAGCTGCAGAAGGAAAGCATAAGTATTGTCCATGGGATCGGAGGTGCCGGGGCTGATATAGAGGATGCTCTGGAACGTTCAGGGGTTGACGGAAGCCAGTTCCATAAAAAAGCTCAGATGAAGGGTATCTCTGAAGAAGGTGTCGGCGGCTTCGATAAGCTGAAATACAGTTACGATACCAGAATAAAGATGCCGCTGCCGTTCGTTAAAGAGATAAAGCTTGAGAATGAGATCGTATACCACAAATGGGACGGATACAGCAGAGGAGGAAGCCCATTTCCTTTTGCGCAGATGGAGCAGGACGGAGACGGAGATCCGGTGATAATCTTCCCGAGGACCGGAGGCAGGTATCATAGCAAAACATGCAGATATGCCAACGCATATCCTCAGACAACCACGCTTTCCCCCGGCATCAGGAAAAAATACAGCAGGTGCAGATTATGTACTGAGGGAGACGAGTCAGACGGACAGACCGTATACATCTTCAAATACGGCGGAAGCTACCATGAATCAGACTGCAGTGCTGTGGATAAATTTATTATGACTATGGACAGGAAGGACGCTGTTAAAAAAGGCTACACGCCCTGCAGCGTATGTGGAGGTGGATGATATTGACAGGATCCGGAGGAATATTCGACAAAATAAAGGAATCAGAAACAGCTGGCGGGCAGATAAGCTATTATACCGAAAGAACGGAATTCAGCGAATTCGAAAAACAGATCATGACAGGAAACCGATGCAGGGCACTGCTGAATATGCGCTGTGTCTTCAACAGCGGGGGGACAAGGATATACTATGCGGCGGATAACTGTGTAAGGCTTGACGATATCCTCAGGAGCGGCATGGCGGACGCCTACGATGTTCTGTCGATATGCTCAGCCTTCCTTGAAACACTTAATCTGTGCTCTGATCATCTGCTGGCTCCATCGGACATCCCTTTTGACAGGGATGAAAATATCTTCTGCCAGCACAGGGCTTCAGGAGTGAGGTTTGCTTATATACCTGGATACGTAAATGAGATGGGGGTCAGGGAAAAGCTGGTGGATATAGCTGATACGGCGATAGAGTACTGTCTGGCTGACGACAGTAATATCAGGATGCTTTCAGATTATAAGGGCAGACTCTATTCAGTAAGTGATGAAATGAGACCGCTTATGCTGCTCACAGAAGAATCGGCAAGAAAATGCTCTGAGATATGTGCCGTAAGAGGCGGAGAAAAAACAGCCGCCAGGGTCCCGACAGCGGAATCCGAGCAGGCAAAGGCAGCCGACAGCACAGCGTTGGAGGCATTGAAGGAAGAAGCAGGAATCTATAAAGCGAGAGCCGGAGCCGGGATCAGGACAAAGCTCAGGACGCTGATAGACGGCCTGGTCTCATAGTGTACGCCCAAAATACAGATGGCAGCGGGAAAACGCTCGGCCGGGTCAGCGTTTGGTGCTCGATACTCTCTTTTTTACGCTCTTGTGTTATACTGAAGTGAAGGTTTAAGGAAAGGAGAGTATCCTTAATGAGTATTTTTAAAAGATTCGGCGTGATAACGTCACTGGTCCTCATAGCGGTGGGTATCGTATGCTTTGCTTTCAGGCAGCAGGTGGCCTCAGTGCTTGCTGTGGCAGTAGGCATAGTGATACTGGTCGTAGGTGCCTATGATATAATCGCGTCATTGATCATGTGGAAGAAAGGCGGACAGCTTTTCAACCTTATCGCGGGTATAGTCATGGCATGCGCGGGCGGCTATCTTATGCTCAACAGCAGTGTCACGGTCTATATTACCGGTGTGCTGATCGGAGTCGCGGCATTTATCGCAGGAATCGATAGATTCAGGGCAGCTTTCCTGCTCATCAGGGAACACACTAACGGCGGCTATGCGATCATTTCGGGAGCGGTGCAGGTGCTTTTTGGTATAGGAATGTGCCTTATCCCGGCTAAGGGCATACATATGCTGGTGATGCTGGCGGGAATCTACATGCTGGTTTCCGGTGTCATGATGCTTTTGTCCGCGGTAAAGTTCAAGGATCTGTAAATGCGGTCCGGTTTTTTCGGAATGCTATGGAAAACCGCACGGCGATGGATTTGGTTCATCTGTTTCCGTGTGGTTTTTTTATGATGAGATTTAGTGCGCCTTAATAGTATTTGCAGTTTTTAAATGCTATAATTAAACTGTGCATACAAAAATAGAGGAGCATTACGTATGATCATAAATCCAAATGTTACTGAGCTTAAGAAAAAGCTTGAAAAAATATATAAAACACTTAAAAGCAGAACAAATGAGAAGCTCTGGCATGATGCAGTGAGCGAAGCTATGGAAAACGACAGCAGCGCGGCTATGGCGGCTGTCGTCGATTTCGTGCAGTCACACGAGTATATACCTTCGGATGTACTCAAGACCGTTATAAAAGACGCGGATATCCATAATCATCCGGCTCAGCTGGCGGATGTTTACAGCATAGATGTGCTTCACAATATATACCGCAGGAGCATAAAGCCGGATAATGTAAATTATTCAAAGCTTCCTGAGGAAATGACGGACGACGAGATAGGCGAACTGATCTCGATGATAGATGAGGCCGAAAAGTACATCAGGAGAGGACAGGTATACCTTTCTGCCTGCGCTGTCGAAAAAGTAGCGAGAAAATACCCGGGAAATCCAGCGGCAGCTGAGCTTAGGAAAAAATATCTTAAGATGCGTCCTGACGGAGGCCTCGGCGAAGAGATCCCGTCAGAAACAGCGGGAAAGAACAGCAGAAACGAAAAGAACAATGCCGGTGAAAGGCTGATAGATAACGGACGCTTCGAAGAGGCTGCCGATTATTTCGAAAAGCTCATTTCCGAAGACTATGAAAACTACAGAGCCTACTTCGCGCTCTGCGGGCTTTATATCAGAAACGGCAGCTTCGAAAAAGCTGATTATATCGTGGATCTGATGCTGGAGCTCGGAATTTCCGAATCAGAAGCCAGAGTGCTGAAGGGTACTATACTCGAACAGAGAGGTCAGCTTGACGACGCTCTTTACTATTATGAAACAGCGTGCAGGGCAGACAGAAGCTCTAAAAATGCTGTAGCAGCAAGAACGCGCCTTCTTGAAAAACTCGACGGGCCGGGAACATTTAAGGCTTCTGATACTAAGGCTATTAGCCAGCTGTGTGCGGCCGGAGCCGGAGTGGAAGACAGATACGATCTCAGCAAGCTGAAGATTCCGCCTGCCATAAGAGAGATCACCGATGAAACTGATTCATTGAGCGCTAAAGGCAGAATGACAGAAGCGTATTATGAGCTTGCCAAGAGCTCTGAAACATACCCGGAGTCATCTCTCCTGACTTTCAAAAAGGCGTACGCGCTTTACCTTATGAAGAGAGCGCCTGAAGCCAGAAAGATCCTCAAGACAGTGAGTCGTGACGATATCATGTACAGACGTGCCGGCTGGCTGATCGAGGACATAGATCACAATATCCTCGATCAGAAGAAATTCGATGATGTTTCGGGATCTTCGATGGCCGAGATACTTTTCGCTTCCGGTCATTTTGAAGAGGCGCTTGCCAAGCTCAATTCTGTCGACCTTTCTTCCATGGATGCTTCACTGTGGGCCCTTAAGGGACGCTGCGAAGTCGAGACAGGACAGCTTCAGTCAGCGCTAGAATCCTTCACCAAAGCTCTCAGTGCCGATTACCATATAGATGGAGTGCGCGAGATAATGGCCATGATATATCAGGTAAGGGGCGAAAATGACAAAGCGCTGGAAATGTACGATTCGGCCGCGAAGATCGCGGACGATCCTGCGCCGCTCTGCACTATGAAAGCGCGCATGCTTTATAAACTGGGTCGTGTGAATGAGCTTATGGAGTACAGGAAATCCGCGTTCGCCCTGCTCGGGCACCCGTCTGAAGCTGACAGTTACGCGGCTCTCATCCAGATAAGGAACGGCAGCGTTTCGACTGAAGCCTTCAGGGATCTTGAGTATGCGGTACATACCGGCACTTCCGAGACGGAATTTTATCTGGAGTGCGTGAAGACCTATATCGCGGGAGCTTCCCTCCACAGGGCGGTACTCTGCGCTGAAGCAGGGATAACATCTGCTGAAGAGTCTGACAGGATGTACCTGTATAAGGCGGATGCCCTCTACAGGTCAGGCAAACTGGACAGCGCTGAGATAATAGCCGGGATCATGATGGCAGAGGACCCTGATAATGCCGCGGTCAAATACCTTATGGGACTTATCGCCAGAGACAGAAATGATATGAAGAAGTCTCTCAAATGGTTCCTCAGCGCATGTGAAGACGATCCGGACAACCATGATTATGTTTTCGCTGCTGCCGAGTGCTGCTACGATGAAGGCGACTATGATAACGCGCTTAAGTACTATACGAAAGCAGCGGCGCTCGACAGGAAGGATTATCTTTCCTTTAAGAAGCGCGCGGTCATCTTCATGCGCAAAGGCGAAGACCAGAGGGCTCTCGATGATATCAACGGCGCTCTTCTGCTCAAGCCTGACGATCCTGAGCTCTATATACTTATAGGAATGATAATTTCCGGATATGAGATAGAGGAGACCACAGAAGTAAGGGGCGCTGACAGCGCTGATACGATCGACGAGCCTGACGACAGCTCCGCTGACGAAGATGATAATGAAGCTGAAAGCGAAGACAGCAGCTCAGAGGAACGCGCCAAGGCAAATTATCTGGATGACGTGGACAAGGGTCCGGAGTACTATTATTCGCGTGCTGTCAGAATAGATCCTGAATACGTGGAAGCTTATGTATGCAGGGCTAAATACAGGGCTGAACAGGGCAGGCTCAGCGATGCTATGAAAGACGCCAATAAAGCGATAGAGCTCGACAGCGGATCCGAGAGCCTTTACATGCTCAGAGGCGTGATAAGCCTTCTTTCGGGAAAATATGAGGACGCTGAAAAGGATTTCCGCAGGTCCGCTGAGATAGATCCTGAGAATCTCTCAGCTTACAGCTATATTTCAAAATGCGATAATACTCTTGGGAAATATGAGGAAGCTCTCGAAGCCGCTGAGCTGGGTATGAAGATCGACAGCGATTTTGTAAACCTCTATGTAAACAGAGGCGTCGCTTACTACAATCTTTCGCGATATGATGATGCACTGGAGGATTTTGATACTGTGATCATGCGCCAGAACGAGGTAAGCACGGCAGCAGTAGAAACGGCTTACAAATATAAGGGTATGTCGTATGAAAGACTCGGAGACAGGGAGGAAGCAGCGGTAAGCTACCGTATGCTGCTCAAGTATGACCCTGAAGCGGCAGAAATACAGGACAGGATCGCAAAGCTTGAGGAAGAGCTGGAGGAAGAAAAACCTAAATCAATATTCTCCTTCCTGAGAAAGAAAAAATAACAGCTGTATCGGAGTGATAAATGGAGTCAATAGATCAGAAAATAATGGCATTTGTCGGTACCGAAGAATGCTCAGACCTGATAAGTGAACTTGCTCGATATACAGACAGGATCTATGCCGCTGTATCCGACAGTTACGGCAGGTCGTCTTCGCCCGGCGGGAATATTACATTGATATCGTCTTTTCTGGATGCCGAAGGTATCCAGAGATGGATGGACAGGACAGGCATTGAAGTGATAATAGACGGCACTTCGCCGGACGCGGAAGCTTCAGAGCTGATCCGTTCCAAAGCTTCTGAAAACGGTATTGAATATCTGCATATAAAAAAAGATTATACTTTAAGCCGGGGAATACACGTATGCGAAAAAAGGGATGAGATAATCTCAGGCCTGAGGTATACATCAGAAAAAATACTCATAGAAAGCCCTGATATGTACAGCTTTCTTACCGAAAACGGCATAGACGCGTCGAGACTTGTCGTTATGACAAAACCGGATCCCGGTGAGATATCGGCTCTGAGATCAGCTGGATGTGAGGAAAAGAATATGCTGTGCTTTGGAATGAAGCTCAGCAGCGGATTCCTGCTGTCCCTTTTCGATGAACTGGCTGTCAGCTACTATATCATAAGCCCTCAAAGCAGAGGGATGGCTGAAAAATCGGAAGCTCTCAACCACAGCGACGTGAAAGCCTTTCTCGATGGAGCGCTTAAGGAAGAGGAAGGAATGACGGGAAGTGAGATGCTCAGCATGCTCAAAAAGAGGTATGGATTGAGGTAATAAGAAATTGGTATGAGGACGGAGGTGCGGAAATGTTACATATCTATTGTGGAGACGGAAAAGGCAAGACTACGGCATGTGTAGGCATGGCGGTAAGAGCTGCCGGAAGCGGTCTCAGGGTGCTTTTCGCCCAGTTCCTTAAAGCTCGTATGACGGGTGAGCTTTCTGTGCTGGGTTCCATCGCCAATATCACGGTGATGCGTGCTCCGGCAAGTGAAAAGTTTACCTACCAGATGACAGAGGAGGAGCTTGATAGTACAGCCAGAGCGAATTCAGACTTTCTTAAAGAGGTTTTCGAAAAGGCTCGGAAAGAAGATTACGATGTGCTGATTCTCGATGAAGGAATCACCGCGGCTTCAGCTGACGTCCTCGACGAAGATGAGCTCCGTTCATATGTAGAGGCTTTCGACAAGGACAGGGAGCTTGTCCTTACAGGCCGTGTTCCTTTCCAGTGGATGGTAGAGGACGCGGATTACGTTACGGATATGGAAAAGATAAAGCATCCTTTCGATACTGGAGTACAGGCAAGGAAGGGAATAGAGTTTTGATCAATGTCAGCGGAGCTGACGTGGAGGAAGATGGGCGCAACAACAGTATTTGAATACGGAGATCATGTAATAAAGATCGCCGAGAACAGCGGTTTCTGCTATGGAGTCAAGGCCGCGCTCGATACCGTATATGACACGATAGAAAGCGAAGCGGACACCGGAAGGAAGATATTTACTTTCGGGCCGATAATACATAATGAGTCTGTAGTGAACGAGCTGGAAGAGAAGGGAGTCTTCGTCTGTGAAGAGCCTGAGAGCCTCGATGAAAGCTCAGATGTCATAATCAGGTCTCACGGCGTAAGCCGGGAAACAGAAGAGAAGCTGCGGGCGCATGCCGGAAAGGTGATAGACGCGACCTGCACGCGCGTAAAACGCATACATCATCTGGCTAAGGAAGCGGATGAAAAAGGATATCAGGTAGTTATCGTAGGAAACGGAGAACACCCTGAGGTTATCGGGATAAACGGATGGTGCGGAAACAGAGCTGTCATCATATCCTCTCCGGACGAGGTCGAAGCTATACCTCACGGAAAACCTCTTTATGTAGTAGCGCAGACAACTCTTAATGACACTGCGTGGCAGAAATGCGTCGATAAGGTTACAGAGCTTTTTCCGGATGCCGAGATAAACAGGACAATCTGCACGGCAACGGCAGACAGGCAGAGAGACTGCCGTGAGCTGGCGGCAGAATCGGATCTCATGATAATTATCGGGAGCAGAACGAGCTCAAATACAAAAAAACTTTACGAAACCGCAAGTTCGGTGTGTAAAAGCACTTTTTTCGCTGAAAATAGTGAGCTTTTGCCATTGCAACAAATAATAAAATGTAATAGAATAGGAGTGTCGGCGGGCGCATCAGCGCCTGAACGCATAATTAAGGAGGTTATTGCTCACATGAGTGAAGTTATCACTAACAATGTCGATGAAGCAAACGACATGAACGATCTCATGGACGAAATTGAAAAGTCCCTGAGAATGCCGCAGCGTGGCGAAATCGTTAAAGGAGAAGTAATTCAGGTAGGTCCGCGTGAAATCTATGTGAATTTAGGATGCAAAAAAGACGGTATTATCCCAAAGAATGAGATGGCACTCGAACCTGGCCAGGATATAGAAACTCAGTTTAAGCTGGGCGATATCGTAGAAGCTAAAGTCGTTAAAAATGATGACGGCGAAGGCAATATTTTACTTTCACGCAAGAAGATCGAGATCAGCGAGCACTGGGCTGAGATCATCAAAGCATACGAAGACAAGGCATTTATCGAAGTTAAGGTTCAGCGTGAAGTTAAGGGCGGCGTTATCGCTCTCTACAAGGAAGTTTCCGGATTCATTCCTATGTCTCAGCTCAACGACAGATATGTGGAGAAGGCTGACGAATTCATCGGCCAGACACTGACTGTTAAGGTTACAAGAGTTGACCAGAAGAGAAACAAGGCTGTATTCTCCCACAAGGCATACCTTGCTGAAGAGAAGAGCAAGAAGATCGCTGAGATCTGGGCTTCACTTAAGGTTGGCGACATCATCGAAGGCACAGTTATGAGATTTACTGATTACGGTGCATTCGTAGATATCGGCGGCATTGACGGTCTGCTCCATATTTCCGAGATCTCATGGGGCAAGCTCAGACACCCTCAGGAAGCTCTCGAGATCGGTCAGAAGATCAACGTCAAGATCCTTTCAATGAATCAGGAAAAGGGCAAGATCTCTCTCGGCCTCAAGCAGCTCACACCGGAGCCTTGGTCAGTTATCAACGACAACTACAGCGTTGGTCAGATCGTAAAGGGCAAGGTTGTTCAGATCAAGGAATACGGCGCATTCGTAGAGCTCGAGCCTGGTCTTGACGGTCTCGTACACATTTCAGAGATCGCTCCGAGAAGAGTAAACAACATCGCTGACGAAGTATCCATCGGCGATCAGGTTTACACAAAGATCCTCGACATCGACGAAGAGAAGAGAAGAATCAGCCTCAGCATCAAGGACGCTAAGGCAGAGATGGGAGAAAACGACGAAGCTCCTGCTGAAGAGGCAGACGCTCCTGAAGAAGAATAATCTTCTGTCTTCTGAAAAAGATCGATAATATTAAGCTGCTGTGTGTATTACTGCACGGCAGCTTTTTTTACCAATTTGCGCCGTAAAGCTCCTTGCTTCAGCTATGGGGATATAAGGCGCTTTTAAAATAGTTTTTGTATTAGATAAGTATTTATGATATAATACATTCATGAAATACAAGAGTAATAACAATGTTGTCTATAGTTGCAAGTATCACGTCGTCTGGTGTCCAAAGTACAGGCGTAAAGTTCTCGTTGGAGACGTAGAAACAAGGTTAAAGGAGCTTGTTAAACAAATCTGCGATGAGAACCAAATTGACCTTATAGAAATGGAAG
>JAQYCQ010000002.1 GCA_028724585.1 Bacillota bacterium | reverse complement strand
ATCGAGAACTACACAGGTGATCAGATACTCTGGTATGCAGATGAGATGAACGGGCTGCCTCGCAAAAAACTGGATTACGCCACCCCGGAGGAACTCTTCGAGAACTTCCTCGATCAGGTGTATTCAGTTGTCAAAGTTCAGCTAGCTTAATCTACAAAGGTGTTCAATTTGGAATTGCAATTAATGAGTTCTTTTCATAAGAATTGAGGAAGTTTATATGAGTAAAGATACTATTATATTAATACCGGAATTTAAACCTCAAAAAAAGGTGGGAGTCTATAGATTAGATGATAGTCAACGCAAGAAATCAGGTTTGATTCCCAATAAGGTTGTTTATGAAGACATGAAATATCAAATTGATATTTCATGTCTTCTACAAAATAATATTAACGGGCAAAATGATATTTCTGGAATTGAAGTGTTTATAAATGAGGAAAAAATTCCGTGCTTGTTAAAAGATAATTTTATTTTTTTTATTAATAGCTTAGGCTATGAGAATCATATTTTTAAAGATATTATAGGATTTGTAGAAATTTCAATTGTGATATATTATTCATCTGATGAAATTATAGAACAATGGATTTCAGAACCTTTATCAGTATTGGTTCCGAAAACATATGATTATGATCAAATTAATAGAATGGTTGATTATGTGTACAACAATCAATCTGACTTACTAATTAATACTCACAATAGAAATTATAATAAGGATAATAAAGGTATATATATTGATTATAGTGATAAATTATCAATAGCAAAAAATATACTAAAATTGTATAAAAACCAATTTGGTTTCTTTAAAGCTAATGCAAGATTTAAAGTCGAGCCAATAGAACTTATCGATGATGCTAAAAAGGTTCAAATACTAACGGGAAAAAGTATTCAAAATATGCTAGAACATCCAGGGGTGTTAAGAGAAAACTTTCAAATGCAGGGCATTAATATAGGTTCGAAGTATTATCTTCCTGAAAAATTATTGATGAGAAAAAATGTCTATACGGTAGATATCTATGAAAATCAGGTGATAATAAGTTTTATAAGAAAAATAATAATGGATTTGAATCAATTGCAAGAAGATATAGAAAACTTGCTAATAGAGTCTCCATGGACATTTTCAAGTGATAGATACATACCTTCTTCGTTATTGCTTATTGAAAAAACATATTCTAAACTTAAATCTGCAGCGGAAGAAATACCAGTATTAGTTTCAGAATATGAAAAGATTTATGCTTTATATCAAAAAGGACTTCCTGCAACCAATTATACTATGTTGCAAAAGCCAAGGCCATCAGCAATATTTCTATCAGTTCCACAATATCATGAATTTTATCGACAAATTATTCAATGGTTTGACAGTGAAATATATAATTTAAAAAAAGAAAGCTTTATGTTATCTATTGATGATTTGCCAGAATTGTATGAGTTGTATATATTGTCTAAATTGATTGATGTGACTAAAGAAAAAGGCTTTTCCTTAATAGGACAAAATAAGTTTTCTTATCATATTATGGATAACTCAAGATATTGTAATACATATTGTAATAACACTTTTATTTTTGAAAGTAGAGGTGAAACAATAGTATTATATTATCAGCCGGTAATTTTCGATGGCTTAAATAATCAGGCAAATGGCATTGGCCTTTGTAGAAATACATCGCTCACTTGGGAAGGTGATTACATAGTAGGAAATCAGCTCAAATATTATACACCTGATTATCTAATAAAGTATATTCACGGGACAGAAGAAAAATATGCGGTTCTTGATGCAAAATACAGCAGTCATAATTCTGTGAATAGATATCAAGTTCCCCCTCTGGCATTTAAATATATTACATCTTTATCAGGAAGAATTAGAGAATCAATAGTTGGACTTTATATTATTTATGGAAAAGTAAATGATAATAACCGGAAAGAAAGTATATACGATCGATCATTAAACAAACAGAGTATAAAACCGCACTTTTATACGATCCCCATAGCTGAAAATAAGAACCCAGATGTGCATTTTCAATATTTGGCCGGAATAATTGATGATTTGAGAAAGTAAATATTTTTCCAATAAATCAAATTCATCATTATTACGAAATAAATATAACATTACGAAGGAGACTATACTATAGTAAAATTATTTTATTAGCTATATTGTTATAATGATTAACAGTTTGACTAAGGAGCAGAGATATGAAAATTCTCGATGACCTGCTGGAGAGTGATATTGAATATTTAAGAGAAAAATTATCCAAAGATCCTTCCCCAGATAACTATAGATTTAATAAACTTAGGACATTTAACTACAATGGTGGATCTGTAGTTGAGGGAAGTTATACTGACCCGTTGCTCGTCTCCTATTATATGCTAAAATATGCGACATTCTATTCTTTGGAGTATTATATAATATATGATTTACTCCTTCGGATATTTAAAAAGATAAATAATGATGCTATTCCTAATGTGATTTCTTTTGGAAGTGGCTCCATGATTGATGGTTTATCTCTTGATTATGCGTTCAATAGAATTTTTACTGAGGATGATAATCGTATCTATAAGTATTTCGGGACGGACTTGTACAAATGGCCGAGATGGGGAGATCTTAAATTATGGAAGACTGATATTTCCAATAAACATGGGGGACATGGTATTTTTAAAGCAGCTTTTAGAGTTAGTATGGACGATTTCTGGCGTGAATCTGAATTATACGATGCAGAGGTATATAATACTAATATCATATTTTTTCCTAAAATGCTGAGTGAAAATATTGATAATAAAGGAGTTGATGGTCGGACAGTAATTGATAGAACTTGTGAAGAAATAAAGGATAATGCACGCAGGTTCGAAAGTAAATACATATTTATTTGTGCGTCATATCGAGGTTATAGTACTCATGACTATGATAAGAAACTATTAGAAAAAATAATAGCAGCTTTTGGAAAGTATTACGAATGGAATCACCAGTTTAATGAACAAATGTTCGAAATGGTTAAATCAGAATGGATAGGTAATGAATTTTTTGATAATAACAATGGAACCTTCTCATCAGTCAAAGATATAGATAAAGCAGATTATTATTTAGGGGGACGATTCCATGATTTTCAAATGTCGAAGCAATTAAGGGATTTCCTTTATGTAAGTGATGCAGAAATTCGCACTTATTGCGAAAAGCGTTCTTATACAAGGTGTGAATTTTGTAGACAGTGTCATTTTAAACCGAGGCTAAAGTTGCAATATAATGCGAACGCTTATAGTGAAGGCGATAAAACATGCTTTTCTATTATAGTGTTAAGAAAGAAAGGTGAATCAAGATGATCATCAGTGCCAGCAGGCGTACGGATATACCGTCCTTTTTTTCGGAATGGTTCTTTAATAGACTGAAAGAGGGATATGTATATATTCGAAATCCTTTATTCGCGCATAAAGTCAGCAAGGTTCCGCTGAATCCTGATCTGGTCGACTGCATCGTCTTCTGGACTAAGGATCCGACTCCTATGCTGGAGCGCTTGGATGAATTGAAGGACTACATGTACTATATCCAGTTCACCATCACTGGATTTGGCCATGATGTCGAGCCTAATCTAGCGGATAAGAACAAGGTTATCATTCCGGCATTCCAAAAATTGGTTGATAAGATCGGACCGGATAGGGTAATTTGGCGTTATGATCCAATCCTAATAAATGAAAAATATACTATGGATTATCATGTAAGAGCTTTTGAGAAGATAGCGAGCGCTTTGAAGGGTTATACAAGAAAGAGCGTTATCAGCTTGGTAGATGAATACAGGTTCAATAAAAAAGCTCTGGAGGCTCTTCATGAACAAGAAATGAGAGACCAGCAGATTCTGGAGTTTGTTGGTAAGCTGCATGATATAGCGGCTTCGAATGATATGAAGATTGCTACATGCGCTGAGGGGATAGACCTTTCTTCTGTCGGAGTTGAGCACAATGCTTGTATTGATAAGAATCTGATCGAAGAACTGCTGGGCGGCACAATCAAAGTTAAAAAGGATCCGTCGCAGAGGGAAGAGTGCCTGTGTGTCGAGAGCAGGGATGTCGGATCTTTCGATACCTGCATTCACGGCTGCAAATATTGCTATGCGACTCGTATGAGAAACGCAGTTAAGGATAATTTCTCAAAATATGATCCTGATTCTCCGATTCTATGCGATTCACTGCATGATGACGATAAGATTTCAGAACCTAAGGTTAAATCACTGCTTGATAAGCAGATCAGCTTATTCTAACTACAGCAGAACGGCTGGCTTGAACAGGTTAGAGAGTGTAATCTTTAAACCTAATTAGCTGCTGCCG
The DNA here is from genome assembly GCA_028724585.1 of Bacillota bacterium. Classification (GTDB taxonomy): domain Bacteria; phylum Bacillota; class Clostridia; order Peptostreptococcales; family Anaerovoracaceae; genus RUG708. Next base: position 78,242 of record JAQYCQ010000002.1, on the reverse strand, counting down.
GCGGCAAGCCTCTGTCGGCGGAGCCGACGCGGGATACGATATTGATAACATTGGAGAAAGTATCATGAACGAAGAAAAAGAAAACATCGTCTACAGGCTCAGGTTCGACCTCGTAGTCGATCCTATGTATAGAATTAAGAACCAATTCAACGATCTGAACATGCCGGCTGAGCAGTACCGGGAATTCCTTGAGCTTGCCAAAGCCGAGAGGGGTATTTCACGGACTGTCCTAGTGCCGGGTGATCTGACGCTCCATTCCATGCATTACATGATCCAGCAGCTGTTCGGCTGGAGAAATTCGCATCTGCATTGTTTTTCTCTGGATCAGAAGCTGTTCGAGAAGCTGACGGGTGACCAGATCGGCGGATGGCTTGATCTCTGCGGGGTCCTGCTGAGGTTCCCGGTCGAGGATAACGCTGATGTTTACTGGGACGATGACTACAAGCCGGATAAGAATTTCAAGACCTGGCTCAGGCAGAAGTACCGCAGGCACTATGACAATAAGATAGTTGCAGAATCCTTTATGTATACTCTGGGCGAGGTCAGGGATTTCGAGAACCGTCTCCTGTCGCCGCAGGTGCTGAACATGGGCAAAAAGAAAAAATATCTTAAGCGTTCGGATACTCTGAAGGATCTTCATAATACTGTGATCATCGAGCAGGGTCTAAATACTTTGCTTGAGCGTCTGAGGGTCGAGGACCTTTTCCACGGGCTGAACGATGGGAATGTGAAGGCTGAGGAATGGAAGCGGTCTGCCCTGGAAGGCCGCAGTCTGGCTGCGGACAAGGTCGATGAGATGAGGAGCGATCCGAAAACCGCGAAGAATATGGACCATGCCATGCATGAGCTGCTTTATTGGCGGGAGTTGTATGACAATGTTGATATGGCTCTGTATTACGGTGATGGCGAGCGGATCAGGAAACAGCTTAGAAAGGATCCGGAGGTCGTCCTTATGGACGCTGTGAGCGCTATGCCCCACTGGGAAAAGAAGACTTTCCGCCTGATAAGTCCGCTGGATCCGCAGATAGAGCCTCTGCTCAGCACCCTGTATTATCAGTACGATTACGGCGACAACTGGTGGCTGCGTATCATCTGCGAAAGGACGGAAGAGGCTGATCCGGAGGCCAAATATCCGCTTTGCGTCGCTTCGGATGGGCTGTCTCTGCTAGATGATGTGGGCGGGATCACAGGCTATTACGATATGCTGAAGACTCTTGCCGGCCGCGCGTCTGAAGACCGGGATTCGACTAGAAGATGGGCGAAAGGCATGGGCTGGACAGGGCGTAAAAAGAAGCCGGAAAATATGCTGTAGACCTTGCGCGCGCTCCGCGCGCATTCCGGCTGACGCCGGGCACATTAAATCTGTGCGGTTTTCCCGCCAGGGACCTGTCCGCGGAGCGGTCGAAAGATAAAAAATCCCCGTCACCGGGTTTATCCGGCGGCGGGGGATCCGCGTATTTAGAGATTTATTAAATTAGAGCTTTTTAAAATCAGAAGCCGGGTGCTTGCAGATCGGGCAGATGAAGTCCTCAGGGAGCTCTTCGTGCGGATAGATATAGCCGCAGATAGTGCAGATCCAGCCGACCTGTTTTTCGCTTTCTTCCTTTTTCTCAGGCTTAGGCTTGATGTTGGCGAAATAGTAGCTGTAGCTTACAGAAGCCGTGTCGTTCAGGACCTCTCCGTCAGTGATCTCGCCGATGAACATGGTGTGGCTGCCCAGGTCGACAGTCTTGGTCACCTTAGCGGACAGGAAAGCGTTGGCGCCTTCAGTTATATATGGAAGGCCGTTTTCGGAAAGCTTGTAGCTGAACTTCTCGAACTTATCGACGTCGCGTCCGCTCTGGAAGCCGAAGTGCTCGAATGTCGAAAACTTTGAGTCCTCGCTGAGGAAGGACAGGTTGAATTCCCCGGTCTTCTGGATCATGTCGTGGGTGTAGTTGGCTTTGTTGACCGAGATCGCGACAGTCAGCGGTTCGCTGGCGGCCTGGATGGCGGTGTTGATGATGCAGCCGTTGAGCTTGTCGCCGTCCCTGGCGGTCACGACGAAAAGACCGTAGGTGAAGTTACGTGTCACTTTTTTATTCATAGGATCCTCCTTTTTATGCAGGTTGTGAATGATAGATCATTTCAAGATCACGTGAAAATTTACTGTTATTGTACCATGATTCGCGGATGCGTGCGCTACGCGCACAGGACGCTTCGCGTCAGGCATCCCTGAGGGATATGCCGGCGGAGCCGGCGCAATAAGAAATGATGCATATCATCATTAGCTGATGGTTTTTATGCTACAATACTCGTATTAAATATCTACTTACTGCGTATTGATTATATAGGAGAAAAAATGAAGAGAAGATTTTTCAGCCTGCTGCTGGCAGGACTTATGTGCGCGTGTACGGCTTTTCCTGCTTTCGCCGCGGAGAACACATTCGTGACGGCGGATGGCAGCGAGCCTGAAGCTGTTTTATCCGGAGGTTCGGAGACGGAACAAGTTCGCGGGAGCCTTCCTGTTAAGGCACAGTCAGCTGCTGACGGTACATTTAGGGCTGAGCTGGGATTCCAGTTTATCCAGTCGGATGCCAGGACTATGATCAACGGTATAAACGATTTCCGGACAGGATCCGAAGCGTGGGCCTGGGACGAGTCAAATTCGTCAAAAAAGATGTATTCGGGGCTGGCTCCGCTCACATACGATTACCAGCTGGAGCAGATCGCCATGCAGAGGGCGGCTGAGATCGCCTTTATGTACGCGGCGACCGGGCAGCTTACCCATCAGAGGCCGGACGGAAGCCTGGTGAGCAAGCTCATGATGCCTGAAGGCTATTATGCTGAAGGGGAGAATATCCTGCTCGGCACCAATAAGGGATCAGCCGAAGCGCTGGAACAGTGGAAAGAGAATGGCAGCAAATACGAAGGCCAGGGGCACAGGAGAAATATGCTCAATCCTGATTTCCAGGGCGTAGGCGTAGGCCATGTAAAAATGGGCGCGATAGATTTCTGGGTCCAGGATTTCGCAAGCCCTGTCAAAGCGGATGAGGGAGTCGATATCCCTGACGGCAGCTATTATGTCCCTCTGACTTTCAGGCAGGATGAAGTTTATGACGTTAAAGGTGTGGATGACGGGAGTTATCTGTATATCGGCGTAGGCGAAAGATCAGATGTCAGCAGCGTGCCGGGATCATTCGACTGGATGGCACTGAACGATGTTTACGCCATGATCGATGTAGATAAATGGACTTCATCCGATCCTTCTATAGCATCTGTAGAGAACGGCAGTATAGTTGGCAGATCGAGAGGAATAACTTCACTAAAGGCTGATATCACAGCCGGAGGCAGCATAGCGGAGATAGAAGTACCGGTTTACTGCGGCATCTTCTATGATGTGACGGACAGCAGCTCCTGGTTCTACGATTCGGTCTACTGGGCGGTGGATAAGGGCATTACCAGCGGCACGGGAAACAACATGTTTGAGCCGGGCACTATATGCAGCCGCGCTCAGGCAGTAACGTTTATCTGGAAAGCCATGGGCTCGCCTGAGCCTCAAGGCGGAAGGCAGTTCAGCGACGTGAGCGCGGACGCCTGGTACGCTAAGGCTGTACAGTGGGCTGTTTCTCAGGGCATCACGAGCGGAACGGGAGATGGAAAGTTCAGCCCGGATATGGACTGTTCTAGAGCTCAGATCGTCACTCTGCTCTGGAACGCGGCGAACAAGCCGCAGCCGGCTTCAGATGTCAACAGCTTCAGCGACGTGCACGAGAGCGCCTGGTATTACAAGGCTGTACTCTGGGCAGCAGGTGAAGGGATCACAAGCGGAATGGGAGATGGCAGATTCTGTCCTGATACGCTCTGCTCAAGAAGCCAGATAGTTACCATGCTAAAAAAGCGCTGGACGAGTAAAAATAGATAAAGATAAGTATCCTGCGTGAGCTCCGCTCACAGGATCCGAAGGAAAAACACGAAATACCGGCCGTATCTCAGGAGCGGCCGGTATCTTTATTTTTTGCTGCTTCCGCGAAGCGATGCGGCTTCTGCCAGGGCGCGCGGAGCGCCCTGGTCCGCGGAGCGGTCGGAATAGCGTGACGCGCTAGATTGACAAATGGAAAACTCTGCTTTAGAATAGTACAGATACTATTGAAGTACTGGAAAATGGAGAAGGAAAATTGGAAAAGATTGCGGTTTTGATACCATGCTATAACGAGGCCTTGACTATAGAAAAGGTAGTAAAGGATTATAAAAAGGCGCTTCCGGAAGCATCTTTTTACGTTTATGACAACAATTCGACGGACGGAACGGACGAGATTGCCCGGAATGCCGGAGCTATCGTGAGATACGAGTACGCTCAGGGCAAGGGAAATGTCGTGCGCAGGATGTTCCGCGATATAGATGCTGAGTGTTATGTGATGGTGGACGGCGACGACACATATCCGGCTGACACAGTGCCTGAGATGGTGCGCGATGTGCTGGAAAAGCACGTGGATATGGTAGTGGGCGACAGGCTTTCATCTACGTATTTCGAGGAAAACAAGAGGCCTTTCCACAATTTCGGCAATTCCATCGTGCGCGGCAGTATAAATCATATATTCAAGAGCGATATAAAGGATATCATGACGGGGCTCAGGGCTTTCAGCTATGATTTCGTAAAGACCTTCCCGGTGCTGTCAAACGGCTTCGAGATAGAGACGGAGATGACTATCCACGCTATCTCCAATAATATGCCGACCAGCAATAATATCATCGAATACCGCGACAGGCCGGAGGGCAGCGAGTCTAAGCTCAATACGGTGAGCGACGGGCTCAAGGTGCTGGGGACTATATTCAGGCTGACGAGGAACTACAAGCCTATGAGGTTCTTCTCAATCTTAGCGCTGGTCCTGCTGATCATCGACGCCCTGGTGTTCATTCCGACGGTGCTGGTCCCTTACGTCAGGACCGGTCTGGTGCCTAATTTCCCGACTCTGATAGTCTGCGGCTTTGTCTGCATGGCGGCTCTGCTGGCTTTCTTCAACGGGATGATACTTGATTTCATCAAGCAGAAGGAGAGGCGAGAGTTCGAGTTCAGACGCACTATCCTGGACTGCGTACGTAAAGGAAGAGAATCATGAGCAGGAAGGTTTCTCCGGCTGAAGTGATAGGACGTGCTGCGGCAGGCCTTTTCGCCGCGCTGATCCTGAACATGCCTTTTACTCTGTTTGCCGGCAAGCCGGCTTACGACAGTGCCGCAGCCAGCCTGATACATATATTTATATATTTTGTAAAGGGCCAGAGCTTAGCTAATATAGCGATCTTCGCTGCGGTTTACGCGGCTCTCGGCGTCATAATCGAGAAGAGGCGGAATCTTTTCGATCCCTGGGCTTTCGCGCTTTCGGGAGTGCTGGCCTTCGTATATCTGGCGGCGGCTGGTATGAGAGCCCTGGGCGATATGTCCTTTTTTATGGCCAACGGCATACAGACAGCGAGAGCTTTGATCTGCGCGGCGGGCTACTGGCTCATATTCTATATATGCGCCCGCTTCGTTTCTGTTATGGTCGTTGAGCGGGGTGAGCTGAGGACAGACAGAAGGGACGATTTCATCAACAGGCACGTTCAGCTTCTGAGCTTCGCGGCCATCTTCATAGGCTGGCTGCCATGGCTGATCATATGTTTCCCGGGCTCTTTCTGTTACGATTCCATCTATCAGCTGCAGCAGTTCTTCGGCGCTACGCCTGTGACGACTCATCATCCTCCGCTGTCGACACTGATCCTGGGCCTGATGGTCTGGACGGGAAAGGCGCTGGGCAGCATGAACCTCGGGGTCTTCCTCTATGTTCTGCTGCAGACGGTCTTCGGGGCTTTCGTTTTCTCTCTGATCATTAAAAAGCTCTATGATATGGGGATCAGAGGAGGCTGGTGCTGCGCGGCTCTGGCTTTTTACGCTCTGTCGCCGCTCTGGGGCGGCTTCGCCCAGTGGGTGGAGAAGGACCTGATGTATGCTGAGGCCGCGGGCCTGTTTACTGTTGCTCTTGTAGATGTTTTCAGGGAACGCCGTTTCAGCAGATCAGACTTTGCCTTCGTGACAGCTTCCGCGCTGCTGATGTCGCTGCTCAGGAACAATGGGATATACGCGGCTGTACCGACCCTGTTCCTTATGGTCTTCTGGCTGAAGGGCTGGGAGAGGAAGAAGGCGGCAGGATCATTTGCCATCCTTGTTCTGGCCTTTCTCGTAGTGACGCACGGGCTTTACCCGGCTCTGGATTTTAAGAGCGGTTCAAAGGTAGAGGCTCTGAGTGTTCCTCTGCAGCAGACGGCCCGCTATGTCACGGAGCTGCCTTTTGAGGTAACGCCGGAAGAAAAGGAAGCTATAGACGGTGTTCTCCAGTACAGACATATTCCCGCTTATTACAATCCGGAGCTTTCGGATCCTGTAAAGGGTTTATGGAGAGAACCGGATAATGATGAACTTAAGGCATATCTGCGTGTCTGGGCGCAGATGTTCAAAAAGCATCCTCAGGTATATTTTGAGGCTCTGCTAAATAACACATACAGCTACGCGGCGCCGGTCTGCGCTAATGTAAGCCCGCTCCTTCAGTATGATCTCAGGATGGATCCCGCTAATGTATTTGTGACCGATATGGGCGTTCACAAGGTATGGAAGGGCGACTGGGAGAAATATCTGGGAGACCTGCAACAGGCATCGTCCAGGCTGCCGGTGATCTGCTTTATGCAGATGCCGGGCGCCTATACCTGGCTGCTGCTGATCTGCCTGTTCGTCATGTGGAAAGCGCGCAGGCCGGGCAGGGCGATCCTGCTGGTACCGGCGCTCATGAATGTGCTCGTCTGCCTGGCTTCGCCGCTCAATAACAGTATGAGATACGTACTGCCCGAGGCGGCTGTCATGCCGCTGATGCTCGGCTATACCTACTGGGTCTGGAAGACAGCACAGGATGAGAAAGCCGCCGCGGCGGAAGCGCCAGCTACGCCGGAAGCGCAGACGGATACAGCGGACTCATCGGAAGCAGCGAAAGCAGTGGCTGTACTAGAGTAAGCGCGTCGACGACGGCTCCGCCGACATCCGGCCGCAGGCATTTGCGCGCGGAGCGCGCGGGGCAACTGCCGGGAAGCCGCTTGTATACAGTGTTTCAGGCCTCTTTACTGCACAAAATCGAAAAAGAGACACACTTTTACAGTTTCTGTAGTATAATAGAACAAATTCTTTAATCTAATCAGAGGAGGCAGCTTAAATGGCAGAAAAGCTTAAGGTAGGCGTTCTCGGCGCAACGGGAATGGTCGGCCAGAGATTTATCACATTACTTGACAATCACCCATGGTTTCAGCTTACGACACTTGCGGCATCAGCCCGCAGCGCAGGCAAAAGATACGAGGACGCGGTAGGCGGCAAATGGAAGATGGAAACTCCTATGCCGGACGACGTCAAAGACATGATCGTCAAAAACGTATCGGACGTTGAGGAAGTAGCTAAGGATGTAGATTTCGTCTTTTCTGCAGTAAATATGTCCAAGGACGAGATCCGCGCTATAGAAGAAGAATACGCTAAGACTGAGACTCCTGTAGTTTCCAACAACAGCGCTCACCGCTGGACAGACGACGTGCCTATGGTCATCCCTGAGATCAACCCTGAGCACTTCGACGTTATCGCTGACCAGAAGAAGAGACTGGGAACTACCCGCGGATTCATCGCTGTTAAGCCTAACTGCTCTATCCAGGCTTACGCTCCGGCGCTCGCTGCCTGGAAGGAATTCGGCCCTAAAGAAGTAGTAGTTTCAACATACCAGGCTATCTCCGGCGCAGGCAAGACCTTCAAGGACTGGCCTGAGATGGAAGGCAACATCATCCCTTACATCAGCGGAGAAGAAGCTAAGTCAGAGCAGGAGCCGCTCAAGGTATTCGGACATATCGAAGACGGCAAGATCGTCAAGTACGAAGGCGACCTCAGGATCACTTCACAGTGCATCCGCGTACCGGTACTGAACGGCCACACAGCTACAGTATTCATCAACTTCAAGGAGAACCCTACTAAGGAACAGCTGGTTCAGGCCCTCCGCGACTTCAGCGGCAAGCCTCAGGAATTCAAGCTCCCTCACGCTCCTGAACACTTCATCCAGTATCTCGAGGACGATGACAGGCCTCAGGTCAAGCTGGACGTAGACTACGAGGGCGGCATGGGCGTATCCATCGGCCGTCTGAGAGAAGATTCCATCTTCGACTGGAAGTTCGTAGGACTCGCTCACAACACAATGCGCGGAGCAGCAGGCGGCGCGGTAGAGTGCGCTGAAATGCTCAAGGCTCTCGGCTACATCACAAAGAAATAAAGTCTGGCCCTTCTGGGTGAGATCTAATAAGAAACGTTTAAGCCGTCCGGCAAGCAGGTAAGATCCGCTGCCGGGCGGCTTTTTACGTCCGCTCCGCGGACTTTACGACGCTCCGCGCCATATCACCATGCTGCCATGCGCGCGCTGCCGCGGAGGGCTTTGATGAGACCTTTTCAAATGTTAAAAAATCCGGCATCGATTGCAGTAAGATTTTAATAATGCTATACTTCTGCATAGGGAAAGAATCTGTAAAAAGTGTGCTCAGAATATTTTACAGAAGCTTTTCCGGAGAGTAAATTTCAGCTTTAAAAATGTTTTTCAAGGAGAGGAAAAATGAAGAAAGGCTCTTTTAAGAAGCTGTTCATAGGAGCGCTCGCCGTTGCGGTCATGTTCTCGATGTCCGCCTGCGGAAACGCTACAGGAACAGCTGATGGAAGCGCGTCGAAAGACAGTTCTGCCTCTGACTCAGGCAAGACAAAGCTCTATGTAGTTAACTGGAAGGACTACGGTTCTGACGACAAGGATCTCATCAAGAAGTTCGAAGAAGAAAACGACTGTGAGATCGTAAATACCTACATGCAGAGCGAGGACGACCTTCTCACAAAGCTCAAGACTTCCAGCGCCGGAGAGATTGACGTTTGCCTGCCTAACTGCACTATCCTGCCGGCAGCCATCAAGGCTGACCTACTCGAGCCGGTCGACACTTCCAAGCTCACTAACTTCAATTCACTGTTCGACCGTTTCAAGACTCAGAAGGAATGCTTAGGAGATGACGGCCAGATGTACGCTGTACCTCTGGTATGGGGTTCAACAGCTGTAGCTTACAACACTGACACAGTAAAGGAAGCTCCTACAAGCATCAAGTGTCTGTTCGACGAACAGTACAAGGGCAAGATCGCCTTCAGGGATGACTACAACGATGCCGTTATGGCAGCAGCTCTCGCCCTCGGACAGGACGCAAACAATCCTTCAGACATGGATGCCATCAAGGACCTGCTCCTCAAGCAGAAAGAGCTTAACAAGACTTACTGGCAGACAGGCGACGAGTTCTCCAAGCTCTTCGCCAGCGGCCAGATCGATGTAGGCCTCATGTGGTCAGGCCAGTCAGCTACAATGGCTAAGGACGGCGAGCACATCGGATACGTTGTTCCTGAGGACGGCGGAATCGGCTGGGTAGACAACTTCGCTATTCCTAAGAACTCAAAGAACAAGGAACTGGCTCTCAAGTTCATCGACTACATGATCAGCAAGGACGTTCAGTATAAGTGGGCTTCACAGGGCGGCCCTGCTCCTGCAAACAAGGAAGCGGCAGCTGCTATCGATCCTGATTACGCCAAGTCAGCGGCTATGGACGAAGAATCCCTCAACCGCCTGACATTCATGGAATACCGTGATGACAAGACTAAGCAGGAATGGAACGACCTCTGGACTTCAGTCAAGGCTTCTTAATCTAAGACGTTAACAGAGTTAAGGCAGTTTATCTGCCGGGAGGCTGCCGAAAGCGGCCTCCTTTTTTCCGCTTTACCGTAAGGTCCTCTCCGCGGAGCGGTGCTGGATTTAATCAACGATCAGTTATTTCAGCTGATATTTTCAGGAGAAGTATTTTGAAAGCAAATAAAAAACAGGTCATGACCTGGCCGGCGATGCTGGTACTGCTGTGCTTCACGCTATTCCCGCTTCTGATAATGTTCACGACTTCTTTCAGGAGCGACAGCACGGGCGCGCTGACCATGGAGAACTACCACAAGTTCTTCTCTAATTTCATGTATATCAAACTGACGGGATCGACTCTTCTCATGAGCCTGCTCGTCACTGTGATCAGCCTGGTGATCGCCTATCCTCTGGCATATATCATGGCTAAGAAGCTCAAGGGACTTAAAAATGTCATCCTGGTGCTCACGATAATACCTTTCTTTACAAACCAGCTCGTCAGGGTTTACAGCTGGCTCATATTCCTGCAGGACGGAGGCATACTCAACAGGCTCTTCATGTCCTTCGGCTTGGCTGAGAACGGCCTGGGCATCCTCTATACAAGGGCGGCTGTGGTCATAGGCCTTACGCACGCCTTCTTCCCGTATATGGTAGTCACCATCTATATGGCCCTGGAGAGGATGGACGACTCGCTGATAGAGGCCAGCATGAGCCTGGGAGCGTCTAAATTCACTACATTTAAGGACGTCATATTCCCGATCTCCATGCCGGGCGTTATGTCAGGCGTGACTATCGTATTCGTTCCGTGTCTGGGATCCTTCGTTGAGCCGAGGATACTCGGAGGTGTAAACGGAACAGTCATCGGTACGGTAATAGAAGACCAGTTCTTCCAGCTTTACGGCTGGAACTTCGGAGCGGCGATAGCCTTCGTGCTCTTCGCTATGGTCCTCATATTTATGGGAGCTTTCGGAGCTCTCGGCAGGAGGTGGGAGACAGAATGAATAAGAAAACCGGGATCCTCGGTAAGATCCTCATCATATGCGTGCTGCTCTACCTCTATGTGCCTATCGTGGTGCTGATGCTGCTGAGCTTCAACGAATCCAGATACAATTCGCTGCCGTTTAAATTTACCACTCACTGGTACCAGGAGCTGGCCGCCGACGCCGAGCTGATAAACTCGGCAAAGAACTCTCTGCTGCTTGCCCTCCTTACAGGCATAGTCTGCATGGTGCTGGCGACCTTCTTCATATTGGGACAGAGATACCTTTCCAAGAGGACAAGTGGGATCTTCAACAGCCTGGTCATGATGCCGATGAGCATACCATGGCTGATCATAGGCCTGTCGATACTGCTGATGGTACGTTTCATGGGCTTCTCGAAGAGCATGTTCTTCGTAGCCATGGGACACATAGTCATATCGCTGCCTTACTCGCTTTTGGTCCTCAGGGCAAGGGTGAGCTCTTTGGACAAATCGCTCGAGGAGATGAGCGCTTCGCTGGGAGCCACTCCGTGGACGACTTTCAGGAGAGTTACTTTCCCGGCTATAGCTCCGGCTATGCTGGCCGGCGGTTTCCTCTCGTTCCTGATCAGCTTCGACAACTTCCCTATCAGTTACTTCCTTATGCCGAACGGCATATTCACGCTGCCGATAGAGATCCAGTCGTCGATCAAGTTCGGCTTCACGCCTGAGATAAACGCGATATCCACAATAATCATCGGTATTTCACTCGTAGTACTCGCTTTAGTCGGCATCATCATGAGATCCAACATAAAGGCGATGTTAGGAGGAGAAGAATAGAAAATGGCTAAGGTCACATTAAAAGGTCTGACGAAGATCTACGGAAAGAATACTGTCGTCGACCATATAGAACTCACGGTGGAAAACGGCACGCTGGTCTCCATACTCGGACCGTCCGGCTGCGGAAAGACCACAACCCTCAGGATGCTGGCGGGCTTCGAAGCCCCGGATGACGGCGAAGTCCTCTTCGATGACCAGCCGGTCGGCAAGGTTCCTGTAAACAAGCGCGGCATCGGCATGGTATTCCAGAGCTACGCCCTCTTCCCGCACATGACTGTATTCCAGAACGTGGCTTACGGGCTGGAGCAGAGGAAGGTCCCTAAGGCCGAGATAGAACCCCAGGTCATGGAAGCCCTGAGGACAGTCCACATGGAAGAATTCAGGGACAGGAAGCCTAAACAGCTGTCAGGCGGCCAGCAGCAGCGTGTAGCCCTGGCGAGAGCTCTTGTCATCAAGCCTAAGGTACTTCTGCTGGACGAATCCCTTTCAGCTCTGGATAAAAAGCTCAGAGTCGAGATGCAGACCGAGCTCAGGAGGATCCTGGAAGAAACCCACGTAACGACCTTCTTTGTAACCCATGACCAGGAGGAGGCCATGACCCTCTCCGATACCATCGTGGTAATGCACGACGGCAAGATCGAGCAGACAGGCACTCCTAGAGCGGTCTATGAAAAGCCGGTAAACAGGTTCGTAGCCGACTTCCTGGGAAAGGCGAATTTCTTCGAGGGCACAGTGAAGGCTGCGGACGCGGATACCATCACTCTTGAGACTGAAGACGGAACTATCACTATCCCGGCCAGAGGCGCCGAGGTCGGTGAAAAGGTCCTCTACGCTGTAAGGCCTGAAAAGATAGAAGTATTCGATGAGAATGAAAAGCCGCAGGGAAAAGCAGGTCTCGACGGCTTCGCCGACCGGTTCGTCTACAAGGGCAATCTCACTACATGCACTGTAAACTGCGGCAGCCTGAACATCCTCTCGGAAATGAACGGCGGCTATGACAGAAAAGAGCTGGGCAGAGGCGAAAAGGTCTTCGTAACATGGGAGCCTGAGGCCGCCGTCCGCCTGGAGGATTAAGATGAAAGACGTATGCTGCCTCCTCGGCGGCCTCATCATCGATTATTACTACTATATAGACAAATGGCCCCAGCGTTCTCAGGACGGCTTTATCAGCGGCGAGAGCAGCATGGTGGGCGGCTGCGCTGTCAACATGGCTGCCGCCGCCAAAAACCTGGGCTGCCCGGCTTACATAGTCTCCGGCATGGGAGACGATCAGGCTGCTGATATCGCTGAAAAATATATGGAGGAAAAAGGCCTGCCGACTGACCTGCTGGAGAGAGTGGCAGGAAATTCCGGCAAATGCCTGGTCTTCCTGGAACCGGACGGTGAGCGCACATTCCTGACAGAGAAAGGGGCTGAAGGGGTTTTCTCCGAAAACCTGGCCGGGAAGGTCAGGGAACTGGCGCCTAAGGCCGTCGGAGTTACCGGCTATTACCTCCTGAACGATGATTCGGACAGGGTCGTGGAATGCGTAGAATATCTGCATGACCAGGGCAGCTTCGTCCTCTTCGACCCAAGCCCTCTTGTGGGAGCCATAGAGCCGGAGCTGCTCAAGAGGATCCTGGCGGCCTGCGATATGATGACTCCAAATGAGACGGAGCTGGCGGTTATAGAGAGGTATATAAAAAAGGAAGACTACTGCGCGGCGGGAAAGACCGCTGTGGTCAAGTCCGGAAGCCAGGGCGGCAGGGTCTATACCTTCAGGGAAGGCGGACTGTACGAATTCCCTTATCATGCTGTTAAAGCGGAAGCGGTGGACACTACCGGCGCCGGCGACAGCTTCGCTGGATCTCTCCTCTTTTCAGCTGTGAAAGGCATGGATCTGGAGAGCTCTATAAAGCTGGCTTCGCGCACAGCCGCGGTCACAGTAGGTATAAAGGGTCCCCACGCTTTCTGGGAGCCTGACGGAGCAATGAAAGAAATAATAGAGAAAGGCAAGATAGATTAATGCTGGACAGAGCTTACGGAGCGCTGGTCGGAGGCGCCATCGGTGACGCGATGGGCATGCCGGCTTCATTTCTGACACGCGCTCAGATCAGAAACACTTACGGTTACATTCACGATTTCCTGGAGCCTGAGAAGTCTGTGCAGGACAAGCACGGCGACCTCAAGGCGGGCGAGATCACTGACGATACTATGGAGAGCATCATCATCGCCCATGTCATCATCGAAAACAACGGCTTTTCGGCTGAAGCCTTCAACAGCAGGATGCGTGAGTGGGCCATCGAGAACAAGATGCTGGAGACGACTGTCATAGGGCCGTCGACCAGGAGATACCTGACCGCTATCATAAACGGGGACGACCCTGTAAAGACAGCAGGCCAGGGAGTGACTAACGGCAGCGCCATGAGAGTGGCTCCTGTCGGCGTAAAATATCACGATGACTTCGAGGGCTGCTTAAAGGCGGCACTGGCTTCTTCGCTTCCAAGCCACGGGAGCAAGCCGGCGGCCGCGGCTGCCTGCGCTGTGGCAGCTGCCGTATCGGGCGGCGTCCACGGCGGATATTCAGTAAATGAGATCCTCAACATGGCTTACGAGGGCGCTAAGTACGGAGAAGAGAGAGGCGCTGACATCACAGCCCCTTCTGTAGCCCGCAGGATCCGTTATATAGACAGGATAGTCGACGGTGCCGGCAGCGCTGATATGTCCGACATCATGGACGAAGTGGTGGGAATTTTCGGATCCTCCATGTTCTCATACGAGTCGGTCCCTGTCGCTCTCGCGGCTTTCTACGCCGCGAAGGGCAATGGCAGGGACGGGGTCCTCGCTGCTATAAATGCGGGGGACGATGCCGATACAAACGGCGCTATCTGCGGAAACATCTGCGGCGCTTATTCAGGCGCTTCGTCCTTCCCGGACGAATGGAAGAACAGAGTCCAGAAGACCAGCAGCATCGACATGGAATCTCTGGCGGAGCAGCTGCTTAAGTAGGCGCCAGGCGTGCGGGGTCTGCCGGAGGCACTTTGCCGGCGGAGCCGGCGGCCGGCTGTTTTGCATTCATATTATCAGGGAATATTAAAGGGGAGGCGCATAATATGACAGCGCTCCCTTTTTTATGGTTTCTGTGTTGTAAAAATGCTGTAAAAAAACTAATATATATGGGACGGTTAATTTTTGTGCATATATAGTCTATAGTTTCCAATAAACAACCCTTATATGGAGGGGGAAAGATTTTAAAGTATGATAGATAATTTTGGACGTGAAATAAACTATCTGAGAATCTCAGTCACGGACCGATGCAATCTTAGATGCCGCTACTGTATGCCGGCGGAAGGCTGCGTAAACCTGATACCTCACAGCGAGATCCTGAGCTTCGAGGAGATACTCAGGCTGACAGAGGCGGCGGCTTCTATAGGTATAGGGAAGATAAGGCTGACGGGAGGCGAGCCTCTGGTCAGGCACAGCATCGTCGACCTGATCAGGCGCATGAACCAGATCGATGGAATAAACGAGATCGATATAACGACAAACGGCGTGCTGCTGGCGGATATGGCGGAAGACCTTAAGGAAGCCGGAGTGCGCAGGGTAAACATCAGTCTGGATACCTTCGACGCGGATAAATACAGGATGATCACCAGGGGCGGCGATATAAACAGGGTGCTTAAGGGCATCGAGGCTGCCGAAAGGGTGGGCCTCACTCCGATAAAGATCAACTGTGTGGCGCTCAAGGGCTTCAACGACGATGAATTCGATGATTTCGTTAACCTTACAAGGGAGAAGGACCTGCGTGTGAGGTTTATCGAGCTCATGCCTATAGGTCATAACGACCTGGGAGGGGATTACGGTTTTATCTCCAATCAGGAGCTGCTGGCCAGATTCCCTGAGCTGGAGCCGTGCGGGCCTCAGAAATTCTCGGTGGCGGACGAATACAGGCTGCCGGGCGCGGCAGGGACTGTAGGTTTCATAAGCGCCCTGTCCCACCACTTCTGCGCTGAGTGCAACAAGCTCAGGCTCACGAGCGACGGCAAGATAAAGCCATGCCTTCACAGCAACGAAGAGATTGATGTAAAAACGGTGCTCAGGAACGGGACAGACGAGGATGTCAGGAACCTGCTCATAGAATCGGTCGGCCACAAGGTCGCCCATCATATGCTCAACGAAGGAGCGGGTCCGATAGACAGGGATATGAATAAAATAGGAGGATGACCTCATGGAGGACAAGCTTACACATATAGATGAAAACGGCAGGCCGCGCATGGTAAATGTCGGTGAGAAGCCGGACACCAAGAGGATAGCTGTCGCTAAGGGCAGTATCTACATGGCGCCTGAGACGCTGCAGAGGATAAAGGAAGGATCTATCGCTAAGGGTGATGTGCTTTCCGTAGCCCAGGTGGCAGGGATCATGGCCGCTAAAAATACAGCCAGGAATATCCCTATGTGCCACAATATCTTCATCACAGGCGTGGATATGGACTTCCAGCTGGACGAAGAAAATTCGGCGGTACATATCGAGGCTTCGGCCAGCACTATCGGCAAGACCGGCATAGAGATGGAATCGCTCAACGCTGTGGCGATAGCGGCTCTTACCATTTACGATATGTGCAAGGCCATCGACAGGGGCATGCATATAACTGATATCCGTCTGGTAAAGAAAGACGGCGGCAAATCCGGACTCTTTATCGCGGAATAGATAATTACCGTAAATATATCTTTTCATATTCGTTGCATAAATATATATTGAGATGTATAATTATACAAAATTATCGTATATACATTGAATTATGGAAAGCGGGAACGAATAACAAATGAATAGAGCGGAAATACTTATCGAAGCCCTGCCATATATAAAGAAGTTCAACGGCAAGACTTTCGTCATCAAATACGGCGGCAGTGTTATGGAGAACCAGGACCTCAAGAAGAAATTCATCGAGGATGTGGCGCTGCTCAAATTAGTCGGTATAAATATCGTAATAGTCCACGGGGGCGGCAAGAGGATCAACGCCATGCTGGATAAGGTAGATATGGATGTCAAGTTCATAAACGGCCAGCGCGTTACAGACGAGGATGTTATGAAGATCGTGGAGATGGTGCTTTCCGGTTCGGTAAACAAGGACCTGAGCGCCTGCCTTTCAGCTCACGGCATCCACGCCGTAGGCCTGTCAGGCCGCGACAGCAGACTGCTCATCGCCGAGAAGAAGCTCACTAAGGGCAAGGACGGCGAGACCATCGACCTGGGCTATGTAGGAAATATCGTCAAGGTAAACAAGAATATATTGAACGACCTCATCGCGGCTGATTATGTTCCTATCATCTCACCTGTAGCTTCAGGCGAGAAAGGCGAGACATTCAACGTAAACGCTGATACAGCGGCAGGTGCGATCGCCGGGGCTCTGGGAGCGGAGAAGCTGATCCTCCTCTCGGATATCAAGGGCCTATACAAGGACATCAACGACGAGAGCTCGTTCATCTCCTCGATCGACATCAAGACGACGAGAGAATATATAGAAAAAGGCATCATAGCGGGAGGAATGATCCCTAAGATGCAGTGCTGCATGGACGCGCTCAACGACGGGGCCGGTCAGGTAGCCATCATAGACGGGCGCGTGGAGCACAGCCTGCTCATAGAGCTGTTCACACACGCTGGTTCCGGTACAATGGTAACCAGATAACTTAAGGAGAATTAAGATGGAAATTCTGGAAAATAAATCGATTTCCTGTGTAAAAGGTTTCAGGGTGGCATCCATCCACGCAGGCTTTAAAAGGAACGAAAAGCTGGACATGGGACTCATCGTCAGCGATGTGCCTGCCGTATCCGCGGCTGTTTTCACTACAAACCTGGTAAAGGCGGCGCCTGTACAGCTGGACATGAAGCACATCAAGAACGACACTACGAGAGCGCTGATCATCAACGCCGGAAACGCCAACGCCTGCACAGGGCAGCAGGGTCTGGACGATGCCAGATCCGAGTCCGAGAGGGTAGCGAAGGCGCTGGGTGTAAAGCCTGAGGAGGTGTTGGTATACAGCACGGGCGTCATCGGCCAGCCTCTTCCTATGGACAAGGTCAACGCCGGTATAGACAAGTGTCTCGACAGTCTCAGGGACGATGGAGATGAGCTGTATAAAGCCATCATGACTACAGATACCAGGGAAAAGCGCATCTATCTCAGGATGCAGCTCTCGGGAAAAGATGTAGATATCTGCGGGATCGCCAAGGGATCCGGAATGATCCATCCAAATATGGGAACTATGCTCTCATATGTAGTTACAGACTGCAATATCACAAAGGAAATGCTGACCAGGATCCAGAAGGACGTAACAGCCGGCACATTCAATATGGTCACAGTCGACGGCGATACCAGCACAAACGACACAGCTACTATCGTAGCCAACGGACTTGCTGGAAACACTCTGATAGACCGTACAGATACCAAGGATTACGAGTGCTTCTGTGAGGCTGTATACTATGTTACAGAATATCTCGCCAAGGCTATCGCTGCTGACGGCGAAGGCGCTTCCAGGTTCATGGAGGTCTATGTTTACGGAGCTGACGAGCTGGAGCAGGCAAGGACCCTGGCGCGTTCGGTAGCGGGATCCAGCCTCTTCAAGGCTGCTCTTCACGGAGCTGACGCCAACTGGGGCAGGATAGTATGCGCTATGGGCTATTCTGGAGCCAGGTTCGACCAGAACAAGGTAGACGTAGGCTTCGAGAGCAAAGCTGGAGAGATAGAGGTATTCACCAAGGGTGTTCCTCTCCAGTTCGACGAAGATCTGGCCACTAAGATCCTCAGCGAGGACAGGGTCCAGGTAAAGATAAACCTCAACAGCGGGGAAGCCCAGGCCAAGGCATGGGGCTGCGACCTCACCGCCGAGTACGTAAAGATCAACGGAGATTACAGATCCTAAAGATTTTAAAGCCGGTCGATGCCTCAGGGCGGAAGCCGGCTCGTATATATTGAAAACAGAGATAAGATATAGCTAGGATAACAAGGAATCGGGTTTTGACATGGTAAAAGCAGGAATCATCGGTGCCACGGGATACGCAGGACAGACTCTCGTAGGCATCCTCACAAACCACCCTGACGCAGAGGTGGCATTCGTTTCATCAAATTCATACGCGGGACAGAAGTTCAGCGAGATCTATCCGCAGTATTACGAGATCTGCGACCAGACTCTCCTCTCGACAGAGGAAGCGAAGGACGCTATCGGAGACGTTGACGTAGTATTTACGGCTCTTCCTAACGGCCTCTCTTTCGATATCGCGAAGAAGGCTATGGCAGCAGGCAAAAAGATGGTAGACTTCAGCGCCGACTACAGACTGGACGACGTAAAGGTCTACGAAGAATGGTACAAGACGGAGCATCAGGCTAAGGAACTCCTCGCCCAGAAGGTATACGGACTTCCGGAGCTCTGGAGAGACCAGATCAAGGGCGCCAGCCTGGTAGCAAACCCTGGCTGCTACACTACAGCCAGCATCATAGCTGTATCAGCTCTGGTAAGAGAAGAGGGCCTCATCGATACCAACCACATCATCATCGACGCAAAGAGCGGAATCACCGGTTCAGGCCGTAAAAAGGATATCTCTCTCCTCTACAGCGAGGCCGGAGAGAGCGTAAAGGCTTACGGGATTGCCCACCACAGACACACTCCTGAGATAGAGCAGGAGGTCTCAAAGGCTGCCGGCAAAGACATCATGGTACAGTTCACACCGCACCTCATGCCTATGAAGCACGGTATCTTCGCTACTATCTACGCTGACCTCAACAAGAACGTTACTACCGACGACATCTATGATGTTCTCGAGAACGCTTACGGAGACGAAAAGTTCGTACGTATCAGAAAGGGCATGTGCGAGAGCCGTTTCGTAGTTGGATCCAACTACTGCGATCTCAGCGCCAGAGTTGACGAGAGGACTCACAGGGTCATCATCTCCAGTTGCATCGATAACATGGTAAAGGGAGCAGCGGGACAGGCTGTCCAGAACATGAACATCATCTGCGGGCTCGACGAGGCTGAAGGCCTTTCCAACCTTTCTATCGTAGCTCCATAAAAAGCATAAAAAAGGCCGCCCGGCAGCGGATATTTACTGCTGCCGGGCGGCTTTGTTCGTTTATGATATCCCGCGGTTCTTCATCATGGACGATGGCGCGCGGAGCGCCCTGTCAGCGGAGCTGACGCGTGCCCTTTATCTTTATTCGTTCAGGTCTATGCGGTCGTATTCGCTCAGGTCATCCAGCCTGTTGAGAGTGATCACGCCCTTGTCGAATATGGCGAAGCTGTGGTCCGAGTCTGCTTTAGGGATGGAGACGGAGCCCGGATTTACGTAGACGAAGCCGTCATATTTTTTGATCACAGGGATGTGTGTGTGACCGTTGAGGAGCACGTCCATCTCGACGAACGGAGGCGGAGTCACAGGGCTGTAGTGGTGGCCGTGGGTGGCGAACATCTTGATACCGTCGGCCTCTATCTGCTCGTAGTCGTTCATGATCGGGAAGTCGAGTACCATCTGGTCGACTTCGGCGTCGCAGTTGCCGCGGACCGCGATAATCTCATTTTTCAGGGAGTTGAGGATCTCCATAGTGCGCTTTGTATCGTAATCGTAAGGGAGAGCGTTCCTCGGGCCGTGGTAGAGCAGGTCTCCCAGCAGGAGCAGCTTATCCGGCTGTACTTTATTGTATGCTTCTAGGAGCATTTCACAGTATTTTGCGCTGCCGTGAATATCGGAAGCTATGAGAATCTTCATATTTAAATCCTTTCATAAATAAAAATGTGGACACTGGCTATTGATTTCGTGTACAATAATAAACTATTATAAAAGGTGGCGGACAATTATTCAACCTGAAGTAAGGAAGGGGTAAGTGCCTGCGTTTTTTGCGTTATCTATCACGTTTTCATATCTTTTGTTGGCTGCAGGCGTTTAGACGGGCCCGGTTTTGGAAATAAAAATACGGTAAACACAAAACGCGGGAAGCTGTAAAAGGGATAAAGAGGTCAGCCAGTCCTTATTCTATTCAGAGGGCTTTCTGGAAATAAATAATACGTTAATCCTGAAACGAATATCACAGCGGCGGGTCAGGCTTCTGCGGAAGCATTGGCTTTACAGCTGATATTTGATAAGTATCGGGGGTGTATCATCTATGGCTGAAAAGAATGCCAGCGGCATTGAAATTCAGAATATATTAGACAATCTAACAAAAAAGGGGAAAAAAGAAGGCGTCCTGACCAGAGACGAGATAGCAGGAGAGTTCGAGGGTATAAAAGTTACTCGCCAGCAGCAGCTCAAGGTCATAAGAAGCCTGCAGTCGAACGGGATCAATATCATAGCGGATTCCGACCCGAACGAATCTGATCTCAGGGAGATCGAGGAAGACGATAAGGATTCTGGCAAGGACAGCAAGACAAAATCGACTGGCAATTTCGAAAAGGATATGTCTGCCGGCATCCCTGTAGATGACCCGGTGAGGATGTACCTCAAAGAGATCGGAAAGGTTCCTCTCCTTTCGGCAGAGGAAGAGATAGATCTGGCCAAGAGGATAGAGGCTGGGGACGAGGAAGCCCGCAAAAAGCTCTGCGAAGCCAACCTCAGACTGGTGGTCAGCATAGCCAAGAGATATGTGGGACGCGGCATGCAGTTCCTTGATCTGATCCAGGAAGGAAACCTGGGCTTGATAAAGGCTGTCAGCAAGTTTGACTACACTAAAGGCTATAAATTCAGTACATATGCCACATGGTGGATCAGGCAGTCCATCACCAGGGCTATCGCCGACCAGGCCAGGACTATCAGGATCCCGGTACATATGGTCGAGACTATCAATAAATTGATCAGGGTTTCCAGACAGCTCATGCAGGACCTCGGACGCGAGCCGACGCCTGAAGAGATCGCTGCCGAGATGGATATAACGGTTGAAAAAGTGATGGAGATCCAGAGGATAGCCCAGGAGCCTGTATCCCTCGAGACTCCTATAGGCGAGGAGGACGACAGCCATCTTGGAGACTTCATTCCGGATAACGACAGACAGACTCCGGACGAAGCGGCTGCTTACTCAATGCTCAAGGATCAGCTGGTGGAAGTGCTCGATACTCTTACAGAGAGGGAGCAGAACGTTCTCGAGCTCAGGTTCGGCCTCAAGGACGGACGCCCGCGCACTCTGGAGGAAGTCGGCAGACAGATGGACGTTACCAGAGAGAGGATCCGTCAGATAGAAGCCAAGGCTATAAGGAAGCTCAAGCACCCTAGCAGGATAAAGATATTAAACGGTTACCTGGATGATTAGCGCGTTTCCGGCGGACCGGGAATAGGAGAGATAAATGAAAGAAGAGGATCTTTTCTTCGGAGTCGATCCCGACAGAGTCGACAAGAAGATATTTGAGGAAGACCATCTGGGAAATATGACCGTAAAGAACAGGCTGATCCGTTCAGCCACCCTGGAGAGCCTTGCCGATGAAGAAGGAAAACTCAGCGACGAGATCATGGAAGTCTACAGAGAGCTGGCACGCGGCGGAGTAGGTACTATCATCACCGGCTTTACCGCTGTAAACGGGGAGGACCCTGCCCTTCCGCTTTCGATGAAGCTGGACAGGGATGAAATGATCGATGAGTACAGGAAGCTTACGGATGAGGTCCACAGCTTTGACTGCAGGATAATATCCCAGCTGGCTGCCAACCAGTACGTAAAGGATGGGAAGCAGCTCGATATAGACGAGCTGGACAGTGAAGATATACAGCAGATAATCGACGATTTCGCCGAAGCAGCCAGAAGAGCGGACGAAGCCGGATTCGACGGCATAGAGCTCCATGCTGCCCACGGTTATTTACTCAGCCGCTTCTGCAGTCCTTACTACAATCACAGGAGCGATGACTTCGGAGGCGCTTCATACAAGCGCTCAAGGATACTCGCCGAGATACTCGATGCTATTAAGGAAAAGGCTCCGGGCCTGACACTCCTGGCCAAGATCAATTTCTACGATGGAGTAGAGGGCGGCGTCACCATCTCAGACGCCCTTACGACAGTTATGACACTGGAAGAGCACGGGCTGGACGGTCTCGATATAAGCGGGGCCCATCCTTCCAGGACAGACTTCGACGTACCTTCCGAGGAGGGTTACTTCAAGGATTACAGCCTGAGCGTAAAGAGCATCTCAGACATGCCGGTCATACTCACAGGCGGCAACAGGTCCATCGAGAGCATGGAGACGATCTTAAACGACGAGAACGCCGATTTCATAGCGCTCGCCAGGCCTCTCATCAGGGAGCCGCAGCTGCCTAACCTCTGGAAAGAGGACAGGAACTACAGAGCCCAGTGCGTATCCTGCAACGGATGTTACAAGACTCCGGGCCACAGATGCGTGTTCAATAAATAATAAATATGGATAAAAGCGCGCCCGCGCTTAAAGGAAAAAGTCCCGCGGCGCCGGGGCAGGTCAGTCAGCGATCTGCCCCGGCGATGCGGGACTTTCTGTATATGCGCGGTTTACGCTGGCTCCGCCGGCAGGGTGCGCGGAGCGCACGGGAGGGCCGCGGTCCGGCCGGCAGGGATGAGATACCGTCCGGGGCCGGTCCGCGGGCCTTTTGAATCTTTTTAAATTGTTATTTGTCTAATCCGTCCAGATAATCCTTTGAGTCAGCCAGCATCTTCTTTACGCTGTCGAAGGAAGTGGAGCCTTCGGATCTCTTGGCTTTTATGCATGAACGGATATCTATCCTCTGATAAACGTCCTCATCGAACTCAGGGGCAAAGTCACGGAGCTGGTCGAGAGTGAGCTCTTCTATAGCCTTGCCGTGGTTGATGCAATAAAGCACGATCTCGCCGATGATAGCGTGGCATTCCCTGAACGGAACGCCCTTGGATACCAGGTAGTCGGCGGCGTCCGTGGCATTAGTGAAGCCCTTGGAAGCGGCATTTGCCATATTTTCGGCTTTGACTGTCATGGTATCGAGCATGTCGGCGAATATGTTTATGCAGGCCGAAAGGGTGTCGTAGGCATCGAATACTGGCGGCTTGTCCTCCTGCATGTCCTTGTTGTAGGCGAGAGGGAGGCCCTTCATGATGGTGAAGAGAGTCATCATGTCGCCGTAGACGCGGCCGGTCTTTCCGCGGATGAGCTCTGCCATATCAGGATTTTTCTTCTGAGGCATGATGCTGGAGCCTGTGCTGTAGGCGTCGTCGATCTCGATAAAGCTGAATTCAGCGCTGGACCAGAGGATGAGCTCCTCGCAGAATCTGGACAGATGCATGGCGCAGATGGAAGCATTGCTCAGGTATTCGAGGGCGTAGTCGCGGTCGCTGACAGCGTCCATGGCATTGGCGCAGACGCGGTCGAAGCCCAGAGCTTCAGTAGTGAACTGGCGGTCTGTAACATAGCCGGTCCCCGACATGGCTCCGGCGCCGAGCGGGTTCTCGTTCATACGCTTGAGGCAGTCCTCGAAACGGCTGTAATCGCGCTTGAACATCTGGAAATATGCCATCATATAGAAAGCGAAGGTTACCGGCTGAGCTCTCTGCAGATGAGTGTATCCCGGCATGATGATGTCCTGGCCTTCTTCTGCCTTATCGTAGATGGAGTGCATGACGCGCTTAAGGTCTGTCATGGTGTTCTCGACAGCCTCGCGTGTCCACATCCTGAAGTCGACAGCAACCTGGTCGTTTCTAGAACGCGCTGTGTGCAGACGCTTGCCCGGCTCGCCGATCCTCTCTGTGAGGATGCTCTCTATGTTCATGTGGATGTCTTCGTTGTCGATAGTGAACTCTATCTTTCCGTCTTCTATATCCTGAAGTATGCCTTCCAGTCCCTTGTCTATGGCTTCGGCATCCTCCTGGGAGATGATGCCGCACTTTGCAAGCATCTTGGCGTGAGCTCTGCTGCCCGCTATATCCTGGCGGTAAAGCCTCTTGTCGAAGCCGATAGAAGCGTTGAATTCCAGGGCCGACTGGCTTTCGTTCTTTGTGAATCGGCCGCCCCATAATTTATCTGACATATTTTTCTCCTTATATGAATGAATAGATCGCGGATCCCGCGTCCGCTCCGCGGACGGAACGCGCCTGCCGGCGCGCAAACTAGTAAAAGGCGCCGGAAGCCGCGTTGGTTTCCGGCGCCTAAGTGTGTGTGTAAAATGCGGATCTTAGTCTTCAGTGTATTTTGAAGGGATACCGTTCTGCTTGCAGTTGATGGCGCGGATCTTCTGAGTGAGTGAGAAGAGGTTGATGAATCCTTCTGCGTCGCTCTGGTCGTAAACTTCGTCTTCGCCGAATGTAGCGAAAGCTTCGTTGAAGAGGGAGTACTTTGACTTAGAAGCTGCAGGAACAGCGCTGCCCTTGTAGAGCTTCATTTTTACTACGCCTGTTACGACATCCTGAGTTGAGTCTACGAATGCGTCGAGAGCGTCCTTGAGCGGAGTGAACCACTGTCCATCGTAAAGGATCTGAGCATATTTGATAGCTACGTGGTTCTTGAACATGATAGTTTCTCTGTCGAGGACCAGCTTTTCGAGATCCTGGTGAGCCTTGTAGATGATAGTGCCTCCCGGTGTCTCGTATACGCCTCTTGACTTCATGCCTACCAGACGGCTCTCTACGATATCGATAGTGCCGACACCGTGCTTGGCGCCGAGCTCGTTCAGCTTTTCAACGATCTCAACAGGTCCCAGGTCTTCGCCGTTAAGAGCTACAGGTACGCCCTTGTCGAAGGTGATGTCTATATATTCAGGCTCGTCAGGAGCAGCCTCAGGAGTCTTTGACATAACGTGGATGTCATCTTCGTGGATGTTCCACGGATCTTCCAGGTTGCCGCCTTCGTGGCTGATGTGCCAGAGGTTCTGGTCACGGCTGTAGATCTTCTTCAGTGTAGCGCTGATAGGGATCTTCTTTTCAGCGGCGTAGTTGATGAGGTCCTCACGGGACTTCATATCCCATTCACGCCATGGAGCGATGACCTTGAGGGAAGGATCGAGAGCGTGGATGCCTGACTCGAAACGTACCTGATCGTTGCCCTTGCCTGTGCAGCCGTGGGCGATGGTGTCAGCGCCTTCAGCGTGAGCGATCTTTACCAGCTCCTTGGCGATCAGCGGACGAGCGTAAGCTGTGCCGAGCAGGTAGTCGTTTTCGTAGATAGCGTCTGCCTTAACGCCCTTCCATACGTAGTCCTTGATGAATGTCTCTTTGTCGTCTACGATGTAGCACTTCTTTGCGCCTGTAGCGTAAGCTTTTTCTTCGACCTCTGACATAATGTCGTCCTGGCCTACGTCTACGCAAGCTGCGATGACCTCGTAGCCTTTTTCCATGAGCCATGTGAGGATTACTGAAGTATCGAGTCCGCCTGAATAAGCGAGTATTACTTTTTTATTATCTGCCATTTTTATGCCTCCGTGATAGAATGTTCTGAATTTGATATCTGAAAAGCTCTTTGCTTTTTCTTTCGATGGACGTAGTATACCACAAGAAATCTGCGTATACAATACGAATATTAATATTTATGCAGAAAAATTTATAATTATGCATAAACATGCATGAGCGGATGACGACGGCTCCACAGTCGCTGTGTTAGGATGACGTGCCAAATTTGCTTCCGCTGCTGCGTCAGACTGCCTTCGGGCTGCGCATATACATTAAGTTCGCTGTCTGCAGCGTAAGCAATGTCCGCGGAGCGGACGAAAGCAGTAAATATTCATAGCAGCTTTGTTCTGAACCACGATCTCAAACGTTTTATGAGTGTAAAATCCTAAAACTTACTGGTTGAAATATAAAATGAGCGTAAAATCCTAAAATACATTGATAACGATATAAAATGAGCGTAAAATCCTAAAAGGAGGAATGATTATGAATTTGATTGCGAGACCATACGAAATGGCTTTTCTTAACCGCCATAAAAACCGGCATATCATCAAGGTGATTTCAGGTGTGCGCAGATGCGGGAAATCCACATTGTTTACATTGTTCAAAGAAGAACTTATATCAGAGGGCGTAGATCAGGAGAGGATCATATCTGTGAATTTTGAGGATCTGGCCTATGAGGATCTGACAGAGTACCACTCACTTTACAGATATCTCACTGATCGCCTGGATAAAAACTGTATGAATTATATTTTTCTCGATGAGATTCAGCATGTGCCGAACTTTGAAAAGGCCGTAGACAGCCTTTTTCTGCTGGATTACGTGGATATATATATAACCGGTTCCAATGGCTACTTTATGTCAACAGAACTGGCAACGCTTCTTTCAGGACGATATGTCGAGCTGAAAATGCTGCCCCTGTCATTTCGCGAGTTCTGCTCAGGGCTATCCACTGATCAGCTCAGCAATGCGCAGAAATATGAATTGTATATCAGGAACAGCTCATTTCCCTATCTGGCAGTTGCAGGCTTAAGTTATGCAGAGATAAGGGATTATCTTACAGGCATTTATAACACGATCATTGTCAAGGATACGCTCACACGTATAGGATCCGCAGATATTGCTCTGCTGGAAAAGATCATGAAATATCTGTCAGCTAATATAGGCACTCTCATATCGCCGAATAAAATTGCCAATACCCTGACCAGCAGCGGGCGTAGGACAGATAACAAGACTGTGGAGAAGTTTCTTCATGGGCTCAAGGACAGCCTTCTGATCTATCAGGCGGACAGATATGATGTAAGGGGTAAGAATCTGCTGAAGACTAACAGCAAATTCTACCTTGTGGATCCTGCCTTCCGCCGTCTGCTGATAAATGATACGGGCGGGGATACGGGGCATCTACTGGAAAATGTGGTGTATCTGGAGCTGCTGCACAGGGGATACAGAGTCTATGTAGGTCAGATCGCCGGGGCTGAGGTTGATTTTGTCGCTGAAACGTCTGATGGTCTTGTTTATTATCAGGTTGCGGAAACGACGCTTGATCATAAAGTACTTGAGAGAGAGCTGAAGCCGCTGCGAAGTATTCCTGACCAGTATCCGAAATATCTGCTGACGCTGGATGAGATATCTGCAGAGGCTGATTACAATGGTATTCGGAAGGAAAACGTGCTGTCCTGGCTTCTGGGAAGCTGCAGCAATTCTGTCTGACCGCTCCGCGGTCGGTTTGTTATCTATATCAGCCCCGGGCTGCGCATATACACTAAGTTCGCTGTCTGCAGCGTCAGCAATGTCCGCGGAGCGGACGGGGGAATCTGTCCTGTTAATATTAATTGATCTTAACGTGCGCGCGCGGAGGGAGATAATAGCGGCACAAGTCACGAGTTTGATATATAATATATGAACAGAATTTTAAAAGCTCGGGCGGACAGTGATTCCGCGGGGGATATATATGGGTAAAAGAGTTAGATACAGATGCGTAGACTGCGGTTTCGAGGTCGCTTTTACGACCGGTGGGGCGGGCAGCGCTTATCACGAAGAAACAGAGAAGCTGGAGAAGGAGTTCAGGGATGAGACTCTCAGAGGCAAGTACGGGCCTCTGCTGAGAAGGATCGCCATGGCGGACGACGACGGCGAGCTTTACTATGACTGCTCGGACGCGGTCTTCCAGTGCCTGGACTGCAGGCGGATGCGCGTTCACAGGCGCAGGAGGATCGTTAACCTGGAGCCTTCCAGGAGGCAGTACGGACTGGATATAAATGTCAGGCAGAAGTGCCCTGACTGCGGCAGCGGCTTTTTCGGCGAGGTGATCCCCAGGTCCAGGCCTGTGTGCCCGAAATGCGGGGACGGGTCTATGAAGCTGGTTGAGGAAGATAAGAAGTGATCAGATCAAGATCGATAAGTGCATATATTAAAATGTGAAAAAAAGGCGAAAAAATGTGAAATTCCGTCTGGAGGATTATCAAGTGGAGTTTAATAAAGAAGAATTATACAGGAAACTGCTCCAGCTGGCTGGGAGCGGCGGCAGCGTCAGGATGGACGCGCCTATGAAGGAATACACGACTTTTCGCGTCGGAGGGCCGGCGGACCTGCTGGTGGAACCGGGCGATGTCAACAGCCTGGTGACTATAACGACGGCGCTTAAGGAAAACGGCGTTCCATATTATCTGCTGGGCAACGGCTCTAATATCCTTGTCAGGGACGAGGGCTTCAGGGGCGTCATCATCAAGATCGGAAGGAAGATGTCGAATGTTTCGGTCACTGGAAATGTCGTTGAAGCCGAAGCGGGAGCCATGCTTTCGTACGTGTCTAAGGAAGCGGCTGCCAGGTCCCTTGCCGGCATGGAATTCGCGTCCGGCATACCCGGGAGCATAGGCGGCGCCGTGTTCATGAACGCGGGAGCATACGGCGGAGAGATGAAGCAGATAGTGACCAGCGTTACCGCTGCGGAGCAGGACGGGAGCATCAGAGTCTACAGCGCTGACGAGTGCGATTTCGGATACAGGCACAGCGCCTTCGCTGACAACGGTTCGGTAGTGCTTAGTGCCAGGATTGAGCTGGAGAAAGGCGATAAAGCCCAGATCCTGGCCTATATGAACGACCTGTCTGAACGCCGCCGCTCAAAGCAGCCTCTCAATCTGCCCAGCGCCGGGAGCACCTTTAAGAGGCCGGAGGGCCATTACGCCGGCCAGCTGATAGATGAGGCAGGCATGCGCGGAGCATCATACGGCGGAGCCCAGGTCAGCCCTAAACATGCTGGTTTTGTCGTAAACAACGGCAATGCCACCGCTGACGATATACTTCAGCTGATAAAGCTCGTGCAGATGAGGGTAAAAGAAACATCAGGCGTGGATCTCGAAACAGAGGTCAGGATCATAGGCGGCTGAGGCCGCATGGCTTTTATGCCGGGACCTGCGTTATAAATTACAGGTATCAGAGAAAGAACAGGCATCAGTAAATATGTACGATAGAATGAAATTCGACTGGCACACACATACTACCTACTCACACGGAAAGGGCTCTGTGGAGGATAATGTCCTGGAAGCGAGGAGAAAAGGCCTCGAGTCCGTCGCTATCACCGACCACGGGCCGGGGCATTTTGGCTACGGCTTCAGGCGTAAGGACATACCCGCTATGAGGCGCGATATAGACGAGATGAACCGCAGATATGACGATATAAAGGTGTACATGTCGGTCGAGGCCAATATCATAAACCCTTCGGGTATGCTGGACGTCAAACCGGAGGAGTTCAAGTATTATGATTTCGTGATCGCAGGCTACCACTTCGGGACACTGGGTCAGAACCCGGCTGCTTCTCTGGCTCTGCACGCCAGGAATCTGGCGGGGTCGCATCTGCATCACTTCAGCGACGCTCTGATAGAGACTAATACTGAGATGGTCGTAGCTTCGCTCAGGGCCAATAAGGTCAGGACTCTCACACATCCGGGAGACAAGGGAAAGGTCGACCTGGATCAGGTGTTCAAAGCCTGCGAAGAGACGGGAACCCTGCTGGAGATCAGCAACAGGCATAAGCAGCTTACCGTAGAAGAGATAAAGATGGCTATGAAGTACGACGTCAAGTTCATACTGGGCAGCGACGCGCATCTTCCTGAAAAGGTGGGCGGCTGCGAAAAGGCTCTGGCCAGAGCCAGGGAAGCAGGCCTCGAGCCCGAGAGAATAGTAAATCTGATTTAGTAACGGCTTTTGAACCTTATGGATGGTGATATTTATGGAAGTACTTATAGTTACTGGACTTTCAGGAGCGGGCAAGAGCAACGCGATGAACTATCTCGAGGATATGGGATATTACTGCATCGACAATATGCCGCCGGCTCTGCTGGAGTCTTTTCTGGCGCTGGAAGCGCAGAACAAGATAAATCTGAAAAAGGCTGCCTTTATCATGGATATCAGGGGCGGCGAATTCTTCAAGGATCTGGAAAGAGTGCTGGCTGAGCTTAAAAAAGAGGGAAAGCCTTACAGAGTCCTTTTCCTCGAGGCGACCGATGAAGCTCTTGTAAGGCGTTTCAAGGAGACCAGGCGCATACATCCTCTGAGCGAGGGCTGCACAGATATAGAAGCTATACGCAAGGAGCGTAAGATGCTGCGCAGCATACGCCAGAACGCCGATTACGTCATAGACACTACAAATCTCAAGCCGATGGAGCTTCAGAACAAGCTGCAGATGATGCTGTCCGACGACGAGGGCGGAAAGAAATTCAAGATCACCTTCATGTCCTTCGGCTACAAGCATGGCATGCCGTTAGACGCGGATGTGGTATTCGACGTAAGGTTCATACCCAACCCATATTATCTTAAGAGCATGAGAGATCTCACAGGCAACAACAGGCATGTGCGCGACTACGTTATGAAGTTCGAGGAAACACAGCATTTTGTCAAGGAAGTGAGCGCTCTGCTGGATTATCTCATTCCTTTCTACATGAAGCAGGGCAAGAGGAATCTTGTCATCGCCTTTGGCTGCACCGGCGGGCAGCACAGGTCGACGGCCCTGGCAAATGAATTCTACGAGATCTTCAGCGAAAAGGGAGATTACGTAGAAAGGTTCCACAGGGATATCATGAAGAGATAGGACGGGAGGACAGAAGGATGTACAAGGATATCATACGGGCAGGGATGATCCCTCCCGGCGGACCGAGGATAGTGGTTATCGGAGGCGGCACAGGACTTTCTGTAATACTCCGCGGACTTAAAAATATGACAGAGAACATCACCGCTATTGTGACTGTCACAGACGACGGCGGCGGATCGGGCGTGATCAGGAACGAGCTGGGCATGCTCCCGCCGGGAGATATAAGGAACTGCATTCTGGCCCTGGCGGACGACGAGGACATCATGGAACAGCTGCTGCAGTACAGGTTCCATGAGGGCAGACTCAACGGGCAGAACATGGGGAACCTCTTCATAGCGGCTCTCGCGGACATATACGGAGATTTCGAGATGGCCGTAGACAAGCTTCAGGATATCCTGAGGATAAAAGGACAGGTGATCCCTGTCACTTCGCAGGACGAGGTACTCTGCGCCGTTCTGGAGGACGGCAGCGAGGTAAGGGGAGAATCCAAGATACCTGAAGAGGTGCAGAAACACAAGAGTCCGATAAAGCGCATCTTCCTGGATCCGGACGGGGCTGAGGCTCTTCCTACGGCGGTCGAAGCGATAATGTCGGCGGATATGATAGTGCTGGGACCGGGGAGCCTTTACAGCAGCATCCTGCCGAACCTGCTGGTAAAGGGAATCTCAAGCTCTATAAGGGACGCTAGCGGCATAAAGTCTATGATCTGCAATGTCATGACCCAGCCGGGCGAGACCGATGATTATACAGTAACAGACTGTGCCCGCGCTGTGGAATCCTATCTGGGCGAAGGTGTCCTGGATTATATGATAATAAACGATCACAGGTGCAGCGACGAAGAACTGGAGCCTTATACGAAGGAAGGCGTCAATCAGATACTGGCGTCTAAGGAAGACCGCGAGCAGCTCAGGAAAATGGGCATCATGCCTATAGAGAGTAGCATGATAGAGATCGGGGACGGACTTGTGAGGCACGATGCGGGCAGGATAGCCAACATAATCATGTCGCTGGTACATGAAGGATAAGATATATAAATGTCATTTTCATCAGAAACAAAAAAGGAACTGGCCAAGGTCATGCCGGAAAAGAAATGCTGCATGCTGGCTGAGATCGCGGGCTTCGCCCGCATATCCGGATCCATACGCCTCAAAGGAGGAGGCCATGTGGGAGTATCTCTCACAGCCGAGGATCCTGCTGTGACCAGGACGCTGAAAAAGCTGACCTCTTCATATTTCGAAGCCGATACAGGCATAGAGGTCATAGAGGGCAGGACGCTCAGGCCGGGAAGGAGCTACAGGCTGACCTTCCGGGACGATGTGATGGGAGCGCAGGTGCTGCGTGAAACAGGCATGCTCAAGGTACACGAAGGCAGCAATGTTCTCGTGAACGGCATAGACCCGCAGATAGTCAGAAAAAAATGCTGCCGCAGAGCCTATCTCAGAGGTCTCTTCATGGCCGGAGGCTCAGTGAGCGATCCTGAGAAGGAATATCACCTGGAGATAGTCTGTTCGGACGAACAGACTGCCGCTGATATAAAGAAGCTCATGAACCAGTTTTCTCTGGGTGCCAAGGTGGTCCAGCGCAGAGGCTCATACGTGGCCTACATCAAGGACAGCGAGCATATAGCTGACTTCATGAATATAACAGGGGCACACAACCAGCTGCTGAGCTTTGAAAACACTCGCGTCATCAAGAGTGTCAGGAACGCGGCCAACAGGATAGTAAACTGTGAGAGCGCCAATGCTGACAAGACCGTGAACGCGGCGCTCAGGCAGATAGAAAATATCAAATATATAGAGGAAAACCTCGGTCTCGAAAATCTGCCGGCTAAGCTTAGAAGCGCGGCGGAGATCAGGCTGGAAAACCCGGAGCTTTCGCTCGGCGAACTGGCAGGCATGATGGACCCTCCGGTTAGCAAGAGCGGCCTGAACCACAGGTTCACACGTATAGCGGAGCAGGCCGCAAGGCTCAGAGAGGAGAACGGAAGCAATGCACAGAAGGGAAACTGATACAGACGTCCTGATCATAGGCGCGGGAGCGTCAGGGCTGGCCGCGGCGTGCGCTGCTGCTGAAAAAGGAGCCAGAGTCCTCTGCGTGGACGGGAACGATGCTCCGGGCCGCAAGCTGGCGGCTACAGGAAACGGCCGCTGTAATATCACCAACGCCTACAGCAGGTCGCTGATGTATAACACAGAGGCTGTCGGTTTAGTAAGGCGGATAATCCGCTCTGATACCGTAGAGAAAACGGTGGACTGGTTCGAGAGGCACGGCCTGCTGATCGTCGAAGAGCAGGAAGGACGCTGCTATCCTTATTCCGGCCAGGCTTCTTCTGTAGTGGATATGCTGGTCAATACAGCAAAGGCAGAGGGCGCGGAATTCCTGCTGGGCGACAGGACCGAGGAGTGCTCCTTTGTAGACGGAGTCTTCGAGGTTTTATTAGATTCCGGCAAAAAGATAAAAGCGAAAAAGCTGGTCATCGCGACCGGCGGCAGGGCAGGGCTGAGGTTCGGAAGCACAGGAGACGGCTACGGCTTCGCCAAGTCATTCGGACATAGCCTTAATCCTCCCAGGCCGGCTCTGGTAGCCTGCGAATCTGATGACCCTAAGATCAAGGGACTGAAGGGAAGAGCCAGAGCCAGAGTCACTCTCATTGAGGATGGGCGCGAAGGCTATTCCGAATACGGCGAGGTACAGTTTACGGGAACAGGTCTTTCAGGCATCTGCGTGATGAACATCACCAGGTTCATGAAAACGGCAAGACCCGCTAAACGCAAAAAAGACAATGAAAAGCAAATGCCCCAGGAGAAGCAGCGTGAGTATTCGCTCAGGCTGAATTTCCTGCCGGAACTGAACAGGGAAAAGCTGGCCGCCATGCTGGTAAAGAGCATGAAGGAGGTTCCTCTCGAAGAGGCCCTTTCCTGGATCGTCAACAGCAGGATCGCCGAGAAAGCCGCGGAGCTGTGCCAGGGAGACACCCCGCTCGACAGGGCTGAAAACGCTGTGGAACTGCTCTGTAATTTCGACATCAGGATAAAGTCGACCAAGGGCTGGAACGAAGCTCAGGTCACCCACGGCGGAGTGAAGACCGATGAAGTAGATCACGAAAACATGGAATCCAGGATGCAGCCGGGACTGTATTTCTGCGGGGAGGTGCTGGACGTGGACGGCCCTTGCGGCGGCCACAACCTGCAGTGGGCCTGGTCCTCGGGATTCCTGTGCGGCAGAAGCGCCGCGGAGGCATGCCTTGCTGAGAATGAGTAATATCAAGCTGAAGCCGGGCCAGCCGGTGAGCATGCTCGCGGAAAAAGCCGCCCGCCAGCTCCGGGAGAAGGATCCCGGTATAAAGAACCTGAAGATAGTAAAGGAATCCATAGACGCGCGCGGCCGCGGCGGCATACAGTTCATATATACAGTGGACTTCGAGGCGGCCGATGAAAAGCGCCTGCTCGAGAAGGCTAAAAGGAAGAAGATAAATCTCAAAGAAGCCCCGGACAGGAGCTACGAAGCGGTCATCAGCGGATTCGAAGGCAGGAGTGATTATAACGGCGAGAGGCCTGTCATCATAGGCTTCGGTCCCTGCGGAATGTTCGCGGCACTGATCCTGGCGGAGGCGGGACTTAAGCCGATAGTCCTGGAGCAGGGCAGACCTGTAGAGCAGAGGTCACGCGACGTTGAGCGCTTCTGGGAGACCGGCGAGCTGGATGAAATGTCAAACGTCCAGTTCGGCGAAGGCGGAGCCGGTACCTTCTCGGACGGTAAGCTCACGACGGGTATCAAGGACAAACGCATAGGCAAAGTCAACGACGAGTTCATAGAAGCAGGCGCCTCGGAAACGATAGCCTACAAGCATATGCCTCATATCGGGACCGATGTGCTGAAGGTCGTGGTAAAGAACATCCGTGAAAAGGTCATGAGGCTGGGCGGCGAAGTACGCTTCGGATCGGAAGTGACCGGGCTGGAGTGGGAAAACGGTGCCGTAAAGTCGGTGAAGCTCGCCGACGGCAGCGTACTCGAGACATCTCACCTGGTCCTGGCTATAGGGAACAGCTCGCGAAAGACCTTCGAAGCCATATACAGGGATGGTATAGAGATAGAGGCAAAGCCTTTTTCAGTCGGCGTAAGGATAGAGCATCCCCAGTCGCTCATAAACTATTCCCAGTACGGTGAGGCCAATGACAGCGAGGGCAGGCTTTCAGCCGCGGTCTACAAGCTTTCCTATCACTGTAAAGACGATGGCAGAGGCGTGTATACCTTCTGCATGTGCCCGGGCGGTACGGTCGTCGGAGCGGCATCAGAGAAGGAATGCGAAGTGACCAACGGCATGAGCGTCTTCGCCAGGGATGGTGAAAATGCCAACAGCGCGCTCCTGGTCAGCGTATCGCCGGAGGACTGCCAGCGTGAGACCGGTGACCACAGCCCTCTCGCGGGAATGATCTTCCAGCGCGCTCTCGAACGCTCCGCGTACGAAGCGGGCGGGGGCGGCTACAGGGCGCCCGCCGAAACTGTAGGCGAGTTCCTGGGCAGAGGGCCGGCGGAGCCGGCGGTAAAAGCCACCTACAGGCCGGGTGTAAGGCATACAGACCTGAGGGAATGCCTGCCGGCATTCGTGACAGAAGCCATGGAGGAAGCCCTGCCTGAGATGGCTCGCCGCCTCAAAGGCTTCGATCTCGACGGCGCTCTCATGACCGCGGTGGAGACCAGATCCTCTTCGCCTATAAGGATACTTAGAGGCAAGGATATGCAGAGCGTATCGCTTTCCGGCCTTTATCCCGGCGGAGAAGGCGCAGGTTATGCCGGTGGCATCATGTCGTCAGCGGTCGATGGCATCAAGATAGCTGAACGCATTATCGCCGATCTGGCGGCAGAAGAAAAATAAAAAATATCAGAACATAGAGAAGGCCGGAAACGCTGTATATCATCAGCGCCTCCGGCCTTTTTGTCTGTTATCGGATATTCATGCTGTCCGCTTCCTTAAACGAGCTATTCCCTTACGAGCAGGGTCTTTCCAGTCATCTCGGCAGGCTGTTCTATACCCATCATATCGAGCAGGGTAGGAGCTATGTCAGCGAGCACACCGCCTTCCCTCAGCCTGTAGCCTTCGCCGCTGTAAGGAGGCAGGATCACGAAAGCCGGTACAGGATTTGTGGAGTGCTTTGTGACAGGATTGCCCTCGCCGTCAGCCATGACGTCGGCGTTGCCATGGTCGGCTGTGATGAAAAGGGAAGCTCCCGTCTCTTCGGCAGTCTTAAGGATATCGCCGACACAGCTGTCAACGGCCTCTACGGCCTTTACCGCGGCTTCGAAAACACCGGTATGGCCTACCATGTCAGGATTGGCGAAGTTCATGATTATCAGGTCGTACTTACCAGATCCAAGCGCATCGACGGCATTGTCGCGAACCTGGTAAGCGCTCATCTCAGGCTGCATGTCGTATGTAGCTACCTTAGGAGAAGGAACGAGGATCCTGTCTTCGCCGGCGAAAGGCTCTTCGATGCCGCCGTTCATGAAGAAAGTGACGTGGGCGTATTTTTCTGTCTCTGCCAGCCTCAGTTGGGTTTTTCCGAGACTGGAAAGGTACTGGCCGATGGTATTCTGCGGATGCTCAGGCGGATAAGCGATCTGTACGTTTGGCATGCCGGCTTCGTATTCTGTCATGCAGACAAATGTGAGATCCTCAGGAAGTACCTTTCTCTGGAAACCATCGAAATCAGGATCGCAGAGTGTGCGGGTTATCTGTCTCGCTCTGTCAGGGCGGAAATTGTACATGATGACTGAATCGCCGTCCTTTATCCTTCCGTCGACTCCGTCGACAAGGGTCGGGAGCACGAATTCGTCAGTGTCGCCTCTGCCGTAAGAGTCGGTGACTGCTTCAGATGCTGAAGCGCTGTGCTCTCCTTCGCCGAGTGTGAGAGCGTCGTAGGCCTTCTGAACCCTTTCCCAGCGCTTGTCCCTGTCCATCGCGTAGTAGCGGCCGGAAACAGTAGCGATCTTTCCGGCGCCTGCCTCTTTAAGGTGCTCCTCCACCAGGTCTATATATTTGCCGGCGCAGGAAGGCGGCACGTCCCTGCCGTCGAGGAAGGCGTGGACGAAAATATTGTCGACGCCGTATCTGCGGGCCATATCGATGAGGGCGAAGAGGTGATCTATGTGACTGTGGACTCCGCCGTCGGAGAGCAGTCCCATCAGATGCAGGGAATGTCCGGCCGCGGCATTTTCCATGGCCTTTTTCAGGACTTCGTTTTCAAAGAAGGAACCGTCTTTTACGGCCCTGGTGATGCGGCTGAAGTCCTGGTAGACTACGCGGCCGGCGCCTATGTTCAGGTGGCCTACTTCAGAGTTTCCCATCTGGCCCGCCGGAAGGCCTACGGATTCGCCGCTGGCGCCAAGTTTAGCGCGGGGGTATTTTTTGAATATACCGTTGATATTAGGAAGATCGGCTGAGGCTATGGCGTTGCCCTCTTTTTCGGGAGCGCAGCCGAAGCCGTCCATGATGATGAGCATGGTTGTTTTCTTTTTCATGATTTATTCTTTATCCTTTAAGATCGCTGTATTTTATAGAAAATATGTTATTGATTATAGCAGATAGAAAGGCAAGGTGCAAAAATTCGGCCGCGTATGCTAATATTGCATATATATGTCAGAGGAAGGCCGGATACCGGCGGCATGATGCCCTGCGAACGTGATTGTCAGTGTGAGCAGCCAGGCATCGTCTGCAGAGCCGCCGCGTGTCAGCAGAGCTGACGTAAGTTGGAGGTTTTTCAATGGAATGGACAGAACAGCAGAAGGAGGCTATAGAGGCTCCTGTAGATAATATTCTCGTGTCGGCAGCGGCGGGTTCGGGCAAGACGGCCGTGCTGACGGAGAGGATAAAAAGGCTGGCCGTGGAGAAGCGCATACCGGTGGAAAACATGCTGGTGGTGACATTTACCAACGCCGCGGCGAGCGAGATGAGAGAAAAGATCATCAATGCGCTCAAAGAGGCGGAAGAGACAGCTAGAAAAGATCATAAATGGGAGACGGTGGATTTCGTGCGCACCCAGCTGAGGACTATCCCTTCGGCCAATATCAGCACCTTCCATAAGTTTCTCATCGGCGTTATCAGGCAGTATTTCTTCCTGACGGATATAGACCAGGATTTCGCTGTGTGCGACGACGCCCAGAAGGCTGTCATAATGAGCAGGTGCATAGACGATATGTTTGAGGACAGGCTGGCGGCAGGAGACGAGAATTTCAGGCGCTTCCTCGACGCTTACTCGGATATAAAGAGCGTGGACAAGGTCAGGAATATGATCAGGTCCGTTTATTCGTTCATCATGAACATGGAGGACCCGCTGGGCTGGCTGGACAAAAACGTCGAGAAGCTCAATTGCACAGGGGAGGAGCTGGAAAATTCGGATATCACCGCTTTATGCAGGAAGGCAGCAGTGGAGCAGCTGGAGAGCGCTGTGAGGATAGGTGATGAGCTTCTTGGATTGATGGGCGAGTATCCAACGCTCGATCAGCCGGATAAGAAGGGCAGCCTCACTATTTATATGAAGGTCGCTTCCAATGTCGATGCCGTGAGGTCGGCTCTGGAGAATGCCGAACGCATGGGGATAGATGAGCTCAGGGAAAGCCTGGAGATAGACTGGAAAGACCTGAGGACAAAAAAGAATGAAAAGCCTGTCTGGAACGAGATAAAGGGAAGGGCTTCAAAGCTTCACAATGACATGAAGGACTGCGTTAAAGAAGCCGCAAAGCTCCTGCCTGTGATGTCATCGGCAGAGTCGGCGGAAAAGATATCCTCGACATATCCTTATGCCCTTACTCTGGCGGATCTGGTCAGGGATTTCGACAGCAGGTTCTCCGCGGCCAAGAGGGCCAGGAAGTATGTGGATTATTCTGACATAGAGCATGTAGCCTACAGTATACTGACTGATCCGGATCATCCTGAGGTGCTTGAGGCTTACAGAGACAGGTTCGACGTCATCTTCATCGACGAGTATCAGGACAGCAGCAGGATCCAGGAGGCGATAATCAGGAGCGTCAGCAGAGGCAGGAACGTGTATATGGTCGGCGATGTCAAGCAGAGCATATATAAATTCAGGCAGGCGGATCCGGACATCTTCATCGGCAAATACAATTCATTCACTGACGATGGGAAGGAAGCTGAGGGCAGGCGCATAGACCTGAATATGAACTTCAGGAGCAAGGGCGGCATCATAGACGCGGTCAACGGAGTGTTCAGGAACATCATGACCATGGAGAAAACCGGCATAGCCTATGACGAAGCTGCTGAGCTCCATAAGGGATCGGCGTATGAAGCCGGCGGAGAGCTTGACTACGGGGCTTCGCTGCACCTGGTCGAACCTCTGAAGATAGATGGGGCCGAAAACCTGGGCGAAGAGCTTGAAAATCTTACAGCCGCCGAGACAGAGGGCAGGATGATAGCGGAACTCGTAGACCAGCGTATGGGAAAGCCTATCTTTGATGATAAAAAGAATGCGGTAAGGAATGCCGGCCCGGACGATATAGTGATACTTCTCAGGTCGCGCACCAACGCCGACGTATACGCTAAAGCCCTGAGGGACAAAGGCATACCGGCATATGTACATGGAGGCGAAGGATACTTCGAAACCTACGAGATAGAGATGTTCATGAACCTGCTCAGGGTCATAGACAACAGGCGCAGGGATCTGGAGCTGATCAGTGTGCTCAGGTCGCCTGTAAAGGGATTCGGCTTTTCGATAGACGAGCTGGCCAGGATCAGGCTCCTCGACAGCAAGATTTCATACAGCGAGGCCTTTTCCCAGATGGCGTCGGGCAGTACAAGGCTGTCATTAAAATGCCGAGCCGCAGAGCAGCAGCTGGAGGACTGGAGGGTGGAAGCGCGTTTTACTCCTCTGCCTGAATTCATCTGGAACCTGATGGTCAGGTCCGATCTTTTAAGCTATACGGCTGCCCTGCCGGGCGGAGCGAGACGCGCCGCCAACCTCAGGCTGCTGGTAGACAAGGCGGAGAAATTTACGAGGGAACAGGGAGAAGGACTGTTCAGCTTCGTCAACTACATCGAACGCATAAAGGAGAGCGGCGGCAGGAAAGATGCCCAGGCTTCCTTTGGCGGGGACATCAGCGATATGGTTCAGATCATGACTATCCACAAGAGCAAGGGTCTGGAATTCCCTATTGTGTTCGTCTCCAACCTGTCTTCAGCGATCAAGCATGACAAAGACAATGTCAATATGCAGCTCCACAAAAACCTGGGTATAGCTCTGTGCTGCTTCGATACGGAAGCCCACACCAGCCTTATCCCTGTAAACTATTCTACGATCAGATCTGTTAAAAACAGAGAGGACTTTGAGGAGGAGAAGCGCAATCTCTACGTAGCTATGACCAGGGCTAAGGACGAGCTGATCCTCACCGCGGGACTTAAAAATCTCGACGGCAAAGAAAACGATATGCTGAAGATAAGGGATACCGGCATACAGAGCGACAGTGACAGGCTGCTCTGGGTCTGGGCCAACGCAGAGGAAGCGAAGATAAAGGTCGAAAGGCACGATCCGGGAGAGTATCTGGAAGACAACCAGAAAAAGAGGGAAGACCTTAAGAATATAAGAGAGTCGATAATAAATGGATTCCCTGATTTCAAGGATGAAGAAGGACTCGTCAACATCATACAGGATCGTTTCGAATACAGATATCCATATATGCGCGAGTCTGAAGCCAGATCTAAGTTCACTGTGACGGGGATAAATAAAATGCTCCGCGGGGAATCGGCAGATCTGTTCCCGAAAATGGTACCGTCAATAGTCGACGGCGAGCTTCCGGAAGTGGATCTGGCAGCGGAAAAGTACGAGGAATCTGAATCAGACGAAACAGCAGTGAATGAAAAACAGCAGCCTGACGACGCCTCCGGCGACGGTGATGTGCCTCAGTTCCTGCGGGGCACGGAAAAGGTAACGCCAGCAAGGCGCGGCACTCTGACCCACAAGGTCCTGGAGCTCATAGATTACTCTGAAGAAAATGATATCGATCGAGTAAAGGCGTTTACAGAAGGACTGGTGGAAAAGGGCATTATGTCCAAGGAAGAAGCGGCCGCCGTGTCATATAAGGATATCGCGTCATTCTTCAGCTCTGATCTGGGAAAGCGCGCCTGCCGCGCTTCTAAACGCCGCAATGAATGGGCCTTTACTCTAAAAAAGAATACGGAAGAGCTGGCGGCCGAAGCCGCTGATCCTGAGATCCGCCGCGCTGTCCGCGAGGAGCTGCCTGAACAGATCCTCATCCAGGGTGTCATCGACTGCGCCTTCCGCGATGACGACGGCATCGTGGTCGTGGATTTCAAGACTGACCGTTACAGCGCCGCGGACGAAAAAGAAGGCTTCCGCCGCTTCGTAGACCGCTACCGCCGCCAGCTGGATCTCTATTGCGAGGTGGTGGAAAAGGAGTACGGCGAGCCGGTTGCGCGAGCCAGCCTCTTCATGCTGAGAGCGGGACGCGAGGTCGTAGTCAGGTGAGCCGGCTTAACGTTCACTCACCCGCGCCGAAGGCGCGGGTGCCGGCGGAGCCGGCGTAAGTTTGCGTTTTCTTGTATTACCTGATGCGGTTAGCGCCTGCTGTCGATGGCTCTTCTTCTTCGTCTTTGAGCTTTTTGCCGCGCACAGAAGTGTTTACCTTCTGGCGTTCATCATCGAAGCCGGTCCATACAGGGATACCGGTGTACTGCTTAGGCTCGACTTCGCCTCTGAGGACTTCGAGGGCGCCGTCTGCCATAGCTGTCTGTTCCATTTCGCCTACGTAAACTGCCAGCGGAGCTATCCAGCCGCAGCGCTTCTGTATAGCGTCTACTACATCCTGGAAACGCATAAGACCGCCGGTAAGGACGATAGCGTCTACTTTTCCTTCCATAGCTGCCGCCATAGCGCCTATCCACTTGCAGACATTGTAGATCATAGCGTTCCAGACTCTGGTCGCTTCAGGGTCGCCTGCTTCTACACGGGCGTGGATCTTGTTGGAGTTGGAAGTTCCGAAGTGACTGCTCAGGCCGCCTGCCTGGCTGCAGAGGCTGCGGATCTCATCGTGTGAGAGATCGTTGAGGCGGTTGTTCATGTCTGTGACCGCCATGCTGCCCATTCTCGTAGGAGTGAAAGGACCTTCGCCGCCGCCCGCGTCGTTGCCGTCTATCATGCGTCCGTTTACATGAGCAGTGATAGAAATGCCGCCGTCTATGTGGCAGGCGATAAAGCGGCAGTCCTCGTACTTTTTGCCCATGACCTTAGCGTGATGCTTGGCAGTGGCTTTAAGGTTGAGCGCGTGTGAGACCGCTCTTCTGTAAACTCCCTTGACGCCGGTGATCCTGGCAAGATCGCAGAGCTCGTCTACGACAGGAGGGTCCATCATGAACATCTTTCCGCCGTATCTCTTGTGGAACTCATTGGCCAGCTGTACGCCGAGCATGGAAGAGTGGTAGAGGCCGCCTTTGGCTTCGCGCGTATCCTCTATCAGCTTGTCGTTTATCTCATATATTCCGCTCTCGACTGAAACGCATCCGCCGCCGCGTCCTACTATAGCGTCGATGCCCTTCATGTCGATGTTCTTTTCTTTAAGGAATTTATCTATAACAGCCAGGCGGTAGTCCAGCTGGTCGTTTATCGTCGGGAACTTCAGCAGTACAGAAGAATCGTGGAAAACGTCTGTCTCGAAGAGCATCTTTTCGTTCTCGTGATATGAGATCTTCGTAGAAGTCGATCCCGGATTGATAGCAACTATCCTGTAAGTTTTATCCATTGTGTCTCCTTTTCCGCAGGCTCGCTCTTATCATAAAAACATTGGTATACCAACGTTTTCAGCCTGCTCATCATTAGCTATTATAGGTTCATGGGGGACAGTATTCAATATCAAATGATAAAAATCAGGATATAAGATCTTCAGACTGTTTCTTTTTCGCGATTGCGGTTTTCTATATTCAAATGTAAAATCTACAGACAGGAAGTTAGATACCCATAGGCGGGTTCAGGAAATATAAGGAGAGGAAATAAAATGAAGAACAGCATAAGATCTAGACTTATAGCGGCTTTTCTGACAGCAGTCGTGTTTATATTCTGCACTGCAGTCACTGCTTTCGCCGCGGACGGCGGTTCGGGCTCGCCGGAAGGGGCAGTACGCGCTGGCGGCATCATAGTCGCCATAGCCGCGGCGGCGGGCGCCTGGCTTGCGATAAACCGCAAACAGAAATAGAAAAAGAAAACACGTCCGCTCCGCGGACATGAGAAACCCCGGGCCGTTTCATTGCGGTACCGGGGTTTCTGCTATTTTACTTTTTATCCAGCCTGCGTCTCACCTCAGCGAGCGAGAGGCCTTCCTTTTCGGCTTTGGCCGCCAGATCGTCGTACTCATATTTTGAGCGGCTCATGCCCCAGCCGGAGTAGTTCTTTATCCTGACGCCGTCCTTTTCGCCGTTGACCGAGCGGTCGAGGATGAAGCGTTTCATGACCGCTCCTCTGATGCCGGCGGTCGTGGTGTGCTGAAATACCAGCCTGCCGAAGAGCTCGGCTTCAGCAGGCCTGCAGATGCAGGAGAGCTTGACGGCGGGACGTCCTTTTTTCATGAGGATAGGTGTCTGGTAGACCTCAAGGGCGCCGTGCTTGAGCAGCTGATCCATGGCAAAGCCCAGCTCCTCTCCGGTCATATCGTCTATATTGGCTGAGAGCTCGCAGATCGTATCCGGTGTTTCGTCAGCGGTTTCGCCGGCGGAGACGGAAATGTCAGCGGAGCTGTCGTAATGGAGCCCGTCAGGCTTGTCCGCGGAGCGGTCGAAGGCTTCTCCGTAGAAGACCCGTATGATATTGGCTTTTGGGAAGTCTTTGGTACCTGTGCCTATACCGGTCTTTTCGACGGTCATTACAGGCATGGGACCGAACTCGTCGGCAAACTCAGCAAGGAGAGCCGCGCCGGTCGGAGTGGTGAGCTCGCTCTTTATATCGGGATCCTTGTAGAAAGGAATTCCCTTGAGGATCACGGCGGTTGCCGGAGCAGGTACAGGCAGTATGCCATGGGCGCACTGTACACTGCCGTTTCCAGCGTTAACAGGGGAGACGATGACGCGGTCGGGCTTTATCATGTCCATGAGCAGGCATACCGAAACGACATCGGCCACCGCGTCCAGAGCTCCGACTTCGTGGAAGTGTATCCTGTCGGCCGGCTCGCCGTGGACCTTTGATTCGGCAGCGGCTATGCGGCCGTAGACCGCTTTTGCTCTATCCCTCACAGCGGCGCTGATGTCCAGCCCATTTATGACAGCTTCTATATCTGCCACGCCGTGGTGCTCGTGATGATGGTGATCATGTTCGTGCTCCGCGCGATGGTGATGATCGTGCTCGTGCTCCGTATGGTCGTGGTCATGGTGATGATGCTCCCCGGGAGCATAGCCTGCTTCTTCCTCATGTCCGTTCACATAGACATGGACGTGTGTTCCGCCGACTCCCTGTTTTGAGTCATGGACGATCTCGGACTTCACACCCGGGATGCCCAGATTTTCTATCCTTTCGCGCGCTCTCTCCGGAGCGGCTTCCAGCAGGGCTGCGGTCAGCATATCGCCGGCCGCGCCCATATCAGCTTCAATATACAGTATCTTCATCTATCTATCTATCTCCCTTGATTTCCATGTGGTTTATCATGCTGGCGGTGTAGCCGGCGCCGAAGCCGTTGTCTATGTTGACGACGGAGACTCCGCTGGCGCAGGAATTGAGCATT
This sequence comes from Bacillota bacterium, assembly GCA_028724585.1. Taxonomy (GTDB): domain Bacteria; phylum Bacillota; class Clostridia; order Peptostreptococcales; family Anaerovoracaceae; genus RUG708. The sequence continues at coordinate 33,572 of JAQYCQ010000002.1, read as the reverse complement.
GACAGCAGGGCAGTGACCCCGCCCAAAGCTGTCCCGTAGCCTACGCTGGTCGGTACGGCGATGACAGGGCAGTCAGCAAGTCCTCCGACCACGCTTGCCAGGGCTCCTTCCATGCCCGCTATAGCGACTATGACCGAAGCCTTCATGATATCGTCGGAAAAGCTGAGCAGCCTGTGGATGCCCGCGACTCCGACATCGTAGATCCTTTTTACATCGTTGCCGAAGGTCTCCAGAGTGAGAGCCGCTTCTTCAGCGACAGGGATATCGCTGGTTCCGGCTGTCATGACCAGGACCGTCCCGATACCGTCAGGCTTTTTCCTGTGCCCGGCTATGCCTATGCGGCCGTCTTCATGATATTCGAAAGGTATGTCGCGATCAAAAAAGTCCGCGGCTTCCTGAGACATGCGGGTTATGAGTATCGTTTTCTGGCCGTCCGCGTAAAGCCTGTGGGCTATGCGGTCTATCTGTTCCGGAGTTTTGCCCGCTCCGTATATGACCTCGCCGGTTCCCTGGCGTATGCCCCTGTGACTGTCCAGCTTGGCTATTCCAATGTCGTCGAAGGGCTCTATTTTCATTTTATGAGCGGCTTCGTCCGCGCTGACCCTGCCGTCAGCCACCTGGGCCAGCAGTTCTTTTAATTCTTTTTCTTCCATGTTATCTGCTCTTTCTCGGTTTTAGGTCCAGAGCCAGGTCTTCGAAGTAGGGGGCCAGCTTTTCCCTGATGGTCCCGCGCTCTTCTGCCGCCTTCAAGAACTGCTCGGCCGGCAGCTGTATGAGGCCGGTTTCCCCGCGTTTCCTTACTCTGAGATCGGAAAATCCCATAGCCCTGAGCTCGTCCTCTGCCGCGCCTACACGATCCAGCTTATCGCCTGTGATCTCTTCGCCGTAAGGGATCCTGGTTGCCAGACAGGCGTAGGACGGCTTGTTCCAGGTAAAAAGCCCGGCCTGACGCGACCTCTCCCTTATATCCTCCTTGGCCAGTCCGCAGAGGAGGAGAGGCGAGTATACGTTCATTTCCCTGAGGGCTTTCATGCCAGGCCTGTCGCCCGGATCGTCCGAAGCGTTGGTTCCGTCCAGAATAGTGTCATAGCCGTCGGCAGCCGCCTGTTCCCTGATAGCTCCGAAAACGTGCTTTTTGCAGAAATAGCAGCGGTTTTCTGGGTTAGCCGTGACATCGTCAAATGAAAGGATATCGGCGTTTAATATGGTCAGTCTGTCCGCGGCCCCTATATCCGAAGCGATCCTTTCGGCGTCCCTCCTTTCCATAGGAGGCTGGAAAGCACTGTCAACAAAATATGCCCTCACGTCAGCTCCGCTGACCACGGCGGCGTAAAAAAGATAAGAAGAGTCGACGCCGCCGGAAAATGCGACCGCGACCTTCGGATGCTCTGTAAAAAATTCCTTTAGATCCATATTTATTTTCCCCGTTCGATATGTTAGTGAGACGTGAATAAACAGGTCATTGCTGTAACTTTTTCTGAGAATATACCCGCTTTTACTGCGTCTGCTGATATAATAATAACAGAATGTTCCGGAAAAAGAAGCCGGACTTATCTATAACCGGCACCGAGACTCCAGTCTCAGATGTCCTGCGGGATTTTCCTATGGCTGGCCGGCAGTTATCTTAATATATTGAAGGAGGTTAATATGGCATGTTTTCTCGTACCGGGCGCTGAAGCTCTGGTGATGACAGCAGTGACATATGCAGTTAAAAAGAGAGAAGAGAAAAAGATGGACAGGGGCGTTGAGAAGGCAGTTTCCGATGCTGAATCTGTCAGCATAACAGCAGCTAATGGCAGGATCGCTCTTTCCAGAAAGCTGACATGGCTTACCAGCCTGCTCTGGGGCGGCGTGCTCCTGCTCGCTTTCGAGCATTTGTGGCATGGTGAGGTGACACCGTGGTTCCCGTTCCTTACAGCGGCCAAAAGTCCTGCTGATACCGCCGTCATGCTCCATGAGATGTCTACTGTGGGAGTGAGCATGGCTGTACTGGTAACACTCATATGGTGCGTGATGATCGGAGTCGTCCATATCTTCGAGAAGAGACAGCAGGCTGTCCTTTCCGAAGGGAGGTAAGGCAATGACTCTGTTGATAACGGTCTTCGCCGCGGTGATCAGTACTGCTGTATGGTACGCTAAAGACGGTAAAAGTCCGATGATGATCGGAATGCTCTGCTGGATCTACTGGGGAGCGTCTATCATGTGGTTCGTCGATGCCGTCTTCGAATATGTCGGCAATGGAGCGTCATTTTTCGTTCCTTCCGGAGCGGATATGCTGAACGACAGCTTCCTGGGCCTGTCAGTCGTGGCTCTGGCTCTGGTGGTATGGATCGTAACCCTGCTTATAAAGGATCCTAAAGGTACGCTGAGAAGGGCTCTCTTCGAGAAGGATGCTTCTAAAAGCGGATTCAGAGGAAACGTAAATAGCAGAGGACTGGAAGACAAATAAGAATATCGATGGCGTGTGCGCCGCCTGTTAAAAACGGTTCCGTGTAAGAGCAAAGCAGTTCTTTTACGCGGGACCGTTTTTTCTGCCTTTATTCGTGGTATCATATATTAACTGTGCCGGCCATTGAGGCAGGGATGGGCGCAGAATGCTGATGGAAAAGTACGAGAAGAACATTTATGGGAATAAAGACGAAAAAGAAGATCAGAGACATACTTAAGATAATACCTGCGGGAACCGCTGATACCAGCCGGCTGGCCGGGGGATTTCTTGTGCTGGAGGGCGGAGCCCAGCGCTGCATATATTCTATGGGAGTCCTGGATGTTTTCATGAAGAACGGGCTCAACATATCCAATGTCATAGGTGTTTCCGCCGGAGCGCTTTCAGGCGTATCTTACGTTGCCGGCAATATAGGCGAGGCGGCCAGGTTCATGATAACCCATTCTTCGGACCCTAAGTTCATTGGCATAGGGGCGGGATACAAGGACGAGCATTCCCGGGGCGGAATGATAAACTATTCGCTGATGACTAAGGAGAGCAGGCTCTGGGATCATCGGACCGTGCAGAGGTTTGAGGACCAGCGCAGGCGTTTCATCAGCGTAGCGACCGACCTGAGGAGCGGTCAGCCGCTATTCTTCGAAAAGACTGACCCGGAGCACACGATGGTCATGGTACAGGCTTCAGCTTCATTCCCTCTCATGGCGCCTCCGGTAAGAGTTGACGGAAGGCGCTGCCTGGACGGAGGAGTAAGACTGCAGATACCATACAGGTTCGCCCTTGAGCAGGAGGCCGGTCCCGTCATAGTGATACGCACTAACCCGGCGGACTACCGCTCGGAAAACAATGATCTCTATGTCGCTAGGGTTTCACAGAAATTCCAGCCCTATCCTGAGTTCTGCGAGGCGATCAAGCACAACGTAGAGCGCTACAATGAACAGGCGGGCGAGCTGGAGAAGCTGGCCGCTGAGAAAAAGATCTATATGCTTGCGCCTGAGAAGCACCTGTCTTTTTCGCGTTTCACCAGAAATCCGGATAAGCTTCTGGACGGCTATCTGCAGGGCTACAGGGACGCGGAGCACCATTTGAAGGAGATAAAGGAATTCCTGGGAATCGAAATATGAACATAGCTGTGCCGGAGGCAGCTGTGAGCGGAGCTCACGGACGGTGTTTAGGGCAGACTATTTAAAATGATGTTAAAAAATCTTATGAACTTCTGAAGAATCGGCAGTCCGGGCGGGCTGCCGTTTACTTTACCATATGTATTTGCTACAATATCTTTCAGCTATCGTATTTTCATATGCAATTTTAGCAGGTGTTTTATGGCTGATGATAAAATAAAACTTTCCGATCATTTCACTTACGGGAGGCTGCTGAGGTTCGTGCTGCCTTCTGTGATCATGATGATCTTTACATCCATTTACAGCATGGTAGACGGGCTCTTCATTTCCAATTTCGCCGGCAAAGCGGCCTATTCCGGGATCAACATAGTCATGCCGGTCATGATGATGCTCAGCTGTGTCGGCTTTATGCTGGGCACGGGCGGCAGCGCTGTGGTCGCCAAGACTCTGGGCGAGGGCGAAAAAGAGAGAGCGGACAGGTATTTCTCAATGTTCGTTTATGTGACTCTCGCTATAGGAGTGATCCTGCTGATAGCGGGACAGATCTTTATAGTGCCGGTCACCGGGCTGCTGGGCGCGGAAGGCGAGGTCAGGCGCTGGGCGATAATCTACGGACGGATCAATCTCTGCTCGCTGCCTTTCTTTATGCTGCAGATAGCTTTCCAGAGCTTTTTCAACTCGGCGGGCAAGCCGACGCTGGGCCTTGCGTCCACAGTGATCACGGGTGTTGGCAACATGATCCTGGACGCCCTGTTCGTGGCAGGCTTCGGATGGGGGCTTCCCGGCGCGGCTCTGGCTACGACTATCTGCGAGTTCGTGGGAGGCGGCATCCCGCTGATATATTTCGGCAGGAAGAACAGCAGCAATCTCAAGCTGGGCAGGCCGTCCCGCAGTCTGCGGATATTTTGCAAGGGCGCTTTTAACGGCATATCAGAGTTCATGACCAACATCGCGGGATCTGTCGTCGCGATACTGTATAACCTGCAGCTGATCAAGCTGATAGGTCAGGACGGAGTGGCGGCTTACGGGACCATGCAATATGTAAGCTTTCTTTTCTGCGCGGTATTCCTCGGTTACTCTCTTGGCAGCTCGGCGATAATCAGCTTCAATTACGGCGCGGAGAATCACTTTGAGCTAAGGAATATCTATGTCAAGAGCATCAGGCTGGTCGTGGGCACGGGTGCTGTCATGTTTGCCTTAGCTGAGCTGCTGGCAGTGCCGGTCGTACGTTTCTTCGTAGGCTACGATGCGGAGCTGATGGACATGACTCTGGGCGGATTCAGGATCTTCGCTGTCCTTTTCCTGATGACGGGCGTAAACATATTCGCTTCGTCTTTCTTCACTGCCCTGAACAACGGGATCCTGTCGGCTGTGATCTCGCTCCTCAGGACCCTGGTCTTCGAGATAGCTATGATAATCCTGCTGCCGATGGCCTTCGGCGCAAAGGGAATCTGGGCTGCAGCTCCTGCCGCTGACCTTCTGGCTCTTATAGTTTCAGTTTCATTGATCATGAAGAACAGGAAGAGATACCATTACGGCAGGGAGCTTTAGATGAAAATATTATAAAGGATCGTGAAAGGCCGCCCTGCTGCTGCAGCTGCTTGTGATGCCGCGATCCTGAGGTATCATTTCACAGGACAAGTCCATATCACTTAACTCCTGTGAAACGATACACTCACGCTCGCTTCTCTGTTGCAGCTGCTTATTCTGGCGCGATTCCGCAGCATGATCTCGCAGGAGCTGCCGCATATGTCGGCGGAGCCGTCGTAAACTGCAGATTGTAGCCTTCAGCGCGCTGCCCGAACCTGCCGGCCTTTTTTCGACCGCTTCGCGGACAGGATCCTGACGGAGAACTGCAGAATGCGGAGCGCTCGGGGCTGCGGACGGGCCGCGCTCGTATTTGCAGACAAGAACAAGTTCCCGCTCCCACTAACTCTGAGGTTTTCTTCCGGAATCTTCATTCCGAACAGAGCGCTTCCCGAACATTTTATGCAAAACGCTAATAAATCAATCTTCCTACGTAAAAAATTTTCCAATATATTTAATCCTCAATTTAAAATTGCGATTTGATATTGATATATATCAATTTATGGATGCGAATCATGTAAAGTTCCATTTTCAGATGAACATTACAATTTTATTTGTACTTTTAAAATGTTATTTTCAATTCACAAACGCGCTTTTTGGCTTGATCCTTATCAGGTTTTACGTAGAAGTTGAATCCATATTGCGTTCTGCATAAAAATTCTCTTCAGTTGGAGGCAGCCTAAACAGCGGACAATATTTTTGAGAATCACTCGCATGTAGTACAATAACTACAAGGAGGATTTGACAATGTCCAGAACCTATACACAAGACTTCAAAAAGGATGCTCTGTCCTATGTAAGGTCACATCGCGAGCTCAGCCTTGCTGAAGCTGCCGCCAATCTTGGCATACCAAAGGGGACTCTCTACGGCTGGGTTAGAGCCGAACGTCGAAGGGAGGCATCCGGAGAAGGCACTCCGATCACAGGTAATCTAACCGATGAAGAGAAGGAATTGATTCGTCTTAAAAGAGAGCTTAAAGATACCAAGGATGCCCTTGAAATATTAAAAAAAGCCATCAGCACCCGGTAAACTGACCGAATCAATGTATTTAGAAGTAAAGGAAGCAGCTGCAGATCCGAAACGCCGAGTCCGGGCGGTGTGCTGTGAAATGCAGCGCGCTGCCCGAACCTGCCGGCCTTCTTCCGACCGCTCTGCGGACGATGTCAACTGCTCACAGAAAAAGGATGCGTTCGCAGGACATCGGTTGCATGTGACCTACATGGCAATCTGACATTTCAGCGGAGCCTGGGCAGCCTCGGTCAGCAGCATCGGGACGGCCGTAGATCTTCCCGGCGACAAGCGGTCTGAGACGGTGAAGCGGATTTAAGTTCTCATAACTTAAATCCGCAGCGGCGCACGTGTCCGAAGAAAAAACACATCGGTGTTTTTTCAAGATGCGGCGCGGTTCGCCGTCTCCCGCGAAGGTGACGCATAGGTAAAAAGGAAGATCACGGTCGGATCGCCGGCTGCTGACCGAGGCTGCCCAGGCTCCGCACGTATTGTAAGCTGTTTATCACCGATGCAATCCCTGTACCACGGGCCTGCGGCGTGAGCAATGTGCCCGGAGAGCTCGTATCAGCAGCATCGAGATGACTGTCAGACAGCTGCCATCCAACAAACTCTCACGCCTGCTTATCTGCTGCAGCTGCTTGTGATGCCGCGATCCTGAGATATAATATTTCCGGAAAACAATTTTGATATGGATCAATGGAGAAAGATTTTGCTGAAAATATTTATATATTACCTTCTCATAATAAACGCGGCGGCTTTCGCGTTTTACGGTATCGATAAGCGCAAGGCAGTCAGACAGCGCTGGCGCATCCGTGAATCAGTTCTGCTGGGTCTCGCGGCCGCCGGCGGCTCGGTCGGAGCCCCCTGCGGCATGAAGCTGTTCCACCATAAGACGCATAAGAGACGTTTCAGTATAGGCGTTCCGGCCATGCTCATAGCCTGGACCGCGGCGCTGATATATATAATGTACAGAATTTACTTTTAGCGAAGGGGCGGTGAATATATGAACAGGATCCTTTCAATAATATTTATCATTTTGGGGATAGCCGCGCTGCTGTACGGCATCTGCATGCGCGCCGCGCGTACCGGAACTATGTTTTTCGCGGTCTGGCTGGGGATAGGTGTTTTCCTGCTTTTGCTGGGCATTGCCGGGCGTACCGCTTTATGGCCTGCCCTGCCTGCTGTTCTGCGCTTTCTGGTATACGCTGTGCTCGTCGCGGCCCTGGTTACGGTCGGCGTCTGCTGCTGCCTGATCGCGACCGATTTTCACTCGAAAGGTCCTGACGATCTGGATGCGATCATAGTTCTCGGCGCCCAGGTGAAGAAAAGCGGACCGAGCACCGTACTCAGATACAGGCTGGATACGGCCTGCGATTATCTGGAAGAGCATCCCGGCGTAAAGTGCGTAGTGAGCGGAGGTCAGGGATATAACGAGCCGGAGACCGAGGCGGAGTGCATGAAAAAATATCTGGCTGACAGAGGCATTCCGGCAGCTCGGATCATAAAGGAAGACCGATCTGCCAGCACGGTCCAGAATCTGGAATTCAGTAAAAAATATATTGATATTGAAAACGACAGGATCGGGATCGTGACGAATAACTTCCATGTCTTCCGTTCTGTCCATATAGCTGAAAGATCGGGATACAGGCATGTGTTCGGCATGGCATCCGGATCTAAGCTGTTGAATCTTCCGAATAATATGCTGAGGGAGACAGCCGGGATCCTGAAAGATAAGCTGGCAGGCAATCTGTGATCAGGCGGCCGGCCCGGTATAGAAAAAAATACAATTTCCTCTGACGTGTTTCAAAAAAAGTATCATTAGTATATAATAAGTAAGTGATGTAAAGTCGGCGTTATAAAGATTTAACCCGATTTACATAATTTGCGTATTTTAGTGTATATAGATGTGTAATAATCTTAGGAGAATGAAATTGGATACTTACAGCCCTGAAGAGTTAGGACTTGACAGCCCCGCAAAAATCTATGCGAACCTCAACCCTCCTCAGCTCGTGGAAGCTGCTCTGAGAAGAGGCGAAGGCAAGCTGAGCACGACAGGCGCAGTTGTTGTTACTACCGGCAAATATACCGGCAGGAGCCCTGACGACAAATTTATCGTAGATACACCGGGAGTTCACGACAAGATCTCCTGGGGCAAGGTTAACAGACCTGTAAGCCGCGAGGTTTTCGAGAACATCAAGAAGCAGATGATAGAATACCTCAACGGCAAAGAAGTTTTCGTCTTCGACGGAATGGCAGGCGCTGACAGGAAATATACCAGAAAATTCAGGATCATAAACGAGCTGGCTTCACAGAACCTCTTCATCCACCAGCTTCTTGTACGCCCTACAGAAGAAGAGCTTAAGGATTACGGAGATCCGGACTACACAGTTCTCTGCGTACCTGGATTCAAGTGCGATCCGGAAAAGGACCACACTCATTCAGAAGCGGCTATCATCATCGACTATGAAGCTCACTATATTATCATCGCAGGTACAGGCTACGCCGGCGAGATCAAGAAGAGCGTATTCTCTACTATGAACTACGTAATGCCGCTCGAGGAAAACGTGCTTCCTATGCACAGCTCCGCCAACATGGACCCTGTAACTGGAGATTCCGCTGTATTCTTCGGACTTTCAGGAACAGGCAAGACCACACTTTCAGCTGATCCGGCAAGAGTTCTCATCGGCGACGACGAGCACGGCTGGTCAGAAGACGGCATCTTCAATTTCGAGGGAGGCTGCTACGCTAAGTGCATAAACCTCGATAAGGACGCTGAGCCTGAGATCTACGGCGCTGTTAAATTCGGCAGCGTTGTGGAAAACGTAGTGATGGACGACGAGACGAGAGAACTCGATTACTTCGATTCTTCACTGACTGAAAACACAAGATGCTCATATCCTATCACTTCTATCAGCAACGCTACAGCTGACGGAGTAGGCGGTATACCTAAAGTGATCATCTTCCTTACAGCTGACGCTTACGGAGTACTTCCTCCGATCTCCAAGCTCTCCAAGGAAGCTGCCATGTACCACTTCGTTACCGGCTTCACTTCCAAGCTGGCTGGTACAGAGAGAGGCATCAAAGAGCCTACACCTACATTCTCCACCCTCTTCGGACAGCCGTTCATGCCGCTCAACCCGAGAGTATACGCTGAGATGCTCGGCGAAAAGATGGAGAAGTACAAGACAAAAGTATATCTCGTAAACACAGGCTGGTCAGGCGGTTCATACGGAACAGGCGCCAGGATCAAGCTGCGCTATACACGCGCTATGGTCACAGCGGCCCTGAACGGTTCCATTGAGAATGCTGATTTCAGGCACGACGACAGGTTCAACCTCGATGTACCTCAGTCGGTCGAGAACGTTCCATGGGAGATCCTGAACCCTCGTGATACCTGGGAAGACAAGGACGCTTACGATAAGACAGCTGACGAGCTGGCAGAGATGTTCCGCGAGAACTTCGAGACTAAGTACAGCGACATGCCAGAGGAAGTAAAGGCTGCCGGTCCTAGAAAACTCTAAAGCAGGACAGTTATAAAGATCATTCAGCCGGGATTCTGGATTCCAGAGTTCCGGCTTTTTTAAATCAGCACTCATAGTGAAAAGATAGGTTATTAATATGGATATCAGAGAATTCCTAAAGGACAACACGCTTATCCTGGACGGGGCTATGGGCACGTATTTCAGCGAGCTCTACAGGGATTTCCAGGGACCGTGCGAGATGGCAAACCTGCTCTCTCCGGATTATGTCCTCAACATTCATAAACAGTATATTAAAGCGGGTGCCAACGCGATAAAAACAAATACTTTTTCGGTCAATCCGTATAACGACGCTTTTTCGGGCAGCAGGCTGGAGAGCGTTATAGAAGCCGGGATCATGCTCGCTAAGAAGGCGGCAGCGGACGCGGGAAGAGAGATATTCCTGTTCGCTGATATAGGTCCGGTCATAGGCGCTGATGAGGAGCACGTAGCGGAAGCGCTGATCAGGATGTGCCAGATATACGCGGAGCACGGCTTCAAGAACTATATCTTCGAGACAAACAGCAATTTCTTCGGTATTGCCAGCGCCGCCGAGAGGATAAAGGAGATAGTGCCGGACGCTTTTATCATGACATCCTTTTCGGTGCAGTCCGACGGCTATACAAGAGAAGGCTATTACTACCAGGACCTTTTCGACAGCGCCAGGAAGTGCAGGTACATCGATGCCTACGGCCTGAACTGCATACTCTCCGTAATGCATATGGAGCAGCTGATCAGGAAGGCGGATATCGAGGAAGGCGATATAGTCTGCGCTATGCCTAACGGCGGCTATCCGAGGGTAGTCGGACGCCGCATCTACTACGATTCGGACCCTGAGTTCTTCGCGGACGGCATAGACAGCCTGCTTGACGACGGTGTTTCTATAGTCGGAGGCTGCTGCGGAACAAGGCCTGAATTCATCAGGAATGTTGCCGACCGCCTTAAAGGTGATGCCGGCAGGAAGAGAACTCCAGTCGTAAGGCCGCGTTCTGTAAAGCGAGCAGCCAGAAGGGAAGACAACAGGCTCTGGTCAAAGCTCGAAGCAGGAAAGAAGATCATAGCGGTAGAGCTCGATACGCCTAGAAACTCCGATGCTAACAAGTTCATGTCGGGAGCATGGCAGCTCAAGGGAGCAGGGGCTGATGCCATCACACTGGCGGACTGCCCGACTGCCCGCGCTCACATGGATTCCTGCCTCATGGCCTGCAAGATAAAGCGCGAGCTGGACATGGAGACTATACCTCACATGACATGCAGGGACAGGAACCTCAATGCCACCAAAGCGCTCCTGCTGGGCCTTTCCACAGAGGGAGTCAGGAACGTTCTCGCTATCACAGGAGATCCTATCCCGTCCGCGGAGCGTGACGAGGTGAAGAGCGTATTTCAGTTCAATTCCAGGATGCTTTCCGGATTCATCAAATCCCTCAACGAGAACGAACTCGACAGTCCTTTCCGCATCTACGGAGCGCTCAACGTCAATTCCAAAAAGTTCGATTTCCAGCTCAAACTGGCGGAGGAGAAGATAAAGAACGGCGTGTCATGTTTCCTTACCCAGCCTGTGCTGACAGACGAGGCCCTCAAAAACCTGCAGCTTGCCCACGAAAGCCTGGATGCCAAGATCCTCGGCGGTATAATCCCGGTAGTGAGCAGCAGGAACGGCCGCTTCATGAACTCCGAGATCTCCGGCATAACTGTAGCCGAGGACATAATAGAGCGCTACGAGGGAAAGTCCCGTGCCGAGTGTACTGACCTCGCGGTCGAGATCTCCCTTGATTTCGCCCGCCGCATGAATTCATGCATAGACGGCTATTATCTCGTGACTCCGTTCAGCAGAGTGGATATAATCACCAGGATCATAGAAGAAATCCGGGAGTTCGAGAAATAAAGAAATCGATCCATAGATATCCACAAATAACTCGACTGACGACCGCTCCGCGGACGAAAGGGCATGCCCGCAGACTCTGTCGGATAGATCCGCGGTTGACATAAAGGGTATATAACGATAAAATGATTCGGCGGGCAGGCAGGTCTGCCCGCTTAAAATTAATGATATATGACAGTTCGCCGGTGCCATCCTGTCATTAAACAAAACCAGGACCCGAAAAGAAAAGTATTTCCGGGCGCTCTGCGCCCTTTTTTATTGCCTTTATACATCGCGGACAGAGTCCGCGTACCATGGAGATGATAGATATTTATACATTAAAGACAGAAGCCAGCTTCGATTCGGCCCACTTCCTCGCCGGATATGACGGCAAATGCCGCAACCTTCACGGCCACAGATGGCGTGTGGTCATAAAAGCTTCTTCGCCGGAGCTGATAAAAGAAGGCCAGTGCCGCGGAATGGTCATGGATTTCGGCGACCTTAAGGACGCCCTTAAAAAGGAAGTCGACCGTTTAGACCACAGCCTCATCATCGAGAAGGGCACATTAAAGGAAAAAACTCTGGAAGCCCTGCGCGAAGAGGACTTCAAGATCTTTGAGTTCGACTTCAGGCCGACTGCTGAGAATTTCGCCAGATACTTCTTTGACAGGCTGAAGGAAGCCGGCGTCCCTGTCAGCGAAGCAGCAGTTTACGAGACGCCTAACAACTGCGCCATATATACGGAAGGCGGCGCCGAATGAACTCGTACGTAGTAGCTGAGCATTTCGCCAGCGTAAACGGCGAGGGGCAGAGAGCGGGAGCGCCGGCATATTTCGTCAGGTTCGCCGGCTGCAATCTCAGATGCTCCTACTGCGATACGGCATGGGCGCAGAAAAAGGACGGCGCGGAGTCGGCCAGCTTCGAGAACCTGACCACTGAACAGATAGTCAGCCTTGCCGATGCCTCCGGCATCATAGATGTGACCCTGACCGGCGGTGAGCCCTTGCTGCAGCCAGGCGCGGAGGAAGTCATCATAGCGCTTCAGAGTGGTAAGCTTCCGCATTCTGTCGAGATAGAGACCAACGGCTCGGTGGATCTGGCTCCTTTTGCCTCGCTCGATAAAAGGCCGGTCTTTACCATGGACTACAAGCTGCCGGGCAGCGGTATGGAAAGCTTCATGAATAAAGGAAATATGAAGCTGCTCCAGAAGCAGGACTCTGTCAAGTTCGTGGCGTCGGACCAGGGCGACCTGGACAGGGCGCTTGAGATAATAGAAGAATACGATCTCCAGAACAGGTGCGGAGTGTTCATAAGCCCGGTGTTCGGAAGTCTTGAGCCGGACAGGATAGTTGATCTCATACTGAAACACAGGCTCAACGGAGTGAGAGTCGGGCTCCAGCTGCACAAATTCATCTGGGATCCGCAGAAAAGAGGGGTATAGATGGCTGTTGACCAGGAAAAAGTAAAAATGCATGTACGGGGTCTCCTTGAAGCCATAGGAGAAGACCCGGACAGAGAAGGACTTGTGGAGACACCTGACAGGGTGGCGCGCATGTGCGAAGAAATCTTCGCCGGCACCCAGTACGGCAACGATGAGATAGCCGAAAAGCTCAACAAGACATTCAGCTGTCCCGAGGACGGCAGCGACATGGTGATCGTCCGCGACATAGACACATTCAGCTTCTGCGAGCACCATCTCATGCTCATGTACGATATGAAGATCACTGTGGCATATATCCCTAAAGACCGCGTGATAGGCCTGAGCAAGATAGCCCGTGCCGCCGAGATGGTCTGCAGGAGACTGCAGCTGCAGGAACGCATAGGCTCCGACCTGGCCTATATCATCCAGAAGATATCGGGCTCGGAGGACGTGGCAGTGATCATCAGAGCGCATCACGGCTGTATGGCTGCCCGCGGCATCAAAAAGGTAAATTCAGAGACGGTGACGACCACAACGAGGGGCAGGTTCCGCACAGAGCCTCAGCTCCTGGACCGGGTCAGAGCCGGATATTAGAGAGCAGAGGAGAGACATGAGAACAGAAGAAGAAAAGGAAGGGATCACCCTTCTGGGGAATAAAAATGTAAAATACAGCATGGACTACGATCCGTCCCTGCTGGAGACCTTCGTGAACAAGCATCAGGAGCGCGACTACTTCGTTAAGTTCAACTGCCCTGAGTTCACCAGCCTCTGCCCGATAACAGGCCAGCCGGACTTCGCCGAGATCACCATCTCCTATGTCCCTGACGTAAAGATGGTAGAGAGCAAGTCGCTCAAGCTCTATCTCTTCAGCTTCAGGAACCACGGGGATTTCCACGAGGACTGCGTCAACATAATCATGGACGACCTGATAAAGCTCATGGAACCTAGATATATAGAAGTGCTGGGCCGTTTCCTGCCTAGAGGCGGGATCTCCATCGACCCTTACTGCAATTACGGCAAGCCGGGCACCCGCTGGGAAGAAATAGCCTTCGACAGGCTGGCTCACCACGACATGTATCCGGAAAAGATCGATAACAGATAGAAACAGAGTCCCGCGAGCGCTCCGCGCTCATTCGGACGCCGGCTCATGATCGGCTGCCGCGGCCGGAAAACCGCGGACAAAAACCCGGAGGAGAACAGTTTCTCTTCCGGGTTCTGTATTTTTTGCCTCTGTTTTTTTATATTTAACGCCCAGATCCGCTCCTAAAGCCTGCCCTTTTCGGCAAGCTCATAGACATCCTCGCGCCTGTTCTTTAAGATAGGCAGCTGATTCCTGATATCCGAAGCTCTGTCGGTATCGATCTCAGTCAGCAGTACCCCTTCTTCGCTTTCCAGCTCACCGAGTATTTGGCCCCATGGATCGCAGATGATGCTGTGCCCATAAGACTTGTACGACGCCTCCGGCGTCATTGCTGACGCTGTGCCCGCTATGAAGCACTGGTTGTACATGGCCATGGACCTGAAGCACAGGTCCCAGTGAGCAGGGCCGGTAGTCATATTGAAGCTTGCCGGAACCAGGATCAGCTTTGCTCCTTTGAGCGCCATGAGCCTGAAAAGCTCCGGGAAACGTATATCGTAGCAGACGGCCATGCCGATCCGTCCGAATTCCGTGCCGGTTACTGTGACCTGGTCACCGGCAGACAGGGTGTCAGACTCCCTGAAGCTCTGTCCTCCCCTGATGTCTATATCGAACAGATGCATTTTACGGTGTTTGGCGACCAGTCCGCCGCTCCTGTCGAAGAGGCAGGCAGTGTTGTAGACTTTGCCGCCGGCTGCTTCAGGGACTGTGCCAGCCTGGAGGTAGACTCCGTATCTGGCGGCCGTCTCTGCCAGCCTTTCCATTTCATAGCCGCCTTCTTCGACAGCGTCTTTTTTCATGGACTCTGTGTCGTAGTGGGTTATGAACATCTCCGGCAGACAGACTATGTCGGCTCTCATGGCCGCGGCTCTGGCGACTGCGTCGCAGGCTGCTTCCAGTGATTCTGACGGGAAATCGTGCTCCGGCATCTGTATCTGCGCGATCTTTAATGTAGACAAGATTATCACATCCTTTCCTGCGGCTATTATATTAACATAGATCAAGATTTTCTGCTTTGGATTGAGGATCTTTTAATCGTTGCCGTCAGGCAGGACGGAGATCTCTTTCCTGTAGACGTGTCTGTAGAAGAGGATGGCTGTGGTGAGTCCTGCGGCTTCGGCTATTGGGAAGGATGCCCATACTCCGTCGACTCCGATGGTCTGGGAGAGGAAGTAGGCGACCGGCAGTATCACGAAGAGCTGTCTGATCAGCGTCATGATCAGGCTGTATATGCCGTGGCCCAGTGCCTGGAAGAGGTTGGAGAAGGAGACACCTATAGCGGCCGGTACGAAGCATATGCTCAGGAGCCTCATGGCGTTTCTGCCCATGTGGAGCATCTGCGGAGACGCGTCGAAGATGGCCAGCAGCTGGTCAGGGAAGAGCTGGAATATTATCAGTCCTATCGCCATGATGGTTATGCTGACTTTGAGTGTCAGATGGATGGTATGCACCAGTCTCTTCCTGTTCCGTGCTCCATAGTTGTAGCCCATGATCGGCATGGATCCCTGGCAGAGACCAAATACCGGCATGAACACGAAGGACTGGAGCCTGAAATATACGCCCATTACGGAAACGGCTGTTACCGAGAATGTTATGAGGATCATGTTAAGGAAGATGTTCACGAAGGACGGTATAGCCTGCATGACCATTCCAGGGAGAGCGACCACATAGATGTCCTTGATGGCCGTCCATGAGAACTTGAAGTTCTTAAACGAGATGTGGATGATGTTCTGTTTTTTGATAACGCAGTAGAAGACCGCCGCGCATCCGCATGCCTGGCCGATGACCGTCGCCACTGCTGCTCCGATGACTCCCATCTCAGGAGCGCCGAGCAGGCCGAAGATCAGTATGGGGTCGAGCACGATATTGACCACGCATCCTATCATATTTGAGACCATAGGCATGATCATGTTTCCGCTGCCCTGAAGTATCTTCTCGCAGGTTGTCTGCAGGAAGAGGAAGCAGGATACGCAGAGCACGATCTGGCCGTAATGTGTAGCCATGTCCACCAGAGCCGGATCGTCCGAGTACCAGCTGTAGAAAGGTCTCGAGGTAAACAGGCCGATCAGGAGGAAGACGATGGAGTTGAACACCACCAGCAGCATGCCGTGGGTAGCCGCGGAATCAGCGGCGTCCTGCCTTTTTTCGCCCAGCCTTCTGGCGATGAGAGAGTTGAGGCCCACGCCCGTGCCTATGCCTACTGCCATGAGGAACATCTGCATAGGGAACACCAGGGTGATCGCCGCGAGCGCGTCCTCGCTGATCCTTGAAACGAAGATACTGTCTACTACATTATATAAAGCCTGAAGCAGCATGGAACATATCGCCGGGAGCGACATGCTGAAGAGCAGCTTAGGAACGGGGACTATCCCCATTTTGTTTTCTTCCATAAAAAGAACTCCTTTCCGTCCGCTGAAAATTGCAGACAAAGGGAATTATAACACCATATATATATGAATACAATTGAACCGCTTACCTTTGTCCGCTCCGCGGACATGGCCGTCGGCGGAGCCGTCGTGGTGAAAGGTTATTTTGCTTATGATATGGATGCTGGAAAGGAGATGCAAATGAACATACGTATAATGTTTTTTGAAAAATATTGATAAAATATCTTCAAATTTGTTGCTATACATACGATAGTGTGCTAATATACTAGCAGATAAGTAAATAATACATTTTCCTGCAACCTGATTCGATTATATAAAAACGGAAGGCGGGGAGACCCGCAGAATATCCGGACGGCTGAGAAGTCGGCCGGATATTTTTTTGCCGTTTTTATTATGAAAAGGACAGCTTTGCATATAATTTCGGTAAATATAATTAGGATACATGTATTTTTATATGAAAGAATAGTTAGTTTATATAATATATATACATATAATTTCAGCAGAAATCATATGCGTGACCCTTATTTTTCACCTGAAAAAATTACGATCAAAAAAGGGCTGAAAGGCGACGATAGTTGTTAAGACAACTAAAGGAAAAATAAGCGTTAAATCTTTTGAAAACGTTGCAATCACAGACTTTTACTCTAGAAAAAATCACTCCATATAATCGCTTTTTCTGAAAATATGAACGATTTTCACAATATTGAATAATACCTATTTAGGTGTTATACTTATGTCAAACTTTTTCGATGCATTTTTGATGCAAAGGAGGAAATATGGTTACTATAAACGGGAAGGCTGTTTCCGGCCATGTCGGTTCCAGTATCATGGACTATCTGACCGAATCCGGTTACGATCCCCAGAAAGTCGCTGTCGAATGCGACGGCGGAGTGATCCCGAGAAAAGATTACGCGGACAAAGTGATCAGAGACGGCGAGATCATAGAGATCGTCAGCTTCGTAGGTGGCGGCTGATGTCTGACATCGGGAATGGAAAGTCTCCGGCGCCTTCAGAAGAAGAGATCTTCACGGCGCTCGATGAGAGACACACGGAAGAAGTCCGCAGGCTGTTATGGGATTCGAAAGTAGACATAGCCGGCCTGGGAGGACTGGGATCAAACATTGCTGTTATGTTAGCCAGAGCGGGAGTAGGACACCTGCATCTGGTCGATTTCGATGTGATAGATCTTACTAACATCAATAGACAGTATTATTTCATCAGGCAGATCGGAATGCCTAAGACAGAAGCGATAAGTGAGATTCTTCACGACATAAATCCATATATCGACATCAGAACAGAGAAGGTAAAAGTCACTCCTGAAAATTACCTGGATATTTTCGGGGACGCCGAGATCCTGGTAGAGGCCTTTGACAGCGCGGCCAACAAGGCTATGCTGGTAAATACCGCTATGGAGCAGGCTCCAGATACTACTGTCGTCTCTGGAATGGGACTGGCCGGATATATGGACAGCAATCTGATCAAGACAAAAAAGATAACTGATAAATTTATATTATGCGGAGACGGCGTCAACGGCCTTGAATCAGGCTATCATCTCTTTGCGCCGCGCGTGTCTATCTGCGCGGGCCATCAGGCTAATGCCGTGCTCCAGCTTTTGATCGAAGGAGGAAAAAATATCAGATGACCACGGACAACAAGGATGACAAGCTCGTTATCGCGGGACACGAATTCAACTCCAGGTTCATACTCGGATCTGGCAAATACAGTGTAAATCTGATAAAAGCAGCGGTCGAACAGGCCGGCGCCGAGATAGTCACTATGGCTGTCAGAAGGGCTAACTCCGGTACGGAAAATATCCTCGACTATATTCCTGACAATGTTACGCTGATGCCCAACACTTCCGGCGCCAGAGACGCCAGAGAAGCGGTGCGCATAGCCAGGCTGGCCAGAGAGATGGGCTGCGGAGATTTCGTAAAGATCGAGATCATGCGCGACTCCAAGTATCTCATGCCGGATAATCTGGAGACAGTAAAGGCTACTGAGATCCTCGCCGACGAGGGCTTCATAGTAATGCCTTACATCTATCCGGATCTTTATACAGCCAGAGACCTGGTAGAATCAGGCGCGGCGGCAGTAATGCCGCTGGCAGCGCCTATCGGCTCAAACAAGGGTCTCAGCACAAAAGACTTCATTCAGATGCTCATCAGCGAGATAGACCTGCCTGTCATCGTAGACGCCGGTCTCGGAAGGCCTTCACAGGCTTGCGAAGCTATGGAGATGGGAGCTGACGCCGTAATGTGCAACACAGGCATAGCTTCCGCTAAGGACGTTTCCCTGATGGCCAAGGCTTTCGGAGAAGCCGTAAGGGCAGGCCGCGAGGCTTATCTGGCAGGACCGGGCAGGGTGCTCGAGAGCGGAGCTGACCCGTCATCACCGCTGACAGGATTCATCAGCGAATAGGAGGAAAATTCGACAGAGTGAGAGAAAGAATAGATCACATGACCTATCTTCCGGGTATGGAGAAGCTGGAAGATTCAGATATTTTAGATAAAGTAGTCAGCGCCATGAATGCCTACGACGCGGATTCATATACCGCGGCGGATGTGGAACGCGCGCTGGCCCACGATCTCTGCACAGACGAAGACTTCGGAGCCCTGCTGTCACCTGCCGCGGCGCCTTATCTTGAACAGATAGCCCGCAAGGCCCAGCAGGAAAAGCTCAAGCATTTCGGCAACACGGTGCTCATGTTCACACCGCTTTACATTTCCAATTACTGCGAGAATTACTGCGTATACTGCGGCTTCAACTGCCACAACAACATCAACCGCAGAAAGCTCGACTTTAAAGAAGTAGAAGAAGAGATGGAAGCGATAGCGAAGACGGGTCTCGAAGAAGTGCTCATCCTCACCGGCGAGAGCCGCGAGGCGTCAGACGTCAGATACATAGGCGAAGCCTGCAGGATCGCTAAGAAGTACTTCAGGTATATAGGCCTGGAGGTATATCCGGTAAATTCGGACGAATACAAGTATCTCCACGAGTGCGGCGCCGACTGCGTTACAGTCTTCCAGGAGACATACGATTCAAATATGTACGAGAGGTTTCACGTAGAGGGCCACAAGAGGATATATCCTTACAGGGTCAACGCCCAGGAGCGTGCTCTTAAGGGCGGCATGAGAGGAGTAGGCTTCGGAGCCCTGCTCGGCCTCGCCGATTTCAGGAAGGACGCTTTCGCGACAGGCATTCACGCCAATCTGATCCAGAAGAAGTATCCTCAGGCTGAGATCTCATTCTCCTGCCCGAGACTCAGGCCTATAGTCAACAACGACAAGATCAACCCGAGGGACGTACACGAGAGAGAGCTGCTGCAGATCGTATGCGCTTACAGGATCTACATGCCTTTTGCCGGGATCACGATCTCTACACGTGAGAGAGCGGAATTCAGGGACAACCTGGTCAAGATAGCCGCTACAAAGATCTCAGCCGGCGTGAGCACAGGTATCGGAAGCCATTCCGACAAAGTAGACAATGCGGGTGACGACCAGTTCATCATCTCCGACGGCAGGAGCGTGGACGAAGTGTTTAAGGCTCTCGAGGCCGAAGGCCTGCAGCCGGTCATGAACGACTATATATATGTATAAATTCCCGTGCCCGCGTCAGCTCCGCTGACAGGGAGGGAAAACCGTAAAAAGCATTATTGGCGGAGACGCGCGGATGTGACTGCGCTCTCCGCTTTTATATTGCCGGCGGAGCCGGCGTGGAGGAGATTATGATCTATACTGATATGACTTACAGGGCTATGGATATTGCCTACAGAGCTCATGAAGGGCAGAGGGACAGAAACGGCGCTCCATATATCTTTCATCCTTATCAGGTAGCGCAAAATATGCCGGAAGAGATCACTGCCTGCGCTGCCCTGCTCCACGATGTGGTTGAGGACACAGATGTGACTCTTGAGCAGCTGGCGGAAGATTTCCCGCCTCAGGTCATTGAAGCTTTACGCCTTTTGACTCATGACGACGATACCCCTTATCTGGATTATGTAAGGGCGCTCAAAGATAACCCGGCTGCCAGGATGGTAAAGCTGGCTGACCTGGGTCATAACTCGGACGAGGGCAGGCTGAGGGCAGGAAAGATGAGCGATGAGAAGATCGCGCAGCTGAAGAAGAAATACGCGTCGGCACGCGCGGTATTGAATGAAGACTTTAAGATCATAGCAGTGACTGATTTTAAGGAAGGTCAGGAGTCTGCTGAAAAGGCGGCGCAGCTGGCGGGATGCGGCGCTGATGCCGTTATTCTGAGAGCTAAACAGCTGACTGACGGGGAATACAGAGCTCTTGCTCTGGAAACTCAGAGACTGGCGCAGAAAAAGGGAAGAAGTGTCATCTGGCACGCTCACGCGGATGAAGGTATTAAAGCCGGCTGGCCGGAGATCCATCTGCCCCTGGCTGAGTTCAAGCGCATTAAAGAAGATCCGGAGCTGAACGCTCTGCTGCCGAAGAAGGTCGGAGTCTCTGTCCATTCACCGGAGGAAGCTCGTGAAGCAGGAGAAATGGGAGCCTCCTACGCTGTTTACGGTCATATTTATCCAACGAACTGCAAGAAGGGAGCCGCTCCGCGCGGTACTCAGGCTCTGCGTCTGGCTGTGCTCGAGGCGGGGATACCTGTCTACGCTATAGGCGGCATAGGCCTCTGGAACATAGCGGAAGTCAGGGACACCGGCTGCGCCGGCACCTGTGTTATGAGTGCTTTTATGGAGGCTGCTGATCCGGAGATCTTCTGCCGTGAGCTCAGGGAGGCTATAGAATAGAGGCTTTTGGGCACTTTTATGAAAAGTATATGAAAATTGTTTGAACGAGATTGACATTCTGTAATATGTGCGTAAAATAGCTATGTCATAAAGCTTCTAGGGCGCTCTCTTTGTCGCTTTTTATTACAGTTAAGGTTGACAGATCACGGGCGCTTAGATACAGATACGAGGATTTATCAGATATATGATATTTATCTGAAGATCAATGGAGGCAGTCAAAATGTTCAACAAGTTGAAAAGCAGAATCATGTCGATAGGCTTTATCAGCGCTCTGCTACTGAGATTTACAGCGGCCAGAGACGCTATATGCGCTGTCTGCGACAGATTTTTCGGCAGGCCGGTGGCTTTCGTGAGGAAGCTCCAGAGCAGGCCCGCTATTTATACCATATACCATTCATTCCTGATCTACCTTGTGGTGGAAATGCTCAGCAGGAGATCACCGATACTGGGACTGACTTATCTCTTTACCCATCCGCTGGTCTTTATCTATAACTGGATACTGGTCATGGCGACCATGTCGCTTGCCCTGCTCTTTAGAAGGAGAGGCTTTGCTTTTACGGTCATTTCATTCGTATGGCTTATACTCGGCATAGCCAACTGCGTCCTGCTTTCCTACAGGACGACGCCGCTGAACTTCATGGACTTCAGGACTCTTAAAGACGTGTTCAGCATAGTTACAGTCTACACCAGCCCTATATTCAGAGTAGCGATAGGCGCAGCCATCGTGGTATTTGCTATAGTGATGATAAATCTGCTGGTCAAGGCAAAGAAGTCTAAGATAATGTACAGAAAGGCTGTCGCTCAGGTGCTCTGTTTCTGCATGCTCCTCGGCGGCGCTACTGTCGTTTCTGTCAATAACGGCACGATCATCACGACATTCCACAACATCCAGGATGCTTACAAAAACTACGGTTTCGCTTACTGCTTCGCTGCCAGCGTGGTAGACAGAGGTGTTTCGAAGCCAAATGATTACTCTGAAAAGAGCATAGACGCTATAGTCGACAAGATAAATAATGAAGCCGGAGACGCGGGCACAGCCCAGATAGTCAAGTCCGACAAGGCTACAAAGGAAACCCCTAATATAGTAATACTTCAGATGGAATCCTTCTTTGATCCGACGACTCTGAAGAACGTAACCTTCTCAGAGACTCCGCTGCCTAACTTTGACAAGATGAAAGAGAATTACAGCTCAGGCTTCCTTACGACGCCTTCATTCGGCGCCGGCACGGCAAATACAGAGTACGAGGTCAACACAGGCTTCTCCCTGGCTAACTTCGGCCCTGGCGAATACCCTTACACTACGATCATGAGAAAGACTACCAGCGAGTCTGTAGCTAACGACCTCAAGGAATACGGATACGGCACACACGCTATCCACAACCACACAGGCAAGTTCTACGGCAGATACCTGGTTTACCCTGATCTGGGATTCGATACGTTCACTTCTGTAGAATATATGCAGAATGTTGAGAGGAACCCTCTGAACTGGGCTAAGGACTACATACTCACAGGCGAGATAAACAAGGCTCTCCAGTCGACGCCACAGCAGGATTACGTATTCGCTGTTTCGGTACAGGGTCACGGCAAGTACCCGACAGAGCCGATAGATGACACTCAGACTATCAAGGTAAACGGCTTCAACAAAGATGAAGCTGTAGGCTTCGAGTACTACGTCAACCAGATCCACCAGATGGACGAGTTCCTCGGCCAGCTCACGGACTCGCTCTCACAGAGCAGCGAGCCTACTGTCCTGGTAGTTTACGGCGACCACCTGCCTAAGTTCAGCATCACGAACGATGATGTGGTGAACGGCAACATCTACCAGACAGAGTACGTCATCTGGGATAATTTCGGTCTCCAGAAGGAGGACAAGGACCTCACAACCTACCAGCTGGGCGCTCAGGTCATGAAGCTAGTCGGTCTCCACAGCGGAGTAGTCAACAAGTTCCAGCAGTACTGCACTGACGATAAGGATTACTACAAGGATATGCACGATCTCCAGTACGACATGCTCTATGGAGAAAGCTACGCTACAGACGGAGTCAGGTATCCTAAGGCTGATATGAAGTTCGGCATCGACCCTATAACGGTCAGCGGTATGTCCAACTACGGCACGAGACTTTATGTGACAGGCGAGAACTTCACTCAGGCTTCTAAGATCTTCATCAACGGCAGACAGGTTAAGACCGAATTCCTCAGTTCGGGCATGATATCCTGCGCCGGCGGTGACTCGCTGGGTGACGGCGATACTATCGAGATCATCCAGATGTCCAGCAAGAAGCTGCAGCTGAGCTCGGCAGGCACATGGACCTGGAAGGACGGAAAGGCTGTACAGACAGGCGAAGCGGTTCCTAACCTCTCCCTGGACAAGCACGAGTCCGAAGACAGCATAAAAACAGACATCGAAAACGAAGAGAACAATTATTAAAAAAGAATATATACTTACGCAGTGATATTTCAGAGTTCCTTCCGTGGAGATCCGCGGGAGGGACTTTTTGCGTCCTGCAGTTTAATACCGCGTCTGCGGAGCAGACGTAAAGATTCGGCCTGTGAAAATTCACCCTGAGCAGAAAAGCCTTTTCCGAATATCTGTTATTTGCTGTATAATAGCAAAGTAATTCACGGAAAGGAGAAAAATAGATTTGAAGTTAGATTCGTCAGATAAAAAGCAGCTTTTGCCTCTGATCATGGCGGCCTTTATCTCGCCGTTCATGGGGAGCTCGCTGACTCTGTCTGTGCCTTCGATAGCGTCGGAGTTCTCGGCGGGCGCTGTCAGCATGGGCTGGATCATCACGTCCTACCTGCTCACTTCCACGGCCTTTATGGTCCCTATAGGCAGATTTGCGGACCTTTACAGTAAGAAGAAGGTCTTCATAGCCGGAACGATAGTATTTATGATCTTCTCTGGACTCAGCGCCCTGTCGGCAAATATACAGATGCTGATCGCGATGAGGCTCTGCCAGGGTGTGGGGGCGGGAATGATCTTTTCGACAAACACCGCTATCATATCCCAGAATTTCCCGGTAGAGATCCGGGGCGGGCTCATGGGCTTTTCAGTAATGTTCACCTACCTGGGACTGTCACTGGGTCCTGTGCTGGGAGGTTTTCTTAATCACGTGCTGGGCTGGAGATCTATAATGATCCTCATCACCATATACAGCATCCCTATGATAGTTCTGTCGTTTATATTTATAAAAGAGACAGATAAGGAAAGGAATTCGAAAGGCATACCTCCGCTCTCATCTATGGATATGCCTGGCTGCGTGCTCTATGTACTGGCCACATCGGCATTCCTGTACGGGCTCACTGACTTTACCACATATACCGCGGCTAAGGTCATATTCGTCATTTCCCTGCTGCTGCTGTTTTTCTTCGTGCGCAGGGAGCTCAAGACGGACATGCCTGTCCTGGACCTGAAGCTCTTTACGGAGAGCAGGGGATTTACCCTGTCCAATATAGCGGCTCTGCTCAACTACGGAGCTTCCTTCTCTATCAGCTATCTCATGTCCATCTATCTGCAGAGCGTAAAAGGCATGAATTCAGCGACAGCGGGCCTGATCCTGATAACGACTCCGCTGGTACAGGCGGTACTTTCACCGATGGCAGGAAGGCTTTCAGACAAGCGTTCGCCTTATCTGCTGGCTTCTATAGGCATGAGCCTGACCTGCGCCGGCATAGTGATGCTGATATTCACGCATCCTGATACGCCAATGGCATATCTGCTGGCGGCCTTCGCGGTAACAGGCCTCGGCTTCGCTCTCTTCTCGTCTCCTAATACAAACGCTATCATGAGCGCGGTAAAGCCTAACTACTACGGAGTAGCTTCCTCTATCATGTCGACGAGCAGGACGGTGGGGCAGACGGCCAGCATGGCTATAGTTACGGTCATAGTCGGCGCTATAGTAGGAAATATAGCCTTGGCCAGCGCGGGCACAGCCTCGATAATGTCAGCTATACATGTGACATTTATAGTCTGCGCTGTGCTGTCAGGCATAGGCATAGTCTGCTCGGCCAGCAGGTAGCAGGACTCTGCCGTCAGCAGAGCTGTCGCCGGTATAGAGCCTATAAATTCATACGGAACATGTTAACATACCCGGTATGTGTGATATAATCAGATATTAAATCATGTCATGCGAAAGGAGCAAAAATGTACTACAACTACCTTGAAAAGGACGACCCAGAGATCACTGCCAGCATCAAGCGCGAAGTAAACAGGCAGAAGTCAAAGATCGAAATGATCGCTTCAGAGAACTTCGTCAGCAGAGCCGTTATGGAAGCAGTAGGCAGCGAGCTTACAAATAAATACGCCGAAGGATATCCAGGTAAGAGATATTACGGCGGATGCGAATTCGTAGACGAAGTAGAGACACTGGCTAGAGACAGGCTCACAGCTCTCTTTGGAGCAGACCACGCTAACGTACAGCCACACAGCGGAGCAAACGCCAACACAGCGGTTTATCAGGCTCTTCTCCAGTACGGCGACACAGTAATGGGCATGGACCTCTCCAACGGCGGCCACCTCACTCACGGTTCGCCTGTAAACTACTCAGGAAAGTCATATAACTTCGTTTCATACGGCATCGACCCTGAGACAGGCCGCATAAACTTCGACGAAGTAAGGAAACTAGCTCAGGAGTGCAAGCCTAAGCTGATCGTATGCGGAGCGAGCGCTTATCCAAGAGTCATAGACGCCGCGAAGTTCAGAGAGATCGCAGACGAAGTAGGCGCACTGGTAATGTTCGACATGGCTCATATCGCCGGACTCGTAGCTACAGGCTACCATCCAAATCCTGTAGAGAGCTGCCAGATCGTAACTACTACGACCCACAAGACTCTCAGAGGACCAAGAGGCGGCGCTATCCTCTGCAAGGAAGAATTCGCCAAGGCTATAGACAAGGCTGTATTCCCTGGAACACAGGGCGGTCCTCTCATGCACGTCATCGCCGGCAAGGCAGTATGCTTCCACGAAGCGGCTCAGCCGGAATTCAAGGAATACATCGGTCAGGTAGTAAAGAACGCTCAGGCTCTCGCTGACGCTCTCCTGTCAAAGGGCTTCGACCTGGTAACAGGCGGCACAGACAACCACCTCGTGCTCCTCAACCTGGTTAACAAAGGCATCACAGGCAAGCAGGCTGAACACCTCCTCGACCTGGCCAACATCACTACAAACAAGAACACAGTTCCTAACGACCCTCAGAGCCCGTTCGTCACAAGCGGTCTCCGTCTCGGAACACCTGCGATGACTTCCAGAGGCTTCAAGGAAGACGATGTCAGAAGGACTGTAGACGCTATGGCTCTGGTACTCGACAACCCGGACGACGAATCCAAGATCGAGGAAGCAAAGGGCATAGTAAAAGAGCTCACAGACAAGAACCCGCTCTACGTTTAATATATGAATATCAATAGGAAGGCGAAAGCGCTTCCTTATCCGATGGAAATTTAATACCAGCGGTTTTACGGCCGCGCCGGCTTAAAATTCCGGCGCGGCCCATCTGCGTTTTTTTACACGCTTCGAACCTGTATTTTACGCGCTTTTTTCGCGGGCTCCGCCCGCGGCGGTCCGCGGAGCGGACGGAAGGGCTGGAAGATTATTAATATTTCGTGACTTTTTCATGCTCGATATGCGGCGGTTATTGTGATATATTAGTTCTGTTCTAATCTAATTTTCTGTTTTTTGTTTTATGTTTATGGCTTTCTGCCATAAAAGAGAAAGGACGGGTTTATGCTCGAAAGAATCTTTAAGCTCAGTGAGCATGGGACGAATGTCCGGACTGAGATCATCGCGGGACTCACGACATTCCTGACAATGGCGTATATCCTGGCTGTCAATCCGAACATCCTCGGAACTGTCATGGACAAGGGCGGCGTATTTATGGCTACCGCTATCGCGTCGGCTATAGCTACTTTCTTCATGGCTTTCCTGGCTAACTATCCTATCGCCCTCTCAGCGGGACTGGGGCTCAACGCCTATTTTGCCTACACTGTATGTCTGGGAGAACTCGGCGGCGCGCCTAACGCGTTCATGATCTGCCTGACAGCGGTATTCGTAGAAGGTATCATCTTTATTCTTCTTTCAGTTCTCAAAGCGAGAGAAGCCCTGGTAAACGGCATCCCTCAGAACCTCAAGAACGGCATCTCGGCCGGCATCGGACTCTTCGTAGCTTATATAGGACTGCAGAGCGCCGGCATTGTAAAGTTCACTACCAGCGACGGCTCGACTAGCATCGGCCTCGGCGATTTCGGAAGTCCTCAGGTAGCTCTGGCCCTGATCGGATTCCTGATCATCCTGGTACTGCAGCACTATAACTTCAAGGGCTCAGTGCTCATCGGCATCCTCGCTACATGGGTGCTGGGAATGATCGCGCAGAAGATAGGCTGGTACGTTGTAGACCCTGACGCGGGCGTGTTCAGCGTATTCCCTGATTTCTCACAGGGACTGCAGTTCAGCGGACTCAGCAAGACTGCCTTCAAGTTCGACTTCGGATGGGCAGCCTCCCATATCATCCAGTTCATCGCTATAGTATTCGCTTTCCTGTATGTTGACCTCTTCGATACGGTCGGCACTGTAGTAGGTATCGCTGACAAAGCGGGCCTGCTCGACAAGGACGGCAATCTTCCGAGAGTCGGCAGAGTATTCATGTCAGACGCCATCGGAACTACTGTAGGCGCCTGCCTGGGTACTTCAACTGTAACAAGCTTCGTAGAATCCAGCGCCGGTGTTGCCGCAGGCGGAAGGACGGGCCTCTCGGCTGCCACGACAGGCGTTATGTTCCTGCTGGCTATCTTCCTGTCACCGGTATTCCTGGCTATCCCTTCCTTCGCTACGGCTCCGGCCCTCATCTACGTAGGAATGCTGATGGTCAGCAGCGCCAAAAAGATCTCCTTCGACGGAGATATCGCTGACACAGCGGGCGCTTACATGGCTATGCTCATGATGCCTCTGACTTACTCCATCGCGAATGGTATCATGTTCGCTATCATCACATGGGTTATCATCAGAGTATTCGAGGGCAAGGCCAAGACTGTAGGCCCTGTAATGTGGGTTGTTTTCGTACTCTTCGCGCTGAGGATAGTCACTCTGATAACCAATTTCCAGTGACGCGGACTGACGTCAGCTCCGCTGACATGACGAAGCCGGAGGCTTCGGAAAGCGCCGTCCAGGCGCGGATTAAATGAAAATGATACAAGACTCCGGGACGGGCGCGTTTCACATGAGTGAGCGCGTCCCTTTCCGGGGTCTTTCTGTATTATGCTACGTGTCCTCGCGGCGCTCTTTCTTTTTTCATGCTGATCAAACCGGTATGCGCTTCAAGCTTCCTGAAGCGGCAATAATATTATAAAATAAAGTTTACGAGCAGTCTCTCAGGCAGTCTGATATAATATCAGGTAAGGTTCAGGCACCTGCCGGGAGCGCGGCAGGTCCCTATTGTATTGATAGAGCAGAGAGACAGAAAGAAGATGATGTCTTGTTCACATCAAAGAGACTGGATTCGATATACAGAAAAGCGGAAAGGATAAATATAGACAACCATTCGCAGTTCGTTTTCATCTCTGACGTCCACCGGGGGGATAACAGCGTCAGCGATGAGTTCGCCCAGAACAAGCTGGTCTATTATCACGCCCTGGAGTACTATTTCGAAAACGGCTACACCTATGTCGAAGCAGGCGACGGGGACGAGATGTGGGAGGTCCCCAGCTACAGGTATATAGCGAGCTCCCATCCGGGAGTCTTCGGGGAATTGAGAAAGTTCCAGAAGGCCGGCAGGTTCATCATGCTGGCCGGCAACCACAACCATCAGATACTGAAGCCGGAATATGTAAAGAAATATATGGAGTACGACTACGATGCATTCCTGGATGAGACCGTGGAAGTTCTGCCTGGCGTAAAGCCTAAGGAAGCTGTAGTCCTGGTCTACGAGCCTACCGGACAGGAGATACTTGTCTATCACGGCCAGGCGGGGGAGATCCTCAACGACTATCTGGCGCCTGTGGGAATGGTCACCAACAGGTATATCTGGCGCTTCATACATAAAGCGGGATTTCACTATTCAGCCAACCCGACCAAGAACAGGTACAAACCGGCTCATAGGGAGAAGGCCCTGAAAAAATGGATAGACGATAACAACATGATCCTGATCTGCGGCCATACCCACCGTCCGAGGCTTCCGGTGAAGGGCGAGATACCGTATTTCAATTCGGGCTGCGTGATGCATCCGCACGGTATGACCTGCCTGGAGCTTGCCTTCGGGGAGATTTCTCTGGTAAGATGGACGATACACACAAGAAAAGATGGCATGCTGTATATAAAACGTGCTACAATGAAAGGCCCTGTAAATATAGAAGATTTTAAGAAATAAATGTAATACAGCCGCAGGGCGAAAATATTTGTTCGGAGATGGAAAAAATTAATGAATATTGAACGCATGCTTTTCTTTGATAATATAAGAAAAGACGAAAATGTTAAAAGAGCAGTAAATATCATAGAAAACGGAAGCTCGACCGCTCACGCGGACATCAGACACGCCGAGTCTGATTATTACGAGCTTCAGCGCAGCCTGCTCAGAAATGTGAAGTTCGGTGATCCGGAGCTCACATTCTGGCAGAACTATCTGCTGAGCCTGGTCGCTGACAGTGAGAACGCTTACAGCCTGGCGGCCGAGAAGGGCATGCCAGACGACCTTACGCTCAGGCTGGTCGAAGGAGATATCATAGAGATAAAAAGGCTCATGGAAATCGACTGGGGCACAGCTTCACCGCGCATGCACGACGACAGGCCGTGCGTATGTATGGTAAAGGCTCCGGTAGAGGACGACGGGCGCGCTTCGGCTATATACAAGGCGCTCGAGAAAGATCCCGCCGAGGCTGCCAGAGGCCTTGCCGAATATTACAGGAAGAAGATGTGCGGAGAGCTTGGAAGATACAAGGCTTTCGTCTGGAACGGAGACCTGAGGGGCGTAGAGCACCCGGACCCTATAACCTTCGATGACCTCATCGGCTACAAGGTCCAGCAGGAGCAGCTCATCAGAAACACACAGATGTTCCTGGACGGTAAGAGGGCCAACAATGTGCTCCTTTACGGCGACAAGGGTACTGGAAAGTCATCCAGCGTAAAAGCCCTGCTCAACAAGTTCGCCGTCGACGGCCTCAGGCTTATCAGCCTGCCTAAGGACAGGATACTGGAGATCACTACTGTTATGAACAGGGTCGCTGACAGGGGCTGCAGATGCATAATCTTCATAGACGACCTTTCCTTCGAGGCTTCCGAGATTCAGTACAAGAAGTTCAAATCCGTGCTGGAAGGCGGCGTCGAGGTGCAGCCTGCCAACGTCCTGGTCTATGTGACCTCAAACAGGAGAAATCTGGTCAAGGAAATGTGGAGCGACAGGGGAGACAACGGCGAGGTACATACAAGAGACGGTATGGAGGAGCGTCAGTCCCTGGCGGACAGGTTCGGCCTCACCATAACATTCTCAGAGCCGGATAAGAAGCTCTACAATGAGATAATAAAGTCGGTCGCGAAGAGAGAGGGAGTCGATATAGACGAAGAGACTCTCATGAAGGAAGCGACAAAATGGGACATGAGGCAGACAGGCAGGTCGGGAAGATCAGCCCGCCAGTTCATAACCCATATTTCAGGAAGATAATATTTTGAGACAAGGGCCGGGGAGCGAACGGTACCCTCCGGTTGCGGATGGATCTAAACCGTATTGTACAGAGGATAATAGATAGATATGAGAAATGCTGTTGCAGAAAGGATCTCAAGGCGCACTTTTACAGAGCCCTTGAGCGAGTACGAAGCTGAACGCATAGAATCTATGATAGAAGACGCTAACGGCAGGTCGGGACTCACGATGGAGCTGGTACGCGACGCGTCCGGCGCTTTTAGCAGCAAAAAATACACTAAGGGTTTCATCAGGAACGCTACTTCGGCGATCATGGTAAAGGGACCGAGAGACCTGCCTGATATCAAAGAGAAGGGCGGATATTACGGCGAGGGCATAGTCCTCGACATGGTCGATATGGGCCTGGGCACCTGCTGGGTAGCCGGCACCATGGACAGGAGCTTCTTCGAGCTCGGCGACGGAGAACTGCTGGTATGCGTGATCATCACGGGACATGTGGACAAGCCTAAGATAGCGGAGAAGACTGTGAGAGCCATGGTCAGGTCCTCCCACAAATCTCCGTCGGATATGATAGAGAGCGACAGGGAGATCCCCGATAATATCATGCACGGCATGGAAGCTGTCTCGCTGGCTCCGTCAGCTATAAACAAACAGAAGCCGCATTTCGTATATCTGAACGGTGTGCTCACCGCAGAAGTTCCTGATACCTACGCTATGGATCTGGTCGACCTGGGGATAGCCAAGAGGCATTTTGTAGAGACAGAAGGCGGCAGGTTCGATTTCGGAAACGGCGGTATGTGGCATCCGCCCGCGGCTGATAAAGAAGAGAAGGCTGAATAATAACGAAAATGATATAAAATATGAAAAAGCAGCCGCGGCGCCGGAAGATCCGGCTCATGCAGCTGCTTTTTTATTGCCTGCGGCGGGGAGTATTATTCTCCGTCTTCTACCTTTTCCAGTACAAAGGCTCTTGCTTTTATCATTTCCTTGAGCTCATTCCTTACGATCTGGTCGCTTTCCATCTGAACGATGTGGTAGTCGTACTCGGATTGGTCCGGGTTGTTCTGCAGGTTTTCCAGTCCGCGCCTGTTCACGAAAGCTTTTGTGGCTCTGTCGTTGACTCTGGCGCGTTCGTCCTGGGCCCATCTGTCGACTTCCTGCAGCCAGATCTTGTAGAGGCCGCTGCTCCTCATCTCAGATTCAAAATCAGGATCGTACTTTGACAGATATTCTTTTATCTCAGGTACAAACATTCTTTTATCCTTTCTCTTTTTACTTGTTTTAACTATAATATGTATATCGGCTCATCACCGAAAATCATTATAACAGAGAGGCACTTATGATTACAGACAACACAGCGCGCTGGATAGAAAATCTTGCTCCCAGGCTTCGTGATTACCTGAGATTCACAGACAGGACACAGGAAGCTTCAGAAGCGGACGACCTCAGCGCAAAAGCAAAATACTATTTCGGAACAGGGCTGCTGGAAGACTTTTTCGGCAGTGACTACTACAACGCGGATTTCGATCCGCAGCCTGAGGAGGGCGTGAAGGTCACAGCGGTAAGGGATCTCTCAGCTCTTGTAGAAGGCGTTGAGGACCGTGAAAAGCTGGAGGAGAGCATTTCCAATATGCTGGATCAGGTGAGCGGAAAGATCGCTCCTGAGGCTCCTGCCGGCGATAATGAAGCCGGTGAGATGGATAAAGAGAAATTCCAGGAGATGCGCAAAGACCCGTTCGTAAACGGATTCTTCAACATGATGACGGATTCCCTCAATATGCAGGGATACTACGACGGCGTAGAGAGCCAGATGCAGAGTATCATAGGCGATTACGACGGCAGCGACCTCGAAGATGAGATAGAAAGGGTCGACGCTGATCAGATGAGCAGCAGCCTGGACGACCTGATGGCAGAGATGCTCGACGGCCATATCGATACCGGAGACGGCGAGGATAAATAACTTCTATGAACAGCAGATCAATGCTCAATACGGATCGCCTGTTGCTCAGGCCGGAGAGGATGGACGACGCGGCTGTCCTTTACCATGAGCTGGGCTGCAATCCAGCGATCACAGAATATACAGGCTGGAATCCTTACCCGACATTCGAGGCAGCTCAGAAGAAGATAGCTGACGATATAGAGGAATACGAAAAGGGCAGGGGATACAGCTGGGTCATAGAGCTGGATGGAAATCCTGTCGGCACCATCGGCGCTTTTGGATATCAGCCTGACGTTTCGGCGATAGAGATAGGATACAGCATCTTCGAGCAGGCCTGGGGACAGGGCATAGCTTCCGCAGCCGTGTCGGAGGCTGTCAGATTTCTCATAAAAGACGCCGGCATCAACAGGGTACACGCCTGGTGCCACATAGACAACAAAGGTTCTCAGATCGTGCTGGAAGCCGCCGGGCTTAAGAAGGAAGGCCGCCTTAAACAGGCCATGCTTTCCGCTGACGGCAAGCCGGCGGACCAGCTTCTTTACGGGATAGTGAGCTCGGAATACGAAG
Organism: Bacillota bacterium; assembly: GCA_028724585.1. Taxonomy (GTDB): domain Bacteria; phylum Bacillota; class Clostridia; order Peptostreptococcales; family Anaerovoracaceae; genus RUG708. The sequence goes on along the minus strand of JAQYCQ010000002.1, from coordinate 192 downwards.
GCTGACGGGGCGGCTTTTCGCCGGCTCCGCCGGCGTCATGTCCGCGGAGCGGACGGATTCCCGGCGGTGATGGACACCGCCGGTTTTTTGTATAAAGAAAACCCTGCGTTCGACGCAGGGTTCAGTGAATGCTATGCATTTGACCATAAGTTCCTCCAAGATTAGTATTGTAATTGCGGTCTGCCAACTGCA
>JAQYCQ010000001.1 GCA_028724585.1 Bacillota bacterium | reverse complement strand
ACAAAAGACTAACTATTAAGTGTCAAGCATAAATTGATGTTTTTTGAATAAAATGCGGTGACGCATTTTAAATAGATCAGTACCTTAAAAACTGCATGACGAACAGAGCATCCGAAGGGGTGCTCTCAACAGAAAAGTATGAGTAGAGCAAGTTACAATGGCTGATATGCCGTGTGGGTCATTTCCATCCGGTATATCGTTCTAAGGAGCTTCTTGGCGGCATGGGATATGGCGACATAGTAATGCTTGCCCTCAGCGCGTTTCCTGGTCAGATACAGGCGGAAGCGTTCATCCCAGATACAGACATACCGGGTAGCATTGAACAAAGCATAGCGTAGGTATCTGGAACCGCGTTTCTCCATATGGGCATAACTTGATTCCAAATGGCCGGACTGATAGGTGGATGGTGACATGCCGGCATAGGCCAGAATCTGGTCAGCGTTGTTAAAGCGGCTGAAATCTCCGATTTCAGCCAGAATCATGGCTCCCATTCGATAATTGATCCCAGGAATAGTCATGATCGGCGAATCATATTTGTCCACAATTTTTTTGATAGATGATTCGATCTCATCAATTTCTTCTGTAAGGATTCGAATGAGATTGATCGTATGCTTCAACTCCATCGATTTGGCGGGCATTACGGAACCTACAGAGGTCTGTGCAGCATCTCTGATCTCAATGGCCTTGTCACGCTGGTAATGGCCTTTAGAAGCCTTTTCCAAGAGAGATTTCAAATGAGTAAGGTTCGAACTCGCTACGAATGATGCACCAGGCATTTCTTCAAGGAGTGCATAGACAGTGGGCCTGTGAAGTGTGGGGACAAGTTCTTCAAGTTCCGGGAACAGGATGTTTACCAGTCTGGCGATGGAGGACTTGAGTTTTGCTCTTTCCCTGACCTTGTCAAAACGGTAACGGGTTAATGATTTCAGTTCCTCGTTGTGATAAGATGTGTTTGTGTAGGGTTTGAGCGTCTTATCTGTCACAAGCATTTCAGCAATGGACCGGGCATCGACTTTATCCGTCTTCGTCTTTCTAAGGCTTTGACCTTTTCTGTAGAGATTTGTATGCAACGGATTGATTACATAGGTGTGGTAGCCGTGATCAAGAAGCGATCTCAAGATGTTGTATGAGTAGTGACCGGTAGCCTCGAGCCCTACTTTTATTTCCGTCAGGTCTTTCGAAACAGATTGAATCCTCTCATACAGCTGCTCATAGCCGGCTAAATTATTCTCAATCGTAAACACCGGAAAGAGTGGGTCTGCATCCTGGTTCAGGATACAGCAGTCGTGCTTGTCCTTTGCAACATCAATACCAACATAGATCATTACGGTAATCCTCCTTAAAGTATATTTGATGCTGTCATGAATCCACAGGCTCTTTGTCAATGTAACCTCGTTCTACATAAACCGTCATGCGGTATCTAACTGATCAACACTGTAACAAAGAGGCTGTGGCTGGAGCCTTTTGGAAACCGTCAAACGGTAAGGTGAACAGAACCAGTCCACAGCATCCATAACAACTGTAACTGATTACCAAGAACAGGTAAAGGAAAGTTACAACACTATAATACGAGGCGGGAGCACGCAGACGCGTGCTCCCGCCTTTTTTCTTTTTATTTTCGCAAAACGCGCGGCCTCCGGCCGCAATGTCCGCGGAGCGGACGTAAGCTGTATCTTCAGGATCTTTATTTTTCGAACAGGCGGAGCACTTCTGTGATCCCTTCGCTGAAGGTAGGGTGCGGATGGATGACATCTGCCATTTCCTCTACTGTGAGGCCGTTGGCTATAGCTTCCGCGAACTCGCTGACCATATCTGTGGCACGGGCGCACATCAGCTGTGCTCCCAGGATCTTTCTGGTCTCTTTATCTGCCACTACCTTGATGAAGCCTCTCTCCTGCTGGGACAGGACGCTCTTGCTGTTGCCCATCATCGGGTATTTGTGAGACTCAGCCTTGATGCCGGCAGCTTTTGCTTCGTCCATGGTCATGCCTGTGTAAGCGATCTCAGGATCAGTATAAACGCATCCCGGTACTATGGAAAGGTTCTCCATTTCGCCTTCTCCGTTGATGGATCTGACAACGTTTCTGGCCTCTGCCGATGCCATATGGGCCAGCTCCACACCTCCTATAACATCGCCTATAGCATATATGTTAGGGCATGAGGTGCGTCTGTTTTCATCGGTCTTTATATATTTTCCATTCATCTCAAGCGAGAAGCCGTTTCCGAACAGGCCTTCTGTCTGAGGTATCCTGCCCGCCGCCACAAGGACAATGCCTGCGTCCGCGGTCTTTTCTTCACCCTTTTCGGTATAGGTGCAGCGGATAACTCCGTCTTCCAGGCGCTCGAAGCTCTTTACCATGGCTCCTGTATGGATATCGGCGCCTCTCTTTTTGAGGATCATCTTAATGCTCTGGGAAAATTCCCTGTCCAGAGGGCCCAGCAGTCTCGGCGCTCCCTCCAGTATGGTGACTTTTGTACCCAGACCTATATATATCGTCGCGAACTCCACGCCTATGACTCCGCCGCCGACGATCACCAGGCTGACAGGGCGTCTCTCGTTGATGATGAACTGGTCGCTGGTCATGACTCCTTCCAGGTCTGCCCCCGGTACAGGAAGCCTGCCCGGTTTCGAGCCTGTAGCGATGATGATATTTTCAGCTGTTATGGTCTCCAGCGGAGCTCCATCCCTGTTCTGCGGATCTCTGATCTCGATCTCATGCTCCGAGATTATAGTTCCCAGTCCCTCTATCATATGGACTCCGGCTTTCTTCAGCATCTTCGTCACGCCATCGGCCAGCTGGCTGCTGACTTCACCGCGCCTTATCTGAAGCTCTTTCATATCCACATCCGCCTTGTAGTCGTCGTAGACCGCGCCGTCGCTGCCGACACGCATCTTTACACCCGGCACGCCGCTGTTGATCCTCCTGATGATCTCGCTGGAATGCATCAGTGTCTTAGTCGGTATGCAGCCTCTGTGGAGGCAGGTCCCCCCTACTTTAGAGAATTCTATAAGCGCGGTCTTGTGTCCGGAGGACGCAAGCTCCTGAGCCGCGACATAGCCGCCCGGGCCGCCTCCTATGACTGCTGTATCATACATATATCCCATATTCTTCTTGTATGATGATTGCAGAAGCGAAATCATCATTTTCCTTTCTTTTTCTACTGTGGTTCAATACATTCAGATACTGTGGGACTTTTAATGTTTTCCTGTAGCTTTGACTACTTAAAGGAGTGTATTGCCGCTACCTTTA